>PXYV01000048.1 GCA_003023745.1 Sulfobacillus acidophilus | reverse complement strand
GGCTAGGACTTCTCTGTGGCAAACGGCCTAAAAGACAAGGTTTACGCCACACCCGATTGGTCAAACCCTGGACGGCAAAAAGAATGACCCACAACACTAGTACTAACGACACGTCCATGACCGAATATGTACCGACTGTCCGTCCTTCGGCCTTTAATCCGACAATTACGTCCCACAAATTGCGGCGCGCTTGCGGATCGAGCCCGGCTGAGGGCTCGTCTAAAAAACCACTTCGGGGTCATTGACCAGCGCCATCGCTAACGCCAAACGCTGCCGCTGACCCCCGGACAATCCTTCCACTCGCGCATTTTGCTTTTCCGTTAAGTCCAAGCGGGCAATCAAATCGGGCACGGCTAAACGCGTGCGATAGAAGCTATGAAATAGTTCCAGAGTTTCTTTTACCGTCAACAGCTCGAAAAATGCGCTGGTTTGCAACTGAACGCCAAACCGCAGACGAGCCCGGTCGGGGTGGGCCACCACATCAAGATCGCCCCACCACACATGTCCCTCGTCCGGCTTGCGCAATCCCTCAATCATTTCAAGCGTAGTGGTTTTGCCTGCCCCATTAGGTCCCAGCAGGCCAAACACAATGCCAGAGGGCACCGTCAATGTCAGATGGTCGACAGCGGTCATGGGTCCATATCGTTTCGTCACGTTGTCAAGGCGCAAGGCCTTTGGCGGCACCGGTTCCCCTCCTTCGGCGAAGACCTTAACCACGGTGAGCGCAATATGTATGGTGTCAACACGTCGCTCACATTAGGGTCAACGCCCGCGCTCCCATTTAGGCTGAGCAATCCATTCCCGATTCCAAACCCGTTAACGCGCAATTCCCTAAAGGATAGCGGGATTGCATCAGCCATCGCCGCTTATTGAATCCATCGCGCCAAAGCTCATCCGAACCGCATACCCGGCCAAAGATGGCCTTGATGCTATCATCCATTCATCGACTGAAACATTTAAAGGTAAAAGTCCGGCCTTGAGTTTGGTCGTTGCTCTCGATGCAAGTTGCCTTGTGGTGGTTTAGCGTCTCGCGAAAACGATTCGCCACTACTACAATACCTGTAATTCTATCATAGCGAAGCTAGCGTTCCCCAGGTCCACTTTTACATTGTCCGAGGATAGGACATCCATGGTGATCGTCTGCTGTGGGAAGCTATCAATCTGAGTGTAGACGAAAGGCAGTGGTTGCGTGATCCCAGGTATTGGGATTGTCTGGCCGATGTCACCGTAAAAGGCCGAGTTCACACTCGGCCCAAAATTCAAGGTTTTCCACGACCGGGCACTAATCGGCCATAAACTGTTCCGATTCTTCGCCGAGTTTCGCCTGAATAAGTTCACGCAACTTGATTTTTTGAATCTTCCCACCCGGCCCTAAAGGCATGGCTTCGAGCCATTCGACCCGCTCTGGCCACTTGTATTTCGCTACTGCACGCTCCGATAGATATTGCTGGAAATCTTCCACGGTTGGCCCCGATTCCGACTGAGGTACAACAAAGGCACACACCCGCTCACCAAGTATCGGGTCAGGCATGCCGACCACCGCAATGTCGCGCACTTGAGGATGCGCGCTTAACAAGTCCTCAATCTCTTTGGGGAAGATGTTTTGGGCTCCGCGTAAAATCATATCTTTTTTTCGCCCGACAACGCGTAAATATCCGTCTTGGTCGTACACCCCTAAGTCACCGGTATAATGATAGCCAGGCCAGGGATCATCCGTGGATTCGTGAAATGTGCGCTGGCTTTCCGCTAGATTGCCCCAATAGCCATAGTGGATATTCCAAATAAGAATTTCGCCCACCTCGCCGGGACCTAGTCGGTGGCCTTGCGCGTCTATGACCGGTGCATCAAATCCTTCTAAAGGTATGCCTGCCGCATCCAAAAGGTGTTGGCGGCTAATTCCCGGTAAAATCGGGGCCATACAAGCCCCCACTTCAGACGTGCCATAGACATTGAAGGCCGGCACGCCCAATTGCAGTAGCCGATCGATGATTTCGCCAGGCAGGGGAGCCCCGGAGTAGCACACCAGCCGCAGCGTCTTGAGATCAGCCTGCGCGAATTTCGCGTGTGTCACCACACGGGTGATCAATGCCGGATTCCACACCCAGATGGTCACCTTCTCCTGACTGGTGACATCCAAGACCACCTGCTCGTCAAACTCGGTCAAATAAAACGAACGGCCTGCGGAATATAATGAGGTGTGCACTCCCCACAGGCGTCCCGAACCGCCGCTCAAGGGCCCGAATAACAATCGTGTATCATACACCGTGTGGCCCGCTCGCTCAGCTAAGGTCACGCTGTGCACATGAAACCAATCCATGGTTGAATGCTGGGAGATCTTAGGGACCCCGGTTGTTCCGCCCGTCGGCAACAACTCGTGGACAGCTAACGGATCGGTTTTCAAGTACCCTAAATCCTCTTCTGAATACACTCCGAAAATATCCTGGTCCAAATAGTCGACAAATGATTCCACATCTTCGGGTATTGCTTCGCCTGCCTGGGGTACCACCACGATGCGCAAGTCGCGCAGCTCATCACGTGCCTCGCGATACCACTGAAGAAAGTTGCGGCCATGCCACTCGGATACAATCACAGCGACCGTTGGGTTTAGCTGTTTAATGGCGGCAATGGTTTCGCTACGCCCCAAGTCTACATTGAGGCCAGCATGCATCATAGTCAGTTTAGATGTCACCATGTCTAAATACGCGCTTTCGAAGCAATTCGGCAAATGTGACACTAAAACGGAACGACGGGGGACGCCCCGATCCAGCAGGTGCAAAATGACGGCATTCACATCATGAAATGCCTGCGCCCAGGTGCGGCGGCGTCGTTGTGCGGGTTCAATTCCGTAAAAGCTGTCGACAAACGCCTCTCGTGTTGCATATAGTCGCGCATTGCGCTGCAGCAGATCCCATTGAACCCAGTCAAAGTGGCGGCCGCCCAATTGCTTGGATCGGATCACTTGCTCAAATCGAAACAGATTCTCGTGACTCATTCCAGTCCTCCCTAAATATCACTTTTGACCTAGAGACTCTCGTCCACAGATTGATGTCCTAATTTCCGAGAAATTACCAAAGCAAGCATTTGCTTGTTTATTATCCGGTATTTTATTCCATTGGGCAAGTCTATAGGCCAAAAAAACCTACTTCGCTTATCCAGGTGGTGGAGTGGTAACTGCTGATATAAAAGAGATGGCAATGAGTGCTCAGGAAGCGTTCAACCCTTCTCCGACGAAAACAGATGCGAAATGACAACGTGGCACGCCAAAGCTACTATCAACGCGGCTTTGACACGACTTTGACAAATTCGCGCTGTCACAACCCCATCTCGGCTCAAGTGAGAATACTGAGCAGAATTGTGGCACAATAGGGTCAGGAGATGATTCGGATATCATGTCGACGACTCTAACACTTGCAATCGAACTAGACCGATCCAACCCGTCTGTAATGCGCCGTGTTGAGATTCCCGCAAACCTAACCTTTCTGCAATTGCATGATGTGATACAAGCTGCGATGGGCTGGGCTGATGAACATCTCTTTGAATTTAAGGTAGGACCGTGGACGATAAGCATGCCGGACGATGACTTTGTGCCCTCAACCACTCAATGGGATGCGTCTCGTCATACGCTGCTTGAAATGCACCTGACCGCTCATGACACTTTTAGCTACCTCTATGACTTTGGAGACAACTGGCAGCATACCCTTACGGTAGTTGACCTGTCCTCCGCCTCCATCAAACGGCCGCGGGTCATTTCCGGATCGGGTGCCTGCCCACCCGAAGACGTGGGCGGGCTACACGGCTATTACGAATTCCTTCGCGCTTGGGAAGATCCGAGTCATCCCGAGCATGCCGAGTACCGTCAGTGGGCCCAAGGTCGATACGAACCCGAGTTCAATCTCATCGCCGCAGATGCCCGCGTGTCAAAGTTGGCAAGTGCGCCGTAACACCCCCGGGCCGCTACTACCAGACTATACGGAGCCACCCACACACGAAATTTGTGTAAACCGCAATGCCTGTCGTTATTGCCTCGGGCGACCAATCTCGGGCTCACTGGCCTAGCGGATTGGGATTCGTATCGGGCTGTTATTTTTCTTCACCGCAAATTTCCATGATGGCGTGAATCATCGATGAATTCGCCCTGCGAGTAATCGACCTGCCACCAGGGCCGTTTGCCACGATCATCCGCCACGGCTAACCCCTGCCACGTCTGATAACCAAATTGGTGAGGAAATAGATACACCAAAAGCTTCACGGACACCGCGTCGAGCCGCCATTGAATTTGTTCGGGCGTGTTCAACTCCCATTCCACCTTCTCAAAGCGGGACAAGATGTCGTCGATCCGGGTCAGCGGAGGGAGTGTTCCGAGCGAATTGCGAGTAAAGAAAGCCAAGTCCCGCGACTGCCGGTGTCCCAGATGTAACGGAAGGGCGGTGCCGCCCGTCATATAGAATTGGCGCATGGCGGGCCATTGCCCCAAGATGAGCGCCTCTTGGCCGTGCCCGCAGGAAGGATATCCTCGTGCAGTGCAATCACCTTCTCTTATTTAATTATTATAGTCCTTCGTCCGATGCCACCCCAAACAGACAGTGGGGTTCCCAAGGGAAAAGCAGCTAATCCTTATCCATAGGGAGGAATATCGTACCAGAATGAGGCGAACAGCGATGGCGTATAGGAACCTGTCATGCGGGTTCATTGGTCGGAGAGCGCATTCTCAAAATCGTCACAACCTGGGGCCACTCTGTTTCAGGGCACGCCAAGGTGATGCCAGAGACAGCACCTTACCCAGGGTTCTGCCGAACCTCCTCATACCAAAGAGCCACGGCAATTGGCGATATCCCCGCGACCAGGTTTTCACACCGGGTCCTCCTGACCTGTACGGCCCAGCGCTGCACGCCGCCGATCCCGGCGACGTGGAGCAGGCGATCACGAACCCGTTCCTGGATGCGACGCTTCGCATCCAATTGCAATGGCTATCCGCTCCTGCCAACCGCCAAAGCGATCTGGCATCGCAAAAATCGACCCAAAGGCCGTCTCCTAGGCCATGCAGTTACCCCGTCGTCAAGACTGAGCTGTCAATGATGCGAGCAGTATTGCGTAAGGTGCCAATTTCGGAAATTGTGATCGTAATCTCGTCGCCAGCCTCAAGCCCGAATTCGTCGGGTGGAACAATGCCGGTTCCCGTCATCAACCCGGTCCACGGAGCTAGGGGCCAGGCCCTGCGCAAATATGATACCAAGTCGTCAATGCGCCGCCGCATCTGCGTTGTCGATGTGACCCCCTCGAACACCGGCTGGCCGCGCCGTCGGATCTCCATCGCAATTGTGAGATCGTACGGATCCACGGTGTCTGCGAGGACGATGGCCGGTCCAATGGCTGCACTATGGTGATACGTCTTGGTCTGCGGCAGATACAACGGGTTTTCACCCTCTAAATCGCGGGCTGTCATATCATTTCCCACGGTGTAGCCCAAAATGTCGCCCCGATGGTCAAGGATCACGGTCAGTTCCGGCTCCGGGACATGGCACGTCGCGTCTTCTCGCAATCCAACAAAGTCTTCCGGGCCCACAACCCGCGAGCCCGGAGCTTTAAAAAAGAGTTCAGGCCGTGCGGCCTCGTAGACGCGGGCATAAATACTCTGGGCACTGGTGGTTTCGGCTTCCCGGGCATCCCGGCTCATCGCATAAGTGACCCCGCTGGCCCACAGCTCATCCAGTTCCAGCGGGATGACATACTGATCGGGTCGGATATTCACCGACTCGATCGATCCATCCAAAGCCTCTTGGGCCCATTCGCTCAATGTCTGTCCACGGGCATGGCAATACTGCTGCAGCATAGCAACCGATGCTATGCGGGTCTCGGGAACCATCAGATCGACTGGGATAATCCGATCACCTCGGCCTATCCCCAAACTCACCACACCGGTATCGGTTTTCCAACGCAACAATCGGATCGCCTGGCTCATTTCGCTCGTCCCCCATGGTCACGCAACATCAAAAGATCAGTCGCCGATATAAGCAACCATTTCTTGGCGCAACGCGACTACTAAATTTTCCTAGTTTTGAAACTTACCCTAACCTCAGCCAGGTTCCTGCAGGACAGGATTGCGTGACACGCTCAACCCGCTACAGCGATTGGGCTTTTTACCCAATTCACCGTTCCAGGGAACCCGTACAAACCTCTTCCGGCGCTTGATTCCGATCCAACCGATTAAAAGACTTTGGCGGTCGACACCCCTCCATCAATAATGAGCGCCGTCCCCAACGCAAAGCGCGCCTCATCGGATGCCAAATATAATGCGGCGTAGGCCACGTCGTCCGGCGTCATCAGTTCATTATTGAGCTGCCGTTTCTTCAAGTTACTGATGGCCTGTTCCATGTCATCGGCATAGCTGCGTTCGAGATATCCTTGCACAAAGGGGGTATAGACGGTGCCTGGCAAGACAGCGGCCACTCGAATATTTTCATGGGAGTGATCCGCCGCCATGGCGCGGGTCAGGGCCAATACCGCTCCTTTACTGGCCGCATACGCGGCACGGCTTTGCAAACCCACCAGGGCAATCGTCGACGACATTTGAATAATCGTCCCCTGACCCTGATCCCGCATGATCGGCACCACAAAATGACTCATGAGATAGACGCCGCGCACATTCACCCGCATCACGCGATCCCAGTCCTCAGGTGCACATTGCGCGACGTCGCCTACTGCGCTAACTCCCGCATTGTTGACCAGCACATCAATCCGTCCAAAACTTTGCACCACGGTCTCCAAACACTGGCGCGATTGCCTCTCGTCCGCGACATCGGCCTTGACGAACATCGCCTCGGCTCCGTCTTGTCTAATGTCGCCAACTACCCGCTCGCCATTCATCTCATCCACATCTACGACCGCAATTTTCCCCCCTTCTCGGGCGAAAATCTTGGCGCAGGCTTCGCCGATGCCCGAGGAACCTCCTGTAATCACACATACTTTATCCGCAATTCGCATGGCTGATCGTGTCTCCTTCGTTCGTTGTCTCATCCTAGTCCTGGTGATAGACCTCTTTCATTGTCGCCCACCACTCCCCTGGTTGACGACTTTTTACGGGAAGTTGACAGGGCATGGTCACCGCCCACCATTCCTGCGTCTTTGGGTCGGACGCGATACCCGCCATATCGCCGGCATAATCATTCCCCGTGTACTCGAAATAGTTGAACAGCCACCCGTCGTGATAAAAAATGGTGTAGTTGCGAATGTTTGCGGCCGTCATCCGAGCCTTTACCTGCGGCCACACCGCCTGATGCAACTCGATATATTCGTCCACCTTTTCCGGTCGTAGCTGAATCACCGCTCCATAACGTTCCATGCTCGCACCCTTTCACCTGGTTCTCAGCCTTTAACCGCGCCCATCATCGCGCCACGCTGGAGATATCGCTGAGCGGCAATGAAAATCACCATGACCGGTATCATGGCCACAATTGCAGCCAACGCCAACTCGGGCATGTAGAGCTGCACGTTGAGCCCGAGTTCCGGATTCACTAGTTGACTCGAAGAAATCATTTGTAATAGCCCTACCGCCACAGGCGAACTTTGCGTCTGCGGCAACAACACATACGGCAAAAAGAAATTAGTCCATCCCGCAACAAATCCAAAAAAGCCGACCAAGGCTACCGCCTGCCGGGCTAATGGCACAGCCACGCGAAAGAAGATGCCTATTTCTGAAAGCCCGTCCATGCGGCCTGCCTCCACCAATTCCATCGGCAAGGCCGTTTTAAAATGAATAAACGCGAGGTACACGCCAAAAGGATAGAATCCGTAAATCACAATAATGGGCCAAAACGAGTCCAGCATATGAACCGTCGCTACCTCAAGAAACAGAGGAATCACCAAAACCGTATTCGGCATAACCATAAACAATAAAGTCGCGAAGATTAGCCAGGAGCGGCCGCGGAACTGTAATCGAGCCATGGCGTATCCACTCGGAACCGAAAGAATGATCGCCAAGATTGCTCCGCCAACCACCATCACCACGGTATTTTTCATCCACACCACAAAGATGCCGCTGTCAAACCCCATAATCTGTCGCCAAGCATATTGGACATTGGCCCACGTTCCGATGGCAAGTCCCCCATGCATCATGCTGCTTTCGGTGCGGGTCGGTGCCAGCAATAACCCCGCAAGGGGATACATCAACATAATCCCAATCAACACCATCACTGCGACCCGAACAACCGTTCCGGCCGTCGCATGCCGCATGCCCTTCGTCGTTGGCATCGGCTTCACCGTCGAGGCGGTTACCGTCTCAAGTGTTGTCTCTGAATTCAAGGTAATCTCCTCCCTTTTTCGGTTACGATCGCTCCAGCAGACCCGTCTTGGTCACAATAAGAACCCCGAGTCCCAAGGTGATGATCAGCAAAATCACAGACAGGGCCGCGGCCGCTCCCGTGTTTCCCACCGAGTAGGCATAGGTGTAGCTCAACTGATTGGGAGACCACTGTGGAGACAAGATCCCTTGCGCGGCGGCGGCCAATAACTGGGGTTCGAGGAATATTTGAAACCCGTAGGCAAAGTTCATGAGGACTAAATAACCGATCCAGGGCGCGATCATTGGCAATTTAATGCGCCACGCTAACCTCCACTGATTGCATCCATCAATCTCGGCCGCCTCGATTACCTCGTCGGAAATACTGTGCAATCCGCCGAGAACAATCAAAAGCCACGAACCCGATCCTTCGTAAAAAAGCATCGCCGCTAAAATCCAAATAACATTGATCGGTGACGATAGTAGACCGTCAATACTCGTTTGACCTAATGCCTTCCAGAAAAATGCGATCGGACTCACATTCGGATCAAGGATTAGCAACCACAACATAAAATTCGTAATCCCCGCCAAGGCGGCAGGAATATAATAAACAAACAGCATGGTCTTGCCAAAACGACCCCGTGAGGCATCCACTAAGAGCGCTAATCCCACAACGCCCACCACCATGATCGGCAGCCAAACCAACAGCAAAAGTCCGACATCCCCAAACGAAGGCAAAAAGCGAAAATTGGTAATCACCGTCAGATAATTGGAAAGTCCGGCAAATCCACCGGTCGTCGATGAAATGAGACTCTCTACCAATGCATAGACCGCGGGCAGCGCACCTGCCACCACCAGAACAAGAAGAAAGGGCCCCACTAACACCACCGCAGGCGCCGAGTGCGTGAGAGCACGCTTCCTTTTAGGCACCCGGGGGCTCCCGGCTATTACGGATGCAGCCATACCAAATCCTCCTCCGTGCTTGATCGACCCCACTCGTGCATATCAAAGAGACGGGATGGCGACGGATTAGCGCCGCCATCCCCCCATTCACTGCCGGTAATTACTGTTTGACGCTGTAACCATATAGTTGAGCGTAATCGACTAACTCTCGCTGATACGTTGGCCAAACCTGCTTTAGATTCTTTCCTTGCTCCAAAGCCGGCACAACGGTAGTGTCCCAAATGCCGTCTGGATCGAATTCCGTATAGGGATGTCCCGTCCAAACCATCTTGACCGCCTGTTTGAAGGCTTTGACGATTTGTTGCGGGTCTACGAAGTAGTGGGAATCTACCACATTCTTTTGTAGCCATCCCTGCTCGTCCGGACCATAGGCGGGAAACGTAGGCACAAGATTCACCTGATTTTTCGGATTGGTTGCAACAAACTCAATGAATTTCAGGGCATCCTGACGCAGCGTTCCACTAATATGCGACGACATCACCCACATCCCGCCGCCTTCATCACCTGTGTATGGAAATCCCGGCCATACCAGCGGTGAGCTGGCACTAATTTCGCCGGCTGGAACCTTCCAGGGGCCGTTAAATTCAAATTCTCCATACCAAGTGGCACCGGGTGTCATGACGAGTTTCTTTCCAACCGCATTGGACGCGGTGCTAAAAAGTCCAGCGGTTGACAGCACCTTCGCCTTCAAGAGCGTGTCCAACAGGTTAACCATGCGCGTGCAATTGGGGCTCTGCAGGTCAATCTTGACGGTGTTAGGCCCAACCAAAGAATTGGCCGGACAGCCACTGCCCCAGAAATACCGGTCGAACGTGTAATCATCGCCGATCAACCCAACATAATACCCCGGATGCTGCTTGGCAATTTTCAGTCCTAGGGCTTCGTATTGCGGCCACGTTTTTGGCACCTTATAACCCCATTCTTTGAACAGTTTGGCGTTATACCATAAAACATCTGCCGCATCATCATTGCGCAGGCACATCACCTTGCCATCAATATGGCATGCGGCATTCGCCGCTGGAGCATACCCGTTTAGTATCTTTTTGGGCACAAGATTGGTCAGGTTAGCCGCGTAGTGAATCTTTGTACTGGTCATCCAGGAAATATCGCTATTGGTCACCGTGAATATCGCATCGGGCCAACCGCTTCCAGCCTCGTTAAAGAGCTGAAACTTCCCTTCCAGCGCATCATTGCCAATGTTGTCGTTGATAATGTTCATCTTAACCTTAATGTTCGGGTAGGCTTTTTCAAACGCCTTAACCGCAGAAACGCGCGGCGCATCCACCCAAAGAACCAATGGGCCGGAGGATTGCGTCGTCACCGCAGGTTTGGTCTTGGCGAGGCTTGTACCGCCCGTCAAAACCAATATCAACGGCAAAATCATCGCCAGTAACGCTGCCAGCTTGAACTTCATAAACCTCATAACCTCCCTCTGTGATGCGTAGAGTACGCATCGGCCCGCCGCGCTATCGCAATATCCTATCGAAACAAGGGTTGGGTAGTCCCGTGAGCTTGTGCCAGATCTAGATCTGCGGAGATCGCGTCAGCTGTGTCGGCTAGCAAAGACACATACTCAAGCTTCCTCGAATCCTCAAACCGAGACGCCGGAAAAGCCACGCTGATGGCAGCGATCGTTAACCCTCGTACCCGAAGCGGTACCGCGATACAGTGGATTTCAGGAACGAGCTCTTCCCGATCCTCGGCAAATCCACGACGATGTACTTCTTGCAATGCATCTTCCAACTGCGCAGGCGATGCGACCGTATGCGGCGTATATTGAGTCCAGTTGCAACGCCGATAATAGGATTGGCGCTCATCGTCACTAAGGCTTGCCAATAGCACCTTCCCCAGAGCAGACGCGTACAGCGGGGCTTGCTGCCCAATCCGCACATAGATGCCTGGATTAGCGTGAACGTCCTCCCACCGTCCGAGATACAAGACTTCATCGCCATTGAGTATTCCCAAATTGGTAACCTCGCCCAGTACCGTGCACAACCCCTTAAGATGAGGTTCACATTTGCGCAATAGCAGATTTTTTGGCCCTGGGGCACGCCCAATAGCAATTGTCTTTGGACCGGCGACATAACCTCCATCTAGAACTTCTAGATATCCCATTGCCATTAGTGTCCTCACCAACCGATACGTCGTGTTTCGATGAAGATTAAGTTTTTCTGTTATGTCCGTCAGTTTTACAGGCGACTCCTCGAACAAAACCAGCTCAAGAATGCTGAAGGCCCGTGTGACGGCCTGCGCGCCATCTGGCACTTTTGCAGACACGTTGTTATTCTCCATCAGAATCACCCGCATTATGGAAAGGATATCCCATATTATAGTCACCACGCTCATATAGTCAACAATATTGTTCTAATTAGCTAGTTTTCAGTTAATTGACGCAATCATTCACCGGCATCATTCGCGACGCTAGCTTGGTAATACTCGCGCGCCGACTCCATATGCTTATTCACCGCGTTACGCACGCGTTCTTCATCCCGGAGTCTTAGTGCCTCGGTAATTTCGCGACGCCGGTCTAAGCTATTGAGCATCGCCCCAGGCACACGCAATAACCTAAGAAATAAGTCGCGCGACATCGTACGAAAAATAGCCATCAATTTTTCGAGCACGGCATTATGGGTTAGTTGCACAATTAAGGCGTCATAGCGATCGAGAATGTCTAAAAACTCTTCGGGTGAGCGCGATCCGTATGCCACTTGCTCCCCCTCGTCCAATAAATCATGTAATTGCACAATGTCGGCATCCGCCACGGACGTGAGCGCCATCACATAAAGCGGCGGTTCCAAAAGTTGCCGCGCTTGGTACAAGTCGTCATATTTGCGGGCCTCGCGAAAAAACATCAACTCCAGTGTCTCGGGTGGCATTTTGGCGTCACTGGCCACATAGCTGCCGTCGCCCGGCCGCGTGACAATCAGGCCAATGAGCGCCAACGCCCGCAAGGCCTCTCGCACCCGACCTCGGGTCGTATCAAACATCTGCGCTAATTCGCGCTCGTTCGGAAGCTTCGCACCTGGCGTGATCTTTTCTTCAAGAATTAACGATCCGAGCTGCTCTAACACTTGATCGGTCACGGTCACGCGACTGACGGGTCTAATATCCACGCAAAGCCATCTCCATTCTTGCCCCTATTCTATTTCGGACAACCACACAGGGCGAACCTCGTCAATGGATCGCATCGCCGCAAACACCATCTTGAGTGTCTTCAAGTTATCGCGAACACTATTGACGGGCTCCCGATCTTCCTCAATAGCTCGCATCAATTCTCCCATGGATCCCATAAACGCGTGCGGAAACCAGCGCCCCTTCAATTCGGGCGTGATCCAGGTATCTTGTCGAATCTTTTTGGTCAGAAAGCTAAGCGTGTCGCCACGTCCCACCGGATAGTCGTACAAAGCCCCGTTCGTGCCTTTGATAATCCCGTCTGTGCCCTCAAACCGAAACGTAGCATACCAGTCGTTATCGGGTGCAAAGTTGTTGTGATTGTCCTGGACGAGGCCGCGCAGTTCTCCTGCAAAGCGCATCACAATGGTTGTGCGGGTCTCGGCCGGCCAGGGCTGGCCCGGAAATTTTGCGGCATCGGCAAAGATATAATCCGGTTCGCCTGCCAAATACCGAATGGCGTCCAGATAATGGATACTGTGGTAGAGAAATTCCATTCCCTTGATTGCAGTCATCCAGGGCCAATGGTCCCACGGCGTCAGCACGTTGACTTGAATCGTCATTTGGGTCAGTTGACCCAGCCAGCCGCGCCCGATAATGTCGTGACTCGCTTGAATTCCCGGTGCCCATCGCATTTGCTGGTTCACAGCCGCCTTAACACTTTCACGGCTGCACACATCGTCAATGCGCCGGGCCTCATCATAGCTATGTGCCAGCGGTTTTTGACACAAAACATGTTTGCGCCGCTGCACCACGGCCTCGACAATGCGTCTTAGTTGATCCGACGGCACAGCAATGTCGACGATTTCGATATCCGAACAATTGACGAGATCGTCCAATGTTGAAAACGTATGGGGGATGTTAAAGTCAGCGGCCACTTGACGGGCCCGATTGCGATCGCGATCATAGATTCCGACCACGTTGAAATTGGCCAGGCGATACGCAGGCAAATGGGCTGCGCGGACAATTTCTCCAGCCCCGACAATTCCTATTCCTTTGGAGCGGTCGCGTGGCATCGCGGGTTGGTAGTTTAATTCCCACTCACTTCGATGAGATTCGTCCATTGTTCACGCCTCCAACTTATAGAAGCGCTGGGCTGTGCCTCCGAAGATAGAGTCCTTGGCTCGATCTCCGTAGCGCTCCACCACCGCCATGGTGGCATCCCAAACCTGCCGATAAGTGCCGGCCAGAGTGGCCACCGGCCAGTCGCTGCCGAACATTAACCGCTCCGGTCCAAACAGCTCAACCGCCGCATCCACATACGGAATCCAGTCCCGGTACGACCACGACGCCCAATCTGACGCGGTATTGAGCCCTGACACCTTGGCATAGACCTGAGGTGATGCGGCCGCCTGTTCCATTTGCCGCCTCCAATCGCGAATATCACCGCTTCGAATGGGCGGTTTTGCCAAGTGGTCTATCACCATGCGTAGATTTGGCACACGCTCGGCCAACGTTGGAACGTGCTTCAAATGATTAGGATACACCGCGACCACATCGAACGGGATCCCTAAAGAGGCCAGCAATCTCAGTCCGGCAATGACCTCATCGCGCAACAACCAATCGGGATTGGCTTCTTCGTGAATGAGATGCCTTACACCTTTGAATTTGGGATGCTTGACATAGTTTTCCAATTGACGTGAAGCCAGCTCCGGTTCATCAAGCGGAACCCATCCCACGACAGCACCGATCCATGGGTATTGGTCGGCAAACTTCAGCATCGCTTCCGTATCCAGCCTCGAATCCAAGGCCTGCACCAACACGGTTCGATCAATCCCGATTTCATTTAATAACGGCGCTAACATCGGTGGACTAAAGGTTCGCTTAAGTGCCTGGTTTTCGGGTCGCTCAAGCCAGGCGTAGTGGATACGTTCAATATCCCAAAAGTGCTGATGCGCATCGACGATCATCCGATCGCTCCTTTCAACTAATTCACGGCCAGCGAAAATTCCTGATCTATGCGATGGGTGTGAGAACCGAGAGAGGGTGCGCCGATATCGCTTACGAGTTTCGCACCATCAATGCGTATTGGACATCGGGTGGTTCGAAACGGGCCTGAAGGTTGATTCACCCATTGCACCATTTCCAATGCCTGAAAGGCATCGGTCGCCAGTAGCTGCTCCCAGGTCAGCACTTCGGCACACCAATATCCTGCCGGCACCAAAATATCTAGCCAAGCTTGGGTGCTGCGCCTTCGAAGACGATCGGCTAACAAACTTTTAATCATATCTCGGTCCTCAAAAGACATCTTTTTGTCTGCCCAAGCCCGCAACTCCGGCATCTGCAACAGGTCGGCCAACTGCAGCAACGACCCCATGGCCAAAGCCAGGTAGCCATCCTTGGTCTGGTAAATTCCGTAAGGAGCGGGCAGATAGGCATGCGCATTGTTCACGGCCGCTCGTTGCGGGGGCTTTCCGCCATCGTTCAGATACGTTGTCAGCACCTCAACCTGAAGGTCGAGAGCTGATTCCATAAGACTCACTTCCACCAAGCCCCCACGACCAATGCGGCCGCGCCTGACCAACAATGCCAGAATCCCTTGTGCCAAATGCGCGCCCGCCATCAGGTCGGCGATCGCCAGTCCAAACGGCATCGGCGGTTGGTCACGATTGCCGTTGAGCCAAGCCAACCCCGAAAGTGACTGCACTAAGAGATCTTGACCCGGTCTGTCGCGCCAGGGCCCGAGGTCGCCATATCCGGTAACGCGGCCGTAGACCAGCTGGGGGTTCATGTTGTGAACGGCCGCGTAATCTAACCCCAACCGCGCCATCACACCCGGACGAAAATTTTCCACCAAGACATCGGCTTGCGACACCAAGCGCTTGACCTTGGCGAGATCGTCGCCATTTTTCAGATCGGCCGCGTAGCTCTCTTTGTTTCGATTAATTGTCGCAAATAATAGGCTGTCTTGACCCAATTCAACACCTAACGAAAGGTGACGATTGCCATCTCCGCCGGTGGTCCGTTCGACTTTAATGACGCGAGCGCCTAGATCCGCCAGGCGCAATGTGGCCGACGGCCCCGACAGATATTGGCTGAACTCGATGACGAGCAAGCTTTCGAGTGGTTTCATAGCGCATTCCCCTTTGATGCTTCGCGATATTGTCGATTGATCTCGCCAGCCAGTTTTGCCGCATGTCCTCCGTGTGCAACATAATCATGCACCAATGTGGCGGCGGCGTCTTGAAAGGCCAGGTATCCGGGGTACCGAGGCCGCACCACCGCACGATCCAAAGCGGGGCGGGTCGCACGGTAGTACTCACCCGTAATCCGATTCCATTCATCATCTTCCCACACGGCTTTGAGCGCTGGCTGTCCTCCCGCCCATGCATAAAGGCCTATCTGCACCTCTCGCGAACAAACAAACTCGGTAAATCGAATGGCTTCATCGACATGCACGGACCGTGACGAGACCGCCAGTCCGGTCCCTCCCAAGACGCTGGCAAGCGGCGTCTTTTCATCCCATCGCACGATATCGCCAAAGGCTAGCCGCCTTTTTGCATAACCTGTCCTGGCATAATTCACGTAGCCATACGCAAATGGGCAATACACAAACTGGTCATTGCCCGTCATGGCCTCATAAACATCGATGGGATTGAAGGCAAGAACCTCTGGAGGGCACAGGCTCACAAGCTCGCGCAAGTGCTCAAGTGCTGTCTTTATGGTCTCGTCCGCCGCTACCCGATTGTTTTGCATCCACCTTGAGTCCATCGCTGCCACCAACATATAAAAGTCCATCAGGAGATCGATGGGTTTAGCTGCAAGAATCATCCGGCTGTGTTGGGCTAAATGGAGCAGGTCCGCCCAACATCGAGGACGCTGCAAGCCACTTTTCTCAAGCAGGTCAGGACGCCACGACGCAACCGGCGCGGCCGCATCAATTGGCAAGGCCCATTGCTGTCCATCATAGCGGTAGCTCTCATAAGAATGTCCGACCGATTGGTTTTGCAAGTCTTTCAGCATCCCGTGGGACACAGATGCCTCAAGCGCAATCAACCACCCTTTTCGCGCCGCCTCCCCGATCCAGGGATGGTCAATTACCAGCAGGTCATAGTCGTCAATCAACTGCTCCAGCGAAAAGTCCGCAAAGGCCTGCAACGATCGTTTTTCCCACACCACGTCAACTGCCGGATGGTATTCATGGTAGCGCTGCGCGCAGGCCACAACCGAGGTAAAACCGCGGGTATGATCCCATGTGATGCCATGCAACTGGAGTGTCATGATTCCCCCCTAAAACCATCCATATTTAGACTAGCGATACGCAGCCAGTGGATGCATCCCGCTCTCCACAGCGTCGCGCACATTCTTTTCCGTATTCACAATGCTTTCCGCCCGTTCAAGCACCTCGTCGGCGATGTCCCGCAGTACGATTAACACGCCGTCAGCATCCCCCAGCGAACATCACCCCGACGAATGGCAATGCCTTCAATGTCAATCGGTACGCCATAAGCGTCCAGTTTCCATCGCCCGACCACATCGTCTGGAGTGGGACACAGACAAAGCACGCCTCAATCAAGCCACCGCACATTATCGATATCCGCCCGCACTCCCCCGTATACCGTAGCGCCACTCCCACCACGGGCTTTAATGGCGGTCGCCGAGGGAGTGCGGGATGATGAAAATTCATCTGGTCAAGCACGTCGGACCCGGCATCGGTATACATGCGGGCAAACCTCATGACCAAATCCCGGTCAGACACACCCATGTCTTCCTCCATGATTAGATTAGGTCGCAAGCCCGACCCGGTTTGTACGGGATCGAGTACTCGCGATGACCCAAAGCTTCTGACCGCGTCTGACTACCCGAAGCCACCTCTTCCACGCACGCCAACACACGCTGGCCAACCGCAGGAATCCCTTCACGCCCTAACACAATGACGCTCGCATCAATGTCGACATCGTCTCCCATGCGTTTAACGGTTTGGGGATTCCCGCAAATCTTGATGACGGGCGAAACAACAGAACCGACAACACTGCCGCGACCAGTCGTAAAGAGCAATAGTTGCGCCCCCGAAGCAATTAGGCTAACCAATCCATCATTGTCATTAATCTCGTAGTGGGCGAGCTGCCGGTTCGCCACATCACCCACTTTATCAAGCAGGTACAGCCCTGACCCCTCAGGGCGATCGCCCGTCTTTAACACGCCATCGATCGGCTTGGTTCCGGCCTTAGCCAGCGCCCCCAAGGACTTTTCCTCGATAGTCGTCAATCCTCCCGCTTCGTTGCCGCGGGAGATCGCAAATTGGCCCAGTGCTTCCCCTAACTTACGGGCGCGTTCAAGTCCGGATAAAATGGCGTCGCCAATTTGCGGCGTCCGGGCGCGCCTTAATAGATAGGGGTCGGTTCCCAATAGCTCCGGCAACTCACTAAAGATGACGGCAGCTCCATGCTCGATCAGTCGGTCAACCGCCCACCCTGTGGCGGGATTTGCCGAGAATCCCGACGTTGCATCAGACCCTCCACACTCCACGCCAACCACTAGTTCACTCCACGCAAATGCATCAAGCTTAAGTTCCCGGGAGTCGGCGACCATCGCTTGTGCGATAGCGCACCCTTTCTCAATGGTCGTGCGCGTGCCTCCCAATTCCTGAATCACAATCACCTGGACGGGTTTGCCGGACTGGCCGATGTCGTCAGCTAATTGCGCCACGTCCGTGCTCTCGCAGCCCAGGCTGACGACCAACACCGCAGCCACATTCGGATGACACCCCAACTCCACCAGCATGCGATAGGCATACGGGTCACTATAGCAACCCGCAAACCCCACCAACTCGGTGCCCACCGTCCTTTGGACAATGGTCTCGGCCACAAACCGCGCACATTCCACCGTATAGGCGACCAACACCTGATTGCGAATGCCAACCCGGCCATCGCGACGCCGGTACCCTTGCATGTTACGGCTCCTCTCTTACGTTCGCTTCATTCGTAACGCTCGGCCAGACTTTTCAGATTGTGGGTATGAACCACTTCACCGGGAGAGATAGGGCGCAGAGCTACCCCAATCGCAACGCCGTATTTCATTACGTATGCGCCTGGCGCAATGCTTTGGATCGCCACCTTATAACCGAACGGAATCAGTTCGCGCGTGACCACGCCGATTTCATCGAGTTTGAGGGGCACGCCGGGAGCCAAATCACATAAGGCGGTCACCACGTTATCCTTTTCATGCAAGCGAATCACGTTGGTTTCTTCACTCATTGACCGCCCCTCACTTCTGTTCGCGTTTTTGCACAAACAGCAAATGCTCGCAAGTCAAGACCATCTCATCGCTCTGATTAAACACGGCTAAGTGTTCCACGACGATCCCGTATTCCGGATGCTTGGGATGGTTTCGCTTTTCTTTGACCGTTACCTGACCGCAAATCGTGTCACCGATGAACACCGGTTTTAAAAAGCGCAGCCTATCATACCCGTATGAAAATGCCAGCGGATTCACCGCCCCTGCCGTCATCCCTACCGACACGCTAAATATCAGTGTGCCGTGGGCGACGCGTTGGCCAAAAGGTTGGGTCTTACACCACTGTGCATCCATGTGATGGGGATAAAAGTCCCCGGTCTGTCCCGCATGAATGACAATGTCGGCTTCCGTGACGGTGCGTCCACCCGTACGCCTCGTCGCACCCACCTGATACTCCTCGAAATAGCATGCACTCTCAGCCATTGTCCTTCTCCCCTTGCGTCCGCTCAAATCCACCGACGGCCCATTCGGGCTTCGGTCCCACACCATAGCCCAGTGTCGCACCGCCTTCGATCGGAATTGCCTGACCGGTGATGAACGAAGAGCGTGGGCTGGCTAAAAACAAGATGAGATTGGCGATTTCCCGCGGGGTGGCAGTTCGTCCCAGCATGTGGGAAAGATCTGTGTACTCCCGCATGACATCGGGATGCGGCTGTTGCTGAAACCACTCTTGCAAAAGCGGTGTGAGAACCCCTGCCGGGCACACGGCATTGACCCGCACCCCGAACGGTGCCACATCGATGGCTAGGGACCGCGTCATCGCAATGACGCCCCCTTTCGTAGCGCTGTAGGCCGGATTCTTCATTTGTCCGACCAGGCCATTCATCGAGGCCAAATTGACAATCGCCCCACGCCGACGCTTTAATTCAGGCAGAGCATACTTCGTGCAATAGAAAACGCCGGACAAATTCACATCGACCACCCGGCGCCACTCATCATCCTCAATGTCCTCAATAAACCCCGGCATGATGATGCCCGCGTTATTGATCAGGACATCCAACCGACCGTATTCACCCACGACATGGTCCATCAGGCGTTTCACCTGGGCCGGATCGGCTATGTCACATGCAACGGCCCAGGCGTGCCCGCCAGCATCGATAACAAGGCCCACCGTCTGCTGAACTTTTTCATGGGTGATATCCACCGCTACCACAACGGCTCCTTCTTGCCCAAACAACCGTGCGGTTTCTTGGCCGATTCCACTCCCCGCACCCGTGACTACGACCACTTGGCCGTCAAACTCTGGCATTTGGCTTCTCCTCCAGACCATGGTCTTGTGGTACTACCAATTGTACTTAAGATTGAATTATATATACTATTTTGTCAAGACATGCCTCGGTCCATCTTTGAAAAACATCTGCCGGCGGTCGATTGACCACCTGCACATTGTGTGCGCGCGAGTCAGGTGCGACGCGCTAGACGAAAAACCCACCCTCTATCGCCAGATGGAGCTTCTCCGGGCCCAATTCATCCGCACGGTAGAGGAGAATTCTCCAACCTTTTCTTATTCTTAACAACGATGGCCCTACGCCATCGCAAAGTGGAAATCCGACGAAGGAAGGGTCGCAGTGAATCCGGTAATTTGCTTTGACCATGTCACAAAGAGTTTTACTCACACACGCGCTGTCGACGATGTGAGCCTCAAGATATTTGCGGGCCAATCGGTTACTCTATTGGGTCCCAATGGAGCAGGAAAAAGCACCAGCATTGCGTTGATGCTAGGATTGCAAAAACCGACTTCTGGCCGCGTAACACTATTCGGCGCCAATCCGGTCCGCTCCATCTCGCACGAGCGCCTCGGCGTGGTGCTGCAAAACGTGAGTATCCCCGATCGCCTGCGTGTCACCGAATGCATTAATCTCGCCCGCGGTTTTTACCCGCATCCCTTACCGTTGTCGACCCTGCTCCATCTGTCCGGTTTAGAAGCGGATGCTCATCTTTGGGCCAACAGTCTCTCTGGAGGAAAGATGCGGCGGCTGCAATTTGCTTTGGCGATGGCCGGCGATCCCCATCTCCTGTTTTTGGATGAACCAACCGTCGGTATGGATGTGGCCGCCAAACACCATTTTTGGGATACACTTCACACCCTCGTTACA
Organism: Sulfobacillus acidophilus; assembly: GCA_003023745.1. GTDB lineage: Bacteria > Bacillota > Sulfobacillia > Sulfobacillales > Sulfobacillaceae > Sulfobacillus_B > Sulfobacillus_B acidophilus_A. Next base: position 7,174 of record PXYV01000048.1, on the reverse strand, counting down.
GCCGGCAAAACCATCTTGTTAACCACACATGATTTAAATGAAGCAGACCTCATCAGCAGCCGCGTCATTGTCATGAACCACGGTCGCATCGTGGCCGATGCAGCCCCCGAGGTCATCAAAACGCAATTTGCCAGTCGGCAAATTCACTTCTCGTGTGCCACGACGGATCTGTTAGACGCGCTTCAAAACTGGCCGGAAACCGTCAGCGTCGAAAGCCGGGGCCAACACTATACGATCTCTACCCGCGACTCTGATCAAACCCTGCGCCGATTACTGGGCAGGCCCTGGCCCATTCACGATGTCCTCGTTACAGGCGGTGGACTCGAAGAAGCTTTCATGCGATTAACCAAGGAGGAGACAAAGTGAACTCCATCATCAGCCAATGGAAAGCCGATCTGCTACGTACCGTGCGAGACCGTCGATTCTTACTCATTTCGCTGATCATGCCCGTAACCTTTTACCTCATTTTCATCCATGATGGAAAGGCCGCCATTGCGGGAACCGATTGGGGCGCGTACTTTATGGTGTCGATGGCAAGCTTTGGCGTTGTGGGAGCCGCCGTCAATACTTTAGGCGTCCGTCTATCGGCAGAGCGTCAGGGTGGATGGGTGCGGTGGCTGCGAACCACACCGCTGTCGGCAGTGGGGTATGCCCTAGTCAAAGTCGCTACCCAATTGCTGATCTCCCTCATCATCGTACTGGTGGTGTTCCTGGCAGCCCATGTCGACCAGGCTGTGACGTTATCAACCGGTCGCTGGGCAGTGCTTCTTGCCTGGCTTTGGATCGGGTCGGTGCCTTTTGCGGCGCTGGGTGTGTTAATCGGCTTGGCCAAAACCTCTGCCCAAGTCCTCGGGACATTAGCCTTTGTGGGCCTATCCCTGTTAGGAGGACTCCTCACTCCAGTGCAATCCCTCTCTCCGACGATGCGCACGCTGGCCTACTGGATGCCCACCTATCGCTACGCGGATCCGGCCTGGAACCTCTTAGCAGGTCGGTCGCTGGGGTTGTCCAACATGGCGTATTTAGTCGGCTACACCGTGATCTTCCTGGCCGCTGCCGCATTTGTTCAGCAGCACCTAGATTCGCATCCGAACGCAAACTAGTCGTCGCAAACGAAGAATCCCCTTGCGAGTTGTAACCGATATCATTGAATTTGCCATTGTCGTCGATTTCGTCGTGTGTCAAGCGCGGCCGCGCCCGCCGTCGCGCTTTCGCTCTCATATTCTCCCGGTGGTGACGCAGGTGGCCGCGTATCAGAATTTTCGGTGGCGCACACAAATTGAATACGCGATCGCATCTCTCCGGCTATTCATCCTCTTTGGCATTCGGCAAGTGCGCGTCACGGTGTTGTACCAGCACGACGGCATCTGGCAACTCGCTATCTGATCAGTCGGTCGATACTCTTTCTCCTGCATATCGCCACCGCCTGGCTCTTGTTTCGCCTGACTCTCCATCGTGATGTCGTCGTCCGGCGATGGATGGCGGCGCCTGATGCAGCCGCGCCATCGGGACTCAGGTTTTTCTCCTGCACCTGAGCTACCCCGAGTGATGTGCCATTTCACAAGCCGCACGTCCTTGGGCCTAACGCACCAACCCATGGCGAAACGCCCATACCACCGCCTGGGTACGATCTTCAACCTGCAACTTTTGTAAGATGCTGTGGACGTGGGTCTTGACTGTCCCTTCCGAGACAAAGAGCGCACGTGCGATGTCTGCATTGCGTTCGCCATAGCTCATGCGCTGCAACACCTCTTGTTCTCGTTCTGTCAAAAGTTCGACGTCGTTGTGATCCCGTGCGTTAGAGTCCTGATATGCGGGCCGGACGGCCTGAGTCAATGCCCAACTGGCTGCCTGAGTTCGATACATGGCTTCACCCCGGTACACGGCCCGAATTGTCTGTAAGAGCTCGGGGGTCGGCAAGTCTTTCAGCACATATCCCATCGCCCCGGCCCGCAGGGCTTCCAGTACATAGAGATCCACATCAAAAGTGGTGAGCAGCAGTGTTTTAGGAGCGGGATCCAGTTGCCGCGCGGCACGGGCAATATCTAACCCGCTTCCATCCGGTAAGCGGATATCGAGCAACAAGACGTCAACCGGGGTCCGGCCCATGCCATCTAAAGCCTCCGTTACCGTGCTGGCGGTTCCCACCACCACCATGTCCTGTTGGTGGTCAATCATATAGCGCAATCCATCCCGAATAATAGATTGGTCATCCACTAAGAAGATCCGGATCTGTGACATACCTGTGCACTCCTTGTGGAAACGGTAATGTTGCTTGTAGGTCTAACCCGTGAGGCACCGCGACGGATAATGTGAGGTCCCCGCCTAATGCCTCGCACCGCCGGCGCAACCGGTTCAGACCAAAGCCCAGACTGGGTGGCGACGCCAGACTTCCATTGTCCCGCACATTTACAGTGACCATCGATGGAGTTGCTGTCACACGGACAGTCACATAGTCAGCTTGTGCATGGCGCAGAACATTGGTCAACGATTCTTGCACAACGTGGTAGAGAGCCATGCGGATCACGGCGGGCCAATGATTGAACCCCCGAGGCACATCGACCTCGACATGGGTCTGACCATACTGGTTAACGCGCTGAATCATGACTTCTAACGCCCCACGGTCAAATTCCTGCACATCTTGACTGCGCGCTTGCACAGCCTGGCGCACGTCCTGCAGGGCCTCGCGGGCCGTCTTGACTAAATCGGGTACCCGAACCGCCGCCGTCTTTGGATCGTCCGGCAACATCATGTCCAGAGACTCCAGGCCAATGATGAGGGAGGTCAGCCGATGGCCGACGCCATCGTGAATGTCGGCTAAAGTCTCGAGCCGCGCCTCTCGCGCACGCGATTCCGCAACCTCCTGAGTGGTCTCGACCAGACGTTGATGCGCTTCCTGCAGTTGGTGATAGGCAGACTGCAACTCGTTCATCCGCTCGCGATCCAAGGCTTGAGCCTCACGCCGCACGCGAATTCCGTACACACCCCAGTAGATGCCCAGTACACCCACCACAGCCGAAATAATATTGTTGACGTTGATAGGGAGCATGGCAATCCGTATCAGGACCAGAAGGACAACGGCCCCAAGCATCCAATTCGATTTACTGGCTCGTCCGCCTAAAATCGCAGCGTAGGGCAAAATCAAGGCTGCAGCCAACGTGCGCAGACCAGGGTAGGCGCAGGCCCAAATCAGGCCTACCACCGACAGCGCCGTCAATATGAGCGTGTTGCGTAAAGTGCGATAGGGCTCCGGAACCCAAACCCATGCAGCATAAACGGCAAGATATCCAATTAGCAACCAGGTCCCGTCATGGACGAACCTCGGGGCAATGACCCCAATGAAGACCAAAATCGCGGTCATTAACCACTGCCGCCGATAACGGCGCAGGCCCGCCACAATCACCTAGACGCACCCCCTAATCGCAAGTATAGCGCACGCCTCACGTGGGGTAAGCGTAGTAGCGTTAAGAGCCCTTAGTGGTCTAACATTTCGGCCAGCTATGGGCTCATCCAGTTGCAAAACTCGAAGCCCATCGGCCGGCCATCCGACAAACGCACTGGTATTGGTTACCAAACCGAGTGAGGGGCAGGGGTCGCGACGTCTTTCAGAATGCCTCGGGGCGATCATCGTTGGCCACGGACTCACTGGCAAAGTCCACTTGGCTGCGCGGAAGCCACTTCCCCGCCAAGATGCTGAGACCAAACCCCGCGACTGCTGCTAAGACCCATGACCACCACAGCGGAAGAACGTGCAAGAATACGCCCGACAACAGCGACCCGACGGGACTCGAAATTGTGATGAGCGAAATGAGCAACCCAAACGCGCGGCCGCGGATCTGCTCGGGGATGGCGCGCTGCATCAGAGTAAACAACAATGCATTGGCAATACCGTTTGCCACCCCGGTCGCAACCAAAATAGCGATGGAGAGAATGGGCCAGGGGCTAATGGCAAAGGCGAGCGCGCCAAGTCCTAGCGCCGCCCCCATCACAGCAATGACCGAGTTTAACGAAAAACGGGAGGTCATGCTCACGCCCACGCTGCCAACCACCATGCCAACCGCCCAACTGGCTTCCAGGATTCCGAAGATGAATGCATCACCATGCAAGATGTGCCGACTCCAATAGGGCAGCATGGTAAAAGCCGCCGAAAAGGCCAAGTTGGTGATTAAAATGATGGGAATGAGCCGAACTAGCCAGGGCATCGATCCCAATCCCCGCCATCCTTCGAGAATGCTCTTCCCCAGCCCTTCAAGGGGTGCCAGTTCTGACACCGGATGAGCATGCGACACTGGGCGCGCCACAACGCGCATCATCAGAAAAATGGCGAGGGCCGAAAGCCAAAACGACGCCAAATCAAGTCCAAATACCACTGCAACACCAATGGCGGCAATGGCCGCACCGCCCACGGCCGAACCGATGGCGCTGGAAAGCTGGCTTGTGACCGAGTACAGTCCATTCGCGGCGCCCAGATCCTCGTCTTTCACCAACCAAGGAAGAATCACCGACTCCGCCGGTCCGAACAGGGCACTACCTAAACTATTAACGGCCAACAGTGCCATGATGTCGGGAATCAGAGTATGAGGAATGGCCAATGCCAAAAGTCCCAGCAACACCGCCGCGCCCCTGAGGGTATCTGTCCACAGCATGAGGCGCCGCGGATCATAACGATCAATCAGCGCGCCGCCCACCACCCCTAAACTGGAGGGAATTGTCATTGCGAGTCCTGCAATGGCCAACAAAAAAGGCGATCGCAACTGGATCTCCCATAGTCCCATAATCAAAAAAATGGCGTTGCCCATTTGGGACAGCAGTTGCCCAATCCAAAGCGCTCGAAAGCCCGCATAGCGGCGCATCAGCCCCATATGACCCCTCCGGCCTACACACTGGAATCAGATTAGCATGGCAAATTACTTGCTGTAAACAATGTGTGCTACCCATCATAGGCCTTTCATAACGCAACGCAGTTGAAGTTGCTAAATTGCAAGAAAAACTTCTCCATCTCACGTGACGCAAAATCGAGTCTCTCCCACCTAGTCTTGTCGTCTCCTGTTTCTCACGTAGGTTTTTGTTCAACTCCAGGATCTCCGCGACCGCGTGCACAGGATGACCGAACTCGCGAAGCCTGCCTACTGCTTGCACACCCTATGCTCGTATCGTCTCCAAGCCAGGAAGGTGCCGGTCTGTGGGCGGAGAAAAAGAGCGGACACCTACATGTTAGGTCTAGTGTGGCTCGCGACAAACGAGCGCTCACGGATTCGAATGAAGGACTCCTGTCCTTCGAATTAACCAATACAAAGTTAGCGCGTTGTGGCAGTGGACACCGTTATTTGAGGCACGACCTTTAGCGATCTCATAAGGTTAGATGATGTAAGCAGGCCAATGCAGCCGCTAGAGTTTGCATGCCAGCACTATCCACTCTGCTGACGCTAAAGTTGCTGCCGAAGGCCGCGGTTGATGCACATGTCGGGCCTAGTGCACAATCGCTGCCAACACCGCCCGATACAACACCTGCTAGGAGGCCCGCGGCGAGTACACGTAACAAACTGAATCTCTCTTGCCATGAGACGTACCCGGGTTTTCGGACACTGCGGTTCCCCAGTGCGCCACACAAGGCCCGACGATTCCATCGCCAAGTCCCACAATTTCTCGTTAGGCGTCAACTATAAATGGCTCTTGGCGTAATGCGTCCAATTCAGCGAGAGTCCAGACCAGAGAGGCCATTCTACTGCCAATCTTTCTTCGCAGTGAACACCGTAGTCGACAGGTCCAGGCCCGTAACCTATTGGCATATCTGACGTTGGCTAAATTGGTAACGACTCCGTTGGAGTCGGTTCCACTCCCATTTCGCTCCGTTCGTAACAATTCTCTCGGTCCCCCATGACAGAATTACCCGAGTTCAAGAACAACCCGAGAATGTTCATTGGTGTTTATGGGTAATTCGAGTAAGATTATTTTGTAAAGCGATGGCTGCTGGCTCACCGGGAGGGTCAAGCATTATGGAATCAGTGGTAAAATCAGCTGACCGCGTCGTGACGGTCTTGACAGTCTTGGCGACCGCACCGACAGGTTTGTCGTTTACGGACCTCTTGAATAAGTTGGAATTACCACGCAGTAGTTTGCATGGCCTCTTACAAACTTTAATTCAGTCCAAGGTCATTGTGTACGATCCCGAGACCAAACTCTATCACTTTGGTCCGAAAATTTGGGAACTGTCTATGGCCTACTATCACCGTATCCACCTTGTGCCAGTAGCATGGCCTTATTTGCAAAGACTCCGCGACCAGTTTGACCAGACCGTGCAAATGGCGATTCTCGAAGGCACGGAGATTCTCTATGTGGCTAAAGTTGAATCGAGCCATCCCTTGCAATTGGTTTCGCATGTCGGCAGTCGTCTCCCAGCGTATGCCACGGGTCTAGGGAAGGCCCTACTCGCTACACTCGATTCTCAAACATTGGAGGCAACATGGAAGCATCTTGATTATGAGCAATTTACCGAGAACACCCTGTCATCGTTCGACGCGTTGTGCGTAGAGTTGGATCGGTCGCGCGCACAAGGCTTCGCGCTGGACCGCGGCGAGTACTCGGCGGATGTGCGTTGCCTTGCCTATCCCATTTTAGGGTTTCAAAATCGCGGGGTGGGCGCGATTAGCATCTCGTTGCCCGCACCCTCCTTTACCCCTATCCTTTTAAACGATCTGGTCGGTGAACTACAGCATATTGGCCAGCTTATTTCTATCCAAATCGGTAGCGCCGATCCCGATGCTTGGAGAAAAGGTTCTGAGCCCTCCTTACCCGTGCGGGAACGGTTGTTGTAACCCCCGATGATGGATACCAATGCTTCTCAGCCAGTTTGACTAGTTGCCATCATGTCGTTGCTGTGCAAGGCTCCTCTCTGTTTCCCTGCTGTCCGCAGAAGACAGTCCGACTGGTTTGTTCCTCGTCCCAGACTTGACACCGAGCTACTAACGAGGCTTTACCCAGAGCATCACTTCGGGCCACATAATTCTCGCAAACTTGCTAGCCATATCTCTCAAAGATTTGTTAAGTAACTCTCTCGTATGATGCCGCTGGCGTCAATCCTCACTTGACTTTCGCACCGCCAATTCACAAGCAATGATTACCCAGAAAACACGTCGAAACCCGCATGAACACTGGGTTTTTGGTATAATTAGGT
>PXYV01000047.1 GCA_003023745.1 Sulfobacillus acidophilus | reverse complement strand
TGGGCTGTCATACCAAGTCCACTCCTTTACGCGGATGTTGCACTCAGTATGAGGAGTAACCGTCAACAGCGGTAGGTGGGCAGGATTTGACGCTCACAAACTCTATAACAAACGATCGGAATTCGTGTGCTGTTCGCGGGCACAAGGCCGATTGTACCGCCGCTCAAATCCCCAGGTAAAAATAACCTTTCCACCGACTTCCCTCCTCAGGTAAGGCCCGCGTAAGTTTCGGGATCCGGCTAATCAATTATATTGACCCAAGTGGACCCCCAACCGCGCAGCCGAGTCTTCACATTATCCCGCATCTGCTGTGGCACGCACGGGCGATCCTTAGGATTGTCGCTATTTCTGGAAACGGCTTGCAACCGCGGTTGGCGAACTCAGGCCTAGCGCTGTCTACACCCTCTTGCCATACACCAGGTCTGCCCCGATGCATGCATAATGTTCATCCAACCTCGCCACAATCCGTCACGCGACATTTTTGCCACGTTCTTGGTCGACCTCGACGCCCCGCGGTACAATCAATGTGTTATGCACACCAACCGAGGGGGACAGCCGGATGAAATCATGGCACATCGTGGCCGGCCTGTGTATTCTTGTCATTTTGGTCGTCGGTTTTTTTGTGATCAGAAAACCACATGCCCAGCTAACGGCCAAAACCGAAGTAGCAATCATTCGCCGCATGCTCGTCGCCTCCATTCCCAGCATTTCCAAAGACACCCTGCCATTGGGCCAGAGCCCATCTCCTGCCCTAAGCCGCAAGCTGATGCACCGCGAACAAGCGCTGTTACATAGCATTTACGCGCCGCACTCACCGGGCTACGAAGCCAACTGGCGATTGTTTCGCCAAGCGTGGAGCCATCTTACCCATGTGCGCAACCTGGATGTGCGTGTGACCCGATTTAAACTCGTGTCGGTTACGCAAAACAGCACTGGAGCGTCTGCTGAATGGCAAGGGATTGAGCGCTACCGAGAGATTACTCTGCCGCAATCTCTCACGCGCCACATCGTTGACAATGTACAGGGAACAACCGTCTTGTTGTATAAAGACGGTCACTGGCGGATCTCCTCCGGCGCCAGCACCGCAACGCCAGTGCAGACCCACTAAAAGAGCTGCCCAGCGTCCGGGCAGCCCTCGATAATAAGGATAAGTGATGGCTAAACTACTGGACCGATTCCATCCCATGATGAGACAAGGCTTCTTTCAACAAAGACCGCACCACTTCGGAGGGTGGGATATTGGTTTCTCGAGCAATCTTCTGAACTGCCTTTATCTGCCAAGTATACAAGTAGTAGTCCGCGCGTTTTTGGTCGGTCGATCGCTTCTGCATGGTGCTCCCCCCTCATTTACAGTTATAACGCAGCGTGAGTTGATGAGGTTACGGGGTATTTCAAAAATTTAGCTGAAAATTTTTGCGCGCCACGCCACCTAGAGCTGGTTCATGGTCTGCACTTGCGACCAGTCCGGAAAAGACGGCTGGGCGCCCCGTTTAGTGGTTGACAAGGCCGCCGCCCGGTTGGCCCAGACAATGGCGTCAGCCAGGGCATCCTTTTGATCCAGACGCGCCGCCAGCGCGCCTGCAAAGGCATCACCGGCCCCCACCGCATCTACCGCCGCGACGATCTCGCCAGGCAGATAAAACAACCCACGGCCCGTCGCCCACACCACCCCCAACTCGCCCAGCTTGACGATGGCCACTTCAGCGCCCCGCGCCCGCAACTGCCGAGCTGCCGCCTTGGCCGACCGCACATCATCGATAGAGACACCCAGGATGGTCTGCGCCTCAAATTGATTAGGCACCAAGATATCGACGCGGTAAAAAGCTTTCGGCAACCGCTCTATGGCCGGTGCGGGATCGAGCAGCACCCGGGCTTTAGCCTTGTGGGCGATATATATGGCTTGCTCGACCACTTCCAACGGAATTTCCAATTGCAGCACCAACATGTCCTGGGCCGACAGAAGTGCCTTGAGGTCCGTGAGTACAGCCTCGCCCACCGCCGCATTAGCTCCGGGGACGACCGTAATGGCGTTTTGTCCCGATTCCTCAACGACAATCATGGCCAAACCGGTGGGCCGGTCAGGGCTGACTCCAATCCGGCTGAGATCGACACCGTCCTGACGCAAAAACTTCAAGGCCTGCATAGCAAAAGCGTCTTCTCCGACCATGCCCAGCAAGGCGGTCTGGGCACCCATGCGTTGTGCCGCCAATGCCTGATTGGCGCCTTTGCCGCCAGGACTTGTGCTCATCGAGTCCGCTAATCCAGTCTCTCCCGCCTTCGGTACTTTCTTGACGCGCGCGATCAAATCTAAATTAATGCTGCCTAACACTACAACCGCCACATCGCACCCTCCCATCACGTAGGAAATCTTCGGCACTCACGAGCAATTTCCTTCTTGCGTCTTTTTTTGTATGATCAGCGCAAATGGCGCATCAATGGAGGTCCTTCGCATGACACTGGAATCACTGGTTGCCCAGCTGCCGGGTCAGTACGGTATTTTTGCGCGTAATCTCAACACCGGTCAGACCATTGCGATGGGAGAACACCAGGTCTTCCCGTCTGCGAGCCTGATTAAAGTGCCCATTTTGGCCGAGGTCCTTCGCCGCGTCGAAGAAGAAGGATTGAGTTTGGACGAAACGCTGGTTATGCGCGCCGAGGACCAAGTCCCGGGATCTGGCGTGCTTAAGGACCTCACACCCGGGACGCGTTATACTCTGCGCGACTTATCAATGCTTATGATCACCGTTTCCGACAATACGGCTACCAATCTTCTCATCGACTACCTCACCGTCGATTCGGTCAACGCGCTGCTCCGGCGCCTGGGCCTTCCCCAGACATCATTGGAGCGACGCTTGGAGCGGGTTCCCGCTCAAGTGACGCGCGTGAACCGAACGACCGCGCATGAAATGGCGCGGCTGATGGAACTCGTGGCTACGGGCCAGCTCATTTCGCAGGACGTATCCCGCCGTATGATTGACCGACTGCAGCGATGCCAAGCGCCATACGCGTTTGCTCCTCCAATCGAGGACCCCCGCTATATAGGCCAGTTGCCTGCAATTCAGGTGGCCCACAAAACTGGCAGCTTGGCCCAGGCCCGTCACGATTGCGGTATCGTGTTTCACGCCAAGGGGGTGTTCGTCGCATCCATTTTAAGCCAGGGCGCACCCGCCTCACAATTGCAGGACCGGATCCACCGAATCGGGCAATTCATCTTTCGCCGTCTACGCGCGGCCTAAGGCCGCCCCGTTCCCGCCGCTCCGCAACTTTGATACACTGAGTGCGCTCAAACGCATCACCAAAGGAGGCAGCCTTCGGTGCAAATATGGTCCCGATGGCGTGACCCCGATGTTCCTCAGAGCTTTTACGTGCTCATGACGGGTCTTTTTATCAATCGCGTCGGCAATTCACTGGTGTTCCCGTTCATGACCATTTACTTGGCTAGCCGCTTGCATGCGCCGATGACAATTATCGGATTGGTCATGACTTTATACGGCCTTTCACAAGTCGCCGCGCAACTCGTGGGCGGCGTGCTGACCGACCTGTGGGGGCGCCGCCCGGTGATGCTGCTCGCGCTAGCCTCCGGCGGTGTGTTCACGCTAGCCGTCGGTCTGGCGCATACAGATGGCATTCTCATCGCGATGCTGGTCCTTATGGGACTTTCCGTCCCCTTGTTTCAACCAGCATCCATGACCATGGTGGGCGACCTGGTTCCTTCCGCCAAGCTCAGCCAAGCCTATGGTTTGATGCGTATGGCCTCCAATGCTGGCATCATTATCGGCCCTATGTTAGGCGGGTTTTTGGCAGATTACTCGTTTCTTTTGGTCTTTGGTCTCGATGCCCTTTCCATGCTGATATTCTTCGTCATCATCGTGGTCGGCATTCACGAACCCCCACGCCGAAGGCAAGAGCCCACGCTGACAACCCCGACCGGACTGCGCGAACTTATGCAAGATCGCCCGTTTCTCCTCTTTTCCACCCTATGGGGCCTTACGGGTATGGTTTACGCCCAACTCTATCAGGTTGTTCCCGCCTATTTGCACTTGGACCTTCACTTTCCAGTCAGTGCATTTGGATACCTGGCAGCGGAAAATGCTGTCTTGGTCGTGGTCTTGCAACTCCCCATCACCCGTTTGGTGGGACACGTTGCACCCGCACGGCTCATGGCTCTGGGAAGTCTCTTCTACGGGGCCGGATTCGTGGTAATGTTAACCGGTCGCAGCTTTTTGCCCTTTACCCTTGGCGTCGTGATCATCACTCTCGGTGAAAATGTCATGAATCCCGCGGCGTCCACATGGGTGGTCAACAAGGCCCCTGAGAAAATGCGCGGCCGTTATCTGGGCCTATTTGGATTGGCCAACCGCACCGGGTCCGCCATCGGCCCCACCATTGGCGGAAGCCTGTTGACCGTTGGCGCCTCCTTCTGGCTCTTGTCAACGGGCGCGATCGGTGCCGCCGTAGCAGGGGCATTCTGGCTCTTTGCCGGTCAGGAAGAGAAGATGGCGCGTCACATTAACTCCTCGCTCGATTCACCGCTTTAATCTATTCCGACAAGGGCGGCTTGCGAAACCCTTCTCCAACGACCTCATGAACATTGGCTACCGATACAAAGGCGCCGGGGTCTACCTCATAGATCAGCGCCTTGACGCGAGTCACCTCACTACGCAAAACCACCACGTACAAGAGGGGCCGGGATTCGCCAGTGTACGCGCCCTGACCACCAATTTGAGTGACGCCGCGACCAATCTCACGCATAATGCGTTGGCCGACCAGGTCGGGCTGAGACGTAATGATGGTAAACGCACGCGCAAATGCCGTCCCTTCCTGCACCAGATCGATGGCACGCGCCGAAATAAATAGGGCGATCAGGGAATACATGGCCTTGGTCGGATTAAACGTCACCCCGAATCCGGCGATCACAAAAAAATCTATGGCCAGCATCGCCTGCCCCATACTGACAGGGAAAATGTAGGATAAGAAGCGCGCCACAATATCGCTGCCCCCGGTGGTTCCGCGCGCCCGGAACACCAAGCCTAAACCAACTCCCGACAAAATCCCACCGTAAATAGCGGCTAAAAGGACGTTATGAGTCAGCGGACGCACACGCAAAACACCAACCCACAGTGATAGCATCACAGTCCCGACAACGGTGCGTAGCCCGACCCGGCCGCCCCAAAGCCGATGGCTCAACCATAGCAACGGCAAGTTGAAAACCGCAAGCGTGACCCAGATGGGGATATGCAATAAATATTGCATAATGATGCCAAGGCCCGATACACCCCCATCGGAAATCTGATTCGGTGCATAGAACCCGTTGATGCCGATGGCGGTCAGCGCCGTCCCCAAAACAATTTGCGCGTATTCCAAGGTCTGGCGTCTAAACAGCACCGCGCCCACCTAATTCCCTGCGGTTAACGCGATTTGATTGCGTTCCAGACGCACGCGATCAATCGTTAAGGGAAGGGGTAAGTGCAGTGACGCAACATTAAGCAGCTGCACATTTGTCAAAACCGGCAGCGCCACTCCATCAATTTGGTGCGGATGAAAAATCAGGGCCTGGCTGTTCGCCGATTTTACCAAGGACCCCGCCATATCGAGGGGAACCGCAGTCCCCGCCAACTGAATTTCCCCCTGCAAACGAATCCCCTGAGGACTGACGTCGACGTGAGGCCGCACAATGCTACCGGTTTTCGCCAGGAAGCGGGACATAGCCGTACCTGTTAGAACAATTGTCATAACCAAATGGCCCGGTCTACGAATGCCGAGCCGCCCCTTCGCGAGTGCCGCCAACGCCACTTGGCCGTTGGACCAGTTCATGCGAATCTGGTGAATCTGCAGCGACCGCACTTGGGCCTGCTTGGCCGTAATGCGGATGTCTTGAAACCGTCCCTGCAAAAGATCCCAAAAAGGCACTGCCGTTACCGCGACACTAGGCCGCGGCCCGTGATCGATGCGGCCTAATTCATTAGCCACCAAGTCAGCTGCCCAACGCGGCACAAACCATTGCAGCACGGCCACCACAACAACCAAGATAATCAACGTCTGAATGACGCGGCTCACGGATCAGCCTCTTCCGGCATGAGCTGACCTCGCGCCTCACCTTGCAGATACGCCTCAATGAAACTATCAATCTCGCCGTCCATCACCGCTTGCACATTCCCCACTTCGTGTCGGGTCCTGTGGTCACGTACTACTGTGTAGGGTTGAAAGACGTAGGACCGAATTTGCGAACCAAACCCGATCTCGGTTTGAACACCTCGTACCTCGGCCATTTTTTGCTCCCACTCACGCTCTTTCAAGTCTGCCAACTTGCCGCGTAGCATCTTCATCGCCGTTTCACGGTTGGAATGTTGCGATCGCTCCGACTGGCACGATGCCACTAACCCCGTCGGTAAATGGGTAATGCGTACGGCCGATTCGGTTTTGTTGATGTGCTGACCACCTGCCCCTGACGCGCGATAGGTGTCGATCCGTAAGTCCTCGGGGCGAATCTCGACCGTGTCATCCGCTTCAATGTCCGGCACGACTTCCACCGAGGCAAACGAGGTGTGGCGACGTCCAGACGCATCAAAGGGAGAAATGCGCACTAAGCGGTGCACACCGCGTTCGGTGCGCAAAAAACCAAAGGCCCGTTCTCCTTGCACTTCGACCGACACACTTTTGAGGCCGGCTTCTTCCCCCGCCAACTGGTCAATGATTTGCGCGTTATAGCCTCGTTTTTCGGCCCAGCGCAGGTACATGCGCAAAAGCATTGCCACCCAGTCCTGCGCTTCCGTACCACCCGCACCCGCATGTAACGTCAGTATAGCCGACTCGGTATCGTAGGGCCCCTTTAAAATTAAAGAGAGCTCCAACGTCCGCAAGTCCGCTAGCAATTGCGGCGCTTCGCGCAATTCTGCTTGCACCAAGGCGTTGTCGTTTTCTTTGAGCCCCAGTTCCACCAGCTCCACCCATTCCTGCACCTGGCTCTTCAACCGCGAAAACTCCTCTAAGGGTCCCGCCACCACCCGCAGTTGGCGAGAAATGCGCTCGGCGCGGGAAGGATTTGTCCAAAGTTCGGGATCGGCCATCAAGTGCTCCAAGTGTTGCTTTTCAATTAACCGATTATCCGGGTCAAAGAGACCCCCTTATGCGATCAGCCACTTCCATCATGGCGCTGCGATACTGTGCTACGTCGTCTTGCCACATCGTCTCGTCCTCCTCAGTTTGGTTCAGCCAGCAATAGCCCAGGGGTCAAGCCCGTGATTTGCCACGCCCGCCCGCAATAACCTGAAAGGGCTGAGGAGCAACATCTTCTGGCACAGCCTCTGTCGGAGCTGAATCTTCCTGCGGCGCCACTTGCAAATGAAACATAATCCGCACAACTTCTTCGCGAATCGCCCCCACCATATTTTGATACATCTCGTAAGCTTCGGTTTTATAAGCGACCAATGGATCGTTCTGGCCGTAGGCGCGCAGGCCCACGCCTTCTCGCAGATTATCCATGGCGTCCAGATGCTCCATCCACTTCGAATCAACCACGCGCAGCAAAATCATGCGTTCCAGTTCACGCATGTTGTCAGTGCCGACTTCAGCCTCTTTTTCCTCATAAAGCCGCGTCCCGTGGGCCGTCAAAATTTCGACCAATTCCTCGTGGCTCATGCCCTGAACTTCTTCCAAGGGAATCGTACCGAAAGGCAAAAAGAGTTCCGCCAAACTATTGAGCAAGATCTCCAAGTCCCATTCTTCACGATGCAACTGCGCCGGGCAATGAGTTGTCACCGCATCTTCGACCACCCCTTGCAGCATATGCATAATATCCTCGCGCAAGCTCTCCTTGGTCAAGATGTCCTTGCGCTGCTTATACACCACTTCGCGCTGCAGGTTCATGACGTCGTCATACTGCAACACGTGTTTGCGGGCATCAAAGTTGCGGCTCTCCACCTTCTTTTGGGCCGTTTCAATCGCGCGACTTAACGTCGGGCTTTCAATTGGCTCGTCCTCGTCTACCCCCAGTCGATCCATTAAGGAAGACAGTGTCGCCGCCGCAAACAGACGCAGAAAATCGTCCTCCAGCGACAGGTAAAAGCGAGACGAGCCGGGGTCACCCTGGCGCCCCGCACGCCCGCGCAACTGATTATCAATTCGCCGAGCCTCGTGACGCTCGGTCCCAATAATGTGCAAACCGCCCATCTCGGTGACGCCTTCTCCTAAGACAATGTCCGTACCGCGACCAGCCATATTGGTTGCAATGGTGACCGTGCCAGGCTGACCGGCCTTGGCAATAATCTCGGCTTCCTGTTCGTGGAACTTGGCATTTAGCACGTTATGCGGTATACCACGCTCCTTGAGCATCTGCGATAGCCGCTCTGACTTGTCAATAGAGACCGTGCCCACGAGGACCGGCCGACGCGTCGCATATAACTCGTCAATTTCGCGCACCACCGCCCGAAACTTGGCCGCTTCGGTTTTATACACGACATCCGGATAGTCCTTTCGAATCATGGGCCGATGCGTCGGAACCACAATTACGTCCAGACCATAAATTTTCCGAAATTCCTCTTCTTCGGTCAGTGCGGTGCCGGTCATTCCGGAAAGCTTGTCATACATGCGAAAGTAGTTTTGAAACGTGATCGTGGCCAACGTTTGCGTCTCGTCTTCAATTTTTACGCCTTCCTTGGCTTCGATCGCTTGATGCAATCCATCGGAATACCGCCGACCAAACATCAAACGACCGGTAAACTCATCGACAATGATGACTTCGCCATCTTTTACCACGTAGTCGCGGTCCCGCTTCATGAGAGCCTTAGCCCGCAACGCCCCATTTAGGTAATGGGCGTAGTCCATATGGGCATCATCATAGAGATTGGATACGCCCAACATGCGCTCCACTTTGGCCACACCGGCCTCGGTGGGCGCCACTGCCTTCATCTTCTCATCCACCGTGTAATCGCGTTCATCCTTAAGGTTTTTCGCGATCCGAGCAAATGTGTAATACAGGTCGGTGGATCGGTCCGCTTGTCCAGAAATGATAAGGGGAGTCCGCGCCTCGTCGATCAGGATACTGTCCACCTCGTCTACGATGGCATAGACTAACCCTCGCTGCACCATGTCGTCCAACGTCAATACCATATTGTCTCTCAGGTAGTCAAAGCCAAACTCGTTGTTCGTACCGTAGGTAATATCTGCCGCATACGCGCGACGACGATCGTCGGGCTCCATGTCGTGCTGGATTAGTCCGACCGTGAGCCCCAAAAATTCGTAAATTTTCCCCATCCAGGCTGCATCGCGTCGCGCCAGATAGTCGTTCACCGTGACCACGTGCACGCCATGTCCGGGAAGCGCATTGAGATAGGCCGATAACGTCGCCACCAGCGTCTTGCCTTCACCGGTCTTCATTTCTGCGATACGGCCATCGTTCAATACCATGCCGCCAATCAGCTGCACGTCAAAGTGACGCATGCCCAGCACTCGCTGCGACGCTTCGCGAACCGTCGCGAAGGCCTCCGGCAGCAAATCTTGCAATGATTCTCCGTCATGCAGGCGCTGACGAAACTCCTGTGTTTTAGCACTCAGCTGCTCGTCCGACAATGTCTGAAACTGAGGTTCCAAGGCATTTATTTGGGTGACCGTCTTCCGGTACCGCCGCACTTCTTTTTCACTAAACCGATTCACCCAGTTCGAGAGCACCTTCAGCATCTGTATGAGTTCCTCCTATCAACGACCAAAAGGAACCTATGCCAGGTTCCTATCCGTTCGAGACATATCAATTAAGTGTAGCATGGCTCCTGTCGGACATCAACCGCAACAGTCGGCGAGTCGGCGCTACTCCGACGGATCTTGCTGCTCCAGATATTCCTTGAGTTCGCGCTCGTACTCGGCTTGAATCTCTTCGATGGGAATATTGGGGGTGCGATCCCAGCCATGTCCTGCGCCTTCTTCCGCAGCTAAGTTGACAGTGGCACATAATTGTAAAAATTGCTCCACAACGATGGGATCAAACTGTGTGCCCGACTCCTCCGCGATTTCGCTCAGCGCTGCTTCATGGGACATGGCTTTGCGATAGGGACGGTCAGAGGTCATGGCGTCGTAGGCATCCACCACCGACACGATGCGCGTTTCCAACGGAATTTCCAAACCCGACATGTTGTCGGGATAGCCTGTGCCATCCCAGCGCTCATGGTGATGCAGCACCCAATCCCGGGCACAGCCCGCAATTTGCACTTGGGTGAGCATGGAACTCCCCAGCACCGGATGGCGCTGAATCGTAAAAGTCTCGGGAATGGTCAGGCGCTCGCGCTTATTCAATATGTTATCCGGAATCGCCATCTTGCCGATGTCGTGCAGCATCCCGGCATGGCGAATCTGCTCCACCACATCCTCCGGCAATTTCATAAAGCGCGCTAACACCGCCCCATACTGACCCACCCGCATGGAATGGCCAAAGGTATAGGGATCCTTGGCATCCAATCCGACCAAGAGGACGCGAATGGTGTGGTCATACATGTCGTGAATGCGCTTGACCAGTACCATCCATGTGCGAATCGCAATAAGCGGCAACAAGAAAATGAGCTCCGGCCAAGGTCCGGATTTGCGATAGACGGCCGCCATGAGATACGCCACCGGCAACATCACGAAAAAGCTGGGAAGCATCCATTTATAGTAGACGCGGGTAATTTCCCGCAAGGGCCGGTCTTCCCGCAAGCTCACAGCCACTAAATTCAGAACAAAATTCAGTAAAAACGCCATGATGGAAGCGACCAAAAGTGGACCGCTTAATCCCGTCAGCACTAAACTGCGAGGATTGCCCCCAAGCCATCGGAAAATTTCTCCGCTTCCCCAACCGACCAACGAAAACTGGGCCCGGTTAAAGAGCACCGACGGCCATTTCACTTTGCCGCTCAATTCCCGTTGATTCATCGTGGGGATGGTGCCCATCCAAGCACCCGCGGCCGGGCCCAAGACTACCCCCACCGTCAACACCACCGGCAGCACCAGCGAAACCGCGCCTTGCCCCCGCATCATCTCCACGGATACCAACGAACTCACCAATGCCGCCGCCGCAAAAATAACAATCGTGAGATCAAGATGCCACAGCACCGCGCGCGATTGCCACAACACCAGGGCGCTAGCCAGACCCACACAGCCCATGTAAATGCGCATGCGCTTGGGATACATCTGGACACCTCCCCACCAACCGGTAATAATTATCGACCAACCCGCTACTCCAAATAAATTCCGAAACCGCCGTTGGTGAATACGTTCTTGACTCCGGCGACAAGGTTCTTAACGAAACCCTTCATGGTTGGCTGCTACTCCGATCGTAACGGCCTGCGACGTGGCCCGCTCACACCACCGTTCGCCTCATCCGCTCCGGTTCGTTTCAGTTGGTCGAAATTCTAATGGATGGTTCAAACTTTTTGTCCGGTATACACCACAAATCGTCGGTTAATCGCATCCAATACGGCTCGAATCATCACCTCTTCGGGCGGCGCGTCGCGGTGAATCGCGTTTCCCGCCATCACATCCCCATCTCTATCACCCACCACCGCCAGGATTAACGGCACCCCCGCGATACTTAGATGGCGGGCCTCAATCAAGTACAAACCGCTAACCTGTCCCAAAGTTTCATTGACAGCAGCGACAGTAGCTCGCGCCACCGCCTCTAAACTGCTCGGAGCCACCGCTAGCCCCTCATAGAGCTTCTGACCGTGCGACAATCGACAGTTGGCCTCATAACCCGAATCTCCGTACGTCACCGCAAATCCCGCAATTTGCAATCGGCCCCAGTTGGTGCGAGGCTCGTCTTCTTGCTGGATTTGCACCACAACCACATTTTCGGGTGCGATATCGTGCCAGCCGGACATGCGGAGCAACGAAACAATTTCGCGCACCACGTGACGCGGCGACTGCAGGCTTTGACTCACCACTTGAACGCGAAATCCGCCTAATCCGTCCTCCACGATTTCCGCCCGGCGAACATGCGGCACTCGCTCTAAAATCTCGCGATATGTGGCAAATTCTGTCGTCATGAGCCCTCCCTAAGACAACGCACACTGAAATATTCGACCTTTGCCGCGAGATTCCTTCTTTTCCCTGGGCAAAAAAGGAGCGAGCCCAACAACGGGACTCGCTCCTCGCACCGATTCCCCTAACGCGGTTCTAGTAGTCCGTAACGCCCATCCTGGCGTTTATACACCACATTAATGCTATCGGTCTCGGCATTGGTAAACGCAAAAAAGTCATGTCCCAGCAAATCCATTTGCAACAGGGCTTCGTCCACGGTCATCGGCTTTCGCGGAAATGTCTTGTGGCGGACAAGATCTTCACTATGAGGACGGACGGCATCGGGTTTCACATCCGATCCGTGGCGGGGCTTCACCCGCGCCTTGTACTTATTCAATTGACGCTCCAGCTTGTCAACCACACGGTCCACTGAAGCATACATGTCCGGGGATGCTTCTTCGCCCCGGAGTAAAAATCCTTCCATCGGTACCGTTACCTCAATAATTTGCCGTTCCTTTTCGACCGTCAGCATCGCATGAGCCGTCACCGAGTGGTGGTCTAAGAGCTTTTCCATTTTTGCAAGCTTGCGGGTCACATGATCTTTCAACGCCTCCGTGACCTCGAAGTTCTTTCCGCGAACAATAACCTCCATGACAACTGCCCCCTTGACAGTTCTTCCCAATCCGCCGGACTGGTACCCACATTATAGCACCGGGTCCGTTGGGTTCGACGCAAAACAATCAAGGCCGGAGCCCGGCCTTGACAGTGAGTCGAACCTCTGACGGTTAGAGACGGACGACGTTTGCGGCCTGTGGGCCGCGGTCACCCTCTACAACATCAAATTCGACACGCTCGCCTTCGTTGAGCGTACGGAAACCTTCGCCGTTTATGGCACTGAAATGTACAAAGACATCGCCGCCGTCTTCCCTCTCCAGAAATCCGTACCCTTTTTCAGCGCTAAACCATTTGACGCGACCGGTCATATTCACGATTTTCCCCTTTCACTTGACGCACCGCTCCCCATGGGAACGACCGCGGTCACTATAACATTGCTTTCCAAAAAAGTCAAACGCTTTCGACTGACAACATCCGCACCGCGTCATGCCACATTATCCTGCACCTGGCGACTAGTCAACGTGTGAGCCATCAACAGCCAAATCACCAGGGCCCCCCAGATGGTCGACACCACCCCGATGGCGAGCGGCAGTCCGCGTGTCTGGGCTAACCAACCACCCAGCCAGGCGCCGATTGCCCCCCCGATGCCCAAGCCAGTCGCGCGGATGGCCAGCACGCGCGCCCGCACCTCGGCCGGGGTGGCCTGCTGCACCCAAAACATCAACGCGGTCCCAAAAAGTCCGTTGCCGACACCGACCATCACCAAGCAAATCGCACCTACCCACCAGCTTTTGGCCACGAGTACGGAGGCATAACCACCACCAACCAAGAGAAAGCCCAAGGCCAGCGGATATCGAAGATTCCATCGCGTAACCAGCGCATATCGCTCCACTAACGTTCCCGACAGCAAGGTGCCGCACGCGATCGCTAACAAGAGCCATACGTAATGATCGGACGACACATGCCAAAGCCGGCGCGACAATGGCGCTGTAAAGGTATTCAAGGCAGCCGTGGCCAGTGAGACGACGGTTGCAATCAGGGTCAATTGCAACACGAGCGCCTTTTGGCGCAAATATTGGTACCCCCCCCTTAATTGCGCCCAAAACCGTCCGCTGCCCGGACCGGCAGGCGCCCACACCTCGGGCCTAACCCGAATTGCGAGAATCAAACCGGCCGCGCCAATGTATGTGGCCGCGTCAATCCAAAACGCCGGCGCCACCCCCCACAAGAACAAGACCGCGGCAGCGGCCAAATAGGCCCCAATGTCCGCGACGGCGTAGTAACTCTGTTGGCGCGCCCCGCTTCGCGCGTTGGTCTCAGCACTTCCCGCAATTTGGGGCTGCACGGCCCGCACCAGAGGGCGGTATACTGCGGAAAAGCTGTACATGATAAAGACTGCCGCCAGCGTCCAGGCATAACTGTGAACCAACGGAATGGACGCCACCAGCATCCCCCGCGCGACATCTGCCACAAGGAGCGTGCGCCGCCGATCTAACCGCTCAATCACCCCCGCCACAATCCACCCCAACAGAATGCCCGGGGCGTAGGTCATCGCCAATACCACGCCCAAAGCCGCCACATTGCGATGAGTCAGCGCCAGTACAAACAGGGCAAGCGCAACCTCCGTAAAATTATCCCCC
This sequence comes from Sulfobacillus acidophilus, assembly GCA_003023745.1. Classification (GTDB taxonomy): domain Bacteria; phylum Bacillota; class Sulfobacillia; order Sulfobacillales; family Sulfobacillaceae; genus Sulfobacillus_B; species Sulfobacillus_B acidophilus_A. The sequence goes on along the minus strand of PXYV01000047.1, from coordinate 13,880 downwards.
AATTTGCTTAGTGCCTGCGACATCACCAGCTTGTGAATAGCCGGGTGCAACGACGGGGTGGGGGGTCTTCCCATACGAACGTCAGCGCTCCTTATCGGCCATCACCGCTCGACATCCTACGTAATTGCAGATATGGCCAACCCAAAATTTTCTCTCAAAAACTCTTCCAGGAATTTGACACGCACCCAAAATCCCACGATCGTCACGAGAAATCCACAACCACGCGCCATTCTCACCTGGGGATAATGGGGATAAGTCTGTTGATAACAGACAACGCAAGGCTTTTCTCGGGCGTTGCAAATCCGCAATCGAGAATCAACCAAAAGGAACCATAGGGCCTTGCTTGCGTGCTTCCTTATCCCCATACATGCGCAGATCCGCGGTGTTCAATAGACTATCGGCCGTGTCCCCGTCCTGCGGCCAGAGCGCAAATCCGGCACTAGCCCCCAACCCTTGCGGCAATTCCTCCCAATGATGGCGCGCTACCACCGCCTGCATACGCTCCACCGCCCGGACCGCCCCATTCTCCTCGACATTGTCCAGCAAAACCACAAACTCGTCCCCGCCATAGCGCGCAAACAAATCCCGCTCCCGCAAGGTGGACTGAATCAAGTCGGCAAACTGCTGCAACACGCGATCGCCGACCAAATGACCATAGCGGTCGTTCACGGCTTTAAAACCGTCTAAATCCAGGACGGCGAGGGCCATGGGACGATCAGGCCAATGCGCCATCCGCCATGCCACCACTTCGCGAAAATAACGGAAATTGTAGACCGACGGCAATAACGGATCGACTCGAGCCAGCAGCAAAGCCTCTTCTTGGAAGCTCCACTTGCGGTATGCCATTGCGGTATGATGAGCTAGTACCTTGGCGGTTTCAAAATCTGTCGCTTTATACCCATGCGGATAGTCGTAGCCCAAAACGATAATTCCCACGGTCTCGCGGTCGGTCACCAAAGGCAGGATGAAACCCGAACGCACCGGATGACCATCCTCGGTCGCCGGGTTGGCACTCGGAAGGCGGCGGGAATCATCAATGAATTCTGGCAACCGCGTCGCCACCGCCCAGGCGGTAAGGCCGGTGCTTGCCGGACTAAAGACCTCGGGATACGGCATGGCTTCATCCGGGTAGACCGCAAGCGCACGCCTCAAAAGCCCCGTGCCAGCCTCGCGCAAGTACAACACAAAGATAGTAAACCCCAACACACCCTGAAACGCATCGCGCACCCGCCCCACCAATACCTCTTTGTCGACCGCCGCCGTGATTGATTCCGCCGCAGCAGCGGTGCGCCGACTAGCTACATGAGCGGTGCGCGATTGATAGTAGAAGGTTAATAGTAGCGTTACACTCGCATATACGGCAATTCCCAATAGGGCCACCCACCAGGCATGATAGGCGCGGTCCAACAAGATAAAGATGGCCGCCAAGGGCAGTCCCAAAAACCACCCCAATCCGTCCCAACCGAGACTCAACCAGATATCTGCCAACGACACGCGATCTTCACGCAAAAAATAATAAATATTGACACCCAGGTGATTGATTGCTATAAACACGACCGCAAACAGCACCACTCCGAGAACTGGCTCACGCGGCCATTCGTGAAAGACCGGTGCCGCGATCTTAAGAGTCAGCGCTAAAAGCGCGATGGTGGCGAGAGAACGCAACCCCTCGACGCCACGCACCAACCAACTTAGCAGCATCCCGGCCACAATCGCCGCCAAGGCCCCGGTCAGGCCCGCCACCCATAAAGCGGATACGTAGCCAGCACTGGAAAGACTGATGTGGCCACGCCCGAGTTCAATCGGCCATGACTCAGAAATCGTGACCATCATTGTTGCAACAACGAGAGTGATGGGATGATCCAGCTGTCGCCAGGAGTAGGGCTGGGCAATCCAAAGAGCGCTGGCCAACCCAATCAAAAACCATAGCCATTGTTGCGCCAGCTGGGGTTTGCCGGCCTGGCCCATCAAATATCCTCCCTTCTCCACCGGCTGGGTGAGAAGAACGACATAGGGAAAGATGCACCGCATCCGGCACGCTATTCATTCGCGATGAGCACGGCAATTTCCTGCTTGGGCACGGTGCCTTTACGGCCAGCCAGAACTGCCAAAAAGTCGGCTCAGTCTTTCTAAAACGCGTTGGTTTTCGGCGCGGGTCAAGTCGAACCAGATAATTACTGGATATTGACATTGAGCTAAAATGTCATCAGCCCGAAGACCTGCGTCGAGTAAGCGCAGATACGGATAACGTCGGGAAAGGCGCTCGACGATATCGCGGGTGTGATCCTCCGATTCGTCGTCTGCAATGAGCACCTCAAACTTTCGCTGTGGCCACCGCGTCTGACCGGCCAAGCGCGCTAATTCTCGCACAGTCTGTTCGATTTGGGCCTCCTGCATCGTCGTGCGCAACACAATACTCAAAGGCGCTGGAGCATTGGCCCGATTGCGTAGCAGTTGATCGTACAGCCATTCAAACAACACCACCAGACCATACAATGACAGCGCCAGCCCGAGCGCTCCCCACCACGTCATCATTCTCGCCCCCTGCCCATATATACGCAAGGGACAAGAGAACATGCAAAAGGAGCCTTATGCTTTCAACAACTGCGCGCGCTCCTGGAGTTCATCCACGCGATCCACATGCTCCCACGGCAAGTCAATGTCAGTGCGCCCAAAATGCCCATAGGCCGCGGTCGCGCGATAGATGGGACGCCGCAAGTCCAAGTCTTCAATGATAGCCAAGGGACGGAAATCAAATACATCGCGCACCAGCCGCGCCAACTTGTCGTCATCCATAATTCCGGTTCCGAACGAATCGACCATCACAGAAATAGGCCGTGCCACACCGATGGCATAGGCAATTTGAATCTCCGCCCGTTCGGCCAGTCCCGCCGCCACCAGGTTCTTGGCCGCCCAGCGTGCCGCATATGAAGCCGACCGATCGACCTTCGTCGGATCTTTTCCGGAAAACGCACCGCCCCCATGCCGGGCATATCCTCCATAGGAATCGACAATCAGTTTACGTCCCGTTAGGCCGGAATCTCCTAATGGGCCGCCCACCACAAACCGTCCCGTGGGATTGACTAAAATACGGGTAGACCCGGTGAGCCAGCGCTGCCCTAAAATCGGCCTCAAGACCGCATCAATAATCCCTTCGCGAATGGTCTGAGAATCCACATCCGGCTGATGTTGCGCCGAGATCAGCACCGTATCGAGTGCTGACGGTTTCCCATCCTCGTAACGAATGGTCACTTGGGTTTTGCCATCCGGCCACAAAAACGGCAAAATTGCCGCCTTGCGCACCTCGGCTAGGCGGCGCGAGAGCTGATGGGCCAGAGAAATCGGCAACGGCATAAGCTCCGGCGTTTCGCGACACGCATAGCCAAACACCATGCCCTGATCACCGGCCCCAATGCTCTCGCGTACCGATGTCTCTCCCGCCCGCGCCTCCAGAGCTTGATCGACCCCTTGGGCAATGTCGGGAGACTGCTCATCAATCGATGTCAAAACAGCCACCGTATCCGCGTCAAATCCCATTTTAGCCCGGGTATAGCCGATGGAGCGGATCGTGTCTCGAACGACCTTAGGAATGTCGACGTAACAGCTCGTCGAAATTTCGCCGACCACCAGGGCCAGTCCAGTCGTCACCACCGTTTCCGCGGCAACGCGTGCGTAGGGATCGATTTCCAACATGTTATCCAAAATGGCATCGGAAATCTGGTCGGCCATCTTGTCCGGGTGCCCTTCCGTTACCGATTCCGACGTAAAAAAGTAATTCTGCCCCACACTATGGCCTCCCCAATAAAAAATCCTCTTCCACATGAGAGAAGAGGCATTCCTCTAATTCTCTCATCCGTCCGGGCATCCGGTCGGGATTGGCACCTGGGCATCGCCTGGTTGCCGGGCTTCATCGGGCCAGTCCCTCCGCCGCTCTTGATAAGAGAATCGTACTCGTTGACATCGTCCCCACGGTAAAAGCCGAGGGGTTCCAACCCTCCCGGGCTAGACTTCCTGCTTCATCGCGTTGTGGGATCTGACGACCCGTACAACGCTCCCCAGGCAACCGGGCGTGTCCCGCCCTGTTTCATCTTGCATAGACAGCCTGCGGACATCGATCCCCTCGGCCATCTCGTCTCATATCCCCGAACCTGCCGACTGCGACGTAACCGCGCATTTTGGTAACCGGTCCAATTATAGGGAGCTGCACTAAGCGTGTCAAATCCGAGACCATCTGGGCGGAGGCTGGCCGGGGGCCAATCTGTGCCCCCGGCGCGTGGGGACGGCAAGGCGCTAAAGTGGATGTTGTGTCCGAAACTTTTGTCGCGTAGCTTCACCGCCTCGTAGATGCCGTTCGGCTTTATTCACCTCCAACACCTTTTTGACTTCGTTTGCCAGGTGGGCGTTTACTTTGGGAAGCCGCTCAGTCACATCCTTGTGCACTGTGCTTTTGGAGACTCCGAACACTTTCGCCGTATCTCGAACCGTGGCTCCACTTTTAAGTATATAGTTGCCGATATCCATGACGCGTTGCCAGATGTGGTCCTTCACCTCTCCGGCCCCTTTCTCCCCCCGTGGTCTGCTAGAGTATATGGCCGCAAAAAGAAATAATGCCAGGGCTGCGAGCCCTGGCATAACTTGACTTTCCCGCCTTACGATGAGGGGTGGAGGTAGTTCATGGGATTGGTCGCCGTGGCTTTGTGATAAATCTGAAAGTCAATGTGTGCCCCCTGCGTCCGGCTATACAAGCTGGCTGGTCCTACGCTGCCAATCACGTCACCCTGACGGATCGTCTGTCCTGCCTTCACAGAAACTGAGCCCAAATGCCCATAAACCGTTTCGAATCCATCGCCGTCCCGTACCGTAACCGTTAAACCCGTAATGGGTTCGCGATTGACGTTGGTGACCATGCCGGACCAGGCAGCCGTGACGGGTTGACCCTGATGGGCAGCGACTGTAATTCCGGGGTTGTAATACCACTCATTCAACGTACCCGAATATTGCCAGCCGAACGTGCTCGCTATGCTACCTGACACGGGCATCTGCAGTGGTGCCGACGCTGGCCCGCCCACCGTCGGGATAGCGCGTGTTTGTGTCGAACTCACCGGTGGTTTAGCCAGAGAACTGGTCACGGCCGCGGGCCGTTGGGAGGCCACCAACGCCGCCGTTCCTCCCAGGACGACGATGCCCGCCACCACGCCCATAATGGTTGTGCGACGATTTGCCATGCTTTTCCCGCTTCCTCTGTTGATATTGCCCCCTTGGGGACTAATCCCAGTTTGCCCAAATTATTCCATCCCAAACTAATAAGGTACAGTAATCAACGGAGAGCCTATGACAATCTTGGCTTCGCGTTGGGCTGTAACATCCGTTATGATGATTTGCACATTCACGGAGTGCCCGTGCAACTGTTCCGGGCTACCCAGTTGTGCACTATCCGCCGTCACCGAAAGCGCAGGTTGCCCGTGGGGTCCACTTAGCGGCGTGGCCCCTACTGCGGCGAGCGCCTTGCGCATTAGCGTCTTTTCACGCTGCGTTGATAAATCGCCGGCGAGCGTCCCCATCAGATTAATGTCACTGTGCACCATACCCAATTGCCCTAAAACCAGCGCAAATAATGCCTGTGTATGGGCAATTCCTGTAAAACCATGCCCCGATGTCCTATTTGCCAAGACAAAGAGAGCCCCGTCGGGCAACCGGTCTACGATCAATGTGGTTGAGGCCTCTTGGCTCTCCTTGGACTCTGTCAGGCTTAGATAAGCCCCACTGTGCCGACGCAACGGGGCGTTCACATTAAGACGATGGGCGAGGTCTTGCATTAGTTCACGCGGATTTGGCGCGTTGGCTACGACCCAATCGTTTACGCTATAACCCGTAGCACTTGCTCCCGTAGCATGAAACGCCGTCATCAGGGGAGAGTAAAGAAACGTGCGCGCTTGTGCGCCAATCCAAACCAACACTCCTAATCCCGCAATCCAAAGAACATTGCGTAACATATTCATCCCCCCTCTTCCAAATTGTTCCACGCCCAATCGGGTTTCATACGTCGACCGCATCGCCTCCACGATTCGTAGCGTTGTTGAACCTCAAGCAGAGGTGGGTCATTAACGTGCGCATCCTCACACCGCCATCCCAGTTGTTGGGCATGCCGCGGTTCATTGTCAAAGCAGACGCGGGCAATTACCCAGGCTCGAAAGGGTTGCAAGCCGATCTTGGGCTTCGCTCGGTTTGGCGAACTCGGTCCACGCGTTCCTCCCCGGCCGTACTTCCCGTTCGTCCGGCCAAAGGTGTGCCAGCGACCTGCTTCAGATTCCATTTTGCAGTCGACCGCCTTACCTGAGCCTAATGGTTCAACGGTCATCCCCCGTGCGGGACTTTCAACCTCGCTTGTTAGCACGCAACAAAAAAAGCCTCCTCAACAGGAGGCTTTTTTTGCAGAACTGTTTAGTGGGTCAGATTTTGCAAATCCAGGCCCGCTAACTTCAACCGGTTTTCCGCACGCGTCACAGCGCGCTGGGCCCGGGCAAGATCCACTTCGGTTTGGCCATGCGCGCCGTTAATCATTTCCAAGGCACGCTCCCGTGCCCTCTGCGCCCGCGCCACGTCGATCTGGTCTGCCGTCTCGGCCGCATCGGCCAGCACGGTGACTCCCTCATCCCTCACTTCAATGAATCCGCCCGCAACAGTCAGTTGAGTGGTCTGGCCGTCTACATCGTAAATCGTCATGATATGCGGTACTAACGGACTAATGATTTGCATATGATGCGCCAAGATGCCAATCTCGCCCTCGGTCGTGCGGACAATAATTTCTGTGGTCTCTTGATCCATGATGACGCGCTCGGGTGTAACCACCCGCAGGTGGTAGCTGGTCGCCATACTCGTCCCCCTTAAAGGGTCTTTGCCTTGGCAATGGCCTCATCGATGGAGCCCACCATGTAGAAGGCCATTTCCGGCAATTCGTCGTGCTTTCCCTCGAGAATTTCCTTAAACCCGCGCACTGTTTCGGCAATCGGCACATACTTGCCCGTCAGTCCGGTAAACTGTTCCGCCACAAACATCGGCTGCGACAAAAACCGCTCAATTTTGCGGGCTCGCGTCACCGTCAGCTTATCTTCATCCGATAGCTCATCCATGCCCAAAATGGCAATGATGTCTTGCAAATCTTTATACCGCTGCAACACCTGCTGCACGCCTCGAGCCGTCTGGTAATGCTCGTCGCCCACGATCTGCGGATCTAAGATCCGCGACGTCGAGGTTAAGGGATCGACCGCTGGAAAGATGCCCTTGTCAGATATCCGTCGCTCCAGATTGGTCGTCGCGTCCAAATGCGCAAACGTCGTAGCGGGCGCGGGATCGGTGTAGTCATCCGCTGGCACATACACCGCTTGAATTGACGTAATCGAGCCCTTTTTGGTCGATGTGATGCGCTCTTGCAATTGACCGACATCTGTCGCTAGCACGGGCTGATAACCGACCGCCGAAGGCATCCGGCCCAACAGCGCCGAGACTTCCGATCCGGCCTGTACAAACCGGAAAATGTTGTCAATGAAAAACAAGACATCCCGGCCCTCTTCATCGCGAAAGTATTCGGCCATCGTAAGACCCGACAGCGCCACCCGCATCCGCACGCCGGGCGGCTCGTTCATTTGACCGTAAACCAGCGCCGTCTTATCAATCACGCCCGATTCCATCATCTCGCGGTACAAATCGTTGCCTTCCCGAGTGCGCTCACCCACGCCGGCAAATACCGAATAGCCGCCGTGTTCTTTGGCAATGTTGTGAATGAGCTCCATGATGAGCACTGTCTTGCCCACGCCCGCTCCGCCAAACAGCCCCACCTTGCCCCCCTTGGGATAGGGAGCTAACAAATCCACCACTTTTAACCCCGTCTCGAAAATTTCCGTTGCCACCGCCAATTCCGTAAAGCTGGGAGGATTGCGGTGAATCGGCAACGTCTGCGCATCTGGCAGTGATTCCTTGCCGTCGATGGGCCGCCCTAACACATTAAACATACGGCCCAGCGTCTGTTCTCCCACCGGCACCGCAATGGAGGTGCCTTGATCGATCACCCGCATCCCTCGCACCACGCCATCCGTTGACGCCATGGCAATACAACTCACGCGATTATCGCCCAGGTGATGCATCGCTTCCAAGGCAATATCTATCTTCCCCTGGGACACTGAACTCGACGGCCCATCCCCGGGTGCGTTGCGATCGTCTGATACAATCCGCAGTTCGTTGTATAAAGTCGGCAAGTGACCCTGAGGAAACTCCACTTCCACCACGGGTCCGAGAACTTGCACCACTTTGCCTTCGTTTACAGCCACCCAAACACCCTCCTATTTCAAGGCTTCGGCGCCGCCTACCAACTCGGCGATTTCCCGCGTAATTGCAGCCTGCCGCAATCGGTTGCGCAACAAAATCATTCGCCGGATCAATTCGTCCGCGTTCTTGCTGGCGTTGTCCATGGCCGTCATGCGGGCGCCTTGTTCTGAGGCTTTGGACTCCAACAGCGCCCCGAAAATCAGCATTTCAACGTAACGGGGCAACAAGTCCGCAAACACGTCTTGCGGATCTGGCTCAAACACATAGCCCCTGTCCATTGACACCATCTCCGCATCGTCGGGCGCTTGCACCGGCAATAATCGGATCGTTCTCGGCTCATGCGACATCGCATTGTGATATTCGGTATAGGTCAAATAGACCGCATCCACGTCGCCGGACAAATAGCGGGCAATAATCACGTCGGCTATGGCCTTGGCCTGACGATAGCTTGGATCGTCACCTAACCCGATGAATTCCTCGGCGACCGGAATATTGCGATACCGAAAATAATCGCGACCCTTGCGCCCAACTGCGTAGACCAATTTTTCGCGCGCCCGTGAGTCCCGTAGTTCGGTCGCCGCGCGACGCAAGACATTGGTATTGTACGGTCCTGCCAGTCCCCGATCCGACGTGACCACCACCACGCCCCGCTTGTCCTCGGGGCGACTGGCCAACAGCGGATGCTGCGTGGAGCCGTGCGCCACCGCCCGAGCGGTTACCGCCCGGATTTCGTTGAAGTACGCCCGCGACGCACGCGCCCTTTCCTCCGCGCGCTTCAATTTAGCGCCGGCCACCAATTTCATAGCCCGTGTAATTTGCTGGGTATTTTGCACACTTTTGATGCGTCGCCGCAAGTCTTGCAAACCACCGGCCATCTAAAACACCGCCGTCTTCTTAAACTCTTCAATGGCTTGGGTCAAATCGCGCACGACATCGTCGGACAGCGCCTGCTCACGCCGAATCGTGTCGAGAATCTGAGGGCGCTGCTCTTTCAAGAACCGAAGCAGCCCTCGCTCAAAATCGCGCACGCTTTCAACCGGAATATCATCGACAAACCCCTTGGTCACGGCAAAAATGACCGCCACCTGATCTTCCACCGACATCGGCTGATATTGTGCCTGTTTCAAGAGTTCCACCGTCCGCGCGCCGCGTGCCAACCGGGCTTGCGTGGCCTTGTCTAAGTCGGAGCCAAACTGTGAAAACGCCGCCAGCTCCCGGTATTGGGCCAAGTCCAGCCGCATGCCGCCCGCGACCTGTCGCATCGCTTTGATTTGTGCCGCGCCGCCCACCCGGGACACGGACAGCCCGACGTTCACCGCAGGCCGGACCCCCGAGAAAAACAGATCGGTTTCCAAAAATATTTGTCCGTCCGTAATCGAAATCACATTGGTGGGAATGTAGGCGCCGATGTCTCCCGCCAGCGTTTCGATAATGGGCAACGCGGTCAAGCTCCCACCGCCCTTTTCGTCGCTGATGCGAGCTGCGCGCTCTAGTAGCCGCGAATGCAAGTAGAATACATCACCAGGATATGCTTCGCGGCCCGGCGGGCGTCTCAGCAGTAACGACATGGCGCGGTACGCCACGGCGTGTTTGCTCAGATCGTCGTAGACGACCAGCACATCGCGTCCTTTATCCCGAAATTCCTCGCCCATGGCGCATCCCGCATACGGCGCCAAGTACTGCAACGGGGCCGGCTCTGCCGCCGACGCCGCCACAACGATGGTGTACCCCATCGCCCCGCGCTCCTCGAGCACACGGACAATCCCCGCGATGGTCGACTCCTTCTGACCAATTCCCACGTAGATGCAAATGACATCCTGATCGCGTTGATTCAAAATCGTGTCGATAGCCAAGGCTGTTTTTCCGGTCGAACGGTCGCCAATTATCAGCTCGCGTTGCCCACGGCCAATAGGAATCATGGCATCAATCGCTTTGAGGCCGGTTTGAATTGGGGTGTCCACCGGTTGACGATCGATGATCCCAGGCGCAGGATATTCGACCGGGCGGTAGACATCCGTCGCAATGGGCCCCCGACCGTCGATGGGCTGCCCCAGTGCGCTGACCACACGTCCAATCAAGGCCTCCCCCACCGGAACTTCCACAACCCGCCCCGTACGTCGGACGCGATCGCCCTCCTTGATGCCTTGGTCATCCCCCAAAATGACGCAACCGACGTTATCTTGCTCAAGATTGAGGGCCATTCCAAATACGTTGTTGTCAAACTCGAGCAATTCTCCCGACATGCAATCGCGCAATCCATAAATGCGCGAAATGCCGTCGCCCACGCTCAAAACCACACCAGCCTCCGATAGTTCCGTACTAATATGATAATTCTCGATTTCGTCTTTTAAGATCGCGCTGATTTCGTCCGGTCTAATGCTCAACGACACTACCTCCCCCGTCCCCACTGCGAAGTCGATCACCTAGGAGGGCCAGCCGGCGGGCCAAGCTGCCGTCCAATACCCGATCCCCCATCCGCACAACCATCCCGGCAATTAAAGAAGGATCGCGCTGTACTGTTACCTCTACTGTCCGTTTGGTAGCCTGGCTTAACACGTCCACCAAGTCTTGTTGTTGCTGGGCCGTCAACGGGCTGGCCGTGATCACCTGAGCCTGTACCACTGCCCGCTGCTCGTCCCACAGTCTTTGATATTCTGCATAAATGGTTGAGAGTAGATCTTCCCGATGTTTGTCAATCACAATGTGGATCAACTGGCGCACGATCGCGTCTAAGTCTGGAAAGACCCGGCCTACTGCATCCCGCTTGGCCTCGCTCGGCACTTCCGGCCTGCGAATAAATTGTGCAAACTCGGGGTCATTATCCCAGGTCGTGATCACTTCGGCTAATGCTTGACCCACCTGTTCCTCCCTCATGCGAGCGGTTGCCACACCGAAAAGCGCCCGCGCATAAGGTTTCGCGACGACTTCATGCTTCATTGCAGCTGCCCCGCATCCTGCAAAATCTCTTCCACGTAACGGTTTTGGTCTTGATCCGTCAAGCTTCGCTCGATCACCTTCCCGGCCGCAAAGACCACCAAGTCTGCAACTTGTCCACGAATCGAAGCCAACGCCAGATCACGCTCATGCGCAATTTCCTCAATGGCTGCCTTTTGCCGATAGCTCGCCTCACGCTGCGCTTGCTCAACAATTTTTTGTGCCTGATCCTCCGCTTCTCGGCGCGCGCTCGCCAACACCTGTTTGGCTTCGTCGCGCGCTTGCTCCACCAGCTGTTGCGCCTCTCGCCGCAGGGTCTCCGCTTCCGCCTTGAGACCGTCCGCATCACCAATTTGCTTGGCAATGGTATCGCGGCGCTTTTGCATGGCCGCTAAAATCGGCTTATACACGAACCAGCGAAGCAGCACCAAAAGCAACACCCATTGCAGCACCGCCGCAATCATATTACCGGCTGTAAGTGAAGTGCTGGACACGTCAATGCTCCTTCCTAAACCCTGATTGGCTAGCCGATCTTCGTAAATACAAACAGCACAAACGTGATGACCGGCCAGGCTTCAACCAACGCCACGCCAACCAGAGCCCAGGTGAGCAGCCGCCCAATTGCCTCGGGTTGCCGACCAACCCCTTCCACCATCCGACCCATGACCAAACCATTGCCAATACCTGCGCCAATGGCAGCACCCGCTGCAGCCAATGCCCCGATCAGGAGCATGATTTCTTTCGAACTCACTCTGTCGATTCCTCCTCTGGTTGCTTTACCTAATGTTCGTTACTCGCTTGGATGCTCATGTAAGCGACCGTTAAGATAGTGAAAATGAGCGCTTGGATCAGCGAGATGACCACGCTGAAAATCAGCCATAAAGTGCCGATAAAAAAAGTGGTGAGTACACCACCGATGCCATGCGGCAAATGCGTCGTCATCCGTAAAACCAGCTCGCCGGCCAAAATGTTGCCAAACAACCGGAATGCCAAACTTACCGGCATCACCAGTTGTTCCAGCGCATTAATCACCAAGCCGACAACCGGAAACGGTTTCCACACCCATCCGTAAATCCAACCCCCGAGTCCTTTGTACTTAATGCCCGCCCACTGGATTAAAAGAAACATCGTTGCCGCCAATCCCGAGGGAATACTTAAAAACGCTGTCGGGGAATGAATCCAGCCCCCTCCAAAGCCCGGCAACGGCAAGAGTCCAATAATGTTGGCTACAACCAGCATTAAAAACAGGGTCAATGCCAACAGCGACAGGTTTGGAGCAAGCGTCGGCGGGGCCATCTGGCCGACCAAGTCTTGAAAGGTTTCAATCGCCGTTTCCATGACATTTTGTGAACCGCTCGGAACGGCAGCACTCGCTCGTCGAGCCGCAATCAGTCCGAACGCAAACACCAGCGCAATCGTGACGAGGCCGGTCCAAAATGGTGGCCATTCAAATCCCGTCAACGAAAAGTTCATCCATTCACCCCCTTGCCCTTGCTATGAACGGCCGCCCACACTAAATATACGAGATGAGGGAGAAAAACCCCGATTAACGCCGCGTATACGCTCACATCGGTATATCGCTTGAGAACATAAAAATAGATCCCCAGCACGACCAAGCGCGACAGAAGTCGAAGATTGACTCCTGTAACGGCTGCGCGGGGATTCAATCGGGCCCACAAAGGCAGGCGAAGACCCAGACCCACCAAATCTATTTCCCCCGGAATAATCCCGGCGGCTAGCCCCCATAATATCCGCGAACCACTGATCCCGGCACTCATCGCAAACATTGCGCCCAACACCAGTGCCATGATCGCCGCCCGTTTCCACAAATCTTGAAAGTCCTTCACCTCGACAAGACCCGGGAGAGGCGAAACAGTCCTACGAATCCCGCGATAATCCCCAATAACACACCCGCGATCGTCAGCCATGGCACGGTATGAAACACACCATCAAGCCAATGGCCCAGCAAAAACCCCACCACAATCGCCAATATCAATTGCGCAGATAACGCGGCTGCCACGCCTACTCCGCGGAAAGCCGACCCGTTCCTCTTGTCAGGCTTTCCCATCCGCGAAGGTCACCTCTTTCGGCGCAACATCCTCTGTTCGCCTTCTCTGGCGGCAATCGGTCTGTATCGCGGTCAACCCCTCGACCTCATTCGACTACCTAGGACTATACGGCGGCACAAAGGACAAATACCGGTTTCTCTCGCAGGCTGGTGGACATAGATTTCCCACCCTTTACCGAGGAATAAGTATACCGATCGACTGAATTGAAGTCAAGTGATGGCGATTTGTCAGAAACGCTCCACACGCTGTTGACGCACCATCCAAGCCTCACCCTTTGCACAAATCTTCGCATGCTTGAACAATTCTCACCCAAATCGCCTGACATCCCTCTGAAAAATAACTGGTGCACACCGTATCGCGTAGTCACAAGCATGGGCGCCCTAAATCCAGATCGCCCGTACCCCTGAATCCACCCACTTGCATCCATAAGGGTGGCCGCGTCGGGGTGGGGGCATGTCCCATAGGCGCTAACTTTTGAATTTATTGTGTAGACGTAAAGGAATTTGACCCTGCCGTCGCGAAGTCAGAAGGAGACCCATTCTCTTAGACGGAGAT
>PXYV01000046.1 GCA_003023745.1 Sulfobacillus acidophilus | reverse complement strand
GGCGCCTGGATTCGCGTGCATGGACAACGCCGCTTCTGGAGCGCCCTCGTAAACGCTTACTTCAATGCGATGCGTCAGGCTTAGGTTAGCGCGTATGGGTCTGAGTCCTCCTCGTCGGGCAGGAAACTTTGCGTGGCTTGGATGCGATCGCGAAGGAGCCAGCCGAAATCCTTGTCCAGAGCGTCCGGCGACAACACCTGGTTGTCATGGGAGTCCCAGGGACCAGAGATGGGCTCGGGCCATAATTTCATAATTTCGGCCCTCCACTTTGGATCGCGCCAAAATCGGTCAATGTTTTCAAATGTGAGAGCAGCTCCTGCAGACAGCAGTGCTCGGGTCGAATGTTCCACGAGCGACAGAGAACTGGCCGTGGCATGTTCCGGATATAAAAGTTCAATGAGGTCTTTGACGGCGCGTACCCCGCTCTCGACGCTGGACGCCTTAGGGCCAAAACCCATAGCACATCTCTCCTTTTTTAGTCATGGTGGGAAGACAGCGCCGCTGACTTCAACTTGGGTCATCTAGCTTCCCTCTTAATATACTGGATTGAGGGGGCGATCTAATGTCAGTGGCGGGGAGCATCTATATTCCGACCTTTGACCGCATAGGGCAAAGGCTTCTGCAATGTCTCACGGACGGCGGTGTGGGCTCTCGCAGCTGGCGTTGGTATCGCGATCACGGATATCCAGTGAGGAGTGCTTGCGACGTTGAGCGTGTACCACGGGAACTGGTAGAAGAATGCGTCAGTCGACTACGCCGAGATTGGCGTCGTTGGATTTGGGGTGAGAGTGTTTGTTCGTGGTTTCTCGGGCCGGCCGGAATTGTGATTGGGGGCCCGGCCATGGCGTTCGTGTTAATGGCGTGGTCGATTGAAATGGGCTGGGCATACGGCGAGAATATGGATGACCCTGACAAGTTGGACTATCTGCGTCGCGTTGTGCCCGCGCGACTCCTGACCGCATTGGGCTTTCCTAGACATTTGCTGCCGCTTACGCAATGGGCGCAGTTTGTTGCAACGATCGTCCTTTGGGGATTTGGCCCCGAAGTGCATGCCGCGGATGTCGTGATGGCCGCGATGCGAACTGAATTTCGGCATCAATGGGAGATTCGTCGCGTGCAACCGCCATTCACGGTCTAGTGCGCGTCATTCACCTGAGAATTACAACTGTTCACGGGGGACTTGAGGTCATTGGCAAGGTCCACCGATACAATAACAGTAAATCAGTTCTCGAACGGAGGTGCTCCCATGGACGAAGAGATGCGTAAAGACGAAGAAACCCGACGCGACGAGTGGTTTGACGTTATGCGGGAGTGGTTCGAAGATTGAACGGGCGGACTGAAGGCGGGGACTGTCCCCGCTTTTTTTGATGGCTGATTCTGACCCGCATCCAGGCATTTTCTCAAAAGCCCAGGTGAAGTGGCGGCCCGGGGTGGCACGCCGCCATGCTACCAACGCCAGGTGTGTAATGCGTGAGTAGGACACGATATGCACGAATGGCTGCAGAAATCAGCGTCTAAAGAGGCGCGGCGATTTCGTGGCCCAATCGCTAATCCGCGTCAGAACCGCTCGCCGATCAATGCCTAAATTCCACGCTCGGGTGTTTCTTTGGCGCGTTGGCCATGTTAGCATAAATGGGGAATGGATGTGATGCGATGCGTATTGGGTTGATTGCCCATGACACAAAGAAAGACTTGTTAGTGGCTTTTGTCGATCGCCATCGGGAGCGGTTTTCGATACATGAGCTGTATGCGACCGGTCATACCGGACAGCGCGTTGCCGATCGCACCAACCTTCCTGTGCATTGTTTGTTATCCGGCCCGCTCGGCGGTGACCAGCAGATGGGTAGCCGTATCGCAGAAGGCCTGATTGATATGTTGTTCTTCTTTCGCGATCCGTTGTTTGCGCACCCGCACGAGCCCGATGTGAGCGCGCTTTTGCGCCTGTGTGACGTCCGCGAAATTCCTGTGGCAACCAATCCTAAAACGGCAGAGGGGCTTATCTATTTGTTGTCGTAGAGGTATTCGGGTTTATAGGTGCGAGAGGCTCGGACATGAGATTGCAAAACACAAAACTGGGAGCCGAGCTGGCTTATGGCCGGCGCCTCCTGAAAGAGAGGTCGTCGCAACGTTCAAGCAGCCGATGTAGGACGGGACAGATGGTCCACCGTTATTTTGATTCGCTGCCTGCTTCCTTTGTTGTTTGATCGTCTAGATTGTGTTGTAATCCAGTCCTCGATTGATGTTGAATGTTTAAGATGCGATCCGCTAATGTCTTTTTTTCCACCAATACTTGTGTAAAAACCCCGTGACCGATGATGCCTCGGCAATTTCTGGCAACGACGTCGGTTATAATACGGGTTCCTTGGCGAGACCGAAAGACGGCGGTTGTCGAAAAGGATTCACCGACGAGAGTGGGCGCGACGTGGACAATATCGATTGCATAGCCGACGGCATCCTCACTTTCTTCCAAATAGGGAAGGATCAGTTTGCGGCCAGCCCACTCCATCCATTCAATCATCTGGGCAGTGGCCAACACAGGGTGAATTTGCTTACCGCCAAGGCGGGCCACCATATTCACTGTGACCACGGTTTCAACGGTTGTGGCCGTTCCGTCTGCTAGACCTGAACGCACGCTCCACTCTCCTTCTGTTGGTCTCCAATAGCGCGTTGTGATAACCTACGCGCTTTGATTGGACGGCGAAGCCTTGTGCTAGCGGTGATGTCGCCTTGCAACTCTAGAATGGTTCAAAACGTCGTTTGTAAGGCTAGGCCCCAATTTCAAAGCCGCTTTTTGCCAACTCACGAGACGGACTCCCCGACGGCACGTGTCAAACTGTTCAGCAATTTTTGAATCTCGTCGGAGCGACTTCCATACAGACGCGCCGAAAAGATGGTGAGGATTTCCAGCATATCATGGGCCAATTCATCCACAGGGATCATCTCGTGGTCTGGATTTAGGATGACGACCTCTACGTGTTTTGCCTCACAGATGGTCAGCACCAGTTCCACGCCAAGGCGTAAGAGCCGATCCTTGTGAGTGACCACCAGTCGACCGACGCGGTCTGAAACAATGTCATTAATCAGCTGAGTCAGGCCCTTCGTGTGGACGCTCACCCCTGATCCTACCTCAGCGACAACCTCGAAGGTCCACCCTTGAGCGGTACAGTACTGTTCAAGCACGTCCTGTTGACGCCGTAGTTCCTCTTGTTGGTCATGACGCGACACGCGCGCGTATGCCACAGTTTTGCGGTCCCGGCTTTTCGAGTGTTGAACCATGGATTGCGAACGACTTAGATCGTACCGGCGTTCCCCACCGGGGGTCCGAACATCCGGTAAAAGCCGTCCTTCCCGCTCCCATCGGCGCAGGGTTGTCGGGGTGACCCCCAAAAATTGTGCCGCATCGCGAATATTGACCAAATTTCTTTCCATAGTCACATTATACACGTGTGATCAATGATGCCTGATAATTGAGACGGCGCGGCATGCAGTTCCGGCACGTACTTCAGCAGTGATTTTATGATGGAGACTTTCCTCTTTAGGAGCATCAATGACCTTGGGACAGAGGCGGTTTCTTCTGAGTTTTCCGAGAAAGAGGCCAGCATTGAAGTGCCTGTCATCGGGCCAATGACGGTTAGTTCCGCATTTTCCTCCCCAATCGGTTTTGCGTGGAGTGTACAAAAAGCGCGCGTCGTATTCAGCCCTCCTGGCGTTTGCAAGAGGGCGAGGCTCTACGAGGTCGTTGTGAATTCCATGCTGATGCCATGAGTGTCAAAGTCGGGTGTTTAGGGCGCTATGTCAAACCCTCTATTGGCATGGATAGCGCGTGGCACCAACTCGTTTAAGAGAGCAACCTCCGTTCCTGATAGTCCATGTGACAGGAATAAGGTGACAGCGGTATCGAGGCGTGGCGCTTTGTAGTCAATCAACGAAGCCAGATCTTGCATGCGGTCCAGATGTGGGGTGTTAGACCAGAGAAAGATGCGACCTCAACTCAAGGAAGGAGACGGATTCGGCTGTCTCGCGCACTTCCGGGGAGTCGCAAGCTCCGGCCTGTAGGCCGGGGTCGTTTCACCGTTGTCCCAAGTCATGCGGCTAAGGCGTCTTAGTTCGATTTTCCCAGACGTCAGTACAGACTGTCTCGACCCTGTCGGTATGATAACACTGTGGCTGCACACTCTCTAGTCCTAAGCCCCTCCCGGCTTTTCCCTGAGAGGGGGTTGTGCCGCGTTTTTTGAAAATCCTTTCCGAGATCGACATTGCACGCTTTTTACGAGAATCGTGATCGTGCCCAAAAACTCTGTCCATGAAACGGCCGCTCAACAGAGTGTTCCTCAACCGCTATGAACTAGTTGGTGGGCACAAGCGATTGACTGCCATAGTATTGTCATGGCATTCGACTGGCGGATAACGGATGGGGGTGTCCGGGGCTCACAGAGAGACGAAAATTTTTCGTACGACGCTAACCTTGCGGAAGTCGGAGTCCTCTTAACCGCTTGTCGCCCTTGAAATTCCAATACGTTGACGGCTTGTTTACCGCAATCACGGGCCGTAAAGGATACCGTGTCGTCTCGACCGGTGCCACGACGTGAGAATCGTTGGTGGGGCATTTGGCGCGATCCTTGCGAGGAAAGCGGATGTGCATCGATTCCTTGCACATCTCTCTGCTGCCGCGGGAAGTGTCAACCTTTGGAGCTATACAATGCCGGAACCACAGACACAGACGGCAGTGACGGGATATATGAGAGAGTTGAGAAACCGCGCATGATCGCGCCGACGTCGTCATTGGCATCTGGACGTGGCTTCGTCCGTTCAACCATCATTAATCGAACCATATGGTGCTGTCCGTCAAATTCTTCCCACTGCACTTCGTCATCATAGCGTGGACCGGAGAGCTCGGTAACCACCAGACGGTCTCCTCCAGATTGCGGAAAATTGACGGATACGATCAGCTTAGGCCCCTGAGACAAGGCTTCGGCCACCACTCGGGGACCGTGACGAGCCAACAATTGCCCAACGCGAACCCAGTCGTTGCTACTGGCACTAAACGCAGCTGCCGGAATTCCGCGTACTGCTGCCATCATGGCGGCTCCGACCGTGCCGGAAGCTAGGACATCCTGCCCGAGGTTCGCGCCGTGATTAACGCCAGACACGACCAAGTCAGGATGAAATCCCAAAAACCCCAATGCGATGCGAACGCAGTCCGCTGGGGTCCCCGCCACAGCCCATTGCTGCGGTTGAATTGGTGTGACCCGCACAGGCTTTCCAAGAGTAATCGCACCGGATTGTCCACTTGCGTTTTGCTCCGGAGCAACCACCATGATCTCATGATTGCCGCTGCGAAGCCAATTTACTAGAGTTAAAAGTCCGTCCGATCCGATGCCGTCGTCATTGGTTACGAGAACGTTCATGACTTCACTTCACCTGCCTTTCACTGCCTCGTTATTAGCATAGCAGACGTTTTGCCTTGTTGGATTAACGCGGCATAAAGATTCTACGCAGCTTGGCCGTGATGTTGACAGGCTATGGGCGTGCCGACCGACCGATCGATCACGCAAGAAGACCTGTCAGGGATTGCTAGGCCCGCGTATCATTCGATTCTGTACTGCGCCACGATCTTCTTACGCGGTTTCGTCATGTCCGCCCTGAGGTTCCAAGGTGTCCTTCGGTCGGTATTCCCCGGTTGTGCGTCGCCAGGCTTTCTTTAGTGTGACGCCATGATAGCCGAGGGCAAAATGGCACTAGCAGCTAGCAATAGAGAAAAGGTGTCGGATCGCAATCCCAACCGCAGTGTTTCTAGATTAACCACAGCTGTGAGCGGTATGTTGGACAGATTGACAGTAGCTCCTAATTGAAGAATCCAATACGTCTGCAATGCTTTTGTAGGCGCTTCGAACATCAAATAGGATGGATCGAGCGTGGATGCGAGAATGCCTTCCGATACATCCGAACGGATGGCACCGTTTGGTTGGCACAATCCAGCCGTGCCCGACTCCCGTGTTTCCAAGATGATAAGGTCGGCACCACTTCTGTGGTCCCGCTTAATTTGCTCAATCCAATGTTGCGCGGTCCAGGTGGCTGAAGCTTCGGGGCTCTTACTGCCCACTTCACTAAAGACGCGGGCATAAGCCTTGAGCTCGCGGATTAAACGACGGCGCTCTGCTAGAGGCAGATGGACGGTACCGTCTGATACCTCCACAACGGGGCATTGCGATGCCCGCACCAATCGAATAAAGTCTTCCATCCGATTCTGCATCCAATAGGCTTCAACGAGCGTTCCGCCAAAGCAATATTCCACGTCATATTGGCGGCATACGGCCATTTTGTCTCTAAGGCAGTCTGTCACCAGGGCAGTGCCCCAGCCAAATTTAACGCCGTCGATCAACCGGTGAAAAGACGCGATCGTGTCGGAAAATGCATGAAGAGGCATACCATCGTCAATACACCAAGTTAATCCTTGAGTGCGTGGCTTGCTATGACGGTCACTTACGGTGAGGCCGTTGATGTTCATCGGGAACCCCCCTCTTGGTGTCTTCGGCACAACCCGCTTTTTCGTCCCGCTTAATTGGATTTATACTAGCAAGCTGGACTGAGGGGAAGCTAAACACGACCTGAAATCAGGCTGAATTATCTAACATCGGATGGAGTGAGAGGCGATGACGGTCGCCTCTCACGAAAAAAAGACTTGTTATGAGCGCAAAATCGCTCGGTTCTTTACCGCGTGGAGAACTTCGTTGGGCGTCATCCCATCCGCGTTAATCACAGGTGCCAAGGACTGCGGATCCGCGATGCCCAGAAATTGATTGTCGAGTCCCTGCACCACAATGGCCTGTGCCACACCTAGCGCCTGCTCGTCCAAAGCAATGACGTGGTACCCTGCTTTCTCCAAGGTATGACGATAACTAGTTAAGCCTGCCTCTAAAGCTACCGTAGCGTCGCTCACACCGTTCACCTCCTTTAGTAGGATGGCTGAAACCGCGTTGTCTTATAAATTGTGATCAAATGGCGCTGAGCACTGTTGCAACAACCGTCCCGATTTGGCGTGAAACCATTGCGATTGGCGGTTAAGCTTTGCAGCACTTCATTCTCAAGCGCTTTCTGAGCGGTGGCAGAGGCGGTATACTGGACCTAAGCGGAGTTGAACACGAATACGGAGAAAAGGACGAGGTCGATGCCATCAATTTTTACACATATTATTCGGGGGGAGATTCCTAGTCACCGTGTGGCAGAAGACGATGCCTTTGTGGCGTTCTTAGATATTCGGCCGATTCGGCCCGGGCATACGCTGGTCGTGCCAAAGCAAGAAGTGGATCATTTTTTCGATATGGATGACCAATTGCTGGCCCGGGCACTCGTATTCTCGAAGCCCATCAGCCAGGCTATTCGCCAGGTGACGGGGGCAGACCGCGTCGGAGCGGTTGTGGCGGGCTTTGACGTGGCGCATGCGCATCTTCACCTGATCCCGGCGGACAGTATGCGGGATTTGGAGTTTTCCCGCGCGCGCGACGCGTCTTATGCGGAATTGGATGCCATGGCGCAGCGGATACGGCGGGCGCTGCAATCATGATGCGGACAGAGTTGACGCGGCTCTTGGGCATTTCGCGCCCCATCATTCAAGGCGGATTAGCCTACCTAGCGTACGCCGAGTTGGCTGCGGCTGTGTCCAATGCCGGAGGGCTTGGGCAGATTACCGCCACGACGCTGGCCGGGCCCAAGGAACTGGAGGAGGAAATTGCACGGGTTCGCCGACTGACATCCCGCCCGTTTGGTGTGAATTTTGCGCTGGGCCACCACCCTATCGACGATTTGCTGAATGAGGCGCTACAAGCCCGTGTGCCCGTCATTTCGATTACGGGTGGAAATCCCGCTCCTTATGCCGATCGCATTATTGCCAGCGGGGCGCGCTTGATGGTTCTGGTGGCCGGTGTGCGCGCCGCAAAGAAAGCGGAAGAACTGGGCGCGTCCGTTGTTATTGGGGTTGGCTTTGAGGGAGGCGGACACTTAGGCCGGGATGACGTTGGAACAATGCTCCTCACACGACGTTTGCTGGATGCCGTCAATGTTCCGGTCGTGGCCTCCGGTGGCCTCGCCGATGGTTGGCAACTGGCAGCAGCTTTAGCGTTGGGAGCAGTCGGCATTGAAATGGGGACCCGGTTTGTGGCCACTCAAGAATGCATAGCCCACGAACGCTATAAGCAAGCGCTGCTGGAAGGCGATATCAACGAAACCTTGGTCATTGAGCGTTCCATTGGACGTCCGGCCCGGGTTTTGCCGTCTGCACACGTCCGTGCTATTTTAAATCTGGAACAACAAGAGGCAGGCGTGGAAAAGTTATTGCCTTATATTCGGGGCGAGCTCAATGTCCAGGCGGTCTTACAGGGACACTTAGAAGATGGATTTGTTTGGGCGGGGCAAGTAATAGGCCTCATTCACGACATTCCTACGGTGGCTCAGCTTTTGCAACGGATGGAAGCCGAAGCCGAAGTTGCGTGCAAAAGGTTGACCCATCTTTTTGATGAGGGGAGCCCGGGGCTGGCATCGGAGTGACTAGCGACAAGACGAAAGGCAGGTGCCGCATGGTGACAGAACGCGATATTGTTATTATCAGTGTTGACCGGTCCGAACCGGACCTGATTTTGGTCAACACGTCAGTAGATTTGTTGCACTGCCCGGTACGATTGCCCAAAGCCCTATTGCGGTCGCTGGGCTACACTGTTTACCGCCCCCAAAAAATTAAGCCGGTGGTGTATGCCGCCATATTGCGCCAGGCTCATCGGCACGGCGGCAAGATCCCGTTGGGCGGCTTTAATGTCGACGTTGATGATGTCGAGGGTCTGCCATTTAATCCGGTGGCAGCGAAACCGGCCGATAATAGTCGCTCTGATAATAGAGGAGAGGACGTCCTGACTTAAGCAGCGCGAGTTGATCGACTTGCCCAACCACGATATGGTGGTCGCCGGCGGCGACGATGTCGTAGACGGCGCAGTCGAGATAGGCTAGGCTTTCGGATAAATAGGGAATCGCAGCGATCCCGGACTGGCACGGTGTTTGCTGGAAGAGCTCGTGCTGGGGACCAATTAAGGCAAAGCGACGGCTGAGTTCTTCTTGCTGATCGCTGAGAATGCTGACCGTAAAGCGCCGGACGGCGAGGATGGCTTGGAAAGTGTCAGCTCGATTCTCAGCACAAAAAAGAATGAGCGGCGGAACCAGGGAGACCGAAGTAAAAGAATTAACCGTCATGCCGTGAATCAAGTCGCCCGTGCCGCTAATGACGACGGTCACGCCGGTGGCAAATTGCGCTAGAGTCTGACGAAAGCTTTGCGTGTCCAACCTCTTCCTCCGTTTCTTGTCGGCATCATATCATACTCCCTCTGGCCCATGTCAGTGAGCCGCAAAAGTTGGGAATATTTCGTGCGAAGCGGCCTATCCGTTGGGCCCGCATGCGGCTGGAGCATTGATAACACCTGC
Organism: Sulfobacillus acidophilus; assembly: GCA_003023745.1. GTDB lineage: Bacteria > Bacillota > Sulfobacillia > Sulfobacillales > Sulfobacillaceae > Sulfobacillus_B > Sulfobacillus_B acidophilus_A. The sequence continues at coordinate 18,931 of PXYV01000046.1, read as the reverse complement.
GCGCAGTCCTTAGAATGAAATTCGCCGGGATGGTCTTGTCCTCCATTTACTTCGGTCTTTGTTTTTAGGCAAGTTTCGATACACTGTCGGCAATGTTCTGATATGTTAAAGAATAAGGCTTTCAACTTTTGGATAAAAAGAGGGTATGGACCATCATGTCAGTCGATAGTTTAACTCAGCAAAACCAACAAAGCTTCGCGCGTGTATGGGGGTTGCGTGGGCTGGACGCCGATGCGTTGAAGCCGGAAGAGCGGCACCTTCTACGAGGGATGCAGGCTCATCGCGCGCTCTATCCGTTGTGGGATCGATTGAATCACCTCGATGCGGGTGCGCCTGTCATTGGGTCGATGAACCCAATTGCGCACACGATTATGCATGCCATCTTGGAGGCGCAAATTGAGGATGCGGATCCGTCCGAAGTCAACGCTGCGTTAGAAGATTTGATGCAGGCGGGTTTTTCTCGCAATGAAGCACTGCATGTTTTAGGATCGATGTTGGCCTTGGAACTTGGGGAAGTCGTCTCTTCCAACGAATCCTATAATGATGCGCGCTATCGCGGACGAATTGCCTTAATTCGCCAGCAGCTTAAGAATCCTGAGGATGTGGAGTCGCGCCTGCGAAAGATGGGACGCAATGAGCGGTGTTTGTGCGGGAGCGGCAAAAAGTTTAAAAAGTGCTGCTTGGACCACCTCCCGGTCGATTTGAAGCGAAGTACGTGGGCCTTCGTGTTGAACAGTGACTTCTTGTATGCCGTGCCGTCGTTTATGGCCCAAGGTGGAGAAGACGAGCTCTTTGTCCTGTTGCAAAGCCTTAGTGCGGTGGTCCAGACGCTGGAACAAATGGGAGACGAAGAAGGCGCCTGGCACGCATTGGAGGACATGCTCGAACTTGGGAAGGACGATGAAGCGGCCGTTGAAGATGTCTGCCAGGACATCGTGGACTTTGCACTCAACCATTACGATTTTGCCGAACGGGCATTGGCAATCCTAGATCAGTCCCACCCATACGGATTGGAATCTAACGACGCGGTGCAGTTGACCTGGGATTTGGATCGGGCCGACTTGTTGGCGCGAGCGGGTCGCGTCGAGGAAAGCGCGGCGATTTACCAGCAAGCGTTGGAACGATGGCAAAACGGCAATTCCGATGTGCGGGAAATTCTGATGAATCGGTGGGATTTGTGGAAGTCCGATTGGCAGCCGCAATAAATGCCGACCGGGAGGATTCGCGCGAGAGAAGCCCCGTCCCAGATTGGATCATCACTATAGGAATGCCCCTTAAGTTCTTCCGGTTTTATTCGGCAAGTCGGCCCAAACGGGATTGAATTTCTTCGGGTAGGGTAGCTCGATAGGACAAAAAGCGGGCCATCGCGTGCCGGATGGCGTCCAAATTGGGAAGTACGTATTGAGAATGACCTGTTCGCGGAGCCATTTCCACCGTCACTCGGTGTTGTTCAAGTGTGGGGAGGAGGGCGGTAGAAACCGCAGATCCAGTTCCGGGTGATCCAGAAGGTAAGGTTGTAAGACCTGGGCATGATGGATCATGGCATTATCCAGCACCAGGTGAATGGTCTTGTCGGGAAAGGCGGCCCGCAGGGTATCCAAAAAAGCCTGAAATGTCTCGGCGGTGGCATGGTCCTTTGCGCTGATCACGATTTGGCCCGTCGCGGGCGCGACGGCGCCAAATGACGTCGCGCTCGCATGCCTCCCCGTGGTCAAGCCCTGTTTTTGGTGTCCCTGAAGATATCGGGTGGCACCAATGGTCTGGTAATTGCGGAGATGAGCCTCATCCTGATCGTTGCGAACCATCCTGGTCAGCCAGGCACTCGTGAACCGATACGACGCGTAGACACTCCTCGTTCTGGAGGATCTGACGGGGATCTGGGGAGCCACTGCGCGGGTGCGGCGGCGTGATCGCGAAGGTCTCGTGGCGTTTTACCCACTGCGTCACAGGCTCGGATATACGGCCACTTTGCCGGGACAGGAATTTGGTGCGGTGGTGTCGAACCTAGTAAAAGACAGGGGGCAACGGGAGTTATGATAGTCACGGGACGGCGTTTGACGCGCGAACTGCACCGCATATTAGAAACAGAGTCGGTGCATACCATCTATCAACCTGTCGTGCCGATCGCCGCGGGCGCCCGACCCATCGGGTACGAAGCATTGACGCGCGGACCCGGTCCGCATCTGTTAAATCCCGTAACTTTATTTGAAGTGGCGTCGCAAAGAGCCCTGGCAGCCCCGCTCGATCAACTTTGCTGCCGACATGCCGTTGAAAATTTTCCGGACGATGATGGGGCAGATCTCTTGATCTTTATCAACCTCTTGCCGGAAAGCATTGAGAGCGGGGTCGTGGATGCTGAGAAACTGAGTCAATGGGTCGCCAATCGTTCCTTAACGCCCAGTCGTGTAGTCCTAGAAGTCACGGAGAAGAAAATCGGGGATCCGACCCGCTTTTACCGGCAAGTGTCGCAAATGCGCAGCGCAGGCTTTCGCTTCGCCGTTGATGACATCGGTACCGGATACAGCAATCTAGCCTTGCTATCGGACTTGGTCCCGGAATTTTTTAAACTGGATCTGGATTTTGTGCGATTGACTCGGGTGCGGCCCGTGCGCCAACTCATGGTCGAGGCATTGGTCCGATTTGCCGGCCAGATTGGCGCTATGGTGGTGGCGGAAGGTATTGAGTCGCCGGCAGATGCCGAGGTGTTTCGTTTGCTCGGGGTGCAGCTGGGTCAGGGATTTTTATATCGACCGGCATAGGTTAAACGGTGCTCAAGGCGGCCAAAATGCGATTGCGCAAAGTGCTGGCGAGGCTGGTCGAGTTATCCCACTGTAGCTCGTCAATGACGATGGTTCCCTTTTGCAGTGCACTTGCCCACACGACGGTGGCGGTCGGCCATCCTCCACTCATTAAGACAGAGGCCGTCTTGATTTGTTCCGGCTTATGATAGTCTTGCCAGTTGACCGTGACCGTGTTGATCAGTTGCGCCGATGCGGGGACATTGCGCCAGGCGTGCGTTACCAACACCGGCTCGCCTGTTGGGGACGACCAATCCAGGACCGCATTGCTGATGCCATCGGTTAAAGCCGATTGGCCCAGGTTGAGGGCTCCTTGCCCCAGCCGACTGGGTACCTGCACCGCTTGCGCCGCCTGGCCCGTTAGCGATCGCACCAGCGCCGGCTTAATCGATCCCCCGTGAAGCCACAGGCGGCCTCCCGCAGCCACCCAGGCGCGCAGGGAAGACAGTGAGTTGGCAACACGGCCTTGCACGACCGGATCCGCTAAATCAATCAACAGCAGATCAGACGTACTCGGGATGCTATCGGTGGGCGTTGTCCCAAACCAAGTGCCGAGCGCTGTGCCCCAACAGGCCAAGGCTCGCTCGGTCACTGGTTGAGCCACCGCGGGCACGAGGCGTGCCAATAGCCGTTGAGCTAGCGGTTCTTGCGCGATGCGGGACACGATGGGATATTGGCAAAACCAAATTGGACCGGCACCGCTCATCGGAATCCAACGGACGAGGCTGGCGTTGGCCATGGCTTCTCCGCCGTTGGCCAAAATGAATACTTGTGCGCTATCCGGGAAATTCAAGAGCCCCGGTGCCACCGTTTCGCCCGGACCTTCCCACCAAGACAAATCGTCGTCGGTGAGGTCATGCAAAATGGGATTATGCGGGGCCTGCACAAAAGTGCGCGTGACGGGCATAAGATCGACGGAAAATCCAGACGCATTGGACCAGCGAGGCGGCTGAGACAGAACCAGGATGTGGGCGTTGCGCGCCGCAGCCTGGAGCAAGGTATTCCACAAGGCGGCGTTGGGAAGGGTATTTTCTCCGACGATAATCGGCGCATCAACGGACGAGCCGTCCCAGCGGACGACGGTCAGACCTTGTTGACGCAGGCTCTGCACGGTGTGATAGGCGGGGACGACAACCTGTACAGTCCCGCGAATGGGAGCTAAGTGCGGGAACAAAATCAGGGGGCGGCTGGTTTGAACGAGGGGGCTGCCGTCCTCACCCGCTAGGACGATTTCCCAGGTTCCCTCAGTGGGAGTGGATACGGCCGGCAATGGCAACAGCGCATCAACGTTTTGTCGGCCGAGAGGCTCCAACTGCAGTCGGACATGCGCCTGACGCTGCTGTCCGCCTCCCGTCCAACGCCAGGTGAGGGTAAAGGCGGCCGCGTCGGCCGTATCGTTATGCACAGTGATGGTGCGCTGCAAGGTGGATTGGGCAAAGGCGTGCATTCCCCACTGGCGATTAAAGGCGGCGCGGGCGCGAAACGATTGGCTAATAGCCTGGTGGAGCGCATTGGGGCGCCAAGCGGGCAATTTAGTGGTCCAGCCCGGATTGAGGGTGTCTGCGTAACGCCCGACACGCAGAGGCTTGGGACCGCGGGTGTTCAAAGAGGGATAGCGCCAACGAATGTGGGCGTATGGCAACGGCTGGTTGCCATACCACACGAGATTCCAGGGAGTCACGCCGGTCACTCCAGCAGCCCGGAATCCTTCGATTTGGGCGCGGGTGATCATCGCATTGGCAGACCACAACCCCTCGATGTCATGAAATGGCGCATTGCCCGTGACAACACTGAGGAGTTTGGGACCCGCTTTCCACATCAGACCAAATTCACTAATCATTAGCGGTTTTTGTCGTTTCCAACGCGTATATTGAGAACCTCCGCGGGCAAAGGCGTAAAAAGAGTGGGGCAAAGCCGGAGCGGTAGTAATTTCTAGCGGATAATGCCAACTGATTAGATCCGCGACACCGTCAGGATCGCCGTCTCCTTCAAAATAGATGGGACGCGTCCGATCTTGGCTGAGAATCGGTTGTTTTAAGGCGGCCACATCGTTCACCCAGGTCAGGCCATAAGCCAGCAACACTTCGTTTTCGGCACTCCAGAGAATAATGCTGGGATGATGGCGGTCGCGCCGCACACGGGCGATGAGATGCTCTTTGGCATGCACCCAAAAAGCCGGATCGGTGAGGTCCAAATTTTTTGAGGATCCATAGATGGCCGACTCGGCCACGATTAACATGCCAACCTCGTCCGCGACGTCGTAAAAAAGAGGCGGGTAGGGCATGGCATGCAGTCGAATATAATTGACATGGGCCGCTTTGGCCATGCGATACCAGGTGTGCGCGTACTGCCGATTGTTCTCGAGCGAGCCGAAATAATGCCATTCATCGCCGAACAGGCGAAGGGGCTGCCCGTTTAGATATAAGCGGTCGCCTGCCACCCAGACTTCGCGAAATCCAAAGCGCAAAGAGACGCTTTCTCGTACGCGATTATCCACCCGAACGTCGATCGTGGCGTAGTAGAGATACGGATCGTCGGCGTTCCACCAATGGGCATCTGGCCAGGTTTGCGTCCAGGAAATGGCAGCACGGGTGCCGGGCGGGATCGTTAGATGATGGTCTTGTCGGAATACCAGCTGCGATCCGTCCCAAACCGACAAGGTGATGAGGGTTGCTTCGCGTTGGGGGCCGTGGTTGCTTAACTCGCCTTGCAGCGACAGGCGTTGGCGGCGCGTGGACGTTTGCAGCCGCAGGTCGGAAATCTCCAGCGGGTCTTGTTCAATCAACCAGACGTCTTGCCAGATGCCGCCGCAAAGTTGTCCCCACCACGAACCCATGGGATATGGGAAGCCGCCCGGTGTGCGAATAGCCTTCGGCCCCGCCACGGCAACCCACAGCGTGTTTACCCCGGGATGGACCCACTCGGTGGCATCGACGGTAAAGGGCACGGTGCCACCGTAGTGTTCGCCGACGAGATGACCGTTGACGTACACAAAGGCGGCAAAATTGACAGCGTCAAAGCGAATCTTTAAAAGGCCATTGGGATGGCTAGGCAGTTTGAAATAGGTCCGGTACCAAGCCGCATCCACCTCATCCCAGGCGGCAGGTGTTTCCCAGATGTCGTACGCCCCCCAACTGGTGGCAAAGTTCGGCGGGGCGGTCATGTTCCATTCGGACGGCACCCGAATTTTGGCCCACTGCCCTGAAAGCGGCGCGTCACCTAAGGGATATGAGGCCGGCTGAAAATCCCACACCCCGTTTAAAAGCCGGCGCGTCTGCCCAGGCTTGGTCCGGCTGGGATTACCAGCCAACGCCGGCAGCCAGTGACTGGCTGACCCCGCCGAGATAAGCGCCATGAAGGCGGCCGCGCCGATTAAAAAGCGACGGCGGGTAAAACGGTGCGACCGGTTCAGACGCCACCGCCCCCAACGCGATAGTTTGGCATGACGACCTCGGGACACCGGCGACACCTCCTTGGCGCTACGCGCGCAATTTGTCGAGGATGAATGCGTATTCCTCGGCTCGGTCGCGCAAATGACCCAGCCGCCCCGACGTACCGAAGTGACCTGTGCTCATATTAATTTTAAAGAGGAGCATATTCCCGTCGGTCTTGGTGCAGCGTAAGCGCGCAACCCATTTTGCTGGCTCAAAGTACCCGACGCGCGGATCGTTGAAACCGGTGTAGACGAAGAGATGGGGATAATCCTGGGCGGCCACATTGTCGTAGGGGCTGTACGATTTGATGTAGGCGTAATACTTCTCATCCGCCGGATTGCCCCACTCATCCCATTCCAGGGCAGTTAATGGGATGCTGGCATCCAACATGGTGGTCACAACGTCCACAAACGGTACCCCCGCACTGACGACGGCAAATAAACCGGGTCGCATATTGGCGATAGCGCCCATCAAGAGCCCGCCCGCGCTGCGCCCGGAAGCCGCCAACTGCTGCGGGGTGGTGTATCCCTGGTTGACTAAATACTGCGCCACATCGATAAAATCGGTAAAAGTGTGGCGCTTGTTGAGCAGTTTGCCGTCTTGATACCAGCCATATCCCATTTCTGAACCGCCCCGTACGTGGGCAATGGCAAATAACAGGCCCCGATCCAATAACGCCAGGCGCGCATGATCAAATGTCGGATCGGAAGAAGCGCCATACGATCCGTAACCATATAAGATCGTTGGACATGGCTTATGCTCAAAGGCATCGCGCCGGCCTACCAAGGAAATGGGAATGGGAGTCCCGTCTTCAGCCCGGGCCCACAAGCGTTCTTGATGAAATTGCGATGCATCGTAACCGGGGATTTCCTCTTGCCTCAAAAACGTTTTTTCTCCGGTTTCTAAACTCATGGCGTAATCTGTTTTCGGGGTGATGAGGGACTGATAACTGATCAGAACCTCGTCGGTGTCGTAGCGGTAATTGGGTCCGAGCTGGACCGTGTAAAGCGGTTCGCTCCACGAAAGGCGCTTTAAAGAGCCATCGGTATAGGTCCAGATTTGGCGAAGGCCGGCTTCTCGACCGCTGATAACCAGCCCCTTTTGAAAGGGGGTTAAGGCGGTGAGATAGCGGGAGGGATGATGCGCGATGAGTTCGCTTTGTTGTGCAGGATCGGGATGATCGGCAGACACCTGCAGCACGCGAAAATTTTGGGCGTTTTCATTGGTGAGGTTTAAAAAGCGATCCTGCCAGTGTTCTAATTCGTACAAGATTCCGGCGCGTCGACCTTGAAAGAGCTCCAAGGGCGACGAGGACTCGCGGGTTGAAAGGTACCAGACCTCACTTTCTGTTTTGGTGCGGGACGACAAAAAGAGATAGCGGCCACTGCGGGATGTGGACAACTTTAGAGAAAACGAGATGTCCTGCTCCTCAAACAGCAATTCATCTGCCCCGTGTCCGCCGATACGGTGACGGTACAGACGAAAGGGCCGCTGTGTCTCATCCATGCCGAGATAATAGACGGTTTCAGCTAACTCATCCCAGGCAACGCTGGCATGAATAAAGACATTGGGGATGGGCTCGTCGATTTCGCGTTTGGTGTTTAAATCCACGACGTGCAGCGTATAGCGGTCGGTGCCATCGCGATTTTCCAGGTACAACAGGCGTTGATGGTCGGGGCTGACCTGAACGGTGCTCACATCGAGATAGCCGCTGTGATCTGCGGCCAGGGCATTGACGTCTAACAACACCTCTTCCCAGGCGGGATTGAGGGCATTGCGGTGCTCCGCCGCGTTGCGGTAGTAGGTGCGGTACTCTTGTCCAGGATTAATGCGCCAGTAGTAATAGTATGCACCGTATTGTGCGGGCACGCTGGACTCAAGGCTGGGGAAATGGCTTCGCATGTCATGGTACAACGCCTCTTGCAATCCGTACAGCGGTTGCATCATTTCCGCAAAGTACTGATTTTCGGCGGTGAGGTACTCTATCACCTCGGGATTATGACGATCGGCCATCCAATAATAATCGTCAGGCCGGGAGTCCTGGTGAATGGTGTGGATATGTGGATGTCTTGGTGCGCGTGGTGGCTTCATCATGAAATCCTCCCTTGGCAAGTAATGCTACGCGTCTGGGTCTAATTCAGCGCTTAAAATGCGATTCCAATCGATTAGGATATATCGCCGTTGCTTGGCGACATAGACCTGAATCCATTGCTCCTCGGCAGACATCGGGATGACATAGTCAGTGCGCGGCTGGCTTTCCCCCGCCATCTGGTAGGTGAGCAGCATCGATTTTCCACGCTGGGCCGCGGCACGGATCTGTTGGCGCAGTTCCTCGACCGACGGAGTGATCGAGGCCGAGGCCTGCCATAATCGCACCGCCCAGGGTTCGCTCGTGTGAGATGACAGGGGGTGCTGCCCCTTGGTGGGCTTAGAATGACCGGGCTTTAACACACCTGCTAGAATCGGCGCGCCGCCCTTTTCCAGCCGACGCACGATCTCCTTGAGTCGGTCAGGGCGGATAATGACGTCTGTCGGCGAAAGCCGGTCGACCACCTCGTCGCCGAGCAACTGTTCAACGCTGTGCGAGTCTTCAGCGTGAAGACTATGAATCAGTGTCACCTCGAAAATGCGGTGACGGCCCAGCACGCGATACCAATCCTCAAGATTAATCCGCACGTTGTCGGGCACCGGATTTTTCAGCAACCCGCCGAGAGCTTTGAGGTGATCTTCACTTGTCCAGCCCCGTTCGAGTCCGCGCCGCACGCTGTCCTGATCCAGACGATAGGTGCTGACCCGATCCAATTTGACTCGGCTCGCGAGGTCGTCAATCGCCCAGCGTTCGGACAGCGGCGTGGTAGGAGGAACCAAAATTTCTCCGGTTGGCTGAATCAAGGCGCTTTGAGGCGTAGGCTGTTCGAACGTCCTCTGGAGGGCACCGTAGGCCCAAGCCGACAGGCGAGCGCTTTGTGGACCCGTTAGTTCGAAAATGTCAAACACCAACAGGTCTGTGATGGCTTGGTTTAAATAGTATTGGTTGTTCGCGCCCGAGACACCCACCGAGTCCATCCATTGCACCAACTGCGCAATGTTTAAGGATTGTTCAGGGGCGACGTTTTTAGCTAGGGACACCGAGAGCAAGGAGGGCCAGACCAGCCGTCCCGGCTCGAACACAAATTCGAAGATGGTCTCAAACAGTGCTTCCGGCGACTGGCTCAAAAACTCGTCCGCGTATTTAGACACTTCCAGGCGATAGGGCTCATCATAAACCGAAAACAATGCCAGTTGTTCCATGATTGTTAACAGATAATCGACCACGATTTCGGGCGGCACGTGCGGGCGTTTCCACAACAAGGCTTCCAACTTGGCCTTGTATCGGCGATAGACGGTGTGTTGCGTTGTGAGCAGCAGCGGGTCGCGACGCGTGTAGGAGAGTATTTGAAAAATATCGTAAATGAACGGAGACCACAAAGCAGCTGGGGCTTCAGACCGTTCGGCATCGCCATCGGCCAACTGCGCCCAGGGGATCTCCCACAACTGTGGCGTGACCAACGGCATCAAGTCCCACGGCAAAAATGGCAAGCTGTGGTGCGGCCCCAGATAGGCTTCAAACACGTATCCGGCCTGCGCCAGTTCCCGGATCCCATTACCAATTGGTCCGCGCCGCGGCGGATTTCGCCAGGTGCCCCGTTCCAGCACCCAGCTTTTGAGGGCGGCAACGCCGTCGGCCGACAGTTGCTGGACCAGACGGGCAATGCGATTGGGCTCCAGCATGATTTGCCGCAAGGTCCGGGAGTCGTTTGTATCCACGCCAAACTTTTCGCCCAGAGCAACCCGCTCGTTGTCGGAAAGACTCGATAGCACGCTACGAACCGAACGAAACCCCTGATTCATGAAGAAGAACCCTGCGGGAATGGGATAACTGGCGCTAATACCTGACGCGGTTCCCCATTTTCTAGTGCATGCGCAATCTCATAGCGATAGCCTTGCTCGCATAAGAATAACTGCCGCTTTTGGGCGAAGTCTTGTTCTTTGGTGTCCTCGGACACGATACTATAAAATGTGGCGGTTGTCCCATCGCGCTTGGGGCGCAAAATGCGTCCCAGCCGCTGAGCTTCTTCTTGACGGCTTCCAAATGTGCCGCTGATTTGGATGGCCACATTGGCATCGGGCAGATCAATCGCGAAGTTGCCGACTTTGGAGACGATTAACACCGGAATGTGGCCCAGTCTAAATTCCTGGTAGAGGCGTTCGCGTTCCTGATTCGAGGTTTTTCCTGTGATTAAGGGCGCCTGAAAATGCTTTGCCATGGACTCGAGCTGGTGGATGTATTGTCCGATGATCAAGACATGATCCTTTTCGTGATGTTCTAACAATTCCTCGACCACCGCAATTTTAGCGGGGTTTTCGGCTCCGATGCGGATGCGCTCCGTATCTTCGCCCACCGCATAGGCAGAACGCAAATCGGGCGGTAGTTGCACACGAATTTCCCGGCACCGGGCTGTCGCAATCCAACCTTCCTGCTCCAGCACCTTCCACGGCAAGTCAAACCGTTTGGGACCAATTAACGCAAACACGTCGTCAGCACGGCCGTCCTCGCGAATCAACGTGGCGGTAAGACCGAGCCGACGACGCGCCTGCAAACTGGCGGTCAACCGAAACATCGGTGCCGGAAGCAAGTGTACCTCGTCATAAATAATAAGGCCCCAGGGGTGTTGGTCTAACGACTCAAAATGAGGAAACGTGTTTTGGGTCCGATGGGTAATCATTTGGTAGGTCGTGAGGGTAACCGGGCGAATTTGTTTGACTGAAGCGCTGTATTCGCCGATTTGGTCGCGGGTCAGCGTGGTCTTTTCTAAAATTTCGCGCTGCCATTGATGTAAAGCGGCCGTCGAGGTGGTCAAAATAAGGACATGGGTTTGAGCCAATTGCATGGCTCCAAGACCCACAATCGTCTTTCCGGCACCGCACGGGAGCACTACCACGCCATTGCCGCGATCGATCCGACCTGCCCCCCAAAAGGCATGCACTGCTGAGGTTTGATAGTGCCGCATTTGAAAGGGTTGCCCATCCGGTAAGGTGTCCACCAAATTGACTGCCAATGGCGCCCCCGGCTCATATCCGGCCACATCGTCTACCGGCCAGCCGACCTTTGCCAGCGCTTGTTTGAGGAGCCCCCGGAATTCCGGACGCACCCGATAACCAGGATGCAGCGGCTCAGCCAAAAAGGGCTGGACCGCCTTGGTTCGGCTGATCTGCGTCAGTGCGAGCGCGTCGTCCGAGGTTAACCACAATCCGTCGCCGTCTTGAGCGGCGAGCAAACGCAAGCGGCCAAACCGTCCCCGTTGATCTCGCACAAATTGGATAACCGTGCCGGGCAGTGGATATTGCGACCATTGCGTCAGGGCTGCAATGATATCATCGGCTTCCAGTCCTGCCGCATACGCGTTCCAGAGCGACAACGCACTTAACTGATACGTATGCATATGCTCAGGACTCTTTAACAGTTCGGCAAATCCCGCCAACGCATCGCGGGCCTGCTCGTAAAACGGGTTGTCCACAGTCAGCAGAATCGTATGATCGCTTTGCACGATAACTGGCAACTCGGCGATTGTCGGCCACCTCCAACCGTTTTAATCTATGGTATCAATTTTGGTCGGAAAATTAAACGTTGGGAACAGCCTTGCAAGACGGCGCAACGTCTCCTGATTAGCCGCTATCATGCGGTGCCGATCTCTAATAGGATGAAATTGGTCACCGTCATCAAACAGTTTGGTCGGAAGTTTCGATGGCGATTCAGGCTGCCACCGTGTTAGCCAGTCGTTGGGAATGGCCAAATCTTGAGACATGGATTGTTCGGACATCACCGCCCATACAATAGACCAAACCCGGGGAACAACCGACAATGTCTGGTAGCCACCGCCTCCCGTGGCAATCCAACGTCCCGCGGTATATTGATTGATCCATTGCGCCAATAAGCGTGAGGTGGCGTCATAAAAACGCGTAGTGGCACACAAGTCCGCCAGCGGATCCCAGTAATGGCCGTCGCATCCATGCTGGGACACGACGATGTCCGGAGAAAATCCTTGGATGACGGGGAGTACCGTGTATCGGAAAGCCTGTATCCACGATGCGTCGTCTGTTGCCGGCGCAAGAGGCACATTGAGTGTGGTTCCGCGCCCGCTGCCGACGCCGATTTGGTCGACCTGACCCGTCCCCGGAAATAGATATTGCCCTGACTCGTGCAGCGAGAGAAAGAAGACGTTGGGGTCGTCGTAAAATGCATCCTGGACTCCATCGCCATGATGCGCATCGGTTTCGACATAGAGTACACGCCATCCCGTTTGTTGACGAATCCAGCGGATGGCGACCACGATGTCGTTGTAGATGCAAAATCCCGAGGCATGACCTTGACCAGCGTGGTGCAGGCCACCGGCGAGATTTATGGCGCGCCGCGTCTGACCGTTGACCACTAATTCCGCGGCCTTCAAAGTGCCTCCGACGGCTAAACTGGCGGCTTCATGCATGCCCACAAATACAGGGTTGTCATCGGTGCCCAGTCCCAGCCGTTCGATGCCGTAGGTTTTACGTCCCGTTTCGCTGACCCGTTGGACCAAATCAATATAGTGCGGAGAATGCGCCAGCTCTAGTAGCTTGGATGGCGGTCGCGTCGGACGCACCAGGAGTTCGGGAGATAGCCAATCCAAGGATTGGGCCAAATCGCGTGTGGCTAAGAGTCGACGCGGATTAAAGGGATGGTCGGCGTTAAACCGGTACTGCGCAAAGTCTTCGTCGTAAATAAATAGTCCCGGGATCACGACATTCCTCCCTGCAGTGAGATCTGCCCGCTTGCCCAAATCGCGCTATAATTTTAACACGATACAAGGGAGAGGCGAGGTCGATGCGGATCATCCTGCGAGACGGGCGGGTAGCGGAGTTGCGCCCGCCCGTCTCCACGGCTCAAGATCGTGATCTGTTGCGCCAGTTATTTCGACGCGCATCCACGGATAGTTTGTACTTCCGCTTTTTTCATGTGGTGGCAGAGATTAGTGATCAGGAACTGGACCGCATGACCCAAATGACACCGGGGCAATCCTACGCCTTGGTGTGTGACGCCGGAGAGGCGCTTTGGGCGATTGGCAACTACGTGCGCACGGGAGCGGATACGGCGGAAGTTGCATTTTTTGTCGACGACCGGATGCAAGGCCGCGGGCTCGGGACGCTTCTTTTGGAGCATTTGGCTGAGCACGCCTGGCGAGACGGCTTTCGTCATTTTGTGGCGTATGTTCTCAGCGAGAATCACCAAATGCTGCGGGTGTTTCGCTCGAGCGGATTTGCGGTGTCGCAGCATTGGGCTGATGGCGCGATTGAGCTGACTTTGCCATTGGGTCAAACAGAGCGGCAAAAGAGCCTCATGGCGCTTCGGGAGAAGTTGGCTACGGCCGCTTCGCTGCAGCCGTTTTTCCATCCGCGCACGGTGGCCGTGGTGGGTGCTTCACGCGATGACGAGCGCCTCGGACATCGATTGCTGTGGCACATTGTCGAAGGCAACTTTTCGGGCACGGTGTATCCCGTCAATCGAGAAGCGGGGTCGGTGCATGCCATTAAAGCATACGCCCGTCTATCCGACATTCCCGAGCCGGTTGATCTCGCCTTTGTGGTGGTGCCGTCGCGTGAACTCTTGCCTATTGTCAATGACGCGATATACGCGGGGGTCAAGGGCTTAGTCATCACCAGCTCCGGCCTGGGCGATGCCGGGGCGCAAGGACAAGCGCTGGAGGAGACGATTGTCGCCAAATTGCGGCGAGCCGGCATTCGTCTGGTAGGGCCCAGTTCAATGGGGTTGGTTTCCACGGAACCGTCGGTCACTCTTAATGCTAGCTTTGCCCCACAACTGCCCGCTCGCGGTCAGTTGGCGGTTGCCAGTCACTCCAGTGCTCTGGGCGTGGCGATAATGCATTATGCTAGTCGCATGGGCTTAGGTATTTCGAGCTTCGTCAGTTTAGGCAACAAGCCGGACGTGTCAGTGAACGATCTCTTGCAGTATTGGGAAGATGATCCGGAGACCACCGCGATTATGCTGTACATGGAGTCGTTTGGGAATCCCCGTAAATTTTCGCAGATTGCACGCAGACTGACTCGCCATAAGCCGATCCTGGCCGTGAAGAGTGCTCGGACGCGTCCGTTGAGCGAAGGCTCCAATCCGGGTCGTTTTCAGTGGGACATGTCGGATGCTCCCGTCGATGCGCTGTTTCGCCAGTCGGGCATTATTCGCGCCGATACGCTGGAAGAACTGTTTGATGTGGCGGCGATCATTACGAGTCAGCCTTTGGTGCGGGGCGGGCGCGTGGGACTGGTTACAAATAGTGCTGCCGGGACGTTATTAGCGGAAGACTCGATTCATACTCTGGGACTGACATTGGTGGAGGCCATTGACGTCGGTTTTGACAGCCTCGCCCAAGGTTACAACGAGGCCATCCCGCGCATGCTGGCCCGCACCGACATTGACGCGTTGGCGGTGTTGTTTGTCCCGGTTGGAGATCGGGAGACGAGGGAGGTCTTAGAGGCCGTCCGGCGTTGTGCCGCACAATACTTTAGCCAAGCTCAAGATCCCATTCCCATCGTGGCCAACATTCTGTTAGCGAATCCCACCTCTGATCGTTTCATTGATGCGGGCTCGCGACGGATTCCGGTGTTTGCTTTTCCGGAAACGGCTCTTCGGGCGCTGGCGCGTGTGCGCGACTACGGCCAGTTCATGATGCGCCCGCCAGGGAGGATTGTGGATTTGGCCGGCGTTAAGGTGGGAGAAGCGCGTTTACGGGTGCGAGAAGCACTGCAGTCGGATGATTTGGTTTCTTTGCCCGCCGCCGTCATTGAACGGGTTTGGGAGGCGATGGGTATTACGATACAAAAGGTACCTAATCAGTTATCCGGAAACTTGGCGGTGGCGATGGCGTCGGATGCGTTGTTCGGCCCTATTTTAGGGGTGCGTCGCGCGGACGGCGAGACGCGCATTCGGCTGATTCCAGTGACAGACGAGGATGTTTTGCGTTTAGTGCCGGATGCGATACGTCAAACCGGCGACGAGGACCTGTGGATCGATTTGCTACTGCGGTTATCCCGACTGATTGAAGAGTGCCCTGAAATACAGAGCTTTGAAATTGTTTCGATTGAGGTGCGAAACCATTGCCTTAGGGCAGGAGACTACGCCATGACGGTGAGGCCAGCCTAGGATCGGGGTTTCTGTGCTCAGGTTCTCTTTTGTTTTAGGCATGACGAGAGTAAAATGAGATGTTGTGTGCGCCAGCACGCAAAAGAAACGAGGGGGAGACTCATGGCGTTCATCATTACCGATCCTTGCATTGGCGTCAAGGACGCAACGTGTGTCGAGGTATGCCCAGTGGATTGCATTCAGACCACGGATGACTCAGACCAGTATTATATTGATCCGGAGGTATGCATCGACTGCGGTGCTTGTCAGCCCGAATGTCCGGTGGATGCCATTTACGAAGAAGATGAGGTTCCAGAGGAGTACCAGGCGTCGATTGAGCGCAATCGGCTGTTCTTTAAATCGTAAGATGTCAACCACCCTGGTTCAAAGCCGGAGCTTACGCAGACACGCTCCCGGGTTGATCCGCCTGAATCCGTTTAGGAGATCATGACGGCCTAGGGTGCTTGTCCAGCTCCAGGCCACGAGATTGCCGGTATCAGGGGGATCGAGCGGTCGTACCAAAATGCGACGCCGGACCCATGGGCAGCCGAAGCACCATGGTTGCGACGCGCTCTCAGTCGGAGCTCGCACGCTGGCCGTTTTGACGAACCGCTCGGCCTACGTTTGGGTTTGGAGCGCCAAAGGTCGTGGCATTCGTCGGACGCAGCAACACGCAGTCCCGGTTCGCTACATGATTCGATCGAAACAATGGTTCGGTCTTCAGACCGGTGATTGGGTGCATGTGCGGAAAAGTTGTGGAAAGCACGCCGGGTCGGGGATGGTCCGTCTCATGGCGCGAGCGGACGGTCGGCGACCTTGCCATGGACGTTTCTCAGCGTGCCTGTCGTCTGATCCAACGCGGCACCGCTGGCAGTATCCCCAAAAACGGTCACGATTCTTGGGAAGAAAGCGAGGGAGGCGGCTTTCTCGCCGGCCGGAAGGCCGAAGTCGTCGCCGCCGACTTTAAATGGAGATTGATCTCAAAACACCGGCTCGTCCTGAGGACGTTCTCGCGTTTGTGGGTGCGATATTGGCTGGCGAATCCAATCTCAATGCCAATTTAGCGAACATCGTAGCTGTGTTGAACCAGTATTTGCCCCGGATCAATTGGGTGGGTTTTTATCTCTTGGAAGCGCACTCCAAAGACTGGGTGCTGGGTCCGTTTGCGGGTAAGCCCGCCTGCACCCGTATCAGTCCCAGTCGCGGCGTTGTGGGAAAGGCTTTGCAAAACCGCCAGGCCCTCGTTGTGGACGATGTGCGGGAGTTTCCCGATCATATTGCGTGCGATCCGGATTCGCGCGCAGAAGTGGTCGTGCCCGTTGTGGTAGAAGACCGGGTGGTGGCGGGGTTGGATGTGGACAGTCCCTATCTGAAGCGGTTTGGGCCGGAAGACGTGACTTTGCTGGAAGCCGTCTGTGGCCAGTTGGCGGATTCCTGGCCTTACGCTCATTGGTATTAGGGGCGATCATAGGGCGCAAAGTATGTTACTCTTATGGTCGAGGCATCAATAACGGATCTGTTGCGCATAGTGAGGAGGGTGAACGATGTTAGTTTTGGTCTTCATTTTAATTATTACGGGAATTCCCATGGCGATTATTTCGTTGCCTGTCATGAAATATTTGCGGGAGACGATGCAGGCGCAAAAGGCGAGTAAGCAAAATCCGAGCCAGAGTGCGTAGATCGGCTGTCGGCGCCTATTAGGGAAGATGGTGTTGAGAGACCCACGGGTGAGGGGTAAAGGTGTGGCTGGCATCCGATGGGAGTCCCCGCTCGCCTGGGTGTTCAAACGCCAAAGGAGGTGCTGGCGATGGATTTGAAGGCCTCTTTAGAGCCGCCTAAGTTTCAATCACCGGAAGAGGAACGACGTCATCGCAAGCAACGGTTGGCAGCCGCGTTTCGTGTGTTTGCCCGCTACGGATTTGACGAGGGAGTGGCGGGACACATCACCGCACGCGATCCGAAGTTAACCGATCATTTTTGGGTTAACCCGTTTGGGCAATATTTTGGTACGATCAAAGCCTCGGATTTAATTCTGGTGAACCATGCGGGGGAAGTGGTTGAGGGACACGGTGCCGTGAATGCAGCGGCTTTTGCGATCCACTCGGCAGTGCATCGGGCGCGTCCGGAAGTGGTTGCTGCTGCCCATACGCATTCTCTATACGGTAAGGCCTGGTCTGCATTGGGTCAGCTCTTGGATCCCATCAACCAAGACGCCTGCATTTTCTATCGCGATCATGCCTTGATGACGGAGTATACTGGTGTGGTGATCGATTCCGCCGAAGGGGATCGGATCGCACAAACTTTAGGACAGAACAAGGCCATCATTTTGCAAAATCATGGTCTTTTGACGGTCGGCCAAAGTGTGGACGAAGCGGCCTTTTGGTTTATAGCAATGGAACGTGCGTGCCAAGCCCAGCTGTTAGCGCAAGCGGCAGGGACTCCCCAGTTGATCAAACCGCATTTTGCAGAACTCACGCATCAACAAATCGGCTTGCCGTTAGCCGGGTGGTTTTGTTTTCAACCGCTGTGGGAGATGATTCTACGTGATGAGCCTGATTGCCTGAACTGAGAGTGGCGGATGTCCTGGGTCAACAGCCGCAGTCATTTTGTGTGAGTTGTTTTACCAAAGTGCGCCGTAAAGCCCCTGCCTTCAGGCATGGGGATATAAGGTGCGTAGCCGAAGGGCTCGATGCCCCAAAGGCCACTCGACTCTTGACGAATTATAGAAACTGGTAATATGCTATAACCATGCTGAAAGCCTATTGCTATCGCCTCTATCCAACCGTCGAGCAAGCCGCCTTCCTGAACCGCCAGTTCGGGTCGGTGCGGTATGTCTACAACTGGGCGTTAGCATTAGCGATGACGACCTATCAGACGCAAGGCCGAGGCGTCACCCGGTTTCAACTAGACAAACGGCTCACCGCACTGAAGCAGGAATTGCCGTGGTTAAGCGAAGTAGCCTCCCAACCCTTGCAACAAGCATTGGTGCATTTAGACAAAGCATTCACGCGGTTTTTTCGAGAAAAGAAAGGGTATCCACGTTTTCACTCCAAGCGGGGCAAACAAAGTGCTACGTACCCCCAAGGCGTCAAGATCCATTGGGAAAACGGTGTCATCTACCTACCCAAAGCGGGATGGATCCGGACCGTCTTCAGTCGGCGGTTTGTCGGTCGCATCAAAACCGTCACCGTCAGTCGCGTGCCCTCCGGCAAGTTCTTCGTATCGGTACTCGTCGAGGATGAGAACCAAGTCCCCGATGCCGTACCAGAAACACGGGAACGCGCCGTGGGTGCTGACCTCGGACTTCATGACTTCTTGGTGCTGTCTACGGGAGAAAAGTACGAACATCCCCAATGGTTAGAATCCGAATTGTATCGCTTGAAGATCCTTCAGCGGCGACTAGCCAAAACGACGAAGGGGTCGAAGAACCGCTCGAAACTGCGGATCCAGATTGCGCGATTGCATGAGCAGGTCGCGAATCGTCGGCAGGA
>PXYV01000045.1 GCA_003023745.1 Sulfobacillus acidophilus | reverse complement strand
ATAATCTTGACAGGCCTCCTCGGTCCCGAATCGGTCTTGCCATTGAATCAATGTCACCGCACCATTCCTCCCCGATCGCCCCGATTTTGCCTAATTTTAGCATACGTCCCTCCAGTCGGGGACTCTTACCTGACTTAACCGTCCATGTATGTAGGACAATGCGAGCCCCGTGCCGCCTGCTATGAAGCCGACTTGGAAACCCTCGTACAAACCGACAAACCAACGCGTTACTGCGGTTGACTACGCCGCGTATTGCAGTCGTGTGTGCCTCAGACCTTTGTGGGGAATGTGGGGACGTTGAGCAATGGCCGAGCACTAAGACGACTATCAAACTGGCCGGAATCCGACCCGGCGGTTCACGACAGTGAACAACACTGGGGACGCTATGAAGTGGCCAGTGGCGAGGGCAATCGCCATTTATGGGCAACCGTAGCCCCAGTCGGCGACAGTGGACCCGCGCAATATCTCGCGCACCTGCCTCCCGTGCGGATTGATCGACACACGCAATCGGTCGACCAAGCTGTCCGAGTATTACTCCTTTCCATTGCCCTCAAACGCAAAAGAGGCCACACGACGTCTTTTTCTGCATGAGTCTCGCTGCCCTGCTGTCGGTATAGATTTGCCCTGTTCTGGTGATACTCTCCCTGAGGCTTCATCGCTCACAAGCACTCCGGGAGGTCGCACACTACACCATGCCCATGAACAAGGTTGAAATCCCTGGTGTCAATACAGCCAAGCTTCCGGTGTTGACCAACGGCAAAATGCGCGAGCTGTTTTCAGCCCTGCAAGCAGGGGATATCAAAGCGCGCGATGAGCTGATTAACGGCAATTTGCGACTGGTGCTCAGTGTTATCCAGCGCTTTCAAAACCGGGGCGAGCACTCCGACGATCTGTTCCAAGTCGGGTGCATCGGTCTCATGAAGGCCATTGACAACTTTGACCTGGGCCAGAATGTGAAATTCTCGACCTACGCGGTTCCAATGATTATCGGGGAAATCCGGCGGTACTTGCGGGACAACAATCCGATCCGCGTCAGTCGTTCGCTGCGCGATGTTGCCTACAAAGCTTTGCAGGTGCGCGACTACTTGGTCCATCGCTTTGCCAAGGAGCCGACCATTAGCGAAATCGCGGAGGAACTGGCCGTGCCTCGTGAAGACGTGCTCTATGCACTAGACGCCATTCAGGAACCGGTCTCGTTATTTGAACCGATCTATCACGACAGTGGAGACCCGATCTTTGTCATGGATCAAATTGCCGACGAACACAATCAGGACAAGAACTGGCTGGAAGGCATCGCGATTCGCGAGGCTATGCGCCGCCTCAACGATCGGGAGAAGATGATTCTCTCCATGCGCTTTTTCGAAGGAAAAACGCAAATGGAGGTAGCCGACGAAATTGGCATTAGCCAAGCGCAAGTGTCCCGATTGGAAAAAGCGGCATTGATGCACATGAGGAAACACATGTGATGGGCATGCGACGCTTCGTCACTTTAACCATGCTCGTGATCGTGCTCAGTGGAGGAGTCGGGATCCCGACGACTTACGCCGCGCGTCATGCACAAGCCCCGGCGGTCGTATTGCGAAGCCCGCCAACGTGGCTGCCGCACCTTAGGATTGAGGCGAGCGCCGACTCCCCGATGTCTACTGGGTCAGGACGCCGGGCGACCGCGATCATTTTGATGCATCGGCGCCCTACCCGCCTTTCAGCACAGGCGCTGGACGTTCTCTTTCCCTCGCTCAACCTCAGCCAGGGGCGCTGGCAAAGCCTAGCATCGCTGGGGTTGCTGGACGTGCCGGACCTCCCGTTTTCTTCTCCGTTGCTAGTATCTCGGAAACTGGGCATTACCAAGTTCGGCCATCTTCGCGTGTCGTGGACAACACCTCGATTTTTTGCGACCTTATTAGCTATTTTGCGCTAATAGTGGTAGCGCGCACACGAACGACATACGAATAGGGAGGGGGGAGTGCCTAGTGGTAAAAACCTCCGAATTGCGGATGAAAGACGTGATTAACGTCGTCGATGGTCGTCGGCTTGGCCTGATCGGCGACCTCGAGTTGGATTTGGAACAAGGCCGCGTGAAATCCGTGGTCGTACCCGGGGTGAGCCGGTTTCTTGGATTGTTCGGGCGCGACCACGATACCGTAATCGATTGGCAACGAATTCAAAAAGTCGGCCAAGATGTGATTTTAGTCGAAGTAACCGGGAACTACGAGGCACCCAAGAGCGACTAAAACGAGAGCACGAGAGCATGAAGTGGCTGCGGCGGTCCTGCTCGGTGTAGGGCCGCTTGCGCTACCCACCTGGATATTTGTTTTTGCACGTGGACGTTCGCTGGGCTGAAGCCTCCATGTTGCAGGCGATCACGAAGGCAGGCGGGTTCCCGACCGATTAACGCACGAACGGTCCTTTCGGCATCATGGCTCGGCGCGGTGACAATTTGATCCGGGTTAGCGATCGCGCCCCGATAACAGGACTGTGGTGTACGCCCGCCGACGGGCAGTCAGTGGCCGCCACAGGGTCTCAAGGGGCTACTGTCACGAATTGCTGCGGTTTGACCCGCAAACATGTCCTTTGCGCAGATATCCAACTGACGATGTGATGCTGCCTTTCCCTCGCTCCTCAATCTCGTTCTCCATGCAGCACGCAAGGATTTGTGTTCTGCAGTTGTGTTATGGTGTATCCGAGCTTTGTGTTTTTCATCGGACAGCCAACGCGCTCATGGCTTACATGGAGCGCAGCCGCGATATGGATCGGTGCGTGTAATGACAGGGGTGAGCAATCATGGAAGAATTGTTTTTGACACATTTGGTGGGGAGTTGGTCGCGACCATCATGGCTATCCAGTCCCGCCATTGCGGACGCTCTGGGACCGCCGGAGCGATTTTGGAGACCCGCACCAGCGTACTGGCGCGAAGCACAAGATGATGCGACACGGTTAGCTGTGTATGATCAGTTAGCGTTGGGTTTGGACATTGTCACAGATGGAGAACAGCGTCGACAACTGTTTGATCGCTACTTTTACGGACGCCTTCAGGGCGTAGACGCCGAGCATCTGGAAGTGCATTCCTGGGGCGGACCGGCGGCTGACCTCGCTAGTCAATCCTGGCGCCAGGTGGCGGGGGAACTTGGTTCCTCGGGAGGACCTCCACGAGTTCCCTCGCCGCGCGTAATTGGACCTGTTGCCTGGCCCGGTCCCTTGGCCGTTGACGATTACCGCTTTTTAAACGAGATGGTGCAGGGACGGCGGGCAACCAAGATGACCGTATCGGGACCGATCACGGCGCTTAATCGGTTGGTGGACGAGTTCTACCACGATCGGACTGAGCTTGGCCAGGCGTTGGCAGGGGCGCTTCATGCGGAAGCGCATGCCTTAGCCGATGCTGGCTGCAGGATCCTTCAATTTGACGAGCCGGAGTTTCGTACGGCTCACTTAAGCAACGCCGACGAAAGCCGGGCACTCATCAATGACACGATTCGAGGGTTGTGCGCTCGCGGAGTGACGACATTTAGCCACATGTGCTATGGATACGCTAACGCAGTGAGGCAGAAGTCTGTCAATCCAGACTTCTACCGCGCGCTTGAGTTAATGGCCAGCACCGACATTGATGGGGTGTCGATCGAATATGCACAACCAGGTCATCAACCAGACGTGTTACAGGCTCTCGCCGGAAAGACGGTGATCTTAGGTGTGATTAATTGTTCGCCCGATTCCCCCATCGAGACCGTAGAGGAAGTGATGGAGCGAATCCGTGGGGCGCTGACGGTGGTTCCGCCGCATTTGCTACACGTGTCGACAGACTGCGGATTATGGTTTCTGCCGCGTGCGCGTGCTTGGGCAAAGGTGGCGGCTTTGGTGGAGGCGGTGCGGCGGCTTCGGATCGAGTACAGCGGGGCAAGCTAGCGTCGGACAGTGGAGAACAGCGTAGGGCGGGTGCCGACCGGTGGAGCAACGGACGGCATTGACCCATTTGAAGACATTTGCGTCAGGTGCGGTCAAGAAGTGTGAAGCGGTAGCCATGTCGGTATAGACCAGCTTATGCAGACGGGCCGCGGGTTGAGTCGGTGGAGTTTAATCAAGAAGGTCAGTTTCATCACATTGCGTTGCGGCGGTAATGCCCGTCATGCGTCATGAGGTTTTGGGGGATGGAGTAATTGGTTAACAAAGGCCTGACTTTCTTCGGCGTTTAATGTCATCATCGTGTGTTGTTGGACGATTTCTTGAGCGCGTGGGGTTACGGTCGCTAACACAAAGGCCCACGTACTGAGTCCAACGGACGCAGCAGCCTCGTCTCTTAACGTTTTGATGTCGGCAGAAACACGGATTTCTAACCGGGATTCTCGCCGTGATAGTGAGGTGTCCGTAGGCATGGGACTACACCATGGGACTACACCAACCAAAATGCCCGGTCGAACTGCTTTCCGTATGGAGGTTCGTTTTCAAAACCTGGGCAAGCGGTGGCCTTTTGGGTCCAGCTGTTGACTGCTATCATGAAAGGAAGTGGACCGCAAATCCAAAGGGGCGAGGAGTGACGGCAGTGGAATTTCGGCTCACCGAGTCGGCAGTGGTGTTTGATGTGCATCCCAAGGTGCAGGCCTGGTTTACGACACGATTGGGTGGCGTCAGCGACGCCCCTTTTGATACGCTCAATCTGTCTTATGGAGTCGGAGATCGGTCCGAGGCGGTGACGGAAAACCGTCGCCGTGCGGTTCGCGCTTTTGGGCGCACACTGGACGAGGTGGTGATGCCCCACCAAGTGCATCGCAACCATATCGAATGGGTGAGCCGGCAGTGGCGCGGTCGGGGATCTGCGGGCCGCGACTCGATTCCAGCGACGGATGGTTTTCTTAGCGATGATAGCGGTGTGGTGTTGGCAATGGGGTTTGCGGACTGTGTGCCCATCTACTTGACGGATTTCGATGCCCGAGTGGTGGGGCTTTTGCATGCGGGATGGCGCGGCACGGCTGCTGAGATTCAGGGACTAGCCGTTAACGCGCTCAATGCCCAGGGAATTGATCCGAGCCGAATCTTGGCCGGTATTGGGCCTTCGATTGGTCCGTGTTGTTACGAAGTGGATAGCCCTGTGTACGAAGCCATCACTCGTGTGGCAGGTTCAGAACCATTGACAGTAAAAGATGGGACACACTGGTGGCTCGATTTGAAATTGGCCAATCGAATTTTATTGGAGCGGGCAGGAGTTTTGCCGGACCACATCGTGGAAGCCCCGTTTTGTACCGGATGCCGCCCCGATCTGTTCTTTTCGTATCGCATGCAGGGCCGTGTCAGCGGGCGCATG
Source organism: Sulfobacillus acidophilus (assembly GCA_003023745.1). Lineage (GTDB taxonomy): Bacteria > Bacillota > Sulfobacillia > Sulfobacillales > Sulfobacillaceae > Sulfobacillus_B > Sulfobacillus_B acidophilus_A. Next base: position 23,454 of record PXYV01000045.1, on the reverse strand, counting down.
GGAGGATATATATGTCTCAACGCGAGTTGATCGGCGAGCGCGTGGGCGAGATTTTGGAAAATCTTAACAAAATTACTCCGGGCGGCGGTGTGAAGCTCATGGCCGTTACTAAGTATCGCACGCGCCAGGAAGCGTTGTGGGCAGTGGAAGCCGGAGTTCATCTGATTGGCGAAAATCGCATTCAGGAAGCGCGGCAAAAGTGGGGGCACGAGGCTGCGCCGGTCCCATTGCACTATATTGGACATGTGCAAACCAATAAGGTAAAATATGCCATCAAGTTGTTTGATTCCGTGGATAGTGTGGATAGCGAGCGGGTGGCGGAGAGTCTAGAGCGGGGTTTGGCCAAAGTATTGCCGGTGATGCTGGAAGTCAACATTGGTGGCGAGGCGAGTAAGTTTGGGTTAGAACCTCAGGCAGTCCGTCCCTTCCTGGCTTCAGTTGGGCAGTGGCCTCATCTGCAGGTAACAGGCTTGATGACCGTTTTGCCAGCGCGGCGTGACAATTCTTTCGCAGAAATTCGAAGAATTCGCCAGGAAATGCAGGAAATGGCAGATTTATGGCGAATGTGTCGAAATGACGGATGGCCTTGGGCTCCGCTAAAGGAGTTGTCAATGGGAATGAGTGGGGACTGGGAGTGGGCAGTGGAGGCGGGATCCACAATGATTCGATTGGGAACCCAAATATTTGGTCCGCGACCTGTAATCGCCTAAGATAGGCATAACGGATGGTGGACTGTCTCTTGGCCATTGTCTTGACATGATTTTAAGCCAAGTAACCGGGGGAGGATAAAATGAAGGCAGGCGTGATGGGCAAGTTTCTCAATTTTGTGGGGTTGGAAGAGGTCGAAGACGACGATTACGGGTACGAGGGGGAGGCCGAGCCGTCTCGGCGGCCCGCCGCAGATTGGGAGGACGAGGTGCCAAAGCGCAAACGGGGTGGGTTGGTAAGTCTTTCAGCGTCTCGAGGCAACATGCGGGTCGTAGTGATGCATCCGCGCACGTTGGAAGAGGGTCAAGCCATCGCGGATCAGGTCAAGGGGCGTCGGCCAGTCATTGTGAATTTGGATTTGGCCGAAGAGCGGGCCGGGCAACGCCTGTTGAACTTTCTTTCGGGCGTGGCGTATGCTTTGGACGGTGGATTGCGGAAGGTGGGGGACAATATTTTTCTGTTGACTCCCAGCAACGTGGAAGTGGCAAGCGAGGACCAGGTCGAGAGTCCGGGCTGGAGCCGAGGGTTGAATTAGGTGACAGGTTCGGCCTTAATTATTAGCGAAATCTTTTTGCGATTGGCCGATACTGTCGGGATTCTGGAGCGCATCTTCTTTGTGGTGCTGCTGGTGCGGATTGTGGCCTCATTTTTCCCTCCGCGGACGGAGGGTATTTGGAGTTCCATAGCGGGGTTTTCCGTGCGACTCACGGAGCCGATATTGGCACCGATTCGCCGGAGAATCCCGTTAATGGGTATGCTAGACCTATCGCCCTTAATCGCATTCTTCTTAGTGGATATCGCCGGATTTTTATTGTCCACACTATTTGTTTACTTGGCGCGACTTTAAAGGGGGTGGCCAGATTGCCGTTGACGGTGCTAGATATTGCCAATAAAGAGTTTAAGACAAGTATTCGCGGGTACAACCAAGATGAGGTCGACGAGTTTTTAGACGAGGTCATGCGTAACTACGAGGCGTTGATCCGCGAGAACGATGAGTTGCGTCAAAGTACGGCGGGCATGGGAGAAAAGCTTGAACAGTACCGGGCGTTGGAGCAGACCTTGCAAAATACCTTGGTGGTGGCACAAAGTACTGCAGACGATATGAAACAGGCGGCCCGCAAGGAAGCGGAATTGATTGTGCGCGAGGCAGAGGCGAGGGCGCGGGAATTGATTCAAAAGGCCGAAGATCAGGTGGTGCGGCAGCATGCCGAAATGGACCGTCTCAAGCGAGAGACGGAACAGTTTCGGGCGCGGGTGAAAAGTTTGTTGGAATCGCAATTGGCACTCTTAAATCAGGGATTCAGTCTCACGGAACATTCGTCACCGCAAGCGCTGGAACCGTCCCGGTAAGAATCGGATGGTGAGATGCCGCGCATGCCAGAGTCAGCGGGAATCGGACTCGCACGCGTGTTGCGAAAACTTTTAAGGCGCGCGCGACTTGTAGGGGGCAGAGGATTGCAATGCTGGCGTGGGACCCCGCTTTAGGGCAGGGAGGAAGCGCCGATTCGCGCAATGATTGGTTGGTCTAGCTGCGGTCAACCGGCCCGGCGCGTGGTTTGCTATCAGCAAGTACCGAGAACTGCGGGTCTGACGCCGGGGTCATTGATGTAGCGTGCTTTGCGGTGCCGCTAGATAAATAGCGGACTAGCGAGAAAAGTCCACCAGTCGGTTGTGATGTGGCCCGTGCAGACGGATTGATTGGGCGTCGTGATGTACAGTCGAAGGGGCCGATTCAAGGTTGAGGAGATTGATCTGCAACACCGCGTGGTAACATCTAACCAGAAAACCCCGCCGCGCAAACAACTTGGTGCCCGCTTTGTCAAACGGGCACCCAGAGGTATAATAGGGATGGAAATCGATGACTGGGACGGTCCATGGGCGGGGTTTTAGAGAGTTGGCGGGCGGTGCAAGTCAATATCTCGTCCATTATCGACTATCACCCAGGAGAGCGACGTGAACTGAGTAGCAGAGCCGGGTACGCCCGTTAGAGCGCGTCTGAGTGCCGTGATCGAGAGATGACGGAACGAGGGTGGTACCACGTGTTGCGGCGTCCCTTGCAAGAGCAAGGGACGTTTTGATTGCTGCTACAATATAGAAGGGATGGACAGGATTGGATTATCGCGACACATTGAACTTACCTGAGACAGATTTTCCGATGAAGGCGAACTTACCCGAACGCGAACCAGAGCGCCTTCAATATTGGGAGAGTCAAAATCTGTACGCGGCACAACGGCGCCAACGGGCCGGCCGTCCGAAATTCGTTTTGCACGATGGGCCCCCTTATGCCAATGGCGATATTCACACAGGAACGGCTCTCAACAAGGTTCTTAAGGATATCATAAACCGCTATTGGAGCCAAGCGGGATACGATGTGGTTTACGTGCCGGGATGGGATACTCATGGCCTTCCCATCGAAATGCGGGCTCTGAAGCAACTAAACGTTTCTCAGCATCAAATTGAGCCGTTAAAACTCCGGCACGAGTCACGTCAAGTCGCCACACATTACATCGGAGTGATGACGCGGCAATTTCAGCGGCTGGGAGTGATGGGCGCGTGGGACGAGCCGTATATCACGATGACGCCAGCCTACGAAGGGGCAGAACTGCGGGTGTTCGCCGCTATGGTGGGGCGGGGGCTGATCTATCGCGATTTGCGATCGGTGTATTGGTGCCCGCACTGCGAGACGGCGTTAGCCGAAGGTGAGATTGAGTACCACACGCATCGTTCGCCGTCAATCGATGTGGCATTCCCCCTGCAAGAGGGGACGACCCTTCCCGCTGGCACCCGAGCAGTCATTTGGACGACCACCCCCTGGACAATCCCGGCGAATGTGGCGATTGCGATCCATCCCGAATTGCCCTATTGTGTCGTCGATACTGAAGTGGGACCGCTGTTGTTAGCCGAAGCTTTAGTGGACCAGGTATTGCAGCGCTGCGGGCTTACCCGCCAGGGGGATAAGGGGTGTTGGCAGGGGCGCGAGTTGGAAGGAATTATTGCTTGTCATCCCTATCTCGATCGCCGGGCACCGCTGGTGCTGGGCGAACATGTCACAGCGGAGAGTGGTACCGGGTTGGTTCATACTGCGCCCGGTCACGGCGTCGAGGACTTTGAGGTCGGACGCCAGTATCGGCTAGAAGTCGTTCAGCCCCTGGATGATCAGGGGCGCTTTGAACCTGATATACCGTTGGTTGGTGGCCTTTTCTATGCCGATGCGAATGCGGTAATTCAAGCGAAACTGGCCGAAGTCGGCGCGCTCTTGCATCAAGAAGACTACGATCATCAATATGCCTACTGTTGGCGGTGTAAGAACCCTATCATTTACCGGGCGACGAAGCAGTGGTTCTTGTCGATTGACCGCATTCGCTCCGAGTTGATTCAGGCGACCTACGATGTGACCTGGGACCCTGCCTGGGGCGGGGATCGGATGCGGGCGATGATTTTGGATCGACAGGACTGGTGCTTGTCCCGCCAGCGCGTCTGGGGCGTGCCTATTCCGGCGTATTATTGCGAATCGTGCGGGGCGTCGGAGTTGACGGAGGAGTTAGTGCGGCGGGCTGCCGAGATTATTGGCCAGGAGGGAGCCGACAGTTGGTGGGCCAAACCAGCAGACTATTTTTTGCCGCCGGGGTGGACTTGTGCGCAGTGCGGCGGAACCAAGTTTCGGCAAGAACAGGATATTTTTGACGTGTGGCTCGACTCCGGGTCGAGCCAGGCGGCGGTGCTGGGAGAATCCGAGGAGTTACGTTTACCAGCGGATGTAGTCTTGGAAGGCAATGATCAATATCGGGGATGGTTTCAAAGTCTTTTGACTACCGGGGTTTCGACGCGCGGTGCCGCCCCATATCGCATGGTCCTGACCCACGGTATGGTGCTGGACAAGGCGGGGCGCGAGATGCATAAGTCGCTGGGCAACACTATCGATCCCCTAGACATTGTCAAGAGGTACGGCAGTGATATTTTGCGGCTGTGGGTGGCCACCGCAGATTTTCGGTCGGACGTTCGTATTTCCGATGAAATCTTGCGACAACTGGCCGAGAGCTATCGCAAAATCCGCAATACCTTCCGGTTCTTGCTGGGAAACCTAGCGGGATTTGAGCCATCGCCGACCATGCTGTCGGGTACGGTCCGCGATCCCTTCAACCGTTGGATCTTGGTGCAGGTGAATGACTGGTTGGATGAGGCCTGGTCGTCGTATCAGAGCTATCACTTCCATACTATGGTGCACGGTCTGGTGCGCTTGATGACAATTGACCTCTCCAGCTTCTATCTCGACGTGATTAAGGACCGGCTCTATACCTTGAGCGCTCACGATCCATTGCGGGTAGAAACCCAGAAAGTGCTGTACTATATTCTGGCGGCTTTAGTGCGCGCGATTTCTCCGGTTCTCGTGTTTACTGCCGACGAGGTCTATGAATATATGCCGAAATTGCCGGACGATCCCGTGTCTGTGCACTTAACCACATGGTTAACCCCGTGGAAGCTTGATTTTTCGGAGAGCGAGCGCGCACGCTGGGAACGCTGGTTGGGGTACCGCGCGGTGATCCTGAAGGCATTGGAGGAATTACGAGCCGCCAAGGTTATTGGTAATAGCTTACAGGCGGACGTGCACTTGACGGTTTCCGTCACCGACCCGGTGCCGTCTCCCCAAGATCTCGCAATATTAACAGAGATGGTGTTGGCGGCGCGGGTGACGGTCAGCGCCGGCGCCGAAGTCGCTGCTCGGGCCGTGCCAACCACCTATGAGCGTTGCGAACGCTGCTGGCGCTATACAGCCGATGTCGATCCGGTGCGGCGGATCTGCCAACGGTGCCGGCAGGTGCTAAGGGAGTTTCAATCTTGAGGCGGATGCGGCTTTGGATTGTGATTTTGGCTGCTCTGGTGTTTGCCGCCGACCGCACACTGAAAGTTTGGGTGGCAACGCATATGGTGCTGGGCCAATCGATCACCGTAATCCCGGGTGTCTTATGGATTACGTATATTACAAACAGTGGGGCCGCATTTAGTTTGTTTCAACATGCGACGATCTTGTTTGTCATGATTGGATTCGTCATTTTGGTGGGACTAGCCTGGTACTTGGCGGTCGTGCCGACGATTACCTGCACCTTTGGCATTGGGGCAGGCTTATTGGGCGGGGGTACGGCCGGCAATCTTTGGGACAGACTGGTCTCCGGCCGGGTGATTGACTTTGTGCATTTTCGTTATTGGGCAATTTTTAATTTAGCGGACGCTGCCATTGTGACCGGGATCGCATTAATCGTGATCGATCTGTGGCGAAAGGATCGGATTGGTCAACCGCCCCGGTCTGAAGGTCGGAGCTTGTGAAAAGGTCCAGTGGTTGATCCGCCCTGGTCGCCGGAACTGACAGGGGATGTCGTCAGGAGCTGCGGAAGGCGAGCCTTGGTTCGGTTTCTACGCGCCGCGGGATGTTTCTCCAGCTCCACAGTCTATGGGTTGCCTATTGAATGCCCACTCGGGCAGCGCGAGCCGGCGATTGGGTGCAGGTCCATAAAGGGCGTGAATGGGCGGTCTCGCGGCTCGACCGGAGGGCCGATTTGTCGTTGACACGGCGGATTGTCTCTCCCTCGACCGTTCCTCCCGGATCTGCCGCCTGTTGCAACGTCGGGATGGGTGACATTTCCCCAAAATCTTGCCCACCTTGAGAAAGAGAGGGAGCCGCCGAATTTCGATGGAAAGTCGGAGCATTGAGGTCGATGCGGGTTCTGCTGGTCAGCGGTTAGACCGATTTATGGTGAAGGCTTGGCCGGATCATTCCCGTTCGTTTTGGCAGCGCCAGATTGATGCCGGTCAAGTTTTGGTTAATGGCAAGGCTGGTAAGGCGGGCCATTTGGTGAAAGGTGGCCAAATGGTCACGGTGCGTTGGGAGGCGACCGAACCGCCTCAACTGGACTTGGCGAATGGTCCGTCGCATTGGCCCGACTGGGTCGTGTACCATGATGCCGCGGTGATTGTGGTGAACAAACCGCGTCGGTTGGTTGTCCATCCATCCGCTGGTCATTGGGATGACAGTGTGGTCCAGCAGTTGGGGTTCTGGCTCTCCGATAGGGATGGCGGCATGCGCCCAGGTGTTGTCCATCGCCTGGATCGGGATACCAGTGGTCTTATGGTCATCGCACGCACCCCGAAGGCTCGGGAGATTCTGGCGTCTGCGATTTTCGCGCGGGACGTGGTCCGACAATATGTGGCCGTTGTGCGGGGCATGCTCACTCCTTTAAATGGCGTGATTGACGCTCCAATAGGTCGTGACTGGAACCATCGTTTAAAAATGGCGGTGACCCAGGACGGGCGCCCGGCCCGCACCCACTATCGCACGTTGGCCCACTGGCCCGGATTTAGCCTGGTTCAATGTGGGTTAGAGACCGGTAGGACTCATCAAATTCGCGTGCATTTGGCCTGGTTAGGGCATCCGGTGCTGGGTGACGTGCTTTACGGTGGACGTCACCCGATGTTTACGCAAGGGCAGTTGCTGCACGCAGGACGTCTCGTCTTTTATCATCCCGTGCGCGATGAATTGATGGAGTTTGTCGCCCCGGTTCCCGAGGACTGGCGCGCTTTGACGCATTTAGGCACAGCCAGCGTGCGCGAACCGGAAGTGTATGCAGGCACTGCCGAGCCCTTGACGCATCAGTGGCTGTCGAGCTTAGGTGTTTTTGTGGTGGCATCTAACTCTTGAGTAATGGGGATGAGATGCCGCAGAAGGTCGTGCTTTACGGCATCAGGGGTTAGACCGCGGGTTTCTCCGTAGAGGAGGATGGAAAACGAGGTCGGGCTCAAGTCTGCTAACCGCGCGTGAACCGGGTAGGGGAGCGTGTGCAGGCGATCATTGATGCGGTCCAGCAAGTGATCCGGGTTGAGCCGCAAGTCCATGTCGAAGCGAAAGCGATACGGTCGCTGCTGCTGGTCGTGATGATTTTCGATGGAAGCCTGAATCAAGATGCCGTTAGGAACTAACATTGAGATGCCCTCATCGGTTTCTAACGTGGTATAGGCGAGATTAATGTCGCGTACGATGCCGCCGTATGCGGGCTTGGTGGCTTCGTGGGGGTACGAGGCCATCATCATTGTGTACTGCCAGGTGACAAAGCTAATGCGATCGCCGACATCAAAGGGGTGGAAAATGACCAAGCCGATGCCAGCTATCAAGTTGGCAAAGAAATTTTGTCCGGCCAGCCCCAAAATGACGGTCACGAAGGCCGAGCCGAAGACAACCGAGGAGAGGCCGACGCCGAATGCTGCCAGGACCGCTAAAGCAATGGCTAAATACAATACCAGCCGCGCCATGAAGCGCACGGATGTTGCTCGGCGTGCACCAATGCGGTTGGCTTCCAATCGTTTCAACCAGTGCTCGACAAGATAGGAGATGGCGCCGCCGGCTAAAAGGACAATGGCTGCCCGAAATAGGTCGCCGTAATGCTTTTGCAGGTCAGGCGGGAGATGATTGAGAACAACTTGTAGCCCGATGCCAATGGCAATAACCGTAATGATTTTCCACGTGATGGCGGGCCGCTTGGGCTGAAGTGACACGGTGAATACCTCCTGTCCGTAGCGTATCATAACCACCGCCCCAAGTTGCAGGAAAGGTTTTGCCTCATGAGGGTCACTTGGCCAAGTTGGGAGACGTTGAGGGCCTGCGTTGAGAATTCGCCTGGCCGGTGCATGTAGGCTTAATTCGAGCATCCGTGGTCGCCGGTTGTTGTTTGAAAACGGGCAGGGATTAAAACAGCTGGAGATGCCTGTCAAAACAATTTGATGCGAAACCTTTACGCCGACACTTGGTGTGATTTACACTAGGCGTTGGGAACACTGACCTTTAATCCCAGTCCCGCGAGACTGGAAAGGAGCAGGTGTCATTGCTCTAGCCGGCTTGCGGCGTAGAGCATTTTTTATGGGCAATAGGCGCTATCCCGCTGTTAAGGAGACATTTATGGCGCAGTTGATGAGCGAAGATGACGTCGCGCGGGTGTTGGTCCGCATGGCGCATCAGATTGCAGAAAAGAATCCAGGGGTTCAAAATGTCGTGCTGGCGGGCATCCGCACACGGGGCGTACCCATGGCACAGCGCCTGGCGGAGAACTTGGCCCGTATTGAAGGGGTCAGGCTCCCGATTATCGCCGTGGATGTGGAACCCTATCGGGACGACCGTCCGAATCCACGCCGCGATGCTTTTTGGGCGGGGGACTTCGATTTAACGGGGCGCATCGTGGTGTTAGTTGACGATGTCCTGTATACAGGCCGGACCGTGCGCGCGGCGCTTGATGCGCTAGTCGAGCGCGGCCGCCCAGCGGCGGTGCAATTGGCAGTGCTTGTGGATCGCGGGCATCGCGAACTGCCCATACGCGCAGATTATGTGGGTAAAAACATTCCGACGGCACGGCGTGAGGTCGTGCGCGTTAAACTGGCTGAAATTGACACGTTTGATGCGGTGATCCTGGAGAAGGAAGGGGTCGGCCATTAAAAACTTTTTAGCCTTACAAGGGGTTGATCGGTCCGTTCTGGAATCGCTGTTGGACAACGCCGCGCGTTGGAAGCGCGACATCTTGCACCACGCTCACAAAAAATCCAGCGCGCTCAGAGGACGTGTGTGTGTGAATCTCTTTTTTGAGGCGAGCACACGTACCAAAACTTCGTTCGAACTGGCGGGCAAGTATCTGGGCGCGGATGTTATCAACTTCCAAAGTCGGGGATCGAGCGTGGAAAAAGGAGAGACGCTGTATGATACGGCGTTGAATATTGAGGCGATGGCGGTTGACCTATTAGTGGTGCGCCACCCGGCCTCAGGTGTGCCGGAGCAATTGAGCCGCTATCTCAACATTCCGGTTGTTAATGCCGGCGACGGATTTCACGAGCACCCCACGCAGGGGTTGCTGGACCTCATGACGGTGTGGGAAGCCAAGCAACGGTTGGACCGGTTGCATGTGGTGATCGTGGGAGACATTTTGCATAGTCGCGTGGCGCGGTCGGACCTTTGGGGGTTTCAGACGATGGGCGCCGAGGTTACCTTGGTGGCCCCACCCATTTGGATGCCGGATTGGATTGGATCAAGCGATATCCATTTTACTGCCAATTTGGCTGAGGTGCTAGCCAGTGCCGACGTGATTCAGGTGTTGCGGATCCAAAAGGAGCGCCGGTCCATGCACGGTATGCCTTCTGAACAAGAATACCGGACGCGTTGGGGGATTACGCGTGAGGTAGCTGAGCAACTGCGCCCGGATGCATTGATTTTGCACCCCGGTCCGCAGAATCGCGGTGTGGAAATTGATTCTGAGGTGATGGCGCGCACGGCTACGCGGGTGCTGGATCAGGTCGAAAACGGGGTGGCGGTGCGAATGGCGGTCTTAGAGCAACTGTTGGGAGGGCACGATGGGTAACGGAGGGGTAATGGTTGTGCGGGGCGCCCGGGTCATCGATCCGTATCGCCAGATAGACAGTCGGGACGAAGATGTCTGGATTGCGGACGGGCACATTGTCAGCCCCGCGCAGGCAGTGTCTCCCAGCGTCGTGGTCAATGCCAGCCATCTCTGGTTGGTGCCGCGATTAATTGATATGCACGTCCATTTTCGCGAGCCTGGTCAAACCTGGAAGGAAACCATCGCCACCGGCAGTCGTGCGGCGGCCCATGGCGGGATTGTTGCGGTGGCAGCCATGCCGAACACCGAGCCGGTCGTCGACACGCCGGAGTTGGTGGAGTGGGTGCAGCACCGTGGACAGGCGGTGGGATTGGTGAGAGTCCTCCCGTTAGGCGCCATCACGGTCGGGAGTCGAGGCGAGGAATTGGCCGACCTCTATCGAATGCACCAAGCCGGCGCCGTAGGGTTTTCAGATGACGGCAATCCGGTCTCGTCTGCGGCCATGATGCGGGCTGCCCTCTCCTATGCGCGAACATTGCCGGCAGCGGTGATAAATCACGCGCAGGAACGGTCGTTGTCGGAAGGGGGCGTCGTGCACGAGGGACGCTGCGCGCATCGGCTAGGATTGGCTGGCATGCCGGAGGTAGCCGAGTCGTCCATGGTTTGGCGCGATGTCTTGCTGGCCGGATTGACCGGCGGCCGCTTGCACGAAGCCCATCTGTCGACCATGGCGAGTGTTGAGGCAATCGGTTACGCCAAGCAACATCACTATCGGGTGACGGCCGAGGTGACGCCGCACCACCTTTTGCTGAACGAGGAAGTGTTGTTGCAATGGGGCTATGATCCGGTCACCAAAGTCAACCCTCCGATTCGACCTGAGGCAACGCGACAAGCCTTGCTAAAGGCAGTGCAAAGCGGGTTAATCGATGTGCTAGCGAGTGATCATGCGCCACATCACGATGATGACAAGGCCAAACCCTATCCCGAGGCGCCGTTTGGAATTAGCGGGCTCGAAACCATCGTTGCCGCGCTGATGACGGCCTTGGTCCAACCAGGATGCATGAGTCCGCTCGAGGCTTTTGGGCTCATGACGACGGGACCGGATCGGGTCTTAGGACTGGGGTTTCCGGGATTGCGAGCGGGAGCGCTGGCTGACCTTACACTCATCGACCCCCAAAAAGTGTGGACGGTGGATCCGGACCGATTCTACTCACTGGGACACAACACTCCACTGGCCGGCATGCAGTTACGGGGACAAGCGCTGGCGACAATGGTTGGGGGGCAGTGGACAATGCAAGAAGGGGAGGTTTTGGATGCAGGGCTATTTGCGGTTTCTTGACGGGACGCAATTTGATGGGACGTATATTGGCGATCCCGAGTGGCTGGGGCGGGGCGAGGTCGTGTTTAACACAGCCATGACCGGTTACCAGGAAATTTTAACCGACCCTTCATATTACGGTCAGATCGTGGTCTTGACGTATCCTTTGATCGGTAATTACGGCATTTCGCCGGGCGCAGCCGAGTCGCTGTTTCCCTGGGTGGAGGGACTGGTGGTTCACAAACTGGAGGACGTACCGTCTCACAGCTCATCGGCGCATTCGTTGGCTCAATATCTTAAGACATACCGTAAGCCTTTGCTGACGGATGTCGACACCCGGGCGCTGACGCGCTATCTGCGAGAAGGCGGCACCAAAGCGGCCGTGCTGGCGCCGGGCTCGGTTGCGCCGACAAAAGCGTTAGAACGCTTGTCCGATTATGATTTGAGCGATGCCGTCTATCGGGTCACGACACCCGCACCGTATCATATTGCCGGTACCGGTCCGCGCATTACCGTGATGGATTATGGGGTCAAAAATTCGATTTTAAGAGAATTGTCACGACGTCATGCGCAGGTGACGGTGCTGCCTGCGCAGGCCGATCCGCAAATGCTCGCTCAAAGTCAACCCGACGGAGTGGTGCTTTCCAATGGGCCCGGCGATCCCGCCTCGATCCCCCACGCGCTTCAAACAGTACGCTACGCATTGGATCACTTTCCCACCTTGGGGATTTGTTTGGGACATCAACTGATTGGCCTGGCGGAAGGAGGATCAACTTACGCGCTCAAGTTTGGTCATCATGGGGCCAACCATCCGCTGTACGATCATCGCCGTCAGCGCGTCTTGATCACATCGCAAAATCATGGCTATGCGGTACAGACAAAGCCTCTGCAGAACCGCTACCAGATCCGCATGACGCATTTGCACGATAACACCGTGGAAGCCATCCAGCATCACGAGCTTCCCATCCTGTCGGTTCAGCATCATCCCGAAGCAGGCCCAGGCCCGTCCGATTCCCTCTATGTGTTTGACGAGTTCTTTGAGAGCTTGGGCAGGGAGGAGGCTAAGCATGCCTAAGCGTAAAAGCCTCAAACGAGTCTTGGTCATTGGGTCGGGACCTATCGTGATTGGGCAGGCGGCAGAGTTTGACTATGCCGGGACGCAAGCGTGTCGCGCTTTGAAAGAAGAAGGGGTTGAAGTGGTCCTGGTAAACTCTAACCCGGCCACCATTATGACCGACTTGTCAGTTGCGGACGTGGTCTACATCGAGCCCTTAACCGTGTCTTTCCTGGCCTACGTGTTGGGCAAAGAACGACCTGATGGAATATTGGCCACACTGGGCGGACAAATGGGGCTTAACTTGGCCTCGGCCCTAGCGAAAGCTGGGGTTTTGACCGACCTCGGGGTGGAGTTGTTGGGGACGCCTCTGGACGCGATTGAGATGGCCGAAGATCGCGAAGCTTTTCGCAGCTTGATGTTGCGTCTGAATCATCCCATCGCCCGGTCCAAGACCGTGACCGCGGTGGAAGACGGCGTCACTTTTGCCAAGGAATTGGGCTATCCTGTGGTTTTGCGCCCTGCCTACACGCTTGGTGGCAGTGGCGGAGGTTTTGCCGACGGCGAAGAGCAACTTAGGGAGCGGTTGTCTAAGGCACTGGCAGAAAGTCCGATCGGGCAAGTGTTGATTGAAGAGTCGATTGCCGGATGGAAAGAAGTGGAGTACGAGGTGGTCCGCGATGGGGCGGGAAACACTGTGGTGGTCTGCAACATGGAGAATTTCGATCCGGTGGGAGTGCACACCGGTGATTCGATTGTCGTTGCGCCGTCTCAAACCTTGACCGACCGTGAATACCAATTGTTGCGAGGGGCTGCGATTGATATTGTTCAGCATTTAGGCATTCAAGGCGGGTGCAACGTGCAATTCGCCTTACATCCCACGGCAGGCGAATATCGCGTCATCGAGGTAAATCCGCGAGTCTCACGGTCGTCCGCGTTGGCTTCCAAGGCGACCGGCTATCCCATCGCTAGAATTGTCGCGAAGATTGGCTTGGGACTAGACCTGCCCGAGATTACGAATCCTGTGACAGGCACTACCAGTGCAGCGTTTGAGCCGGCACTCGACTACGTGGTGGTCAAGATACCGCGTTGGCCGTTTGACAAATTTTCGCAAGCGGACCGATCGCTGGGGACGCAAATGAAGGCCACCGGCGAAGTCATGGCGATCGACCGAACGTACGAAGCCGCATTGCAAAAAGCGGTACGGTCATTAGAGGTGGGGCGGACTGACCTCTTGGGGCCGATCGAGGCGCGGGCGTCCGATGAGGTCGTGCAAGCGTTGAGTTCCAAGCCTAATGATCAACGGCTCTTCTACTTGGCGGAGGCCTTGCGGCGGGGCCAAACGGTGGCCGAGTTGGCAGCTCTTACCGGCATCGATCGGTGGTTTTTGCAGGGCCTGGCACGCATTGTGGACGCGCAAAACGCTTTGGCTTCCGAACCGGGTAGCTGGACCGAGCGCCTTGGGGAGCTCAAGCAGTTAGGCATTACAGACCGCCGGATTGCCGAGTTGGCGGGAGTTACGGAAGACGCGGTGCGTTGCGAACGGCAACGTCGGGCGATAGTGCCGGGATATCGTATGGTTGACACCAGTGCTGCCGAATTTCCGGCTCAAACGCCGTACTTCTATTCGGCCTACGGCAAAACCAATGAGGCTAGCCCGCTGAGCGGACGCAAGATGATTGTGCTGGGTTCGGGGCCCATCCGCATCGGCCAAGGGATTGAATTTGATGCTGCGAGTGTCTATGCGCTGACGGCGCTGCGCCAACTGGGAATTCGCGCCATCATGATCAATTCCAACCCAGAAACTGTCTCGACCGACTTCAATGCGTCGGATCGCCTCTACTTTGAGCCGATTACGTTGGAAGATGTGCTAAATATTGTCGATGTGGAAAAGCCCGAAGGTGTTCTGGTGCAGTTTGGAGGGCAAACAGCCATTAATTTGGCAGCGGACCTGGTCGCGCATGGAGTCCCTATAATTGGAACCGGGCTACGCGGATTGACGGTTGCCGAGGATCGCGAACAGTTTGACCGTCTGCTCGAACGCGAAGGGATACAACGGCCGCCCAGTCGGACCGCGACCAATGCTCAGGAGGCCTTAGCGGCCGCAGACGAATTAGGATTTCCGGTATTGGTCCGCCCGTCCTTCGTGCTAGGGGGGCGTGCCATGCGCATTGTGGACGATCTGCCGGCACTTGAGCGCTACTTGGCCGAGGAATCCCCCTCATTTGGAATCGAACGGCCATTGCTGGTTGACCGTTACATGAACGGCTTGGAGTTGGAAGTCGATGCGGTCAGCGATGGAACGCGCGTGTTGATTCCGGCGGTGATGGAACATGTGGAACGCGCTGGTGTGCATTCCGGTGATTCGGTGGCGGTCTTGCCCCCGGTGCGGGCGAATCGGACGGTTTTGAACGAAGTGGTGCGCATTACGCGAGTTTTATGTCAAAGCCTTGGCGTTCAGGGCTTGCTTAATATTCAGTTTGTGGTGGTGGATGACAGCGTTTACGTGATCGAAGCCAATCCTCGGTCCAGTCGCACCGTGCCGTTTTTGATTAAGGCTACCCATGTTCCGCTGATTGATCTCGCCATTTGCGCCGCGGTGAACGGTCGATTACCCGACGACATCCCTGATGGCCTCCTCACCATGCCTAATTACTATGCCGTCAAGATGCCGGTCTTTTCCTTTTCCAAACTGGGTCAGGTTGATGCGGTCCTCGGTCCCGAAATGAAGTCGACCGGAGAAGTCATGGGAATTGACGTGGACTTGCCGCGGGCTTTATACCGTGCGCTTGTGGGTGGCGGGTTTCGTTTGTCTGCGGGAGGGCATGTACTCGCAACGATCGCCGACCACGATAAAGAGGAAGCCTGGCCGTTATTGCAGGAATTCGCGCGTCTAGGCTACCGGCTTTCGGCGACGAGTGGCACCCAGGCCATGTTGTCTAGCCGCGGGGTGGAGGCTAAACCGGTCCCCCGCATCGGCGAGAGTCGGCCTAATCTTATCGATTTGATACGCGATGGCCAGTTTGAGCTGGTTATCAACACGATTACCGAGGGCGGGCAGCACGAGCGGGAAGGTTTTCTTATCCGTCGCACGGCCGTCGAACGGGGAATTTTGTGCCTCACCTCGCTCGATACGGTGGCAGCGGCGCTGGACGCTTTGAAGGGCCGCAGCAAACGACCGTTTGAGGTGCATTCCCTCAATGAATGGCGGAAAGGGGATGCACTGTATGAAACGCGACTATGATGTGGTCGTGGTCCAACGGCGTGTCATCGCGCCTCAGCACGTGGAACTCATCGTCGAAAGCCCTGATTTGGCAAGCGCCCAACCGGGCCAGTTTGCCCATGTGCTAACCCCGGGCATGCTACGTCGCCCTATTTCCTTTTCGCGGATCGACCGTGCCCACGGTCAAGTTGGCCTGATCGTGCAGTCGGTGGGCATAGGCACCGAATGGTTGTGCAACCGCCAAGCGGGCGATCGACTGAATGTGCTGGGACCGCTGGGACGCGGGTTTTCTCCGCCGGAAGCAGGTCAGCCCTGGGCGTTAGTGGGCGGCGGGGTGGGGATTCCGCCTCTTTATGCGGCGTTGCAAGCTTGGCAAAATACGGTTCACGTGCCGCAAGTGGTGGTGATCTTAGGGGCCCGCGCCGCCGCCTATCTGATTATGGCCGACGATTTTGGAAGACTTGGGGTCGAGGTGCGCACGGCAACCGATGACGGCAGTGCAGGTCAGCACGGGACGGTCCTTTCGGCCGTGACCGAGTGGATGGGCGTCCATCGAGAGGGGCAAATGATGGCGTGTGGGCCCACTGCGATGTTACAAGCGGTCTACCAGGTGACTGCAAATTGGTCCGGCCGCACCCAACTAGCATTAGAACAGCGCATGGGGTGCGGAATCGGTGCTTGTTTGGCCTGTGTTGTCGCGACCCGCTCGCCCGGCACGCACGGATCGCAATATCAGCGGGTGTGTACCGAGGGTCCGGTGTTTGATCGGGAGGAGCTGGTGTTTTCGTGAATTTAGGGGTGAACTTGCCGCGCGGGTTGGTGCTAAAGAACCCGATTGTGGCGGCGTCGGGGACGTTTGGTTTTGGCCCCGAGTACTCGTCTTACGTTGATGTGGATGCGCTGGGCGGCATTGCCGTCAAAGGCATTTCTCCTGATCCCTGGCCCGGCAATCCGCCTCCACGGGTGTGGGAAACACCCGCCGGGCTTTTAAATTCCATCGGATTACAAAATCCCGGTGTCGACGCCTTTATCCAAGAGGATATTCCATTTTTAAATAGCGTGAAGACGGTCGTGATCGCCAACATTATCGGTCACACCGTCGACGAATATCGGCACGTGGCACAGCGTCTGCAACGGGAGCCCCGCATTGATGCGCTGGAGGTGAACATTTCCTGTCCCAACATCAAAGAAGGGGGGATGAGCTTTGGCAGCGACCCCGATCAAGCCTTTGCCGTCATGCACGCGGTGCGTGAGGTGACGGACAAGCCGGTGATGGTCAAGGTGTCGCCCAATGTGGCGGAACCGTGGGTCATCGCCCAGTCGGTGGTCGCGGCGGGTGCGGATATGGTGTCCGCGATTAATACGGTGATCGGCATGGCGATTGACCTGAAAGCCCGTCGGCCGGCCTTGGGAGGGGTGACGGGGGGCTTATCGGGACCTGCCTTAAAGCCCATCGCGGTTCGCATGGTGTATGAGATCGCGCGCCGCGTTGGCGTCCCTGTTATTGGCATGGGCGGAATCCAATCAGCCGAAGATGTGCTGGAGTTTCTCATGGCTGGT
Organism: Sulfobacillus acidophilus; assembly: GCA_003023745.1. Taxonomy (GTDB): domain Bacteria; phylum Bacillota; class Sulfobacillia; order Sulfobacillales; family Sulfobacillaceae; genus Sulfobacillus_B; species Sulfobacillus_B acidophilus_A. Next base: position 6,226 of record PXYV01000045.1, on the reverse strand, counting down.
GCGAAAGCCGTGATGGTTGGCACCATTACATTTCAACATCCGACCCGCATGGTGGAGATTATTCGTGAGTTGCCGTCGGTTTTGCAACGGTACGGGTTTGCCAGTTTGGACGAAGCCACAGGGGCAGCGTTGGCGGGGGGAGTTGCCCTATGAAGCCCACGATTTGGGTAGCCCTGGACGTATCCACCAAATCGGAGGCCGACAAGGTGTTAGGGGCTATCTGGCCTCATCGGCACATCAAAATCGGCATGGAACTCTTCTATCGCCTCGGCCCGGATTACGTACGGCAGTTGGTGCGCCAAGACGTGGCAGTTTTTTTGGATCTGAAGTGCCACGATATTCCGCGAACAGTGGCCAAGGCAGCGCAAGCGGCCGATGACCTGGGGGCCGAACTTCTGACCGTTCACGTCGCAGGGGGCATCCCGATGATGGCGGCGGCGCAACAGCGTGCCTTACGCCTGGATTTGGTTGGGGTGACGGTGCTGACCAGCCTGGATGACCAGGAGTTGGCGCGCGTGGGGATTGTGGGAGGGGTGACGCCCTTGGTGGCGGCGTCGGCGCGAGCCGCGCGGATAGCGGGAATTGCCGGTCTGGTGTGCTCGGGTCAAGAAGTGCCGCTAGTGCGTCAGGTGTGGCCGGGAGCGCGATTGGTGGTGCCAGGCATCCGGCAGAGCGGCCAAGGGCCAGAGGATCAGCGCCGGGTGGTGAGCCCGCTTGAGGCATATCGGCTCGGAGCCACGGATTTGGTGGTGGGCCGGGCGGTGGTGCAGCAATCGGATCCAGCCGCGGCATTACGACGAATCCAGGCAGAATTGCAATGGACGGGAGAGGTTGGGGATGACTCAGACGTTTGAATCGGACCGGGCGTGGACGCTGTTGCGGCAAGCTCGCGCTTATTTAACCGGCCACTTTGCGTTAACAACGGGTCGGCATAGCGACCAATTTTTTTTGCTGGCGCGCTTGACGGAACGGCCCGACTGGCTTTATCCCTGGGCCAAAGAACTTGCTGGCCGCCTGACACCGTATCGGCCAGCGATCGTGGTGGGACCAGCCATGGGAGGAATTATTCCGGCGTTTGCGGTGGCTGCGCAGTGGCCGGGAACCCGTATGCTGTTTGCCGAAAAAGAGGGCGGGGCGATGCGCTTTAAGCGGGGGTTTCAAATCGAGCCGGGGGAGCCTGTGATTGTGGTGGAGGATGCGGTCACGACGGGCGGATCGGTGGCGCAAGTGATCGAGGCGGTTGAGGGTTTGGGGGGGCAAGTGCGCGCTGTCGGAGCGTTGGTTGACCGCAGTCAGGGTTCATTGGCATTTTCCGCGCCGTTTGAGGCGGTGCTGCGGGCCCCAAACATTCCTGCCTGGGAACCCCACGAGTGTCCTTTGTGCCGCCAGGGTGTTCCCTTAACGCGGCCCAAGCAATGAGGTCTAATCGTCGATTAATTTTTCGCTGACCGCTCCGAGTCGTCGCAGACGCTCTGGATCGGGGGTAATGTATAACGTTTTTTCACGCTGATAGAGGACTTGACCTGGCTGCGCATGCGGTTGTTTACGGACGAACTTCCTGCGGGTGTAGTCGACCGGCACCTGGGACGAGGCGGAGGCTTGCGAAAAAAACACCGCTAAGGCTGCCGCGTCGAGTAGATCGGCATGATCGGGAACGGATTTGCCGCAACTTAAGATCACGTGTGAACCCGGCGCCTGTTTCGTGTGCAGCCAGATGTCGTCGGGCCGGGCCATCCGAAAGGTCAGGCGGGCGTTTTCGTCGCGATTACGACCGACCCAAATGTCAAGGCCGTGGGTGCTCTTGAAGTGGCGAAAGGGTTGGCGCGATTGTCGTTCCAATGTGCTGCGAGCAGCACGCGATAGCTCGGTGCGATACCAGTCGAGCGGATGCGACTCACTTTGCGCTGTTTCCCGCAATGTGTGCAATTGTTGGAGCTCCCGCTCGAAGACGGGGATAAGGCGGGCTAACGCCTCTTGCCGGGCCTTGACCTTTTTATAGCGGCGATATGCATCCCGGGCACAGTCAACGGGCGTTTGACCCGCTGATCGCGTGAGCACGACTGGGCGATTGTCAAAGTCTGAAACAGTCAGCGTCGTAAGTGCGGGATCTCCAGCAAAAAGATGTTGATAGGCAAGCCAGAGATCGCCCATTTTTTTCCATGCATTCGGGTCCTCACCTTGACTGATGCGATATGTATTAATCTTTTCACTTAATTGGGCGATGCGGCGTTGTAGCGCCGATATCAGTTGGGCTCTTAATTGCTCTTCTTGCAACACCCGTTCGCGCAGATCGAACACTTGGTCGAAAGCCTGCTCGACATCTAGTGGGGTTTGAATGGCGTATCCGGCGACAGGGTACACCCATACCTCTTCCGTGATGCGATTTGTCAACCGATAGGCGTCGCCTGGGAATCCGGCTTTCCAGTCCCTTTCGAGTTGCCCCCAACTCCCGCCTGCCATCATCCACTTTTTGGCCCAGGGGGGAAGATCAAAGAGATCACGCGTCGCCAGCGGGTTTGCGGGAAGGGCGGGGGGATGATAGGGAAGTTTGGGCCAAATGGTGCGGCCGGGGCTGCCGGGCGGAAATTTTCGCCAAGCATCGACGACCACCCCGTCGCTATCGACCAAAATCACGTTGGTCAAATGTCCCGCCAGTTCGACCATGAGTTGGGCCTTGATTTCCTGACCCCAGTCGTCCGTGATCACGATGGTCCACGACATGATGCGTTCAAAAGGCGGAACGCTCACACTCTGAATGGTGAACGGGACGATTTTTGCCAGCCAGGACGGCAAAGACGATGTATTGGCTAACCCTTTGAGGGTCGTGCGGTGCACTCGTTGCAGGCCCGGCTGCAACACCACCAGCACGTTTTGAGCCCCGAGTGCGGAAGACTTCATGAAGAACAACAAGCGATCGCGCCCACACTGAATGCGCGTGCAGGTTGCCGGCAAGAGATTGTCCTGCCAGCGACGTTCCACGGCGCGCATGACCAGTGCGTCAAACGGCATGATTATCACCTCGTGGAGCGCATGATGTATGTTAGCTTAGCAAATACCGGAGATTAAGCCAACGACGCCATCACGATTTGTGGCAGGGATCATCACGAATTGTGGTGGGAGGTAGATTTCTCGGGAGCACGATGGGATAATGTTGGCATAGGGACCGCCACAAGCGTGTGGGTCTTCATTCTTTGTTCTTGGGGGGATCTTTCATGTCGGGCGGTGCTGCGCGGACGGAGGGCGTCCGCGGGCTCTGGCGATCATTGCCATCATCGCGGTTTACGTCCCGACCCGGCTATATTTGGTACGTAGTTGGGACGGTGTGTATCGGCGCGTTTATGGCGGCGGTCGACGCGAGCATAGTGAACGTGGCTCTTCCAGAATTGTCTCGGTATTATCATGCGTCGGCCAGTATCACCGGATGGGTGCTTATTTCGTATTTGTTGACATTGGCGACGCTTCTGACCTTATTTGGGCGATTGGCGGACATGTGGGGACGCCGGCCGCTCTATACGTTTGGGTTCCTGGTTTTCATCATTGGCTCCGCGTCTTGCGGCGCGGCTCCCAGTTTGGTGTTTTTGATCGTCTCGCGCGTGTTCCAGGCGGCGGGCGCGGCAATGTTGCAGGCGAATTCTGTCGCAATTATCACAGCGACGGTTCCCGCTAATGTGCGAGGCCGCGCCATTGGCTTTCAGGGATCGGCGCAAGCGGTTGGTCTTTCGGTGGGCCCTGCGGTGGGAGGTGCGCTTATCGCATTATTTGGATGGCGCGCTATTTTTTATGTGAACGTGCCGGTGGGCATCATTGGCACCCTGATGGCCGCAGCGATTTTACCGCGCGACAAGCTAACCGTGAAATCGACAACATTTGACTGGTGGGGTGCGATAATCTTTAGCCCCGCGCTAGTGGCATTGATGATGGCGGTGACCATCGCGCCACACGTAGGCTGGACCTCTCCCGAAGTGCTCGCCTTATTTGCGGTCACGGTGGTGTTGACCTGGACGTTTTTATTGCGGGAAAAGCGCTTTCGTGCACCATTGGTTGATTTGCGGTTATTTAAATCCGGTGTGTTCAGCATCGGCAATGTGACGGGGCTGTTAAGCTATTTGGTGATGTTCGGCGTGTTGTTTTTGATGCCGTACTTCTTTGAAAAAGTCAGCCGTTTCCCGTCGGCGGTCGTGGGTCTCTTGTTAACGGCGGTGCCGATTGGTATGACGGTGGTGTCGCCACAGGCAGGCGGTCTGGCGGACCGCTACGGTTCGCGTGTGTTGACGACCGTGGGTATGGCCTGCAGCGCGGTCGGAGCGGGGCTCTTGGGATTGACGCTGACCCTGCATGTTAACCTGATCGTGGCAGTGGCCGGACTTTTGTTGGTGGGTGTCGGTTTGGGGCTTTTCACACCGCCCAACAACAGTTCGGTGATGGGCTCGTTGCCGTCGGCCCAACTGGGTGTGGGCGGCGGTATTCTGAATATGTCCCGTTCTTTGGGCATGGCGTTCGGGACAGCCGTTTCGAGTACACTGATGGCGGGATTCTTGGTGGCCTATGGAGGTCGCATGCTGGGGGGGCCGCGCGCGCCGTGGGTACCGGCGGTTCGTTATTCTTTAATCATTTTGGCCGCGGTGGCGATGGTGGCGGCGATCTTGTCGTTTCTTAAGGCGGGCCAAGACCAAGGGCAGGGCAATAAGGTTGACATCCCGATGGAAATTTAAGAAAGCCCGGTCCCAAAAGCAGGAAAATGACCGAGCAATCGATAACTTCCCTACGAAGCGAAAATTAGAGCCAGGGATCCAGTCCGTCTGTAAGGCATTGTTGCAATGCAAAGGGGGATATCCAGGGTGTGGACAGTGGTCTACATTGCGCCGAGCATGGGGGTTGCTGAGAAGGTCAGGGACTTGTTGTCGAGCGAAGGGCTGCTGGTCACCTTAAAGACCGTGGATTTGAGCGATGATGGGCGTGGCAGCATTGAGGTGCGGGTGCCCGAGGGCGAGGCGGAAGAGGCACACGAAATTCTCGCGGAGCATTTGGGACAGTTTTAGGCCAATACTTGCCAGAAGTCTGATCCCTTGCCATGCCCGCAAATGCTGGGAACGCTGCTTGATGGAACAACGGCGCATGCTGTGAGCTAGGCGTGGATGAAGGAGGTTGCCCAACCGGCCAGGGTTGGGCCCCCGGCTGTGACGATGAGGCGGATATCAATGAGGGGGATTTCGGGTGTTGGTCTATTTAAATGGCGACTTCGTCGATGAAAGTCAGGCATGGGTTTCGATCGACGATCGGGGTTTTTTGTTTGCGGACGGTGTCTACGAAGTCGTGCATTTGTATAATGGGCAAGTCTTTGAATGGGATCGGCACATTAAGCGGTTGCATCGAAGTCTAGCCGGGGTGGGTATCAGTGGTGTGGACGATGCGGCGCTGGAACAGGCGCGAGACCGCCTGATGCAACAATGGCCGACAGGAGAAGCGGCGTTGTATATCCAAATTACGCGCGGGGTGCAAAAACGCAGCCACGCGCCGCCGGCGCCCGGGGTCTTGACGCCGACGGTCTTGATGTGGGTGCGTCCGGTGGAGCCGATTGCCCCGGCGTTAGTTCAGCACGGTGTGTCTGTCATCACGGTGGCCGATGACCGTTGGGCCAAGGTTTGGATTAAGACGATTGGCCTCTTGCCAAACGTCCTGGCCAAGGGCAAGGCCCAGTCTGCGGGGGCGTACGACGCCATTTTTGTGCGTGACGGCATGGTGATGGAAGCGACTTCGGCCAATGTGTTTGCGGTTTTTGACGGGGTGTTGGCCACAGCTCCGGTCACGAATTACATTTTGCCGGGGATTACGCGCCAAGTGCTCATCGAGTTGGCGCGTGCCCATGGCTATAGCGTGCGCGAAGAGCCGTTTGCGGTCGATGAATTGTACCGCGCCCAGGAAGTTTTTTTGAGCGGGACCTTGACCGAGGTTTTGGCGGTGAGCGAGGTGGATGGCCGACGCATCGGGTCTGGGGCAGGGCCGGTGACGCTGGCGATGTTAAAGCTATTGCACCGGCAGGTGGGACTGGAGTAACACGGCGACCTGAGAGGGGCTTGCAACTGCTAGACAAAATCTAGATATTTCGTGATATTATTCCTCATTTTGTATAGAATTTGGACATGAAGGTCTCTATCAGAAAAGCTGCTCAAGAGTTGGGAGTATCGCCGGAGACGTTGCGCCGCTGGGAAGCGGAAGGGAAGATCCC
>PXYV01000044.1 GCA_003023745.1 Sulfobacillus acidophilus | reverse complement strand
GCGCCTGGATTCGCGTGCATGGACAACGCCGCTTCTGGAGCGCCCTCGTAAACGCTTACTTCAATGCGATGCGTCAGGCTTAGGTTAGCGCGTATGGGATATTCCCCCCTATGGGTAAAGATTAGAATCGCTCCGGAGGGCTCCGCGTTGCCTTAGCGACTTTACGAAGGGCTCAAAGGTCCGAAAACACGACCCCAAACTTCGTGCCCAGTCATTCATCGCAGGCTAGTGAGCGACTGCAATAATACGCAATCAACATGAGTGTTTCGGGGGCGAGAGAACGGGAACGTGAGTGTAAGTCGGTAGTCCCCCCTCGGCTTTTCAGCACAATCCCCTCGCTAGCATTCGTCCAGGGGGAGGTGGTTCAACTGCCGATTGAATAGCGTGGGCGAGGTTACGATGACGCCTTCCGTATTATCGGCAAAGCGCCGAATGAAGCGTTGGTCCGTGGTAAACACACGGGAAGCTCCCGCGAGTTTGGCAGTCGCCACAAAGACTGAATCGTGGGGCGTATCCTTGGTCGTGCCGCGGTATTTCCGGGATAAACGACTCGACTCATACGCCACGGCTTTGTTAAGTTGCCACATCGTGAGCCACGGCACTTCATATAATGCTTTTATGCTGTTTTCCACTTCTTCGTTTGCCACATCAGGTTTCGCGAGGTGAACGGTCTCCACAATAGCCAACGTCGAGGTGATGGCCGAAAACAACCCGTTCTGGGCTTCTCGCAAGACATCACGGCATAGCATACTGTAAGGATCGTCCCCTTTGAGAAAGGAAATAAAGATGGACGTATCCAGGCAAACCACCGGCCGGTTGCCCTTACTCATGGCCCCAGACCCGATGGACAAGGTCTCCGGCCGACATTTTATCAAACCAGTCCTGGCCAATGCCAAAATACGTATCCAGGGAAATATCCTGCGAAGGGATCGTACGCCGTAGACGTTCCAACTGCAACATTTCCACGCGTCCGGCCTGGACCACGATCTCCCCTTCGGCGACCACCTGCTGGCCGAAACAGGCGAGAAGATCCTTGAGCATCGCATCGTCAAACACACACCGGACGCGGTGACCCGTCACCGCGTCATACACACTACATTCCATACGCCCCCGGATAGTGACCATTTCCAACCGCCCCTCCACCGTGCCATGCTCGCGAGTAGCGCCCTGTCTCAGCTGACTCAGGGATTTCTGAGTCTGGGTCGTTATCACCACATTGTCGAGTCCTTCCCCCTGAAGATGAATACGATAATGTACCGCGTAAGAGGCGAATCGGTTCAAAGCCTCCTCTTCAGGCTGAGTTAAGGGCCAATCCAGACGCTCTCCTTTTTCCAATCGCCGCAAGGTGCTGATGACAAACTGAACCGCCTCCGCCGCCGTGTTGGTCGCCGGGTCGGGCGCAACGACCACCGTCGGCACGCTATGATGCAATGACACCACACGCCAGGTCGTACCAGACGGACCCTGTTCTCGCGCATGACGCTCCACTGCACGAAGCAGCGAGGACAACGCGCCCAACGTTCCAGACAGATCCTCAAGGGTCAACAGGCGCTGAACTTCTTCCAGCGCTATAGTCAACTGATGGTTCATAGATGACACCCCTTCCTTCCTAGGACGCGAGAATTCTCGCTAGACCATCCTCCAGCCCTTATTGTATCCCTTTCTGAGGTGCTCCAAAGAAAAATATGTTCACTCCGCCAATGGTTCACCGCCGTCTAGCGGACCCGGAAGGCTATCTCTGCACGGCGGTGGAAGCGACGGATATTTTAGGAACCGTGGAGATCGAGGTGCCGTGCCAGGAGAGACCGCCCATCCGCCAGGCCTCGCCGACCCTGCAAGCGACCACGGTGGATTTACACATTCCCGTGGTTCGCAAGGCCGACAACGTCGGCACTCCTCGGGTGCAGATCGTTCTGGCCCAAGAAATTAATCCCCCGGCGGGTATCACGTCGATCCCGTGGATCCTGCTCACGACCTCCCCGTGGAACATTTCCTGGACGCTCAACGGATTCTTCGGTGGTCCACCTATCGCTGGCGGATCGAACGCTTGCATTTCATCTTAAAAACAGGGGGCCGTAACGTCGAGAAATTGCCATTAGAAACGGTTGACCGACTGAGGCGGGCCATCGCACTCGATTCGATCATGGCCTAGCATCTTTTATGGATGACCTATCGGGTTCGTCTGGATCCCAATCAACCGTGTTCGGGCGCCTTTACCGCCGACGAAGAACAGGCTCTGCACCGACTTTATGACCGTCAACGACCGCGCAAGGGACTGCGGTTCGGCCCGTGTGATCCCAACCATCGCCTCACCTTACGTGAGGCGATCCACACGATGGCTAAACTCGGAGGTTATTGGTCGCGCCGGCGATGGTGATCCGGGTGTGAAGACGCTGTGGCGAGGATATCGGGAATTACAACTGATTATCCCGGGGATGCGACTATCCCAACTGGATTTTTCCTAAACAGTTCCAGGACTTCAAACCGTTGCGTACGCGACAGTGCATTGGTGTCCCCAAAAAATCTATCCATTTGCGATGTTCTAAGGTCCCACTATCTCTCGACCTCGGGAATATCCATGCTGGCTAGGCTCTCGTCACCCGATGGTCTGGCTATTATTGGTAGTGCGGGTAATGATAAGGGCCTCACCGGGTCAGTCGCAGTGCTTTTCCTCGGTTCCATCCGTAACGATCCTCTTGAGTCTGCTGCGGTGCTCCTCGTTCCGTGCCCGCATTCAGGGAGCGCATGCCCATTCAACCGCCACAGTGGTAGACTTCGCCCAAATCTCGAGGGCTCCTCACCCAAAGAAGGCCACCACCAGTTCACTAAGAGTACGGCCCCGAGATTCGCCTCAGGCCCATCAGATTCTGGGTTAGCCCGGACACCTTGCCACTATCGGCTACCCCACATGAACAAGAAATTCGCAGGGATTAGACTTTCGCCAGCCAGCACTACGATCTGCCAGTCGCACAGACTGTCCCATTTTTTTTGGAATTGACCGATTTGTCACCGATTTAGATGACAGCAACCCGCGACACAAGGTGGCGGTGTCTATCACCGATCTGTCTGACGGCAGATCAGGCCGATGCAGCCACGGTCGGGGGTTCGTCCAATGGCATTGGGAGCATTGAGATTTTTCTCCACTGGGCTCTTGATGTGGTCTACGATGAAGACTACTTCCCGGTGCCCACGGAGAACAGCCTGCGTGTCATGGCGACGTTTGCGTAATACGGCCATGAGCTTGCTCCGTGACGTGGGGTGCCCGACATGCCATGCACGGTCAATTCAACACCCCGAACAGGTCGCACGCATTTGGTTCTCTTAATTCTGGGCAAAGTCTGTACGAACCGCGTCCTGCTCATGACCGCCCGGTTCACGACTGTTAGTGCTATGAAGATGTTCTGAGTTACGTCGGTTGACCGACCCGAATCCCGAAAAATCTATAGAACGCACAGCACCACTTGGGGATTGCCATGAGGTTTGCAATTTTACGCTTTACAGCATGGACAAAGTTTGTGATAATCGTTGGTGACCGATGAACGAGAAGAATTCTTGGGCTTACTTGCAGAAAGCCGGGAGGATGGAAACCGGTAGAGGCACATGAGTTCGATTCCGCTCGGGAGGGTTTCGGCGAGGAGTCGAACGCAGCCGGCGAACCGGCCAATGAGTGGGCGGACTTGCTCCGTCAATTAGGGTGGCACCGCGGGTTACACCGTCCCTAAAAGAAGGGACGGATTTCTATTTTTGCGCCGTCCTTTCTCTTCGCATTTTCATTAGGAGGGATTCGGATGCATATCTTGTTGCCGGGGCCAACACCCGTTCCCAAGGCGGTCGAACAAGCCATGCTGACCGCCATGAGCGATCATCGCGGATCGCTTTTCGCCACCGTGCAAAAAAGAGTTTTACAACAACTGGCCGACCTCTTCCAAGCTCCATCCGCCAATCATGTGGCGGTGCTGCCGGCGTCGGGCACCGGAGGGTTGGAAGCGGCCATACAAAATCTGTTCATGCCCGGGGATGACGTCCTGGTGGTGGAAACAGGGTTGTTTGGGCGCCGCTTTGGGGAAGTCGCGCAGTCGTTAGAGCTTAAGATAGACCGTTTGGAAATTCCATGGGGCCAAGCCTTTAAGCCGCAAGACATTCTCGCGCGCGTGGCCGACCACCCCTATCGCGGCATTCTGGTGACGCACAATGAAACGTCGACCGGCGTTTTAAATCCGGTGGAAGAACTCTCCACGCAACTTTTGACCGTGCCCGAACGACCCTTGCTGGTCGTCGACAGCATCAGCGGCGTTCCGTCGATCCCCTTAAGGCTGAGTGGTGCCATTGACGCGATCGTGGCGGCATCGCAAAAGGGATTCATGTGTCCCCCGGGCTTAGCTATTTTGGCGTTTTCCGATGGGGGCCGCGAGGCCATTTTAGCTAACAGACCAGGCCGCTTTTATTTCGACCTCAATCCGTACCTCAAAGGCCATCTGCCCTACACACCGGCCGTTTCGCTGTGGTACGGGCTGGATGCGGCGTTAGATCTTTTAGCCCAAGAAGGCGAGAAGGCGCGTTTCGCACGCCATCGCCTGCTTCGCGATATGGTGCGAGCCTATGGTGCTGCCGGTGGTTTAAGCCTCTTGGTAGAGGAGTCCCACGCCTCGCCCACGGTCACGGCTTTGGGACTGCCGGCTTCGCTCAAACCGGGCGATGTGCGCCGCCACGCCGAAGAACGGGGTCTACAAATCGCCGGAGCGCTCGGACCCTGGCATGATAGCGCGATTCGCATCGGCCATGTCGGTGCCATTGATGTCGGAGACTTGTGGGCAGGACTAGGACTCCTCGCACCCGAGTTGTTGTATCCGGAAGATGCACTCAAAGCCGCGTATCAGGTTGCGACGCAAAAATTGATAGCAGGAGGTCATCCATCATGAGCCGCCCACACATCTTAGTGACAGAAAAACTCGGACCCAAGGGCTTGGAATATCTCCGCCAGTATGCGGACGTGGACGCCCACGACCTATTGCCCCCAGACGAACTGCCCGCCCTCATGGATCAGTACGATGCCGTCATTATTCGCAGCGCCCATCGGCTTACGCGCGAGTTGCTGCAAGGGCATAACCGTTTGAAAGTGGTCGCCCGAGCGGGCGCCGGCGTCGACAATGTCGACCTGGAGGCGGCCACGGAGTTTGGCATTGCCGTCATCAATGCCCCCGGCGCCAATGCCATCGCCGCCGCCGAGCACACGTTTGGCCTGCTGCTGGCCGTTATCCGCAATATTGTGGCCGGCGATGCCCATGTGCGATCAGGGGGATGGGATCGCGCCGCTTTCTTGGGTCAGGAGCTCTATGAAAAACGGTTAGGCATCATTGGACTGGGCCGCGTGGGACGGCAAGTCAGCCGCATTGCCCATGGATTTCGCATGCCCGTCAGCGCGTATGATCCGTTTTTGTCGGCGGACATTTTTGAGGCGCACGACGTGCGCCAGTTCACGCGATTAGAAGACTTGGTCGCTGAATCCGATATCTTGACCATTCACACTCCCAAATCGGGCCCGCATTTGGATGAAGCCCTGCTGCGGCGGCTGCCCAAAGGCGCGATTGTGATGAATGTGGCTCGTGGCGGCCTCATCGACGAGGAGGCCTTGGCACGGCTCTTGGATGAGGGTCATCTGGCTGGCGCCGGCATTGATGTGTTTTCGCACGAACCTCCCGATTTGAACTGGCCCTTGATGAAACGTGCCCACGTGGTCACAACGCCGCATTTGGGCGGATCCACTCACGAAGCGATGGTAGGCGTGGGAATCATGACGGCGCGCGGGGTACTGGATGCGCTCAACAATCAAACCCCGCCGAACTTGGTCAACGTGCCGATTCCCGACGTACCGGAACAAAACTTAAAGCGTCTGGACCGTGCAGTTCGCATTTTAGGGACGATATTCTCACGGTTAAATCCGCAAGTGGCTTCGCCCGTTGTCTTAAGTCTCAGCCGGGCCATGGCCTCTTCGGTTCGCCCCTGGCTTCGCCAAGCGGCGCTGGCCGCCTTTTTGCAAGACCGCGTGGACGAGCGGGTCAATACCGTCAACGCGCTTTTAGTGGCGCAACGACAAGGCATTACCTTGCTCGTGGAAGCTGACCACCAAAGTGACGATGATCCGCGCATTAGTTTGCGTGTTGAAGGGCGCAATGAAACCGAAGTCGAGGTGTCCGTGACCGAAGCGGACGTCGTCGTCAAAAAAATCGCAGGCATTCCCGTCAACATCCCCTGGCCCGAACGGGCATTGGTCACCCGCCATCACGACGCGCCCGGTGTCGTCGGCCGAGTAGGCACACTGGTGGGGCAATACGGCATCAACATCGGACAACTGCATCTAGGAAGACGCGGCCCCCAGGGAGAAGCCCTGATGATTCTGACCCTCGACACCGATCCCCCGCAACAACTATTGGATGATGTGGTCCAGTTGCCGGATATTCAAGAAGTTCACGTGTTCACGCAGTTGTTCTAGGTTAATGTCGCACGCCCAGTTCCTCGGCGCGGCGGCTGGCTGCCACCACGGCATCTTGAATCATCGACGGCCATCCCTCGCGGTCCAAGACCCGCAAGAGGGCCTCGGTGGTCCCGCCGGGAGACGCCACTTGCCCAATCCAGTCGTCCAGTGATTCCTCGGAGCGGTCTCGCGCCAAGCGAGCCGCTCCTTCTACCATGGAGCTCACCAATTGGCGCGTCATGGCGGCATCCGTCCCGAGGCGCTCGCCGCCTTCAATCAAGGCCTTTAGCAACAAGAAAATATAAGCGGGCCCACTTCCAATCAAGGCGGTATAGGGATTAATCAGCGATTCATCCACCACGGTCACCTGGCCGCATTCACTGAGAAATGCTTCGATAGCGCGGCGGCGCTCCGACGCTAGACCATCAAACGTAGCCAGCGTTGTTGACGCCCCAATCGCAGCCGACACATTGGGCATAATCCGCGCAATGGGGCCCTGAACCCCCAAGTCCCGAAATTGCGCAATGCTCCAACCAGCGACAGGAGACACCAATACAGTGCGCACCCCAAGATATGGCCGTAATTGCCCTACACTCGCCTCGGTATCCTTGGGTTTCACCGTCAGCACCACCACGTCCGCGGAACCAACAATCTCTGGCGAGAACGATACGGTATCCCACACCCGAGGGTTCCATAGCGCACGATGGGCCTCGGAGCGGGCTACCAAATCAATGACGCGCGGCTCGCGCGGGTTGCGATGCCACCCTTCCCATAACGCGTGCGCCAAATGCCCGGAACCCACGATGACAATCCGCTGCATCTCGTTCTCCCCCTTTATGCTTGGTAATCTCGGCCAAAATAAAAATACCTGTCGCCTCTAAGGGCGGACAGGCCGCGGTACCACCTTAGTTGTCGCCTTACGGCGACACCTCACATCCCGATATCGGAGGAAACCGTACCGTGCATTCCGGAAACTGGGAAGAGCCTACAAGATCGTGGCCTTTCACCACCCGCCACTCGCTACAGATCTTGCCAAAACTCGTAGATTTCCACACGGTCAACATCTATATCACGGAGTATTGTACCGATATTGGTTCATACGGTCAAGTAAATCTTTAGGCTGCCAAGATAACGTCAAAGTCGTGACGTGAGTCAGCCGATTTTCGGGAGTCGGGTCTTAGGTAGGGAGGCCAACGAATGCGTGTCTCCTAAGTACTGACGCTCCGCCTCGCGATAACTCCTTCCCGCGAAGCAGGCCGGATCCACAAAGGTTTCGGCCAGCACGAGCGAGATGCCCGTAGACGGCCTGCCTATCGGGGCCCAGACACCGGGTATTGAGCACGAGCACTTTCGACGCTAAATACGGTACCTGCACCCCCGATAAAATCAGGAATCGCGTATTGTCTACGACAAAGCGGGTCCACCCGATCCATTGATCCCAGGGACGGCCCATCCATGCTGCGGTGACCCATCCCAACAAGGTCAGTCATTCGTTCTCGACACACGCGACATAATACCGCGAATCACCCACCAACCCGCAAAATCCCGAATACAATCAATAATGATCGGTGGCCACCAACTGACGCCACAAATTCCGCTCCTCGGAGCGGATCGGTCAAACTTCGAGAGTTGCCGTCCAGTGTGGCACGGCCCGACCTCGAATCCTTGCTGTGTCCGTATGAATAGACCCACGATAGCAGAGGATCGAAAAAAGTTTAGCTGGGATATGGGCGTTAAGGCGTATCAGGGCTTCCCACCACTTTGACGAGGTCTTGCACAAATGACAGTGCTGACGCATCAAATTTGGCTGAGGCCATGTTGGTGAAAAATGCAGGAGGAATTTTTACGTTCACGCGACGATCTCCGAGCCATGGGTACGGGATGGCGACATAAGGTCCCAGCGGTCGGGCGAACGACCAAAAGGCGTTCGCCGGGCATCGCGTTGCCAGGGCGTGTAGATCGGTCCCTCAGAACCGTGGTCAGACCGTTGAGAAGCACATGATCAAGGGCGGTACTTATCCACAGCCGTGCTTGGTCAAGTTATGAAAGGCCGTTTAGTGTCAATCGTGGGATGGGGCGCTTCTCCGCTCGTGCGTTAGGTTTGCCAATATCAAGTTAGCGACGGTTTCGATATGATTGGCCATCGCTTCGTAAGCCGCATCAGGCTGGTGGTTACGAATGGCGTCATAGATTCGTTTATGTCCTTCCAGCGACGCTTGTGCGCCGGCCGGAGAACTCAGCGAGATCTCGCGACTGTCCCGAAGTCGAAGTTGTACGTCATCCATAATCCGTAGTAAAATTTGATTGTTGATACTGATCACAATTTGTTGATGGAAAGCAATATCTTCCTCAATAAAAATTTTTCCTGCCGCCGCTTGTCTTTCTTGGGCCGCAATCAATAGTGCCATGATTTCCACATCTTCTGATGTCGCTCGTTCGCCAGCCAACCGGGCAATTTGAGGCTCCAATAATCTTCGTACTTCCATGGGATTAAGAACCCGCTCTTTAAACGACCCGAGCTCGCCGGCCAGGTCTGTTATCACCAGTGCGCCAGGTTCTGCCTGTGTATAGCTTCCTGAACCAGCCCTCACGTGGATGAGTCCCCGGTTCTTTAAAATGGCTAATGCTTGACGTAGAGACGTTCGGCTGACTTGCATCGAGCGTGCCAAGTCGCGTTCCGGAGGCAACCGTTCGCCAGGGCTCAGCTCTCCTTGGAGCATCATTTCCTCAAGACGATGCACAATCATATCCACTAAACTGATCGGACGAATCGGCTCAAATTTCAATTGAAACACTCCTGTTATAGTGAGAGAAAACCACACTCCTGCTTGTTCGAAGTATACCATCTACCAATGATAAGGTGAGTTTACGGTGCACCAAGTAAATAAGGACAAGAGCCATCGCTGAGTATGGCTCTTGAACGGCCTGATTGGTCACTCTCCGATAACCCAACAAACGTACTTATGGCCTACGAAAGTCCCGACGTATAACTGCATGGATGCCTTTGACATCATCCACCACTTGCGTTACGTGAAAGTCACCCGCCACGCTAAGTAGGGAATACGCCTCCTGCCTTGTCAGATTTTCCCGGGCGACGAGAAAGTCGATCGCTTCCAAAGCTGCCAGACGCATGGCCTCATTGAGATCGCGATGAAATGCGTGACACATCCATGTATCCGGTGTTTGCAACACGGGATTATGAATACGCAGCCCTTTGTGAACAATCAACTGGAGGGTAGCGTCAAGATGCCCCTCAATCGCAGTACCACTAATTTCGCCATCGCCTTCGGCGAAGTGCGAGTCGCCTGCCCAAAACAATGCCCCAGTATTGAGTACCGGATAGTACATGGAGGTGCCTGGACCAAACCAGCGATTGTCCACATTCCCCCCGAACTGGCCCGGTGGAATGGTGCTGACACGACCATCTTCCGCGGGTGCCACCCCTGCGGTACCCAGATGTAACCTAAGCGGAATGGATATTTGCGAAAGTGCAGGCCGACGTTCAACACTGGATGGATCTGTGATGGTCCCAGGGATTTCTAGCTTTCCGGGGAAAGGATATTGGAACACGGCGCGTGCAACTCCTCGAGAGACGTCTGCTTGCCAGATCACTACGTGTTCTGTGTGGCCAAATTCTTCGTACAGGAGGCCCCAGTTTGCCTCAAAATTCGATCCGTACGGTAAGCGCGGTTGCAAACTCAGGACCCGACATTCCAGTACGTCGCCGACTTCGGCACCCCGCACAAAAATAGGGCCGGTCACAATATGGACCCCTGGCCCCCGATCCGCACTAGAAATTGAGTCATATACGTGTTGGACGTTCTTATCCATCATGAGATCTGGTGCATCTCCAGCATGATGTGTCAGGGATTCCATCAACACGACATCCCCCGAATTGATGGTCAATACCGGAGACACCGTTCGGTCAAAGTACCCCCATTGCACCGTTTGGGGGGTAGCTCGCAAAACATGAAATTTTGGTTCTGCCACGTCTAACCCTCCTACCTATAAAAAGAATACGACATGATGTTCAAATAGCTGAACAATGACCAATCCGGCAAACGTGCCCCATATCGCCAAAATTCCTCCCAGCACATTTGGAGCCGGAATCGGTGCACGGAGTATCGAATAAATCAACCCCGTAAACAGTCCTACTCCCGCAGCGGCTAGTTCAGTAACGCCAATTCCAATTTGGTCCACAATCGCCCGCTCCTTTTCTTAAGTGAAATTTAGCAAACCCAAAACGTCAGAGTTGTTCATGCACTATTCAGAGGTCACCTTATGGCTACTGTCCTGAACTGATGTTCGAATCGGTTTTTGCATTAGCGGACGGCGGCCGACCCAACTTTATCTCATGGCGCCACAGACCGACAATCACGAGTCCAATGAACGTGAACAAAATGGCAAGATTGCCACCTAACACGTTGGGGGCTGGGATGGGGAGATTGAGCACTCCATATAGCGCCCCGGTAATCAGTCCTACAATTAACGCTTTGAGCTCGGTTTTACCGAAGTATACATACTGCATTCTGCACCTCCTTTGCCTCTCAATGACTTTAGACGACGCATGCTGGCAATGCGTTAGTGATACTGGAAAAGCTGCGCGGTGTACGGAGGGTAGAATACAACTGCTATAAGCCCACAGACTAATATGTTTCCCTTATGCCTTCATTTGAATAAGTTGTATTCTGGTCCATCCTTAATACCAATTAAGCAACCAAGAATACTCATTGTCAAGACATTAGACAAAATTTGTGAAATAAACCCTTCTTCGATAATTGCAATGGTTTGTCGAGGCGGCGATCCGACGCAGCCCTATCCCCTGGCATTCACTTGCTCGTCCTGATGAGCGCGGTCTGAATTAAGCCTCAAACGATCTATCGCCTGCTTTCGGATAGCGCTCGTTGAGGCTCGACTTTTTCTGAACTCACGCTTCCTCTGGTTATCCGGATTTGTCTGGCCTCCAAAGTCGAGTTGGCGCAACAACAGATTTGATTTGATTGCGTCGGATGGCCTATCATTATCCAAATTCCAAGAAGATCGCGATTACCAGCACATCCCGTAGCAAATGACCACAACGGTGCAAAGATATTGCGGTCAATCAAGAGTACAACTGGTTCAATACCGACAACACGGCTCTTCTTTAAACAAAAAGCCTCCCAGATTTCGAGCAACGACGCTGTCAATTCCCGCCAGATTGGTGGCGGTTCTTTCAAGAACTGGAGGGTCTTCTGTCTGGCGGTGAAGTCGGCTATAGGGCCAGTTTTCAGGCACCCGCCTATTCCCTTGTGGGCGGTTACACTCTCTAGTGGAGAGCCGCCATCGGCCCGCTTATACGAGACTAATCTCCCGTCGCGACGACGTCTGTAACAAGCTTCTCCCGAGTGCATCGAAAGGGACCAGAGAACCCGTTCGATCTAAGTCAGAATGGTCAGCTACAGGCTTTGTCAAAGATTGCCATCGGCGGATACGGGGATATTGACGACCGAACTCCCCTATCCCAAACGAAACTTAGGCCTCTTGGGAAACGTCATCATAGGATTAACCCGGTGACGCTATTACGCAACGCCGCCATCACCGGAGGGTCTATACTGGCCCCCAAAAACCAGGAACACCGCGGAAGAACGCCTGTTGGCACCTCACCCAATCGACTTCACCCCGGCTATCAATGGCCGCGATGAATAACGTTTCGCGTGCAGGGATTAAAAACAATGCTCCGCCTCCACCGTCGTTCAAAGTCCGCAACGCCCCACACGCATTGGTCCAAGCCCCGTTGTCGGCTTCTAGTTGTCACGGCACAACCCTGTCGTACCCTCCTCACCCCAAACCTGGGCTAGTACCCGGAGGATGTTCCCACCCGCCACCGCTGCGATGTCGGCATCGCGATAGCCATGAACCACCAGCCAACGAATAATGTTGGGGAATTCTGCCGGGTTTTCTAAGCCGTCTACGTAGGGAACCGTAGGAAACGAAAGTCCTGCCTGGGCCGTGTCTAACGACATGGCCTGGGCAAACACCTGATGCAACCCAGCGTGATCGCCGAACAAGGTATCGGGACCGAATGCAACATGCTCGAGCCCCACGAGGTTGGCGACATACTCAAAATGTTGCATCACGCCGTCCAGACAATGTCGCGGATACTCGGCGGTTAAGGTGGTATGGGGAGCTGCTTCAATGCCAAAGACCCCCCCTTTGTCGGCGATCGCTTGAATGACAGCGTCCGGTTTCATTCGCGGCGTATCCCATAATGCGCGGGCCCCCGCATGAGTTACGAAGACCGGCACATCACTGCACGCAATCGCGTCGAGTGCCGTCCGGTCTCCTGTGTGCGACACATCAATCGCCATCCCTAACTGATTCATGCGACGCACCACGGCCCGGCCGAATTGCGTCAGTCCGCCATCGCGAACCTCCTTCAGGCCGCTCCCGAGGGCGTTGCTTTCACTGTAGACCAACCCCATCATGCGCACTCCGAATCCGTAGAGGATGTCCACGCGATCCAGTTCGTGCTCAATAGGTGCACCGCCTTCCACCGCAAACACCAAGCCGACCTGACCAGCCGCTTTGACGGCCGCGATGTCGTGGTATCGCCTGATGACCCGCACCGTATTCTGATGGGCCAAGTCCGAAAATCGCATGCCTAAATCGTAGAGCACATCATCCCACTTCCAGCCATGGTGTGACGTAATCATGGACGTGCCATCCAGCATATTGTCGAAGACCACATGCAATCCGGATGCCCGCAACCCTTCATAGCCAGTAAAATCCCGTCCCTGGCGAATGAGGTCCGGCAATTCAAAAATGTCCTCGGGAACTAACGTGGGATGGTCGTGCAAGGAGATCATGACATACTGGTTCATCAATGCATGCACGCGCGCTTCTTGATCCTCCGTCACTGGTACGCCCTGGCTGGGCACCCGCCGCAGCTGGGGCGGAAACCGAAACGTCCGCAAGTCCTTGCCGTCTTCTAAGTACCCATAGGAATGATACATTGGCCTCGCCGTCCTTTTCGCTTAGTCTATGATGTATGCATAATGTGGCGGGCGCGGCAGTGGGCCGCGAATTGCCTCTACTTGGGCCGCAAACGCCAAGAGTTCGGCATCATGTCCAGGACGGCCCACAATTTGGAGCCCTGCGGGTCGATTGGCGGGAGTCAGGCCAGACGGCACGCTGATGGCAGGCAGCCCCAGGAGCGCAAAAGTGCTGGTGTACAGCGTCGCCGAAGCCAACTCCTCATCCCCCGTTCGCGATTCGGGTTGCGCGACGCTCGGCAGGGTGGGCAACACCACAAAGTCCCAATCGACCGTTCGACGCAGCCATTCCGCCTGTAACCACGCCCGGACCTGACGCGCTCGGAGATACTCGGCGGTGGTAATGCGCGATCCAGCCAACAGCCGCGCTCGGGTGCCGACACTATAGTTCGCCCACCGTGTACGGAGCCAGTCGCGATGAACGGCGTACGCCTCCGCCGTAATCAGCACGAGCGCCGCCGCATTCGCCTGGTCCCAAGCAAACACAAACCCGTCTTGGACGTCGGCAATGGCCGACATCGCCGTCACCAGGCGCTGTGTCAAATCCCGGACATCGGGCTGGGTGAAGCCCAAATCGGCCACCACCACATGCGGACGATCCCCGGGATCCCGCGGCACCAGTCCCAGGGTTTCGGTGACCGTACGGATGTCTGCGACCGTCGGGGCGATCCACCCCAGATGATCTAAACTGGGCGATAAGGGGATCAACCCCTCTGGCGAATAGAAGCCATAGCTCGGTTTAAAGCCCACAACACCTCCCAGCGCAGCCGGATTGCGAATCGATCCCGCGGTATCCGTACCCACGGCCACCACCCCGATGCCCGCCGCCACAGCGGCCGCAGCACCACTGCTTGATCCGCCCATGGTGAGGGTCAGATCCCAGGGATTATGAACGGGGCCGAGCGCGGGATGGACTAATCCGAACGCAAACTCCAACAAATTGGTTTTCCCCATGATAATCGCACCCGCCTGCCGGAGCTGCGTCACCAGTGCCGCATCGCGATCTTGCACCGCTGACGAATAAGCCCGCGACCCCGCCCCGGTCGGCGTTCCTGCCACATGCAACAAGTCCTTGACCGATACGGGTATACCGTCTAATGCTGACAGCGGCTGTCCCATGCGATAGCGCATCGTCGATGCGTGAGCCTCGCGCATCGCCGTTGCGTCTAGCACCTGTGTGAATGCGTTTAAGGTGGTACCCAATTCCTGCGCCGCCGCAATGTGGCGCGCCATGATCGCCGTAGGGGTCGTCTTCTGCGTGAGATACTGGTGCCGAAGCATCTCAATCTGGCCTCTTAACATAGAATATCCCAACCTGCGATCCACGGCCGCACCGTTTCCATTCGCTCGAGCACGGCTATTACGCGTGCCAGCGCGAGGCATTCAGCCTCGTAAAGACGGTGTTCCTCACTGGTCAACGACTCGCCAGACACTGACTCCATCGCTCGAATCCTCCTACCTTTCACCCTAGTCCCGTAATGCGTTGCCCAATGCGTTAAACGACAACACGGTAATGAGAATCATCAACCCCGGAAATACCGCTAAGATGGGGTCGACAAAAACATAAGTTTGTGCATTTTGCAACATGCTCCCCCAGGAAGCGAGCGGCGGTTGAATACCTAAGCCCAGGAAACTCAACGCCGATTCCAGCAAGATGGACCATGCAATTGTTAATGTCGCCATCGACAAAATCGAAGGGATTAACTGCGGAATAATGTGGCGCCGAAGAATCCAGCTCCGCGTCCCCCCCAATCCGTAGGCAGCCTCGACAAATGTCCGCTCCCGCAGCGACAAGACTTCGCCAAACGCCACGCGCGCCATGGCCGGCCAGTTCACCAGTCCAATCACCAAAATGATAATCGCCGGACTGTTACCAAACGAGGTGACCTCAACCATAATGAGAATGAGCGCCGGAATGGCCAAGGCGGCGTCAACAACCCGCATCAGCACCATTTCGACCACGCCTCGAAAGAATCCCGCTAACGCGCCCACCAGCACACCCACCACAATCGACACGACCATGGCCATCACCCCTACAATTAGCGACACACGTCCTCCGGCCAATAGACGAGCCAATACGTCACGGCCCAAATCATCCGTCCCCAGCGGATGCCCCGGACCGGGCGGCAAAAGTGCCTGCACTGGGTGCGTCGTAATCGGTGACACCCGATAAATCAACGGTCCCACAAAGACAATAAGGTAAATCACAAGCAAGACGCCCGCCGCCACCGCTCCGCCGGGATTGCGGCGCAACCACCGTCCGACGCGGCTTGCGGTCGGGGTCTTGTCGCCACCCTCATCGAGCGGCTCCCAGACCATCGGATTATTCATAACGCACCCGTGGGTCTAACAATCCATACAACAAATCCACCACCAGATTAATGAAGATGACGCTGGCCCCGATTACCATGGTTGCGCCCATCATTACAGGATAATCCCGCTGCGTCGTGGCATCCACCATCAAATGTCCAATGCCAGGCCAGGCAAACACCGTTTCGACAATAGCATCCCCGCCCACCAGCACGGCGAACACCAGTCCAATGACAGACAGCACCGGATTAAAGGCGTTGCGCAGGGCATGCACATATATGACGCGACGTTCCGATGCGCCTTTGCCCCGTGCGGTCCGAATATAATCGGCACGCAAGGCCTCGATCATGCTCGATTTGGCGATGACGAAAATGTTGGGCATAAACACAAAGGTCAACACACTCACCGGCAGCACCATGTGCGCGATGAGACCCCCGCCACCGCCTCCACTGGCGGCATTCATGCCAGACGCAGGCAAGATCCGCAACCACGCTGAAAACACCAAAATCCCGAGAATGGCCAACCAATAGTCTGGCACGGAGAGGCCGATCATATTGATCCCCGACGCCAGGCGATCAAACCAGCTCTTGCGCCGGATGGCGGCCTGTGTGCCCAACGGGATGGCAATGAGCATTGCCAAGATGAGCGCAGTGCCCGCGAGCAACGCGGTGTTGGGAAAGTATTCGCCGATCACTTCCAACACCGGCTGCTGAAGCGAGTAGGAAATGCCAAAATTCCCGCGCAAAGCCTGTGTCAGCCATTGAACATACCGCACAAAAATTGGTTGATTGAGTCCATACAGCTTTTCCAGCGCGGCGCGTTGCGCGGCGGTCGCGTTCATGCTGACAATGGCGGACGGACCGCCCGGCGCCGCATTAATCAACAAGAACACAATCACACTCATGAGGAGTAAGGTCACGACACCGAGCGCGACCCGCCGCACAATGTAGCGACTCACGTCTTAAAATGCCAGTCCGCGACGTTATCCAACGCAATATTGTAGTTCACGGGCGGCACATACAAGTTGCTGGAGGTCACATCGACCATTTCTGGATAAAACAGAAAGCCCAGCGGTTCCTCTTTAGCAATTTCCACCTGCACCTCATCCGCTAATTTCTTTTGCGCGGCCAGACTGGTCGCCGCACGCAATGCAGTCATGAGTCGGTCGAGCTTGGGAATCCCAATCCCCTGAACGTTGTAACCGTTCTTGATAGTACTGCTGGCAAAGTACGGGTACACATCTGGCGTCAACGGCGCAATCCACCAACTTGCGGTCGCTTGAAAGTCCAGTTTAATGACGCTCGCCTCAATCCAGCTGTTAAAGTCCATCACTTTGATGTTTGCGGTAACCCCGATGTTTTTCCAATATTGCTGCACGAGTTCGCTCAAGGGCACCAAGTAGCCATACTGGGCCGTGGGCATGTAAATGGTAAACGGCTTGCCGTGATAATACATCTTTCCGCCGGGCCCCTTGCGCATCCCCGCTTGCTCCAGCAAGCGCACCGCTTTGGCCGGGTCATAGGGATAGTTCTCGACATTCGGATCATAGAAGTACTTCTGGATCGGCCCGATGGGCCCGTTGGCCACTGTTCCATATCCCTTCAACAGGCCTTTAATAATGGCCGGTCGATTAATCGCGTACTCCAGCGCCTGGCGCACCTTGACATTGTTAAACGGGGCTTCCCGCCCATTGAGCGTGATATTGTAATAGTTCTGCTCCGGGACACGGGTGACCGTCAATGACGGGTCACGTTTGAGTCCGGAAATCAATTGTGGGTCGTCCACCTCGGCAAAGTTTAGGTCGCCATTCAAGAGGTCGCTGACCACCGTGGTCGCATCCGGAATAATTTGAAAGACGATCTTCGGAATCGACGGTTTGGCCCCAAAATAATAGGGGTTGCGAACAAGGGTGATGGATTGCCCCGGCTGCACCGACTGCACCTCGTACGGTCCGGTGCCGATGGGATGCTGCGTACCAAAGGCGGCGTCAGTCCACAATTTGGTCCCTTCATGCTGCAAGACTTGGGCCGGCAGGATCGGTGCGAAAAATGTGAGATACGCAGGCAACGACGACCATGGTTGTTTCAGGTGAAAAACCACCTGGTACTTCCCGTTCGCAGTGACGTTCGTCACGTCGCTATAGTTTGAAGCGCCGTTCGCGCCTAGTTTGGGATTGAGCACCACGTCATTAAACGTGTACAACACATCCTGCGCAGTAAAGGGCTGGCCATTTTGCCACCGCACGCCCTTGCGCAAATCAAATACCCACTGCAGGCCATGATCGGTGGCATGCCACGATGTCGCCAAATCTGGCGCTGGCAGGCCCTGTAAATTGTCCTTCGTCAACCCCGAAAAAATAAGTGGATCAATATTGTCCGAATCGACATAGGCGCTCGGATTCCACAAGTTGAAATTGGGGTCCCCGTTAATTTCCATGGTAATGCTCCCCGTCGCCGCTGTAGCGGCCGGATGGACCCGGGCGTGGGCCGATGCCATGCCCCCGACCCCGGCGACCAGTCCTCCGAGCAATACCGTTGCACTCGCGACTGCAATGGTGGCTACCCGACTCATTCTCCAACCTCCTCGTATACCCGGCCCAAGCGGCCCGGACTCGTTAGACCCAGACTTGTTGTAACACCCGCAGAATGTTTTGGCCCAGCACTTTGGCGATCTCCCCATCGGAATACCCATGCGCCACCAACCACCGCGTGATGTTGTGAAAGTTTTCCCCTGGATTTTCAATCCCATCGACAAACGGCACTTCCTCAAAGGCCGGACCCACGTGCGCTGACTCAATCGACAACTGCTGGGCAAAGGCATGATGCAACGCCACGTGGTCGCCGAACAGCGTGTCTGGACCAAACGCCACATGGTCCAGGCCGACCAGATTGGCGATGTATTCAAAGTGCTCCATGACACTCTCAATGGAATGGGATTTATGTCGCTCGGTCAAGGTCGTGTGCGGAGCCGCTTCCACCCCAAACACCCCGCCGCGAGCAGCACAGGCTTTGATGACGTCGTCCGGCTTCATCCGCGCCGTATTCCACAATGCACGAGCTCCCGAGTGGGTGATGAAAATCGGTTTTTCGCTTACGTCAATCGCATCCAGCGCAGTTTGATCCCCGGTATGCGCGACGTCGATGGCAATGCCCAATTGATTCATACGGCGCACCGCCTGACGCCCCAATTGCGTGAGGCCACCGTCTCGTGCTTCTTTCAACCCACTCCCCAGCGCATTTGCTTCGCTGTACACCAAGCCCATGCAGCGCACCCCCAATCCATACAGGATGTCGAGGCGGTCGATCTCATTTTCGATCGGGGTCGCCGCTTCCAGCGTCAGCACGATGCCAACGCGTCCGCTGTCATACGCCTGTTGAATATCTGCAATCGTGCGCACCACCATGACAAAATCCTGATGGGCAAAATCGCACAGCCGCATCCCCATGTCGTAGAGAATGTCGTCCCATTTCCAGCCCGATTTGGACGTGATTAACGCCGTCCCATCATTCATGTTGTCAAAGATCACGTCCGTTTTGGATCGGCTCAATCCCTCATACCCCGTAAAGTCCCGACCTTGACGCCGATAGCGGAAAATTTCTCGAGGATCTTCGGGCACAATCGTCGGATGGTCGTGTAGGGAAATAACCAGTACATTATCGAGCAAGGTCTGTACCCGTGCCTCCTGTTCGCGTGTGCAGGACACGGGGTGACTTGGAACCCGGTCGGTCTCCGCCGCCAGGGCAAATGCCTCATAATCTAGATTGGCCCGCAAATACTGAAACGAGCGATAGCCCGTATATTGTTTAGGTGCTTTCACACAATTCATCCTCTCTATACGCCTCACGGCGCCAGCCCCTGCTCGACGTCCCAACAGACACTCAAGCGCACTATCGACCCGTTCATCTCGGTAGGCGCCGTGGGCCTCATGACGCATACAAGGCGGAACACCATGACGAATGTTGGCATAATCAATTAGTGTTGTTATTGCCAACAGTCTGAAGGAGAATTACGACATGCGCGTCGGCTTTTCCTGCTCCGATTCACCCTCTCGTGAAATTTTTAACGGTGGCGGTTCGGAAATAGTGATGATGGAGTCCCCCTGTCGCAGGCACGGACCGTCTGTTACCATAGAGAGGGCACCACCCAGGGTCGTGGGCCATCAATGCATGGCGAGATCAATGACAGGTCGCTGCCGAGGGCGACAAGGAGGCCAGATGGTGAGTCGATATACTATCCAATCAGCAGTCAAAGTGCTGGACACACTCTTTGCGTTTACCTCTCCAGACCCGCTGACGGTTGATGAACTGGGAACACGGACCCATCAATCGCGCAACCAAGTATTTCGATGTATCAAAACCCTGCACGAATACGGACTGGTTGCCGATCGGGAGGATGGCTATGTCTTAACACCGATGGCTCTGCGCCTGATGCCCTCCATTCGCCGTGATCCCATTGTGATGGTAGCCGAGCCTTACCTCCGAACTCTCCAAGAGCAGACCGACGAAACGGTCAACCTCGTGGTGCGCTGGCAGGCGCGCGAAACAATTACATTGACCACGTTGCCCAGTCGCCACGCCATCCGGCTCGTGTCCCAGGTCGGCCAAGTGTCTTTTCTACACGCTGGTGCTACCCCCAAAGCGATGCTCGCCTTTCTCGAGTCGTCCGTCCAAGCTGACGTTTTGCGCGAATTGCCGCAGTACCCGCGGTATACCCCATATACCGAGCTAAATCCCGAACGTCTCCGCGCCGAACTGTCCGTAATTCGGCACCGCGGATATTCGATCAGTGATCAGGATTTCGAAATGGGGGGACGAGGGGTAGGCGCCCCCATTTGGGACCGGCACAGCCAACCAATCGCGGGGATTAGCGTCGGTGGACCCGTCCACCGCGTGACTGATGAAACATTAGCTACGTGGGGTCCGTTGATTGTCCAGGTGGCAGAGGCCATTTCGACCGAAATGGGGTGGCCTGGACGACCCACCAACCCGCCCCGGGTCCAACAGAACATACCGCACCCGGGAGTGCCGGTAGGAAAATGATGGCATAACCCGATTTGAGGCTAATTCGACGTCTGGCCCACAGTCGGCTTCGAGGCTAATCTTTGGGTGAGGCTGATGCTCGTTGTCAATACGTCGACCCACTGACACGATCGGGTCTGTATTGTGCGCCTCGAGGAGCACTAGGAACCCAGATGAAATCGCCCGATGGTCAGGGAGATAAGGCGGGCGCACGACTGAACCGCGAGGCTAGCGCCAAAAGCGAACGCGCTGGGGGAAATGCTCCCCGCTGCAACTATTCTCCAAATATTCCCGCATCAGGACCGAATCCAACCCGCGATCATGATGCCAACCAACGTCATAGGCTAAACCCATGACAAAACATTGGAACGGGGCGCGGGTCTGGGCCTTTTAGGCATCGTTGTAGGCCTATGGTCGGAATGGTCCTGGGTGAACAACGCTGTCGCGCTGGCATCGCGCACACAAATGCCCGCCCCTTCGAATTTGCTCTGGGGATCGGAGCGTTTGGCGCCACGGTGTCGTCCATTGTGCATGATTGGGTCAATTTTCTCATTGACCACGGCGTGATTGTCCCGTTCTTATTGGCGTTGGCCGTGGTTTGGGGCTTAGTGGACAACCTCCGGTCGCGAAAAGTTCCCTAAAAGCTTAAGTCCCATGCATCCACAAACACGGCCTTGATCCGGACGAACCGAGGAAGTGCACTTGCAACCAGCGCCGCTGCGTAGATTCGCATCAACCGTGTTAGACCCGCTTATTTGTCAACTAGAGAGCGTCCTCGACTAAATGCCGAACAGGGCGAGACCGGCCACCACCAAAGTAATGCCAGCAATCACAAAGGTCGCCGTGGATGTTCTCCAACGCTGCGCAAATCGCAACACCGTCCGGATGGCCAAAAACGATACCACGCTCGCAACCGCCACCATGACGACCGTGGTGGTGACGCCTAATTGAGTGACCGCCTGCGTTCCGCCCTGGCCAATCACCAACGGAACCAGGCCCGCTCCCACCAGCGCGAGAACATCCATCATGAACGACAAGCGCAGAGCAGTGCCGGCATCATAGCCCATCCACAACAATGGCGTAATGGTCATGCCGCTGCGGCTAATCCCCGGCAGTCCCGCGAGTCCCTGCATGGCCCCGGTAAGAATGGAGGTGCCGATGCCGGGCACCCGCTTTTCCCCAACAGGCGAACGAGGTGGTGTATTCTCCTGCATCATCCGTTCTTTCGCCCGCGCTACGAACCCCGTAAATACCAGCAACACGCCGATAAGCACCATGGCGGCCGATCCGCCGATGGCATTCATCGCATGACGGACCATCACGTACGCAGGAATACCGGTTGCTCCAGTAGCTAAGGTGGAAATCACCAAGAACCGCAGCAACCGGGCCGACTCATCAGGGCCGAATGGGTGTGCTAAGGCGCGAACCGTTCGGATCACCTCCACACGGAAATAGTAAACAGCCGCAAAAAATGAACCAAAATTAGCAATCAATCCCAAATCGTACGCATTTTGCACCTTGATCCCAATAATCGTAAAGTAAATCGTAATCATCGTTTTGCTGCTGACGGGCAGCCACTCGACAATGCCTTGAATCAGCCCTGCGATGACCGCAGGAACTAAATTATGCGGCATTATGTATTGCACTCCTTTACCAAAACGATTTTCCCTGTCGGGGTGTTTCAGCTGGGGCTGTAAATTCACGGGCGTCGTGCACCCAAATCGCGGGCTCCCGACAACCACCAGATATCGACGGGTTCAAGGAGCTGTCACCCATTTTCCAGACGCTCCTCGACAAACAGTGTAACGCAACGTGTGACGGTCACCACCCGGAGCGTTTTCGCCACATAGCCAATCAGCCGAAGTGTTAAATGCCCAGGGACTTCGAATGGGCCGAACCCCCAAAAGGATCCCATGTGCCACCTCTCCCCGGCCGTGGGTGGCCTGCACAAATACTACCTGTATATGGTTCCAGCCTACCGATCCGCGTGCGGTGCGGAACCGCGCAGCAGTCGATCCCGTATCGACAACAAAGCTGTGCTTGCACGGCTACGACGCGCGACATTCAGCAACAATCCCACCGCAGCCGCATCGGTCACCAAAGCGGATCCCCCATAACTGATAAACGGCATAGGAATCCCGGCAACGGGCATGATACCCGTCACCATACCGGCGCTTTCCAGCACGGGAAAGGCGAGCAGCGCCACAACCCCCGACGCCAACAGGAGGCCGAATCGGTCCGGAGCCCGAGTCGCGACCGCCATGCCCCATCCGAGCAATACGATATAGACACCCAACACCACTGCAACGCCTACAAAACCGAAGAGTTCCGCGACCGCGGCAAAGACGAAATCCGTGTGCGCTTCGGGTAAAAATCCTAGTAGGTTACTAGGATTTGGACCGAGCCCGGCCCCGAACACGCCGCCTGCTCCCACAGTCACCCGCGACTGCAAGACATTAAATCCCACACTATAGGGACTCGCATCGGGGTGCAGGAAAATCAGCAATCGGTCCAATTGATATGGGTGGAGAAGCGGCAACGGCACACTCCACTGATAATGAGCATAAATCCAGCCGATAATGGCGGCTAACCCCGCCGGGAAGAGCAGCATTTGGGTCCAGGGCACGCCTGCCATGTACAACATTCCAACGGTGATGGCCACAACCACCAGTGCGGTGCCCAAATCCGGTTGCTTAAGAATCAACAGCATCGGCAAGCCCACATGTAAGAGTGCCGACCCTAAGTCCCGCCACCGGTTCCGCCCCGGCTGCCGATCCAAATGCGTGGCTAACGAGACGATGAGCGCAACGGTGGCAAACTCCGAGGGCTGCACCTGCACCGACCCGATTTGAATCCACCGCTGCGCACCCAAGACCGTGTGGCCCCGGACTAATACGACGACTAGCAATCCGACGGACAGCCAATAGATCAACGGGGCCCAGCGCTTCAGCCGCCGGTAGTCCACAGCGGTCGTTACCGTGAGCACCAGTAACCCGCAAACAATCCATATCGCTTGCCGTGTAACGAAGTACCGGGGATCCGTGGGCGGGGCAACGGCGCGACTAGCATAGGCAATCACCACGAGTGAGAATGCCATCAGACCTACCACCAACAGAATCATAAATCGATCGAGTCGGAAATCGCGCCGGTACGACTGCATCTCCCCCACCTTTCGTCTGGTGACGCACCCCTATGCCTACCCCACCGCCAGCACCATTCTGTTTAGGTCCGTACCACTCCACGCTCCCCATTCGTCGGTACCGGGCGCTGGGCTTCCTGCCAACAGGTCGACTTTGCGTCCTTTACAAAGACGGTTGCCGCATCGTCCGTATAACCGTGTTCCCCATCAACTAGCCAAGTCCGTGACGGTGAGGTGCGAGAACGACCTCAAGCGGTAAGTAGCGACACGTCGAGAATCACCGGCACCCGCGACCGTCGCGAGTAACATGCCTTCGATTGGCTATCCGACCGAGCGAGAGGTTGCGTTCTGGTCGCAGAAGGTCGGTCTAGGACCGCAACGTGTGATATTCCCGGGGACGCCACGACGCTCGTTACTCGTGGAGACCTTCACCGCGGCTGAGGCCTCGAACAATCGCCCCCTGCACAAACAGGAAAATGACGACTAATGGCAGGGTGGCCATGATGCCCGCCGCCGATAAACGCCGCCAATCGACGGAATGGGCACTCATGAGCCGCTGAACGGCCACCTCGATAGGCTGGACCTGATGACTCACGGTCACAATGAGTGGCCACTGAAACGAATTCCACGATCCAATCCCAATGTATAGGCCAATGGTAAAGAGAACCGGTTTGGCGAGCGGCAACGCCACGCTCCACAAGAATCGGAGATGACTAGCGCCGTCAATCCGAGCGGCGTCCCAATAACTGGTCGGTAGCGACAAAAAAAACTGGCGCAGGAGAAAGACTCCGAATACCGAACCGCCATAGGGGAGAATCTGAGCCCACCGCGTATTTAGTAGATTCATCTGATGCAAAATGACATAATTTGGGATCAAGAGGGCTTCAGCCGGAACCATGAGGACAAACAACACCAACATAAAGAGTGCCGACCGTCCTTTAAATTCGATGAAGGTCAAAGCATAGGCGGCCAGCACACTGGTAGCCAGTGCAATCGCAATAGTCGTTGCTGTAATAAATGCGGTATTGCCAAAGTACATGAGCCATGGCGCCATATGCCACATGGCGGTATACGGCTGGAAATCAAAATCCGGCACGAGATGGGGAGGGAAGACGAATACGTCTGCGGGCGTATCCACTGACGTCACCCCGGCGATGTAGAGCGGAAATAAAAACGACAAACCGACCGCCAGGGCCACAACTCCGCGGAATCCTCGCATGATGGTGCGATAGGCGCGATGGGAGCGATTGGGACCTCCTCCACGTACCCGTTTGGTCACTGGTAGAACACCCACCTTTTTGAAAACCACGTTTGGATGACCGTGAGTCCAAGAATAATCATGACCAAAATCAGTGCCATAGCGGCAGCATAGGAAAAGTGAAAGTAATCAAAAGCTGTCTGGTAAATCAGTAAAATCAAGGTTAGCGTGGAATTCTCGGGCCCACCGGCTACGGCTTGTGTACCAGTCAACGCAAAGATTTGCGAAAAGGCTTGCAACGTGCCAATTGTCGTGATAATCGCGAGAAAAAACAGGGTCGGCGAAAGCAAGGGCAGCGTGATCCGACGAAACCGCGTCCAGGCAGTGGCTCCATCCATGGCGGCGGCCTCCATCACGTGGTGCGGCATATTCGACAACGCCGACAAGACGATCACAACGTCAAATCCAAGACCATGCCAGAGCGTGTACAGTGCAATTGAAGGCATCGCCAGCTGCGGACTCAACAGCCATTGCGACTGCGGTAAATGCAGCCAATGCAGCATCGCGTTCAAGATGCCATACTGCGGATTGAACATCCAGAGCCAGCCAATAGACGTCGCGATGACTGGCGTGATATACGGCAATAGAACAAAAGTTCGTAAAAGAGCGTAATACCGACTCTTCTCGCTGATGAGGACGGCAATGGCAACGGCGCCCACTAGAGTAGCCGGAATCATGTAAAGAGCAAAGACCAAAGTATTGCGGAGGGCTTGCCAAAACACGGCATAGGTCAGTGCCTCTTTGAAATCCCCCAAGCCGCCAAAAGTTGTATTCACACCAAGAAGATGATAGTGATAGAATCCGAGCACTAGGGAAACTGCGGCCGGCAAATAGGTAAACACTATGAGAAAAGCAAACAACGGCAATAACAATACCATCGCATGCCCGATGTCATGTCGTCTTCGCGCGCGCACGGCCGAAGTCTGAATCGTGAGGCTTTCCGGTAGCGGTCGTTGGGTCACGAATGTCCCTCCTCTCCAACGGGGAACCAGCGACATCCCGGTTCCCCGCCTGGGATTTTCGGATTACCCCTTGATCTGGCCCGTGAGATACTGAGTCCCGATTTGGGTCATCTGCGTAGCGGCGTTGACGGGGCTCAGTGTCCCCCGCAACGCCTTGTCGAACGGCGTTTCCATGGCAGCCTTGGCCGCCTCGTAGTTCGGATTGCGGGGCTTATACCACCAGTACCGGGGATTGCTGAAACTCGCCGCCTCCGCTGGATGGGTTTTGTAAAAAGCTTCCATCATCCGATACGCCTGCGGGCCGAGCGGAAGATAGTTGGTGTGCTCGTCCCAGTACACATTGGTCTGAGGAGACGAAAGATACTTGACGAAGGTCCACGAGGCCTGCTTCTGAGCCGCCGTTCCAACATTGAACATGGCCAGCGATGCCCCGTTAATGTATTGGTAGGGGTGACCTGACGTCCCCACCGGCGCTGCAACCCCACCCATAACAAACTTTCCGCCAACCGAGGCTTTGTCGTATGTGTATCCTGCAGATGCGTCGATTAACATGCCCACATTGCCGGTGCCAAAGTCGAGTTGGTACTGGTAGCCGCTGGTTTGGATCATCCAGCCTTTTTTGATCCATGTTCTCAGCATCGCCAATGCATTCTCCGCCGGCCGATTCCCTAGCGCGAAATGGGTGCGGTGCGTCTTGGTGCTAAACACGTCCCCACCATCGGCTGTCACAATGTCAAAGTACTGGCGCAAAGACGGAGTCCACGCGATCCCGTGATACTGCGATCCTAAGGCTGTAATTTTCTCCGCATCTTGACCCACTTGCTCCCAACTCTTGGGCGGGGCGGCAATGCCTGCCTTTTTGAAAAGATGCTCATTGTAATAAATGACCACGAGCGACTTCTTCTCCAACGGCATCAGGTACTGCGCGCCGTCGGGTTCCTTCATGTCATTCCAGACCACTGGATAGTAATCGTCTTTAATTTGCGCAGCGGACAGACCACCCTTTCCCGATACCCACGTGTTCAACCGAATTAGAGCGCCCGCTTGAATGAGTTGTGGCACAATCCATTCACTGAGCATGCCGACGTTTGGTGCCTGCCCAGCTTCAAAAGCTGCGAGACCATGATGCGACGCGCCAATTGGGTGAAAGGTCACCTGAATTCCCGGATGCGTCGCGTTAAATTTCTGCACTTCGGCAACTACTGCCGCATGAAGTGCGCCGGAACTATGGCCTGCCCAATACGTAATATGCACAACCTTATGCGAAGTGGTATTGGGTCTGTGGGCCGCCACCGCAAAGTGGGCCATCGATAACGTGGTGATTAACGCTATTGGCGCCATTAACGCCAGAGCCGTCAAACGACGAAATCTAGTCATAACGGTCCCCCTTAATCACAATAGGTGCAAGTCGAGAAAGATCTTGCGAAAGACGAGTCGTGTGCCTGGCTTTCGAAGTCGCGAGTCACCCCACACCACTTATGTTCCGGCGAACTTGCGACAGGTTCACCGTATCAATTTTCCGCAAGGAGTAGGTTAAAACGACGACAAGAACACATAAAGAGTCAATAAATGCGCAAGGCGGTCGAAGCGTTGACTTCTCTCGATGCGTGCGCTACAACGCATTCGGTGGGGTTTGCACTCGCATGATTTTATGATCAAACGGGTGGTGCCTGGCTGAGCGTGCCCCACGGGATTGCAAGTCATGCGGGACCCGATTGTCGGGGAACTCATTGACAGCAATCGCCACAGTATGCCAATCGTGTCAAAGTCGTGAAGTCCATTCGAAGAGTGAAGACCCGTGTTCGCACATCGTCAATCGCGCAGATCTTCCAGCGCGGGTTTCTTAGGGTTTGTCAACGTTACTTGTGATGATGGTGCACACCCGCCGAAACAGTACCCCAGCCAATTGCGTCGACGGAACAGAGAAATTTTTTAGAAAGTTACGTGTAGTCGAGCAGGAAAAACTGCTTTTGATGGAGAATACATCCCATCACTTAAGAAAGTCATCCT
Source organism: Sulfobacillus acidophilus (assembly GCA_003023745.1). Classification (GTDB taxonomy): domain Bacteria; phylum Bacillota; class Sulfobacillia; order Sulfobacillales; family Sulfobacillaceae; genus Sulfobacillus_B; species Sulfobacillus_B acidophilus_A. Next base: position 14,948 of record PXYV01000044.1, on the reverse strand, counting down.
ATCACTTTGAGATGAGGAGGCGGATTTGAATGGCTACGGGCGGAACGACTATTAATCCAAGGCCGATTACCTTACGGAAAATCGTCGGACTCTGTACAGCGGGTGGGTTTTTAGATGGGTACTCCTTGTTGATTATGTCTGCGGCACTGCTCTTGTTAGTGCCACGGTTCCATATGGCATCGGGGACGGAAGGCGTCATTACGGCCGTGCCGTTTCTGGGCATGGCCATTGGCGCACTCGTGGCGGGACCGTTGGTGGACAAATTCGGGCGCCGGACCGTATTTCTCGCTGACGTGACCATTTTCTTTGTGCTATCTATTCTCTTGGGGCTCAGTCAAAATGTCCCCGAGCTCGGAATTCTACGGTTTATTATAGGATTGGCCATTGGGGCTGATATGCCGACCAGTTCATCCATGCTGGCAGAGTTTAGCCCAGATCGTTTGCGCGGGGCATTAACCTCGCTGTTAAATACGGTGTGGTTGTTCGGATTCGTAATTGCAGGCCTTGTCGGCTACATTCTGTACCAAACTGCTGGCCCAGCCGCATGGCGATGGATGTTTGTTTCCGCCGCAATTCCCGCCTTGATTGTGTTGATTATGCGACGCGATGTCCCAGAAACTCCACGATGGCTGATGGCGGCCGGTCGATCGCAAGAGGCCCATGAGGCTGAACAGCGAATTATCGGCGGTGATAAGACCGAACCGATAGCTATAGCGACATCGCGTCGAGGTCAGTATCGAACGGTGTTCGGCCGGGAATATCGAGGGAAAGTCGCGTTCTTTACAGCGTATTGGCTCGTCCAAAGCCTCGGTGGAGCACCCCTTTTAACCTACACAGCTGTCATCTTTCAACGAGTCATTCACTTTAGTGGATCGGACGCGCTTTTGTTTAATGTCGGTCTGAGTTGCCTATACGTGATTTTCAGCCTGCTGGTTCAGTTTACGGTGCTTGAACGCTCCGGCCGCAAAAGTCTGGCGGCGTGGACACTCGGAATTACCGTGGCGGGAGCCGCGATCACGGCCTACGTCGAACATGTTACCCCACTGTTGGTCGTCGTTTACACCATTGCCATTGTTGCTTCACAACTCACGGTGATCCCTTATTGGCCCTGGTCAGTCGAACAGTTACCGACGCATGCGCGTGCGACCGGTCAATCCATCGGAAGCGCCGGCGGGAAGGTGGGCGCCTTTTTAGGAACGTTGTTGTTGCCAACCCTCTTGGCTGTTGCAGGATGGACCACATTATTCTTCAGCCGCCGTATTTTTCGTGGTGTTTTTGATTGTGGTCATTTTTGGTCAAGAAACCAAGTCCTTGACCTTGAACAACTTGGAACAAAATCAACCCACACTTAAAGGAGAGATTACTTCGTGAATATCATTTTCTTGATGAACGACACCTTGCGCGCCGACCACATTAACGCCTACCAATGGCCGGCTCCATGGACCAGGCCTGGCCACGAGGGGCAACCATTTATCGAGACCCCTCATCTCGACAAACTGGCACAACAGTCCGCCCTATTTGACCGTTGTTATGTGGGATCCTATCCGACGATTCCCAATCGCCACGACATCGCGACAGGGCGATTCGGCTTTCCAACCATAGGCTGGGAGCCACTTAAGCCCGACGAGGTCGTAATCTCCGAACGATTGGAGTCTCGCGGCTACGTCAGCATGATGATTTTTGACACACCCCCACTGGCCAACGATGACTATAATTTCACGCGAGGGTTTACCGCTTGGGATTGGGTACGAGGCCAACACCGCGACCGGTGGATCACGGATCCCGTGGAACTCACACTGCCGACGAGTTACAAGACCAAAAGCCCGACGGGTTTGCAATTGTACCTATTAAACGCAACTCGTCGGCAATATGAACGCGATTGGATGTGTGCGAAGACCGCCCTGGCTGCATGTGATTGGCTCGAACGCAACCGGACCCGTGATAAGTTCTTTCTGTGGGTGGACATGTGGGATCCGCATGATCCGTTTGAGGCACCTGCCTATGACATGGCACGATACACGGATCCCACGTATCACGGTGAGCCCATAATTTATCCGAAATATGGTCGAGTGGACTATATGACTTCTGACGAACTTAACGATGTTCGAGCGCGTTATGCGGCTAAGGTGCAGTTTGTGGATCGATCCGTCGGGCGCATATTGGATTGTGTCGAGGCTTTAGGGATGAACCGGAACACGCTAATTATTCATACCACCGACCATGGCCATTTGTTTGGCGAGCATGGTCTCCAAGGCAAGCCCACCGGTCCCTTGGGACGTTTGTACGAGCCAACCACGCGAATTCCCCTCCTTGTTAGACATCCAGAAGGGTTAGGGGCGGGTCGTCGAATCGAAGCGATAGTTCAGCCGCCGGATGTTACGGCAACGATCTTGGCGGCTGCGGGAATTTCCGATCCGGCCATCCAAGGTGAATCCCTGTTCCCGTTAATGGCGGGTACGTCCACCGGATCTCGTACCTATGCATTTTCCGGCCGATTCTCGCGTCAGGTTAATATATTAACAGCAGGAGCCGCCGCCCAAAGTCGGGGGGCCGCCGCATTTGATGGCTGGGTCGGCATTGATGCCACATCGGAACCCATCACGGTGACAACCGACGAGTGGAGTTTGATTATCTCGCCGATAGGAGGCCCTCGCCCAGAGCTTTATCACCTTACCACCGATCCTCAACAACAACACAACGTTTATACCGAGCATTCTAAAGAAGCGGAACAGCTTCATGGCGCACTACTAAATTTTCTCGCGGAATGTGGAGCCTCAAAAGACCGAATTGCAGCGTATACGGCGGCATCGACGACGGGTTCGTCAGCTGGCCAGGCTATGCCGTTATCGACCCCGGTCTACGCGATTAAGATCGCCGGACGTCCTTATGCGTTCTTAACGGAAGACGAAGCGCTCGCTAATCGCGTAGATACCAGTCCGATCGAACCGATGACCTTAGAGGCCTTACAACGCATCGATGCGCATTCGATGGTCTGTATCGGTGACCAATATTATTGGGTCACCGATGTCGCGCTCGCAACGCGATCCTGAGAATAGCGTGCAAAACAGGGTTGCGGTCACCCGACGTGAACCAATCCCCCTGCAGCGACGCGAGATAGGATCCGCGATTGCTGCAGGGGACCATTTCTCGCCCACCGATAGTTGTACTTCTTCATCTTAACAGGCAGCCACCCGGATTTTCGTGTTACCAAACGGCAAATGTCTGCAAATCGCTAAGCCTGCGCGAGCAAAATGGAGAACTCTGAGAGATGGTCATTACCACCCGGCATCAAAATAGCGGGTAACTTCTTGACCGAGGCCAAGTCCATCATCATCTCTAGCAATCCCTTGTCCGCGCTTAGCGATTCTCCTAACTGCGCGATTTTACGGGATTGCTAGCAGATTCCCCTGTGGTGTGGCGGCGCGACAACCCGCGTTTCAGAAGAAACTCGCCACGTTAAAAAACGCCACAACCCACGACGATCACGTATCGGCGCCCTGGGTATCGCCCAGAACATCGAAAACAGGTCTTGACCATGGAAAGACATGCGAGTTCAACGTTGTTTGGCACCGTCGCCTCCGCGGCGGACCGAGCGGATGTCTAATCTTTAAGTTGCGCCATGCGGATGATCTCCTCATCGCAGCAGCATCAAGTATGACAGCCAATCGCCCCCGGTGCATGACCCATGTGTCATGGGCTCCTGCACCCCCCTCAAGAGCCGCGCACCCAGATCGGACACCGCAAACACGTTTGCGTCCGAGCTAAATGTCTGTCTCCTCCTAGTACGTCCCGCTAAAGAGATGGTGCGCGCATCCCGAATCCAGCATTTAAAAGTACCGGCACGACATTGCCACCAACGCCTACAACGCGACTAGACCATGACTGTACACCAAATCATCATGGGGCAAATGCGCCCATTGGAACAAACCTGTACCGATTCGCCTTCAGGCAGGAAAAAACGCGTTCCCACCACCAAGAGCAACGCCACCCCTTTTATTGACAACAAGCACCATTTATCCTGAATTCATCTCGCTAAACCGTTCAATCGCATATCGTAAATGCTCGGTCATTTGTTGCTCGGCTTGCTGCACATTTTGCGCTCGAATACTCGTAAATATGCGGCAATGGTCGCGATGATTGTCTGCTTGGGACCGATGCCGCCATCCCTTGTGCGTAACCTCTTTCCAGACCTTATGCAACAAGTGTTGGATGACTTCAAGCATACGATTCCCAGCCATTTCGGCTAAGAGTTCTTCAAAGCGTAGATCCACGCCGGAATCCACGTCCCCTGCTTGAAGAGCTGATTGCAAATATTGGTCGATCGTGTCAAGCATCTGCGGCGTCGCCCTCTGCATTGCCAGGCGAAGGATAGCAAGCTCAATGGCTAGGCGTGCTTCGACGATTTCTTCAATCAGGAGACGCTTTTGAACCACCTGCTCGCTGATGGGCAACAACAACGAATCGATATTGATGTTCGACCGATAATATCCCGATCCATGACGAATATCGATTAGTCCCAAAGCCTGCAACTGACGGAGTGCTTCACGCAAGGAATTCCGGCCAACCTTTAATTCTGCCGAAAACTCACGCTCTGACGGGAGTTTGTCGCCAGGTCGAAAGTTGTTCACGACACGTTCATATAATGTCTCGGCAAGCGATTTATCACCCAATGACATAGGTCTGCCCATGACCCCCACCTTTCGCTAATTTATAGTATACAGCGTTCGTGAGCTTCAGGGTCAACATCTCCTGAAACGACTAGGAAACAAGCAAGTCACCACGACAATTCGCATTCGTCGGTGTGGTGGACGAGATCATCGCAAAAAGTGCTGAGGTTGCCAGGGGATGGTCAGAACGACCATTCCATTCCACTAAAATCCAACGATGGCGCATCATGCGAGCGATCAACGCTGCAAATCCAGCGGACAACCACCAAAGCACTCACGCTCTGGTGGTACCGTAATATCCGCAGATCTTAGGGCGTTACTCTCTCCGGCTCTAAGTAGCGGTTTGTCCCTGACTGTGAAATCGGATGGTCCTGCAGAGGTCAAACCATGTCACCCATAGCTGGTAACGCCGTTCAATCCCCTTCGCAAATCGCGAACAAGCTCAGTCCCGTGGTCACTAAGAGTCTCGAGCATCCCGTCAGTTAGGCATCAGCATCGCGGAGAGCGATGCACACGAGACATCACGTTCTTTCGCCGTAGCCACGAATCAGGGCCGACGGAAAAATCATTGTCCAAGAAGTTTACATACGGAAAACGTGCTTTGTGGCCTGCCGGTGAAAAAATACCGTGCCAGTAACGACGCCAGCCACGAGGTCCCTTTGCTTGCTTGTTATCGTCAGGAGCCCCGTGACCGCCATCTACAGTCTAACTCTAAGGTAATGCGCCTACACTTCTTAAATCTTAAAACAGTCCCAGAGAGTGTTTTAATCGATGTCGATCAAATCCCACGGAGACTACGCCGTTAATCAGAATCACAGGAATTCCTCGCTCGTGCCCGCGTAGCCGTCTCATTTCCGCGATAGTCATCTCATCGTCCAGTGTGTGGTCACGGTAGGCAAAACCATTTGACGAAAGCACCGCCTTCGTCCCATTGCATACGCTTCACGTCGGAACGGTGTAGAGGTCTATGGCAGGAAGCCCGATCCGTTCGCCCAATCCCACCTGAATGTGCGTGCGCGGCGCCGGAATGTCCATCCGGTATGCTACGAAATACGCGTCACGGCTGACCTCACCCAACCACTCGCTCCGCAATTGCTCGGTATCGCCGAGCGGGCTGTCAATATCCCACACCGAGACATCGTCATAGACTTGATGACCAAAGACGGTCACCAGTTCCGTTGCCACAGGCCTTACGTCTTTAGCTATGCGAACGCGATAGGAAAACGTAATGGCTTGCTCACGGTAAAGTCCGCGTAGCGCCTCGGCCATGTCCTCGGACTTGGCGACTAAAACTAACCCCCGGTCTTGTGCCATGAGTCGGTGAATCACACCGGGAGCATGGCTGGTTTCCATTTCTGCGAGCCAACGGTTCGATTGCAACAATCCGTTGACCAAGGTACCCTCACCGTCGGCTCGATCGGGATGCACCGCCATACCTTGGGGTTTGTCCGCGACCACGAAACCAGGTCCCTCATACCACAGATCCAGTGCCATCGGGGTAATGGGAAGCTGGGGTGTTTTATCCATTGATATCTCCTTCTTTCTCGCTCAAAAAGCGGTTTTTTTCCAAATGGTCAGGTCACGGTTCCGGGTCTAGATCTTGGAGACCAGAGTTCTTGCCGCGATTTGCACCGGATCCCAGACATCGGAAAATGGTGGTGCGTAGGCAAGATCGAGGTCGACAAGTTGCGCCGCCGTCATTTTGGCAGTGACGGCGGTGGCAATGGTATCAATCCGCTTTCCGCTACCGCTACCGCCCACAATTTGTCCTCCGAGAATCCGGCCGCTGGAAACTTCGGCGACTATCTTGACGGTCATCGGTGACACATCGTCAAAATATCCCAGTTTCGTTTCGGCTTGGATTTGGCTTTCTATAGCCGAAATCCCAGCCGCCTTAGCCTCGGCCAACGTGAGTCCGGTACGCGCCACCTCGGTGGCGCCGACCCGAGTTATGGCCGTCCCCAACACGCCCGGAAAGGCGATCGAGGCACCACTAAGGTTCATGCCGGCAATCCGACCTTGTTTATTGGCAATCGTGGCCAGGGCGACGTAACTGGGCAGTCCGGTCACTTGATGAAGGGTTTGTGTCGCATCGCCGACCGCCCATACGTGCGATACCTCCGTCATGAGGTACGGATTGACTCTAATGGCGTTCTTGACGCCGAGAGGAATGCCGGCTTCTTGAGCCAAGGTGGTTTGCGGACGAACTCCCAGACCCAAAATTACCAGATCTGCGAGTATCAACCCGTGCCGCGTTTGAACCGCTCGGACCCTCCCTCGGTACACGTCAAAGCCCACCACCTCTTCCTGAAGATGAACCCGCACCCCTAATCCTTCTAGCGCTTCGGTGACGAATTCCGCCATGTCAGCATCCATGGTCGGCATCACCTGGCCCTTTTGCTCCACAATGGTGGTCTCTATTCCCCAATGCCGAAGATTTTCAGCCATTTCCAATCCGATATAGCCTGCGCCAATGACGACGGCATGGCGGGGCTGATATTGCTCGAGGTCGTCCCGAATGGCGCGGCCATCCTCTAGAGTTTTGACCGTAAAAATTCCACGCGAATCGACTCCCGGCCATTCAGGCACGATAGGTACGGACCCCGTCGCAATGACAAGCTCGTCGTAACTTTCCCACATGGTGCCACCACTCCCTTGCACCGCCACGCGCTGGCGAGAAAGATCGATCTGGACCACTTCATGATGAGTTCGAACCGCAATCCCTAAGCGGTTTTGAAACTCCTCGGGTGTGCGGGCAATCAGTTCCTCTGTATTGTCGACCAACCTGCCGACATAATAAGGAACGCTTCACGCCGAATAGGACACGATCGCACCCTTTTCAAAAGCGATAATGTCGAGCGAGGGGTCACGCCGTTTTGCTTGGGACGCCGCACTCATCCCGGCCCCATCGCCTCCGATGACCACAATGCGTTTGGACATAAAATCCCTCCTCAAGCGAAAATAAATTTAGGAACAATTTGAGAAATAGCGATGAGAATACGATAATGCGCGCAGTACGCCGCAAGCCATCAACGTCGACCGTGTGCGAGTTGCAGGGACTCCGGGCGATGCCGCAAACGCGCCATCGCCCAAATTCCGACGGCCGGCCCCACCGCCAACACCATCAGCACGTGGGACCATCCGATGCGTGGCTCAAGCCATCCCACCAGATCAATGGAGCCAATGGTGATTAAAAAGCCGACCGCCATTTGCAAGGTCAGTGCACTGCCTTGCAACGCCGTGGGGGCCAGTTCCGTCACGGCGGCCGAAAATTGCGCCGAATCGGCAATCACACTGAATCCCCACACCAGGGCAACGAGAATCGTCAGCCACGGCGCACGCTGAAACGTCCCTCCGATAAGCAACGCCATGGTCCCACTAACGCCCATGGCGCCAATAGTCGCCCGCGTCCGGCCCCACCGATCCGCAGCCCATCCACCCGCCAGCGCGCCGGCGAGTCCCGCCAGTCCAATAGCGGCAAAACTCACACCCCCGGTCACGCTGACGAGCGCCGTACCGGTCCACCGGGATGCCCAACTAGCCACAAAAAAAGCCGGCAACCAGGTCCACATGGCGTACAGTTCCCACATATGGCCCCAGTATCCCAGATTAGCCCACATGACGGGTTGGTCGCGCAGCACCGCCCCCACCCGATCCCACTGAAAGGCGGGCGGATGAAAGGGACCCGGATGTTCCGGAACCACCCACAATACCACCCCCCATGAGATCACGGCTAAGGCCGCACTGCCCGCTAATGCCCCCTGCCAATGTTGCAAGAACGGCATGCCGGCCAACAGATGCGGCAGGGCAGACCCTATCGTCAATCCACCAATCAGTATTCCTACCGCCAAGCCGCGTTGGTGGGGAAACCAGCGCGCCACCCATTGCACCGCCACGGGGTACACAACCGCGAGAAACACCCCCGTCAGCGCACGTAAAACAAAAGGCCCCCACCCACCATGGGGGAAAAGGGGTAGGGCCGCCGTCGCAGAGGCGGCCCCCAACGCACCCCATCCCATCAGCGTCCGAGGGCGAAAACGGTCCGCCAGTCCCAGTGTGGCGCTGATTAAGGCCCCGCCCACAAATCCCAACTGGACGGACGCTGTGAGCCAGGTCACGGCGATGCCGGACAGATGCCATTGTCGGGTTAAGGCTCCCGTGACGGCCGAGGCGCTAAACCATACACTCATCGCCAACAATTCGGCAAAGGTGATCCACAACAGAGCCGTCCACCGGGATGCGGACAATCGGTCTCCCGTTTCCTGCCCTTTCTCTCTATCATGTCGGACCATGCGCAATCACTCCTTAATCCGTGGTGGTGGCCTAGGGTATCCTAACGGGATTTCATAATGCCATATATACAGTATCCGCCCAATCGCCGAAGACTCATTAACCCATGTTGTCCCCGTCTCGATCCTTCCCCGCGCCCGAATCCATGGATCAGCATCGAAAGGCCAACCGCCACGGCTACCCACGCAATAGGCACGTGATGCGATAAAACGATGTCGGTTCGTGCGCCCGTCATGGCACCCAGCATGCGGAGTACTCCGAGTTTGAGCGCCAAATGATGCTGCCGGGACTGACTCCACGCCACCGTGATTGACCTCACGACGTCGACGGCCAGACTGGCGCCAACGGCGGTGCGACAGGTACGTGAAGCACCAAGATGAAGGCAGGGTCCCACGACGGCACTCACCCCCGAAAAACCGGTTACCGGCCCGCTAACGATCCCAATTAGGAGATCTGCAACAATGTCCACACGCTATGGGCACGCTCAACTGACCCGGTCCCGCTGCCCATCCTGGGTCCGTAAATTCCGATCAATGGCACCGCTCACAACCTCCGGCATCAACTATGACGCACACTCCACAATGAATGACCGAAAACGCTCGGTCAGCAGCGCTAAAAGCACCCCCTTTTGAAAAGGGTAGTCTGCCGTTCGCGCCCGCATCTCCACTCGAACTCGCACCGCGCTCTCAATCGTATTTTTCACTCGGGCCCGTTTTGACACCTGTGCAATATTTGGTTCAATTTGTTCATTGGAGATGGGACTATCGATCACGAAGTGCACGGATGTCTCGTCGAACCCGGCCTTTCTTTCTTTGAATTCTCAAAACACATGTCTAGCTCCCACGAAACCTCGGTCACGCACGCCTTAACCGATTCTTCGAAAAGACTGATCCTGGCGATAAATGTCGTGCATACGTAACGCAGCTTAACAACACCTCCAGTGCAATAGGAGCATGGTTCCTCCCCGCTAGCCATTCGGGTTCGGCCACGGAATTGGGGGAAATGGACGCATAAGTACTGTTGGTTGCAATCCCTGCTACCACAATACCCTCGATAACCACAGCGAGAATGCCTCCTCTGAACGTTTCTGGTACCGACTAACTCACAACTTAATAATCTACGTCTCAATCCCCTTCGGGGGGACATACAATCTCCTCGCCTAGTTATTGTCACCACTGTATCCCATCATAGTAATGGTCGCAGTAATCTTCCTTACAGTTTTGGACAGATTTCATCTTTTGCGACATGTAGGTGTCAATACACCTCAAGATAAGTCAGTTGGGCGTGTGTACGCATCATTGGCAAAGTGTTATGTGATCTGTGAAATCTGCGCTGGGCCAGATAGTGGCCAATGTATATGAGTTGCCATTCGAACAGCGGAAACCGGATCGGGTGCATCGACTGCCGGGTAAAGACCAGGTCAGCACCCCTCTTGTGAAGGGCATATCGAAGCAAAATCCAATGGAGGTGGATAAAACCGAGTCTATCGTACCGATACCCGGAGGGTTTCATTGTTAGTTCTGGAGAAAAATTGGACTCCAACGCCGTTTGCCGCGGAGCTCATAGACTACCGCATAGCTCGGGACACCATCCTGCGCCGCGTATCGACAAACCGGCTACCGGAATGTGACACAGCGCTCGCCGCGAAGCCTACGGTAGGGCAACCCATAACACATCGTCTGGATTACATTAGGAGCGAATGTGCTACTATTAACTCCAGACAACACAGTCGCCTCCGAAGTCATCGCACATGCACGCACACTCGACTCATCTAGGGAATTCTCGTAGGGAATGATGGTCTTGTCTACCGTACTGTATATGTGCCACGCCTGAAGATGCTTGTTGCGCGATCATCATCCTTTTTCCCTCCATCTTTATTAACCCTTCCTTTTGCAGTAGAGAAAGGGTGTTAGTGACAGTTTCGCGGGTTGATCCAACCATCGACGCTAGGTCATGATGACTCCAATTGAATGTCAACTCCAAACCATCAGATCGGGCTTTGCCAATTTCACTCGCTAGTTTCGTCAGAATCAACAGGATTCTCTGCTTGACGGTGCTATACGCTAGTTCTTGCATCATTCGTTCTGCAGTCTTTAGACGGCGACTCATCTCTACGAACCGTAGCCTTGCAAATGTTGGATAGTGCAACAGTAAAGCCTCGTAGCCATTCTGTGGAATCACAAGACACCGTGACTCCGTCACGCTTTTCACATAGCCCTCTGTCCCCTTGCCATCTAATAAATCCTCTTCGCCAATGAAGTCTCCCGCCCCAATGGTTCTAAGCGTACATGATTTGCCTTCAGTCGTTAAACGATAACTAAGTAAGTGTCCCGTCACCACAACTAATACCTCGTCGATTACACGGCCTTCACTGTAGACTAATTGCCCCTTACGAAACGATCTGATGCCCCAACTCAACTGCAACCGCTCTAAATCGGGCTCAGGTATGACCGAAAAGGCCATAATAACTGATTGCTCCACTAACATCCCTCCAATGCTATTAAATTAGGGGAACATACGCCGAAAGTTTTTTGCGCGATTGTGCTCTAAAGGTGGCCTTATGCTTGAGATTGACGCGCTCGCGGAAAAAAACTTTAATCCAACCGTTCACTTAATCATGCGTATTGCGAAACTCTGATGCGCATCGATATTCGAATTTGGCCCCCGCACCATAAATATAAAGACACCCAAAATCCGGCCTGCTCGGATAAACGCAAGGTGATAATCCTATCAATTTCGAAGGAGCGCGCCCGCCTGGCGATTATACCATAGATGCCGTTCTTTTCCAGAAAAGCGGTTCAGGCGCTGGCGGATTTAAAGCGCGACCGCGCAGGCGAGGGGTGTCTGGAACGGAACATCGACGGCGAACCTGGGGTGAGAACTTTACAACGAGGATATCGGCACTTGCCGTACCTCTATTGATGGGAGCATATTCCACGAAATCCCTAACGCCCCATTCGCCGAGCATTTAACGTTGAACACATAGGCTAAACTGTCGAAACTTGCGCTTTCCTCCAGTCCAGCCCGTGCGCAACCGTTCGATTGCGTGCCCTTCCGCAATCCGGATCTGGGCGTTCATGGCATCGCGCGCTAGATCGTCGGAACCCCGCATAATGACCTGACCTTGACCGATTGCCAGGGCGCCTCCGACACTGGACCTTGAGGGGATATGTTCCACACGTGGGGCGATCGCCTTGGTAGCCATGGACGGTCCGTCTGGGGTTATCCGAGCCCCGGTGCAGTCTGGGTCAGATCATATGCCGTTTGGCAACAATAAACGCACCTGGCTTAGCCATGTCACAACCGTCTGATAGTCGTTCAACCCCATCACGGGAGGTCCGTCGGCGTCCTCAATCAGAACTTTGGGTCGGCCACGGTAGAGACTTTCGCACGCCGAAACCGGGACAACTCCAGGCAGCATATTGCGGCTAAGCCGGTCTTCGTAGGCCGATCCAACTTGCTCCCACTTCCGCTCCGCGTCCCAGTCGCTGTTATGCGGATGCGTGGTCCCACCAAAGAGTCAACCGTCGCGAGAGAACACACGAGGGACTTCGACGCTAAATCCCCATTGTCATGCCGCGGCTTGGTGCAAAAGCGACGTGGGTCACTACTATGAACCCTCTCCTCGGGACCCGGTGTAAGCAACACCAAACGCCGCAGGTGTGTCCCTCCGAAAGAGAGGGCAACCTTCCGAACGGTTCGGGGGAATCTTCCCTAACAGTGCTGCGATGGTTGGTGCTACATCAACGAGACGAACACCAGTGCGATTGGACAATGGACTCGTGTCAAATTCTGAGGCGCGCACGAATAAGATAGCTTCTTCCGTTCCACGGCCGAGTCGTCGCGTTGGTAAGCCGCATCCGTGAGCACTTTGAAACTTCGACGCAATGAATTTCCCTTCTCCGTAATCGGCGGTCGCGATGAGGTCTCGCGACATCGGCAGCAGCACGGTACCATCCGACGTAAGCGGGAACCAGTTAATATCGCCGGTATAGCCAGCCTCCATAAAATACAAAACATCCCCGGCGCGCGGGCCCCATTGCCCGAATACATGGCCTTCCTCAATGGGCACGGCGAATTGTACGGGCCGCACACCCGTGTCGGGGTCAGTCCAGTTCGTTAACGCGTGAATGATCTCACTCTGTACCATAGAGTAATCTTCCGGATTCACAATTCCTTGCGGGTCACGGCCTTTCAGATTGATATGCACGTGTCCGAGACATGGACCGGCATAGGCTCGGGTACGATCCCAGTCCACGACCATCGGATCTTGGCTTTTGAGGCGGATTAGCCCGGTGTTCCACAGTAAATTGTTGATCGACATCGCCTTTAAGTGCGGTAGCTGGCCGTGGTCGGAGACCACGACCAAAATATCTTCAGGAGCCAGAGCTTCCAAAAGCTTCCCCACCATCGCATCCGCAGCGCGATAGGCCTCTTGAAAGATTGCTTCGAAATGCGTAGATCGGCCGAGTTCATACCAGGGAGACATCGCGTCAATTTGGCCCCAGAACTCGTGCGCTAGATGGTCCAAAAAGTGCCATTTGACAAATACGGCGTCTGCGTCATCATGCTCGAGGAGATAGCGCGCGGCACGGACCAACCATTGTCCTTTGTAAATTCCCTCTTCCAAGAACACACGTTCTGACACCCACCCTCGTTCGTAGCCCCGCGCTCCCGAATTTTCAATCATCGGCCCGACATGCTCCACGACCTTGGCACCAAGGTCGTCGGGTCGTGAAATCTCATCCGTCGGCATGATTTGAGACACATAAAGAATTACCTCGGGTTCTTCATTTGTCAGTTCTATGTGGCTTAGGAGAATGCGAAAGGTCCCCTCGCGCACGCGGCCCTGAACTACAAATTGTCCGTAAAACCACGGCGAAAAACGGTTGACTTCGCATACGTAATCGAAAGGGGTCACAACATGATCGATGCTGCGAATCCGGACCTGTCCCCCATCTGCCGACGGTTCCAAATCTACCGCAATGTGCGGCCCAATACCGTCCGCATCCCACTCCGGACATAAATGAATGACATCACGGGGCATCCGCAACAAGTCGGCATCGCGCAGCGCCCACTGACGATTGGCAGTCGCGAAGCAACTACTGGCACGGATTTCAAATCGTGAGTGACTGGACGGTGAACCTTCCCCGGCAATGGTTTTGGTCACGCCGTCGCGCGGTGGCCAAGCGCCGGGGAAGTTCACGGTGGCCGTACGATAACCTTGTCGGCTTAGGCTTTCCCAGATTGTTTCCGCCTTCAGGGCTTGGGAAGAGAATCCCGAATGCTTGGCGTCTAATGGCTCTCCTGGCTCGTGGATTTCGAAATCCACGACACCATGAGTCCCGGGATACGCACCCGTGGAGATGCACCCCCAGTTAATTGGTGTGACCCCCGGGAAGCTAGATAAGGCGCGGGTATAATATCCAGCCTCCATCAATCCGCGCAAATTGGGCAAAAGCCCCTGCTTCGCGTATTCTTCCACTAACGTAGGCACGGCACCATCTAAACCCAGCAACACGACTTTACGCACCATTGATCGCTCCTTTTGGAATACTAACATGCGCCGTTCAACCCTCCATGGTCAGGAAGTGGTCACGCACCCTGTCAAGAGGATCTTGTTAGCCCTCTCACGCCCCCTGCCCTCAGCCTTGTGGCGAGGCGTAGGTCGATTGTGCTTGCTCATACGCAACGTGCATGGCCTGCGCGGGCGTCATCTTATGATCCAGTACCGCCGTCACATCGTTGATCAGGTCGGTGGAAAACTGGGGCCACCACGCCACCTTGGGCGACATGTGCGAGCGCCCCAGCACGGAGAGCGCGACGCGTTGAGCCACATGCGTCGCCAAGAATTTCTTAGCCGACGGCACCGTGGCCACATCGCCGCGCACTGGCAAGTATCCCTCGCTATCCTGCATCCAGATGGTTTGCCCCTCCCGCGACGTCAGGAACTTCAAAAATTGTTCCGCCGCGGTCTTTTGGGCCGCGCTC
>PXYV01000043.1 GCA_003023745.1 Sulfobacillus acidophilus | reverse complement strand
TTTTTGTCCTATCTGGCCACCGTACCCGAAGAAATTCAATCCCGTCTGGGCCGACTTCCCGAATAGCACCGGAAGAAATTAAGGAGCATTCATATAGCAGATGCCTTTGTAACCGGGTGACGCAGGCTTCCACCCTCCGGAAATTGCCGAATACCTAAACGTGTACACTCCGCGGCAATTTCTCGATCTGTTTGGGCCCTGAGTGATCCCAGTTTCTACCATATGGAGGCGTGCCTGCGGCCCCTATCCGCGGATTTTGCCGCTGCAGCGCTGCCACCTTCGTGGCAGCCCCGCGCTGCGGAAGACGGAGATTACCGGAAACGGCTTCACTTGCCCGGTTCAAGGACCGCTCCCCAGGCAAAAACAGCCTTCGGTTTCGAACACGGGAGCGTTTTCTTGAGAAAATCTTACCATAAGCGGCGAATTGTGTTGATTCCCTGTCGGTGTTTGGTCATGCTTCACGAAACTAAGGAACTCCCCTTTTGGGACAACCCCTATTGACTGACATTTTAGTACCGGCGCCCGTAAATTGACCACAATGCCTTCGCATACCGATTTGCTGAGGCATGCAGGAGGTGCTCAAGATGCAGCCGCCGCGACTAGCCTGGTTTGTCTTCAACCCTTGAACCTCGGCATCCCGTTGCACCCCGCGGTGGATACCCACCCGTTAGTGCACGGGGTTGGCCCCGGAACTTAAAGCTTTCGCCTTCGAGCGTAAGATGACGCACCAGAAATTGGTTGATACAATCGCCCAGCTCTTTCAACGAAGGGTGAATTGGTCCATTGACCGGCCGCAGTTCGTGACCGGCATGGTGTACGAGAATCTCTTCAACAAACACACCGTCGCGCTTGAGGCGCTCTCGCAAAAGATACGATTGTTGGGGTGGAACCACCCGATCGCGTGTTCCCTGAATGATCAAAAATGGTGGCGCGCCAGGGTGCACGTGAGAGATCGCGCTTTCTTTTTGAACACGTTTAGGGGTATATACCCCATACACCGGATTGGGCCGCAACCCGTAGTGACGAAGCCATTGCTGTGCAAAAGTTTGGCGATCGGTAGGACCAAACAAATCAACAACAGCCCGCACCAATGGCCGATGCGTGGATGCATTTATCATGGTCAGCCCGACAAAACTGGCTAACTCGCCTCCCGCACTATCGCCCATTACCGCTAGGTCGCGTGGATCGATTTGCCATCGCCGTGCATGCGTGACAATAAACTCCATCGCATGTTTGACGTCATCTAAAGGCATAGGCCAGGGATGGGCCGGGGCCAAGCGATAGTTGACGGAGATAAAGTTGATGTGTTCTTGAATAAGCTCGCGTTCTAACTGAACCAAAAGGTGATTATGGGGGGTATTGGCGGCCGAAATGATTCCGGTGCCAAACTTCAAGGCTCCCCCATGAATATAGACAACTGCGGGGCTCCAACGGTGTCCGCGCCCAGCCCACTCAAACAGGTAAAACGTCAGAACTCGCGACCCGATGCGCTCATAAACGATTTGTCTACGCAGTCCCAAGAGGCGCGGATCCCAAATCCGAGTGCATGCGCCGTTCCATGGCTGAGCGCCGGATCCTCTCCAAGCGGTGCAACCACCAGCTCCGGCTTTGCCAGCGCTCATTATCAAAAACATTCCCGCGGCAATGAAGCCGAGAAGCAATTGTCGCAGTCGCATCATGGATCTGAGCCCTCACTGCCAAGCGAAATTCACTGCCAGTAGGATCATTCCAAAAGCGCCGCCAAAGCATTCCCCCATTGGCTGGTTAGCCATGCATCCTTCTACACATGCCTATCGCGTCTGCACGAGCCACTCACCTGTTTACCACTCCATGGCCAACCATCCAGTCGCGCACCTCCTGCCAAGTCTTTTGCACCCTAGAAGACATCACCGCATCGCGCATCTGGAAGCGGTGCAGCCGGTGAGGTTGGGAAGGGGTAAGGGGTCGGACTAAATCTGCGGCTCCCAACAATGAAGCGTCCCGGTCATCCTGCAAGACAATGGTCTGGCCTAAACCGTCAGCCATCCACTGCGCCATGTCTGGCCGATCCAACAGACCCGACCCGCCGCGGAGCTCAGTCAGCGCTGATCCACTGGCTCGCACCGCTGCTTGGCCTTCCCAATATGCAGCAGCAATGGCAAGAAGCGTCGACCCGGCTAATTCGGCCCGGCCGTGTTCAGGCCCCAAGTGCAGCCACGCTCCATCCAGGCCCTCTTGCCACCAGGGCGAACGTTCCCCGAACCAATAGGCTAACGTTAATGGCAGTGTCCTCCCACTTCGGATGGCTTGCAGAGCTTCCGTTAACAATCGGTCTACATCTATGCCGAATAGACGCGCCTGCCACTCCAACAAATTGCCTACATTGGAAAAGGCCGATCCAACCACGTATCCTTCGCCTGGTCCCATGGTATAACAAAAGAGCTCTGCGCACTCCAAGGCGTGGGCCACAGTGGTGCGCAAAGCGCCGCTGGTGCCCATGGCGACCACGCCAACCGATCCGTCCGGCGGCACCTTGAGATGGCGATGCGCCAAGGCTGCATCGGTTCCACCCACCACAATTTCGGGTTTGACATGAGGAACCGCAATCCGGGTGGCCATCGGCACCAAGGTCGGCAAGTCCTGAGCTGTAAGTCCGGCTATATCTAACGCTGGCGCCAGCCACTGGTTGTCAAGGCCAAGAAAACCACTGCCGGCAGCCGTTGAGAAATCCGTCACCCACTGACCCGTCAAATGAAAGATGAGATAATCCTTGAGGGATACAGGACGAGCTCCTCTAGGCACGTGGTCTTTCAGGAAGATCCACTTTACCAATGGCGACATCGCATGAACCGGAACCCCGGAAAGACGGTGCAAGGTCCGTCCACTATCGCTATCCCGCAACTGCTGGGCAACGGCCACACTGCGCCGGTCCATCCAGGTCAGACTTTTGGTCAAGGCTCGGCCTTGTGCATCCACAACGACTAGACTATGCATAGCAGCAGAAAACGCCACAATTTCAACCTGGCCGTACGCGTTCGCCTGCTGTAAGAGCTGTCGAACCATTGCCAACACGCTGTCTGGATCTTGCTCGGAGGCAAGGTCCGATCTTGTAGCGCTTACATCGGCCCGTCCTTCCCAAATAATGCGCCCCGAGCCACGATCTGCCATCACCCACTTGAGATGAGTCGTGCCCACATCAAATGCCATCAGGGCTTCCACGTTATCGGCCTCCTTCTACATGCGCCGAACCCAAAATGGCACAAGGATGGCTCCACCGTCAACCGATTTTGCCGGATCAGCCTGCTTCACGCAAAGAAGCCGGCCGGCGTCTGCATGCTATCAATGTCAAACCCGGGTATGCCGCAAATACATGTTCCGTCCGAATACTGCCAAAGTACGGCAGAACTGAACTCGGTGGTCGGACACGGAGGCGGCACGATCGGTCCCACGCTTATCCAGTGGGCAACCCAATACAGGAGGGCATCGCCACCCCATGGCTGGCCCTCAATAACCTGTAACTGCCGGGGTGACGAGTACACTCCCGGCCGGTAGCCGTGGCTAGAGACAATGCTCGCCCATCCTTGCACGTAAGCGAGCCACGATGCCTGCGAACTGATTTGGTCGCCTTGCAGGTCCAGATAGATCGCGCTATCCGACGGTTGCCCAATCGCTTGGGCAAGACCCGCGCATGCCGCCCCATCTAATTGTCCTTGGCTGAACGTTTGCATGCCGCAAGTAAAAGCCGACACACGATTGGCCCCAACATAGATGGTCCCCACCATCAAGCCCGCCGACGTCAATGCCTGTACCTCGCCAGAGGTTAAAGCCACTCCATTATAGCAAGGTCCACCCAAATATCTTAGAACAAACGAGTAACCGTTGGTCTTTAAACAGTTAGCGACTCCACTCAGATCCACATTATTGTCGACCCCGTTGAGACAACCGACCTCCGGTGGGACGACGGTCCTGTTCAAAACGGTTTCCCGCGTCCGTGCACGCTGTCCGGACCAATTACCGAGATTTCGTCGCGTTAAATGGCTAAGGCCTACTGGCGCGACAGGACTGTCGGCAACAATTCCCCACCCATTTTGCAAGTCCGTGAGGGCGTAGCGCGTAAGCACATCATCAGACCCCGGGAACCGGCCACCGTCATGGCCAAGACCTTGGAAATTGGCCTTAAGACATGGTACATCCAACGCTTCGTGCCCCAAACCCATCTCGCGAACTCCTTCCAAAAAAGATAGCCATGTTGCATCATAACGGCTCGGTCCTGCAATACCAGGAACAACAACGTCACATCCCCATGGGCAAAGACATTCCATTCACCTGATGACCTATAGTGGCTAATATCGTCACCAACTTAGGCGGTGGTGCTGTAGCCTCAGCACATCCTTTCGCGTATTGACCTGCGTTTGGGGCGCTTCGTCCATTGAACAACCAGTACTTTCATAAAAACATAGTCAGTAGCCGCGTCCAGTGGACCGGCAAAATCCACTCCACAGTATATTTGAATGGCTTTAGCAGTCGAGTCATCCTAAGGCGCAGTGACTGTGGCGGGATTGCCTTCGACCCCATATCCACATCGACGGCATTCACCAAGACGATATCCTCAGTTTGGACCCGTGCGAACTCGGCACCCATAGTGCCGCAGGCCAGCAGGCGGCCCGCGCATGACCCTAACCCCTAAGAAATCCGTAAGCCTTCCCTCCCGCCATGCTTTTTAACTCCATATTATTCCAGTCAGGAGGCGGCGGTGCATGCAATTGTGGGCGGGGACCGGGAATGTATGCGCGTTAGATACGCATCGGATGTGGAAGCTGGTTTGAATAGTTAATGAACGCCAAGCCGATTCCAGCCACCTGAGGCCAACCCGCGACTCGCTTCGCCTCTCCCCCTGTTATCATTTCTGCTCAGGGTGGTTTACGCTTGGGCACACGCGACACATCGCGCCTAGGCTTCGTGAAGCGCGCAGGCGCGACGTGTTGACGTTACAATCTCAACTGCGGCTGCAACGGTTGCGGGTTATGCTTCTTCCCGCTTAAACACCCGACCGCTGGCAAACGCGATAAGTGTACCGGCTAATACGATGAGAAAGAACACGCTTGCCACGACAAACAGGCCATCGCTCCATCCCTTTAACCAGGGGGTGTGTAGTGCCCCAGCCAACACCCGCGAGTCAATGAGATAGGCGCTGAGCGGGAACACAAAGGCCCACCAAGAGAGAGTAAAAGGCAACTGACCGGTGAACCACACGCGCAACGTAATCGTCAGGGCAAGAAGAAAACTCCATCCTGCCAAACCCCATAAGGCTAGCCCCAACAATAAGGCAAAGCCACTAGGCGCTATCAATCCCATGTGTGCACTGCTCTGTGCTAGACCCACAACTCCCAAGCTTAGTACGGCGGCCGCCCCCAAAAGAAGCCACGATGTAGGTGTCACCTGAGCTGGCGGCTCGGGACCGGTGAAATAGCGGCTCAGCAGAAATGCCGTAAAGAAGAGAAATACGAAAAATCCCATGCCAAAGAAGGCAATATCAACAACATTGACAAATCGCACCCAGGCCAAGCTTAAATGCAACTCCCGCGACACAATCACGTTTCCCAAGAGTGGAAACAAAGCCGTTGCGACCGAACCCAGTAGCCACGCAAAGCTTACGTGCTCCGGTCTCGGGCTGTGTTGCCGCATCATCGCGTCAGTGATGAGTATGCTAAAAAGCACCCCAAATCCGATTGAGAGGATCCAAGCGACATTCATCACTAAATCCAAAATTGATCCCCCGAACTCCCGCCCCATCAACGACCAGTTGAGTCCCTCAATGGTCATCGCAATCGGAATTAGAGCAAAAAAATGCCCGTGGGCTGGATGGGTCATTTCCCGCCACATCTCGGCAGGCGCCAAAAACCATCGGATGAGCCAAATGCCGAGCAGCACCACAAAGATCCCGGCGTTCACCCAAACCGCCACTTCAATCCAGCTGCCGATGGTACCAGTGAGTCCCCACACTTTGGCCACGGCATCAATCATTCCTCCCAATCCCATCACGATGACAAACCAATTGGACGTCACCGCCCGCAGCGGGTCAGTTTGTCGCCGAACCATTGTGTGCTCCTCTGGAACGGCCATAATCTTATCATCTACCATTGCTGTTCAATCCTTTCCTCTTCCGATCAGTACTTTCAGCCCAGGCCGGCAACGACTGGCCATCCTCGTCTGTTAGGGATCGCTACGCGCGTCTTCGACCGCGATGTTGCCCACCTGACAGGCAATAGCCGTATCAGTGGGACGCGCTTGAGGCTCATTGGCCACACCTGGCAAAGCGGTCACCAACTCGGTCCAAAAGGATACCCGGTTCGTGACAACCGAGTAAAAAATCCATTGGCCACGGCGCTCCTCACGAATTAACCCCGCATAGCGCAGCCGACTCAAGTGGTGCGATATGGTTGGCTGTGACAAACCCAAAAAGCCTACCAATTCACACACACAGTGCGGTTCTTGTGCCAGTAACGCCAACAGTCGCAGACGCGTGGGATCTCCCAGTACTTTGTAAAATTCCGCCCAATCTCGAAAGGAATTCATAATCCTTACCTCCTGGTGCCTTCCTTGATTGAGCATAATGTATATATTGTTATGTATCGATGTGCGGATGGTCCGTCTTGGCGTTCCAACGGGCCGGAGTCGACGGGCCGATCAGACTCTAGACGGGGAGACATCAGGCCATCGCCCCGGCTCTCTAGTCCCGCCCGGTCTTGAACACCATGCCCGCGCATTCCCCTTCCTAGGCCGTAGGCCAGGAGGGGGTCAAGTCCCATGGGGATTCCCTGCGGTCACGGGCGGCGGCCTTCTGGTCGCCTTTCGGGTTTTTTTGTCTTTTGGGCTTCGACGTAGCGTCTCACCGTCTCTAGCGATGCACCGCCCACACTCCCGCACGGTGCCAAAAGTATGGTTTCCAGTAGAACCGTGCAAGATGATCGGCAAACCGATTGCGCATCCGGCGTGCGCTGGCGGATTTGAGATTATTAATCAAGATAGAGATGTTGAGTGCCGAATGGATAACCCACCAGCAAATGCACAGGATCGGCTGCCCCCCTGAATTCAATCAGGGCACAGCGCCAGTCGGCCAGGATGTCTGCAAACGCCTCCCGCAAGGCCACGAGGAGGTCTGGCGTTAAGGTCTTCCGTCGGTATTTGGTCACAAAGACAATGTGTAATCGAAGCGCGTACACGGCATGGGAGGAAGACATCATTTCTGTTTCAGTCATCGTAGCGTACTGATGTAATGGCACAAATAACCAGGCAAGGGGTGACGCGGGCATGCTGAACGGGTATCAGTTTCGCCTGTATCCTGACCCTGCGCAACAACAAATTTTACTGCGCTGGATTGGTTGCCAGCGCGTCGTCTATAATGCCACAGTGCAAGAAGGTCGCCACTTTCGTCGATTTTCTCAGCGCATGGTGGGGACTGCGGGCGAAAAGGTGCCCGTCGACCAAGAGTATAGCCGCTTCATTACCGAACGCACCGTGTTTCTACGCCAGGTGCCTTCGCAAGTTTTGCGCAATGGGGCCGTACGATTTCTCCAGGCGTATCAGCGGTTTTTTCAGAAACTCGGCGGGCGGCAGACGGCCTGGCTGACCGCGGAACTCTTTCAGTTCATCCCGGTCACGGATGCGGTCACAGGGGCCGTCACGGGCTATCACCTCCAGGCCGGAACCGACAAATTTCCCGTTGGGATCATCCCTTATGTCGCCCATCGGCCGCATGCGCCAAAAGTTTCCATACACGATGACGGCCAGGGCAGAGTCCAACTGCCACCGAAAACCATACCATAACGTAAACGCAAAGGGCTGGAGTTGCTTACTATATGTCTTGCACGCTATCAGAGTTATTTTTTGGACTGTGCGATCATAATCTCAGGCATGCCGATCTTGGCGTGATTGTTGACAACATTGTCGTGGACTCCCGCCGTGTGCAACCGCACGATCTGTTTGTCGCTCTGCCAGGACAGCATGCAGATGGTTTTGCATATATCCCCCACGCTCTCAACCAGGGCGCAGCAGCCGTGCTCGCCGCGCGCGCGCCGACGGCAGCGATTCGCAAAACCTATCCCAAGGTGCCGTGGATCACGTGCTCCGATCCGCGCACCTTGTTATCGGAACTTTCTGCCAGACTGTATCACTACCCGGCTCGAGCGGTCACCCTGCATGCTGTGACAGGAACGAATGGCAAAACTTCCACCGTCTATATGCTGGCCCACATTTTGCGGCATCAAGGACTGGCCACGGCCTTTTGGACAACAAACCAAGTGGAGGGAATACAGACGCCGTTTCGTCCACAGATGACGACTCCCGATCCCCCGGACCTTCACCGCTTTCTGCGCGAGGCCGGAGAGCGGGGAGCCCGGCACATTATTATCGAAGTATCGTCGCATGCATTACAATTACGTAAAATCGCGGGTCTCACCTTTCAAACCGCCGCCTTTACCAATATCACTCCTGATCATCTCGACTTTCATGGATCCTTCGAATCCTATGTTCAAGCCAAGGCGTCACTTTTGCAGTATGTTTCATCAAAAGGAGGGCTAGCCCTCAATCACGATGACGACCAGATTCGGGCTTTCGCGGCGACGGCAACCGCTCCCGTTACCTTTTTTGGAATGGATCGCGACGCCGACCTTCAGGCCCACGTTGATTCGTGGGGCGTAGACTACACGCAATGGCAATTGCTCTATCGCCGGCGCCCCGTGGCACGCATCCGAATGACGGTCCCTGGATCGCACAATGTCTTAAATGCCCTGGCGGCTATCGCCATGGCCATGCATTTAGGGTGCGACGCGGCGGCGGCGGCTCACTCCTTGCAAGATTTTGTTCTGCCGCCGCGCCGGCTCGAGACGATCCAAGCCGGTCGCTACACGATCATGTCCGATGTCGCCATGAATCGAGGCAGTTACGATGCTGTAATGCGCGCGGTCGCCGCAGTCCATAAACCTCTTGTCGTCGTGACCGCACTGCGCGGCAATCGCGGTGCTCTGGTCAACCGCGACATCGCCTACGCTCTGGCGGACTGGAACCAAGCACTGCACTTCGAGCCGGTACTAGCCACCCTGAGCGACGCCAACCTCATGCGTCTGCCGGTTGATTACCGCGTTCGGTCCGAAGAGCAACAGGCGTTCATGGACGCCGCCCATGAGCGTAATCTGTCGGTACGCCTGTTTTCCGAGTTGTCCCAGGCGCTTGACGCTGCCATTGCCCGCCTGCAATCCGGCAGCGTCTTGCTGCTATTAGGAACATTCGGTATGGACGACGGCCTAGAAATCGCTCGGGACCGGCTGTCCCAACGACCCCATTAACTGAACACCTTCATGACAATCTGCGCGTCTTCCCCGTTCCCAAAAAATGCTGGGATCATGATGACATCCGTCCATCCTATGCTGTGCAGCACCCGCAATTGGCCCACGTTTGACTTTCGCACCTCTCCCAAAAACGCCAGCGCCCCCATCGCCTTGGCCCATGGCTCCGCGGCCGTTAGGACAAACGTCGCGAGTCCCTGTTTGCGGTAGGTGGGATGGGTTACGTTAGCAATCACATGGGCGTATCCTCCACATAGCTCAAAGCCGAAATAGGCGATAACAGCGCGCCCGTCCTTGACGACCAGGTATCCGCACCGACGCGACAAATAGTAGCGCCAGATTCGGTTTAAAGCCAAAGGTTCAAGAAATACAGCCCTCTCAAGACTGGCAATTTGCCGGATATCTCCCCAGTGGATGCGGTTAACGCGGTAGTGGCGAAAGTATGGCGGCCATAGTTTTGGTTTCACGATGCATCCCTCCAGACACGATACGCGAACGGCTCACATGGGGTGATGCCTCCTTCCCATTTTTTATAGGGTCATCCATGGGCAACACACTTTTTTCCAAACTCGAATACCATGCCATATCTCGGCTTTTCTTACAAAAACTTGATCCATCGGAAGGATGTGAGAGGCAATGCTTCCCTTAACCACCGGTCAAGTCCTCAAGAGTTGGTCTTATCTTCAGCCTGACACAATAGCCCTGATTGACGCCCAAACGGATGAGGCCCGAACCTATGCCCAACTGGACAAAGCATCGGATCAACTGGCCTTTCAACTGAAGGTTTTAGGTGTTGGTGCCGACGAAGTGATCTCGTTCTTGCTGACCGACAGTCTCGGCATCATTACGTTGGTGTATGCGATAGGGAAAATTGGCGCTGCGTGGACGCCTTTGAACCCGCGCGCTACCCTAGCGGATTGGGTGCGACAGCTTGAACATTGTCAAAGTCGCACCGTCATCTACAACCGTGCAACTTTACCTCACTATGAGATTCTAAGGCCGGCGCTGCCACAAGTCACCCGGTGGATCGACGTGGACAATGCCGTCTCGCTCCCCGTTGAAGCGATACCGCCTTTAATCACTCCATTCTCTTGGCATAAATTGGCTGGCCTACTTTACACCTCGGGCACCACCAGTGCCCCCAAAGGAGTACGCCATACCCATCAAACGCTATGGGGCTGGAATTACAGCCTTTTGCAATCGACCGGGCTAAGTTATGGCGACTGCGTCTTAAACCCCTATCCCCTCTTTCACATGGGAGGCATCGGGTTCACGCTGGCTGCCATCCAGGCAGGCGCAACCACCATTCTCGACACTCCCTTTCAGTCCGTCCACTTTGTTGACAGTGTGCACCGGTATCATCCAACCGTCACTTTCATGGTCCCGACCATGGTGCAAGCGCTCTTGGATCTTCCTGCTCCTCTCCGGCGCAGCGTGACTGAATCGACGTTACGGAGGTTAACCACCACCAGTGCTCCGTTACTGACGACGACTCGCCGTGACATGGAGCGGGCTTGGCCGAGACTAGAAATCTCGGTTCTCTATTCGGCCACGGAAGCTGTCTACTCGCTGCTCAGGCACGAGAACCGGGCAAAGGACCTGTGTGTGGGTCGACCCGCCTTCGGGGCGAGGATACGAATTCTGGACGACCAATTTCATGATTGCCCCCACAGTGTGATGGGGACGATTTACGTGCGCGGCTTGAGCCTGTTTGCCGGCTATCACGTCCCCGCTGTCGGGACTAAGGATGCCTGGCACAACCAGTGGTTCACGTGCCGCGATGTCGGTTATCTCGATTCTGAGGGATATCTATATCTTATTGACCGGGCCAACGATCTCATCAACTCAGGAGGAGAAAAAATTTCGTCGCTAGAAATCGAAAGTGCACTGCAGGCACATCCCGGTGTGCGGGAAGCAGCGGTGGTCGGGGTCGAAGACCCTTATTGGGGAGAACGCATACACGCCGTCGTAGTCCGAGCCACGGACGCCCTCACGCAAGAACAATTATACGGTTTTCTCGCAGAGCGCTTGCCGCGTTATAAATTGCCACGCTCTCTAGAATTTGTCCCAGCACTTCCCAAGGGTGAAACCGGAAAAGTTTTAAAACAAGCCTTACGAGCTCCTCTCGCAATCGCGCCAGGCTCCACTGCTCCACCAGTCCTGCCGTAGAATTCGCACCTTCTGGCAGTCAGGGGAATGCTTCCTCTAGCCACCGGCTACCAATAACCCTTGATCTTTGCGACGCAGCGCGGCCTAGCTGGCCGTGACCGGCAAGAAGCGGGACAGAGCAACAATCTGAACAATCTGCGCCTGGCAAGTGCGCAACCGCGCTCGCACCTTAACTACGGAAGGGGACAAGCGGACATTGAGGTCAACCGGAACTGGTCGAGGTCCGTACGCTGAGACCTCTTGTTCTCGCTGGTCCATACCTTCAAACGAATTATCTGAGGTCCGATTCGTCGAATACCAGCAGTATACCATCCAAGGTCATCGATCTGACCTTGGCCAAACAGAGATTCGTTACAATATAGGATCCCTCTTCGTTAAGCTATCGTTAGTGGTCATCACTGCCATAATCGTCCAAGACATTTTAGGGTTGGAGGGACTCTCTTGCTTCATCCGCGCATCAACGGCTTTGATTTTTATGTGGAGCATTGGATCAATGCAGCAGCCGGACACAACGCCTTATTAGATCTGTTTGGAGTAGTTTTGGCCAAGTTTGCACCGGAAATCTGGGCTCTTATCTTCCTCATCATGTGGTTTTGGCCACCTTACCGCCGCTCTCGAGCCCGGCGAGCGGTCGTTTATGCAGTGGTGGCAGGCGTCATTGCCCTGGTGATAAACATCGCCATAACGCATATTGCACCGTACCGGCCACGGCCTTTTGTACTCGAACCGCACCTGGTACATCAACTGATTGCCCACAAGGCTGACAGCTCGTTTCCAAGCGACCATGCTGCCGGAAGTTTCGGATTTGCCATCGGACTATTGTTCGCCGGCTTGTCTGATGGAATCTGGGCCTTGCTGCTGGCTTTGGCGGTGGCCTGGGCCCGAGTCTTTGTGGGGGTGCATTGGCCGACCGATGTGTTAGTCGGCGCACTCGTCGGGATTGTGTCGGGGTTCTTAGTTTTACGCTTTCGAAAACAACTTGATTGGCTTGTCCAGTTGGCATTTTGGGTACTGCGGGTACCACCCGCGGCGGATCTTCCAAAAACCGACAGCTAGCAGCAGACTTTTGCGAGGACACCCTTTTCGCACACCGAATGCAACGTGGCTGGCCTGCCCGACCAGCCACGATCTCGACGACGTCTCAGGTCGAACTCCATCAAGTCTTCTAAAAGACGCCCTGGCGTAACGGTCTTTATGCACATGATCGTGCGAGCGACAGCACGCCCGGGTACTTGTGGCAGTCGACGACCCTAAATTGCGTGCCATCATCGGGCCACATGTCCGTCGTAGCTATCAATTTTCGAGAACATCACACGCGCAACTTACCGCTCCTGCACGCCACCCCGACGGAATCGAGCATCATTGCAGTCGAGATGATAGATTTTTCGGTTCATCTCGTTTTTCGTTTCCCGCGACGACACCTCAAGGCCCTGCCCTTTGTACAGAGCCGGCGATTAGTACGACGATCCTCTTGCAATCTTGCCAGCGATGGAGTAAAGATATGATTAAAATGAGCAAGCGCTTGTAAGGAGGTACGCCATTTTGAAAGCGGTTGAGGAATTTCTGGCGCGGGTCGACGCCGGGGAAAAGATTGAGGTTCGTGATTGGATGCCCGATGAGTATCGCGACCTTCTTATTAAGCAAATCCATATGCACGCAATCAGCGAAATCATGGGAGCCTACCCAGAGAAAGAGTGGGTTGCCAAGGCGCCTACAATTCAGCGTAAGATGGCATTGAATGCCAAAATCCAAGATGAAATCGGGCATGGCCAGATGCTGTTAAGGCTCGCCGAGGATCTCAGTCAACCTTATCACCGCGGTCGGGAGGCATTGATGGATGATGTCCTCGAGGGGCGCGTCAAATTTCACAATGTCTTTCATCTTGAAGCACCAACCTGGGCCGATGCCGGCGTCATCGGGTTTTTGGTTGATGGCGGCGCCATCATCACCCAGGCCATGCTGCTCAATTCCTCTTACGCTCCGTATGCACGCATGCTCAAACGGATTGTGGCGGAGGAGTCCTTTCATATGCAACACGGAGAATCGGTGGTGCTGGCATTAGCTTCTGGCACCGATCTCCAGCGAACCATGCTGCAAGAGGCAATCAACCGCTGGTGGCCCGCCATGATGTTTTTCTTCGGTCCGCGAGAAATGGGGCCAGCGTCCCAACGGATGATGATGTACCGCATCCGCACCATGAGCAACGAAGAGCTTCGGCAAAAATTTATTACGCGCTATGCACCGCGGATTCGCTCACTGGGCATCAGCATTCCCGATGAAGCCCTGCGGCAAGACCCCCGAACTGGCCAATGGGCATACACCGACCCTGATTGGGACTGGTTTTCTCATATGGTTCATCACAATACCGGCCCCATGTCGCAGGCCCGTTTGGGCCTCCGACGCCAGGCTCAGGTAGACCTTCGGTGGTTTCGCGAAGCCAGTTTAAGATCTGCCGCCTATCACGCCTCTCGTGGCGCCTAGTCAGCGAGAAAGGAGTCTTTCATGCCTCCCATCGAGGAAACCCCAGTCTATGAGGTCTTCGCTCAACATGATGCCCTGGCATTTGCTACGCACGTCGGCAGTCTTCGCGCACCGTCCGCCAAAATGGCCTTGGAGCTCGCGCGCGAAGCGTTCTTTAGACGTGACCCGGCTTTTGATGTGTGGGTTGTTCCCGCAACTCAGATCGTGCATGCACGAGATTTTCCCATAACCCTACCGACTGCGCCGGAGGAAAAGTCGTATCGACTTCCGAGCGGATACGACAACGGTCCACAATGGAAACGGTTCAAGGCAAGTGAGCAAAAAATTGAAGACGTAGCTCAAGAAATGGCCCAACCAGTCAGGAGGATACCACAGTGAACCATCCTACACACGAGCAAATCGTCGCTCTTAAACGTCTTTTGATTCCTATGGCCGATGATGAGTGGATGATGGGACACCGAGGATCCGAATGGTTGGCCCTAGCGCCTGACTTAGAAGAAGATCTGGCCTTAAGTTCCACCAGCCAGGACGAAATGGGTCACGCTAAGGTGCTGTACGATCTGCTACACGACTTGGGCGAACCCTCAGCCGACTACCATGTGTACTTTCGACCTGCCAATCGGTGGCACCACGCCCGCGTGACGGCTCTACCGAAAAGCAGTTGGGCTGAGTGGGTGGTGCGTCGTTACTTTTATGAAATGTTTGATCAGGTGCGGCGCAGCGCGCTCGAACGCATTCCCTACCCGCCGCTAGTAGGCGCACTCAAAAAAATGGATCGGGAAGAGGCATATCACGCGGACCATGCCCGCTCGCTGATGGACATTCTTGCCCACGGAGGCGCTGAGAGTTACGGGTATCTACGTGAGGCTATCACCGACGATTGGGCTTACTTGGCAGATCTCTTTGAATGGATTGGCCCGGATGAATCCTGGGCAAGTTGGGATGTCGGTGAGTTGGCTCCGAGCGCAATGCGTACCCGCTTCGAATCTCAAGTCCATCAGGACTTCGCCATCTGGGGGATATATTGGCCTGAAGGTGTTCCCTTGGCCACGCGCAAGGCCAGGCACCATGACAGTTCTCCCGATCTTCCGGCCTTGCTCGACGACATGCGCGAAGTGAGAAACCAGGCTGCCAAGGCGCATTGGTAGCTTCTAGATGCAACTGATATCGCACGCGTCACCTTACCAGCAAAGAGAGGTTTTTACTGTGACTGAAGATGATGTCTACAAGCAACTTCAAACCGTGTACGACCCCGAGATCCCGAACTTGAGCATTGTCGACCTGGGAATGGTCACCGCTGTGGCCGTTCAAAATGATGAGGTTCATATCACGGTGCGGCCCACTTTTATTGGCTGTCCGGCCGTCGACTGGATTCGTAAGCAGATTGAAGAAGCGATCGATCCCAGTCGATGTTTGGTACAAATCGACCCAAGCAGCACCTGGTCCACGGAACACATCAGCGAAACAGGTCGACGTGCCCTAAAGACCTTTGGAATTGCGCCTCCATCATCGGGAGACACCATCATGGTGTGTCCGTTATGCGGTTCTGAACGCACGCGTCGCACAAGCTTATTTGGAACGGCCTTGTGTCGATCAAGCTACTATTGCGAGAACTGCCGCCAGCCGTTTGAGGGCTTCAAGACGTTATAGCACCGTCTACTCCCTACTATCGTGGGGACTTGCCGCGAGGGCGCACCCAGATCCAGTTCATGGCACCTAGGCGCCCCCCTCTCCACACCCCGAGGCCATCTTTTGCAGGCGGGACACCACCACGACCGATCAGCCATGCCCCCTGCGGAGTCCAGCTCAGTAACTGTGAAACCATCCCGCACACCACCACCAGCAACACGACGGTGACACCGTCTAGCACGTACGAGGGCTGGGTCCACCCTAATCGAGCCACGACATTGCACCAAACCTGAAGGAATAGCGGATGGATCAAATAAATGCCAAAGCTGACATGAGCTATCCATTTGATTGGCTGCCATCTCCTCCCCGCATAGGTCGACACATCTTCATAGCGTATGCCCAACGCTGTCAAAAGCAGCACGACGCTCAGTGACCAAAAAACCATGAGCGGTTGGATTACGGCATCAGCACGCCACAATTCCCCATAAATCTTGACCTGCAGAACAAATACAGCAAGCATCACAAAAGCGGCGCCGGCGGTCACCAGAATAATCAAAGTCAGGCGCTGTCTTAACCACGCTCGCAAGACTGGCCAGTACAAGGCCCCGATCCCGCCTAAGATGAAGTAGGCGGCATAGGACCAGACTTCCACCCCAGTGTAGGCATTGATTCCCTTGGGGTGATGACTCAAGCCGTATTGGTCATAGGTGGTCAGCGCCACTTCAAAAAGGATGGCTGCCCACGCCACGACTCGTGGTCGCGTTTGGGCAATCCGCATCAGTCTCAAGAAAAAAGGCAGCATGACATAAAACTGCATGGTAATGAGTAGGTAGTATAGGTGAAACCAGCCTCCCCCCGTCAAAAGATTACGACCGTAGCGCAGCGCAAACGCGCCGACAGGACGATATGGCGTGAACGCCAACATATAGACGGCAGTCCAGATCAAGTACGGAAACAGCACTAACCGATACCGTTTCTTCAAAACAGAAAACCACCGCACCGGTCGACCGAACAAGCTATATGTCAGGACAAAGCCGGTCAAGGTCATGAATGACTCACGGGAATAATGAAGCAGGGCCAAAGCCGCACCGGAAACTAGCCATTGACCGCCAGCCGCCATGTACCATGTTGCATGCACGCCTACCACGGAAACCACCGTTACAGCCCGCACAAAATCGGCCGCTGGCACATATGGCTTTTGCTCCGTCATTCTGATAGCCGTGGCCCGGTTAGTCCACTTTGCACGCCGTTCGCAAGTGGGAGATGCTGCACATGTCTCATGTGGAAATATGGTGCCGGCAAATAACAAACCTCGGCTCTCACAAATATCCTCCTGAGTGCGGTATAATTGTCAGAAGGATTTCCCAAAAATCGGGATTGTAGTCATTTCAGGGACAAATCCGCGGATTGTTCGCGTGATCTTGCATGCCATGGCCAAAATCCGAACTGCCCCAAGAGGGTAGTGCTACTCGGGACCAATAGCGAGCGGACAATCCAAGTGTCCGCGAGTACCGCAAACGCCAAACCAATTCCCAATGTCTTCATGATCTGCAAGGGGCTGACTAAAAGCGCCAGGAAAACCACCACCATAATCATTCCCGCGCCCGTTATCATCGCTCCTGTCGTGGCCACTCCGCCTTCTATGGCGGTTCGCCGCTCTCCTCCAGCTTGTATGCGCTCTTGCATGCGGTGCAGCAAAATGACTTCGTAGTCCATTGAAAGGCCAAATAGCAGGACAAATATTAGCGGTGTGATCGATGAATCGAGCGGTTGGCGCTCCAATCCCAGCCACTGATGATGGTCAGCCAGCACCAAAAATCCCGCTGTTGCCAACGCTACCAATCCGTCAAACACCACACCCAATGCCGCCTGCAACACTGAGCGTGTGGCCGCCGTCAAGACAATCAGCGCTACCGCCAACGCCGTGGCAATGATAAGCGGAATCCGGTTTTGCGTGGTTTGATTGAAACTGCGCAAGACGGGTACTAACCCCCCCGCAGCGGCCCGCGTTCCCGGCGGCAGCCAAGAATGTAAATGTGTGTCGATGTGCCCGACCAGATCACTGGTGCGTGCAGCATTGGGACCACTTTTAGCAATCACATAGACAACCAGCAAGCGGGCGTTGTGAAGCGCGACAAAGTTCTGCAAAGCACTCCGCAAATTAGATGGCACCTGTCGCGGCTGCCTTAGGGCCAAGGCCAATGTGGCAGCATTCACGTGCAGCAACGTCGGGGACGACACGATTGCCACATCGGACATGCGACTGAGCTGTTGTGTGAGGTGCGCGACCGGTACCCATGCCTTTGGCTGTGTTAAGGGCGTGTTGAGGCGAACCGCGATAGCTATGGGGGCAATCACCCCGGCCCCTTGCACCTCTTGCTGTTTTTCCACTGCCTGGCGCAGCGGATCGGTACGCGGCAACATGGTCGCCAAATTGGGCGGCGTTCGCATCTGAATTTGCGGCGCTAGGGTCGCAAACGGCACCAAAATTGCCAAACTCACCAGTCCAGCAGCAACTGGATGATGTGTAACCCAATAAGACAAGCGCTTCCATAAGCTAAAGTCCGGTCGGCGCACCCGCCCCCAGTGAAGATTTTTCCCCAAGAGCCCCATAATAGCCGGCAGCAACGTATGGGTCGCAAGCAACACGGCGAAGATGGCAACGGCTCCCCCAACCGCCAACCCCTTCCAATAGGCGTTGTCACCAAATACTAAAGTCGCTACAGCTAGCGCCACAGCGATACCTGAATAAAGAACCGAGCGACCGGCGTGGGCCATGCTATCCACTACCGAATCCTCTATGCTAAGACCGCTATCGAGATCCTGGCGAAACCGAGTACTGATAAACAGCGCATAGTCAACGCCGACCCCAAGCGCCAGAAAACTCACAATGTCCGTCAAAAACACGGACAACTGCATATGGCGCGAGATAATGCTGACTGCGGCTAAGGCAACTTCGGCACCCGACACCGCGATAATCAGAGGAAGCGCTACCGCCATGACGGATCCAAAAACCACGAGCAATAGCACAGCCAGAACCGGCATAGCTAAGATGCCGCTATGAGTCAGCGTTTGCGACGCGTCATGCGTGACCAATTTGCCAATGGCTAACTGCGAGACGGTTTCACTGCTGGCATGTTCGGTCGTTAGGTCGCGTCGAAGTTTGTGGGCTTGATTAAGGCTTAGTCCTGATGGCGGGATGAACAAGGTCTTCTCTGGCCCAATGCGATGGAATGCGGACGGCGAAACAGGGAGCGTGCGTCCCAGACGAATGGCCTTAGCGGTTGAGACACCCTGAATGAGTAAGGGTTGGGGAACGGTAGGAGCGTGAATTTGGTTGACGACTGTGGTTGCCCATTGCACTTGGCTATGGGGCCGCTCAAATCCGTTGGTCGTCAAATGTTTTGTCACCTGGATTGCCAAGGGCAAGGTGGCTGCGATCAATAACACCCACAACCACAGCATGAGTCGCCGGTGTCTAACCGAAAAACGAGCCCAGTTGCTAATCACGAAGCCGTTCGCCTCTTTCGCTTACACGTCCCTTGCAATATTATCACATCAAAACTACCAGTGCGCCTATGAGTCCCAGCGGCAGGAACATGGCACCGCTATAACGAATCAACCAAGGCACCGGGATTTCAGGAAGGGAATGAAGAATTCGTTATGAGCTCTATCTATATCTTTAACGGTACACTGATCGATGGTACGGGTCGATCAACTGTATCTGATGCGGCAGTTCTCATCCGCGATCAGCACATTGTTCACGCTGGCCCCGGGGCCGAGGTGTCTTGTCCCCGAGACGAAACCATAACCAAAATCGACGCCTGCGGCGGTACTATCTTGCCAGGATTGATTGACTGCCACGTCCACATCACAGCTGAAATCTTTCCCACCGCTGATTTCTCCGAACCGTATACATATCGCATCCTGCGCACGGCACAGTACGCGCAGCGCACCCTTGACGCCGGTATTACCTCCGTGCGCGACGCCGGCGGAGCAGACCGCGGCATTCAATGGGCATTTGATCGCGGTGTGGTGCCAGGACCACGGACCCAAATTTCGGTGACCATGTTGTCAATCACTGGGGGACACGGAGACGACTATGCCGCCTCGCTGGGCTACCCCCTGACAAATCCTTTACAAGTTGATGGCGTGTGTGATGGCGTCGATGGCGTGCGTAAAAAAGTCCGGGAAGTGATTCGCGCTGGGGCCCAAGTTATCAAAGTGGCCACGTCGGGGGGAGTCATTAGTGCAACAGACAATCCTGAAGATGCCCACTTTAGCCCGCAGGAATTGCAAACGATTGTTGAAGAGGCCCGTATGCATGGCGGGATTCGCGCTATGGCCCACGCTCAGGCCACACAAGGCATAAAAAATGCGGTTCGGGCGGGATTTATCTCCATTGAGCACGGCATCTATCTCGACCAAGAAGCTATTGACCTCATGCTGGAGCATGAGACGTTCTTAGTTCCGACGTTAGTTGCACCGCTAGCTGTCATTAAGGCGCGCGACGAAGGGTTAACGGTCCCCGACTATGCCATCGAAAAGACCAAGCGTGTACTCGAGGCGCATCATGAAAGCGTTGCCCGGGCCCATGCTGCGGGCGTTAAAATTGCGATGGGCACTGACAGTGGTGTGGGCCATCATGGCACCAATTTAGAGGAACTGTCCCACCTCGTAGACATCGGTATGTCACCCATGCAAGCACTCGTAGCGTCAACCAGACAGGCCGCCGAGTTGTTAGGTTGGAGCGACCGGCTTGGCACCTTGCAACCCGGGAAGTTGGCTGATGTTGTGATCACCACAATTGACCCTCTTGCCAACATAGGTGGACTCGCCAACCCGGACAATATTAGCTGGGTGATCAAAGGGGGCACAATTGTCAAGACCAAGGTGGAGCATCAAGTCACCGCACAAACAAGTGGGCAACCCAATCACCGCCGTAGGTAATAGCCACTACAGACCACACCATGGCAGCAAATGTGGCCCAAAAGGTCGAACTGGGGCGAAATCCCAAACTATGTCCAATGGCAATGGATGCGTAAGCCCCAAAGAAAGGCGCGAGCGGAATAAACACCAGTACACCATAGCGACCATACCGTTCCGCGGTGGCACGGGCTCTGAGCACCTTACGGGCGGCCCAGGGCCATCGCGGCAATAACTCATCCAGGCCGATCCATATGAAGGGTAGAGGGGCTAAATTAGCCAAGATGCTGATAGCCGCTCCGGACAGGGGAGGAAACCCTAACGCTACGGCCGCAACAGCAGCAGGCTGCGCCTCCAAGATCAACGAGGTTCCGACCAGAGATGCTCCGACCGCCAGGCGGTGGAGCCGGTCCGCCCAATATAGAGCCACTAAAATCACCGCCACGCCAATGGCCAAGGCTCCCGCAAGGCGTCTCATTGTCAGTTCGGAATTACGCTTCAGATTGGCCACCAAGTTCCTCCCCTTCCGTTTGGACGGGCGCACCGCTGAGCGCTAGGCCGCGCGCGCCTATCCCGGCGTTGCAAATGCTCGTCCACCGTCCCAAGCCAGACTCCCGACATGAAGCCGCCATCAAGTATCTTCACGACAAGTCTCGAGATTCAAAAGCCCCTGCACACCACCAAATGAGTGGGCATAGGTCATCGCAACACGTACAAGCCATCAGCAGTAGCCTGGTTTCGAATACCCGTGCATCGCGTGCTATCGGAATCCATGCAAATGATGCAAACGGTTAACAT
This sequence comes from Sulfobacillus acidophilus, assembly GCA_003023745.1. Lineage (GTDB taxonomy): Bacteria > Bacillota > Sulfobacillia > Sulfobacillales > Sulfobacillaceae > Sulfobacillus_B > Sulfobacillus_B acidophilus_A. The sequence continues at coordinate 8,466 of PXYV01000043.1, read as the reverse complement.
CCGGTTCGAGTAGCGCCGATCCGGTCAATATCGTTGAAGTAGCCTAAACCAGTCCTAGCATTGGCGCCGCACTGTAGACACTCCTGTCCCCCTGCACGCGTCGGGATTCTCTGGACAGGCACGAGCTCAGACTCTAACGGCAATCGCACGAGAAATCGGCTCTCCCCCGGGTCAAAGTCTTGTGTCTATTTCTGTCCTACCACATCTGGTAACCAGCGCAAGTGGGATCCGAACTTAGAAAAGCGTGGCCGCCTAGAATCTCGTTGGCCATATCGTTACCAACAAGAACCACCGCGATGCTATCAAGAATACTCGACGTCGAAGCCAGCCTGGCATGGCTGACAAAGCCCGACTAAACCCGTCCTGCTGCTCGCCACCTAATTCAACCTTGATGGGTATTCACACCCGAAATTTTCCTCCAACCGCAGTTTGTTGTCGACCCTAAGAGCGCGGGAGTCCAGGATTGCTCGACCGCCAGTTAGGCAACACGCGCCGCAACACCGAGCTAACCATGTAAAGATTGATGGAGGGAATGGTCGGGATTCCCGAAATCCGCTGGTGCATCCTGCCGTTGGCAGGTCAGCAAGACCGTCACACCGACCGCTTGAGTCTTACAAAGGTGAAGCGCAGATGACCGCGAAACCAGTGCATGTATGTAACCAGGCTTTCCATTCGGCTGCACTCCCAACAGAGCGAGTTCAGGGTACTCGCCAATGACCACACTTTGTTCAAGACCAGTTAACGGACAACCAGCTAAGCCAGTTGACCTCGCTCCGTTAATTTTTGTCGTGGTCGCGGCAGAAGTGAACGCCGCAGTTGCAGAGTTTCTTCGATCGGGTGAGAGCAATACGTCTTAAGGGCTCTGCATATTTTGCCATTCTCGCGCGGCATCCGAGTTAGGGCGAGGGCAAATCGAAAGTCTGGGGGAAATGCGGGTAGTGCACCTGATTTGCCGCATGAGATCGCCTTTGGCATCCACTGCGCGGACAGGTGGCGCAGTCTTGATGCCTGTCTTGACATCACGATACAGAGGCTACCGCACCAATGCCCCCGAGCTTGTCTTTACGCCCGCTTGAATTACCACCTTTTTCCGTATACTATTAGGCTACTATGTATGATTATGAAACGACATCACCTTCTAATGCGATTTACACAATTCGGTTGCATATTGTCTTTGTGACAAAATATCGACGCAAGATTCTAACCCCGGAATTATTGGATGCGTTAGAAGGCGCGTTTACAGAAATTCTGGCAAGTTGGCGTTGTGCTTTAATCGAATTCAGCGGGGAAGCGGACCATGTCCATCTGCTCATAAGCATTCACCCGGCCCTCAACCTGTCCGATTTGATTAATAATCTGAAGTCCGCCAGCGCTCGTCGCATGCGTAATCGGTTTACCGATCATCTAGCCAAATTCTACGCTAAGCCGTACTTTTGGCACCGCGCCTACTACCTCGGGAGTGTGGGAACCGTCTCCTCAGAAAGAGTGAAACATTACGTCGAGTCTCAAGGAACCCAAGAAAGACCCCGCACAAGCCATCGAAATTTGTGATCGTTCCTGGTTCGCCGAACGGATGCGATACGTGGGCGCATGGTTTGAGTAAATCAACAGCAAGTACAAAAACAACGGAGGAATGCACCGTGATAGCAGTTGGCGATTCTATTAGTGAAACGTATGTAATTGACGCGGATTTGGTCAGTCGATTCGGCTCGGTGGTCAACGACCTCAACCCACTTCATGTTGATCCAGAAATAGCGCGTCAATCGCGGTTTGGCCGACCGATCGCCCACGGAACCTTAATCATGGGCTTTATTTCCGCTTTGCTGGGCCAACGTCTCCCCGGACCCGGCAGCGTCTACGTTGTGCAACACAGCGAGTATCGAGCACCGGTCTACGTAGGGGAGACCGTTACCGTGACCATTACCGTAGTGCAATTGTTTTCCAGTGGGGTTGCTCGCCTCGCGCACGAAGTGCGCGTAGACGACCGGGTTGCGGTAACGGGTTATTCGGATGTATTACTCGACAAAAAACGCAACGGGGCGCGGGATAGTTCGGTCTAAGTCTCCACACGAGCGATATCGTCCGCACCAGCAGCTCTGTCAGGTTGAATCGGAGGCCAGACACCCTGGAACGCATAAATATCAGCCTGTCCGCGTTCCAAATTTGGTCGATGTCATAAGTTCTTTTTCACTACAATGGAATTAATTACGTTAGCTGCCATATCGACGCGATCGGCTGCATTGGAAAGATGCCGATATACTTCACGCATCTTAATGAGGTAATAAACTGGAGTATCCGGCGAGAATTCAGCAATTGCCTTACGATATAGACCCTCCATTTTGTTCTCATAAGACTTCGCTTTTAGCGCATACTGATTGCTAGCGTGCCCATCTTGTCCCAGAGAAGCCACAGCCTCTGCCAAGGCGCTCACCGCATCATGCAGGGTCTGAACCATTTCCATAATAAAAATATCGGGTTCAACTTCATACAGGCGAATTTCCTTTATGGTATTCTCTGCGTAATCTGCAATATCGTCGATCGCTCGAGACAAATCATTGATGTCCTCCCGATCGAATGGCGTCACGAAAGTTTGCGACAATCGATCCATCAGCTCACGTCGAACGGCGTCCGCTCGATGTTCCTGCTCGCCAGCTTGCAGCACGATCTCTTCTTTCTCGGCTATGGTACTGGCCTCGATATAGCGCAATACCATTTCCACCATGACCACCGTTTCTTCCAACTGTCGAGACAATAGTTGCGAAAAACCTTCTCCGCTACCTGTCAACAAGTCGCGCCACCGCACCCCTATCTCCCCCTCAATTAGTTCCAAAAACCATACGGCTGCGTCCGCCTACATCACCGCAATGAGACGTGCCACTAAAGTCACAACAATTCCCATGACAATCGCCATCGGTAATGTCAGGACCCAAACCCGCAAAAACTTTCCTACTGTTCCCCATTGAACCTGGTAAGGATTCAAGGCGGATCCGGTCCCAAACAAACTCCCATCGGTCGTTTGCGTTGTGCTCACCGGAAGCCCCAGCATGGCCGCTCCCGCTACCGTCAGTGCCGCGCCCAACTGTGTGCTGACAGCCGCCATATCACGCAACTTAAAAACATGTCCGCTTACGGTTTTAGCAATGCGCAAACCGCCCGCAAAGAACCCGCTAACCCAGAATAACCACGGCAACACAATCGCAAGCCAGGTGACTTCATAGTGAGTACGGTGAGCCACTAGCATCAAAAACAGTGCGGTCAGGCCAATCGCCTTTTCTTGATCGTTCGCTCCATAAGCTAGTCCTTGAAAGACAATCGTTGCCACCTGAGCACGCCCCCCGGAAAAACCAACGCGGGGAAACCTCCGCATAACGCGCCATAAGAGCTTAGAAATGAGAAACGCGACGACAAATCCCACCACTACCGAGCCCACTAACCCGATGCACACTTTGAGAATGCCCGTCCATTCAATCCAATTGACATGCCCTTGCGCCACCACTGCCCCAACCATTCCACCGGCCAAGGCCAATGTCACGCTGGTCGGTATTCTGAGGTACCACGTCACACCCATTGTCAACACCGCCGCCAGCAATGCCATCGCCAAGGACAAGTGACCCGCAATTTGAAAATTGACAATCTCCACCGCAATCGTGTGCGATACGCGCGTTCCAAACAGCACGGGACCTAAAAGCATACTGGAAATTAAAAGACCAACCGTAATCGCTGGACGCACGCTGCTTGAAGACAGGTACGTGCCAATTAGATTGCCGCCGTCATTGACTCCCGAGATTCCCGTGAACGCCATAATCAAGATCAAGATACTTAAATCAACAACGGACAGCCAAATCCCTCCTCTTTCAAATTAACAAACCCTTAATCGGATCTTAACACAATCTTAACATTTGCGATCGCTTTAAAAAGAATTTTAAGCGAAAGTCTCGCAACCACCTTGGCCTCGGCATCTCGTTCCATCCCATCCCGGTTCCGTAAAGCTCCATGAGCGCCGTGCCTCGCACACTCGGGTGGGTCTGGCTGCACCGACAGCGGGCGTAAGCAATCAGGATGCGTAGATCGGTGCATCCCCGTCATAATTGGCCTGCCACGTCGATTTCCCCGAGTCTAGCGCATCGCCCAAGGCGGCGGTGACTGCCACGACGCTGGCTTTTGCGCGCGGATCTGGGGACATCTTAATGGAAGGCGGCAGCTTTCAAACCGCTAAAGCCCCCGGGCCGTGACGATCTACAGTAAGGGCGCATACGGGTGTCTACGCGCCGCGATTGTGGAGTCCCGACTGCCCCGCCGGATCATTGGTGGCCTGTCACCGTGTTGGTGCGGTCCATCATAGCGCATGTTAAGGCAATCATGATCTGGAACCGAATACTGTGCCAACGTCGCAATGCGGCCGTAACCCAATGAGGTATGCCCAATCCTATGCGGTCAAGCCCGTGGCTTTAGCAGCGACTCAACATGGACGGGCCTGGAAAATTCCCCTCCGGTGATTGAGCAATTCGCCTGCCACGGCGGCTGAAATCCAGCTCTTCCTCTCGGGCGCTACTATAGCAATTCCTAATTAGCGGACACCCGCTAGGCGTCATCGAGTCTCCACTGTCAGTGAAAGGGTATCGGGTCGGTGTTCCGCCAGTCGAGGAAGGCCAGCGTGCGTTGTTCCAATTCGGCTCGCGAATCGACGCAAATCCCGTAGAATAATTGCTAAGTCCATTTGGCGAAGGCTATCTCGATCGGATTGAGCCAGGATGCCCGTTTGACGGTAACCACGAACTCGAAGCGGTTTGAAACGGTCGCCAGCTAGGCCCGCGTTTCTTGTGAAGTGTGGGCCGAATGATTGTCCAAGACTACCTGAATTTTGGCGTCTGCCGGATACTTCGCGTCGAGTGTCGCGAGGAATTCGACGAATCCGGTGCTCCGGTGCGAGGCCGAACCAGCCCGACGATTTCGCCCGAACCCGGGTCGATGCCGTCCAAGAGGCTGAGCGTGCCGTGGCGGATGCATTCATCATCGCGTTGCCGTGTAATCTGATCCGGCGTATCGGGGTCGGGGGTCGTTGACATCAACGGCAAATTCCACCTATTGCTACACGGGAAGCACCTGCACCATGCTCTGGTCAAAATCCGCGTCGCGCCATTACAGGTAATCGGTGAGCCGATGAGAGTGCAGCTCATGCACGGCGAGGATCTTCGAAATCGTATCATGTTGGACGGTGCGGGCGGTAGTGTGACCCGCCCCGCCGCATGCTCGCGCGCCTAGCACGCCGGCAGCGCTTTGGGCGCGATTTGCGGCCAAAGATCGGTCAGCGTCGCTTCCATGCCTTCCTCCAGCGCTTTGCCAGCACAGCGTCGTACGGCGGTTCGGGCTACTGGAAACTGGTGGGCAATGGCCTTCAGGAAGCCGCCCTCAGCATAAGCTAACACCACCTGGGCCCGCAGGACCTGGGTATGTTTGGCGGTCCGGCTGCGAGCCAACTAGGTCAGGACGTAACGGTCCACCAACGCGGGTGGCCGCCCGGTATTAGCCATGGAGACAAGCTCGTCCCAAGCTTTGTCCACGATGCGGCCTGCCTTTTGATTTGTCGCAAACTAAGGAATGCTTCTGCTAATACGGACAAATGTGCCCCTCACAACGATTTGTACAGAATAAATCCTCAACAACATGGCGTTGAGGATTTATTCCTTATTCCATGTCCGGTTCGTCCCCGGGGATTTCATCCTCCCAGTCTCCGGCGTGGTATGCTGCCATGCGCCTAGGACCCGGGTCCTCAACAGCGGGGCTCTCTGTCTCGTCCAAGGCAGTGGCCGCTAAACCGCCTTCGGCATCCGCCTCGCGCTTTGACAACGATATCCGCTTATGTTCAGCATCAACCTGCAGGACTTTGACAGCAATCTCGTCGCCGACTTGCACCACTTCCGACGGATGACCTACCCGATAGTCGGCCAGTTGCGATATATGCACGAGTCCGTCAACCCCTGGCTCCAATTGCACAAAAACCCCAAACGTGGCCAAGCGTACCACCTGGCCTCGATAGATTCGCCCTTCGAGATATCGATCAGCTACATTATCCCAGGGATTTCCTTCCACTTGCCGTAGGCCAAGGCTAATCTTGCCTTTTTCCGGATTCAATCGAATTACTTTAACACGAACCGGCTGCCCAACCTGCAGGAGCTCCGAGGGGTGACTGATACGGCTCCACGACATCTCGCTGATGTGCAACAAACCGTCAACCCCACCAAGATCAATAAAAGCTCCAAAATCAGTTAGGCTCTTTACAGTGCCCTCCCAAATCTGTCCTTCCGCAATCTTGGACCAAACTTCATCTTGTTTAGCGCGCGTTTCCTCCACCAAGACCTCTTTGCGGGAAAGAATGGCCCGCCGCTTATGCCGATCGATCTCTATCACGCGCACCCGTACCGTTTGCCCCAGAAAAGGTTCTAAGTCATGCACAAAACCGGGGGCAATCAACGAGGCTGGGATAAATCCGCGCAAGCCTACGTCAGCCACCAATCCCCCCTTAACTACCTCGACAATCGGTGCCTCCAATACTTCGTTGTTCTTTTGCGCTTCTTCTAACCGTTCCCAGGCCTTCTCCTCGTCTGCACGCCGCTTGGACAGCTTGAGGGTTCCCTCTTCACCTTCGTAGCCTAAAACGTAGACCGAAATTACATCGCCCAATTGTACAACGTCCTCGGCCCGTTCCACCCGACGATGGCTCAGATCTCGCAAATGAATGATTCCTTCGGATTTGGCACCCACATCCACTAACACACCGTCCTGCGAAATGTGGACCACGCGGCCCTGGAGAATGTCACCCGGCCTGGCATCTTCGCCCAGACCGAAGGCCAACGACTCCTCCATGTTTAGAGCTTCTTCCATCTCATTTTGCGTGTCGTTGGTAGCTCCCTCCTGCTTGTGCTCATCCATCAGTGCCGACCTCCCAAACTCCATTCCCAACAAGACAGTGAGGGAAGGGTATTCTCTCCCATCTTACAACGGAACCGCGGAAGATCCAACCATTTCATTGTAAATCAGTCAGATAACATCAAACTATGATCACTCGCCTGGTCCGCGCCATCGCTGATATTGCTTTCTGAGTGCCAGACGATACAAACTCTCAGAGCAAGTCCGTCCTCTTGCTGCGGCGGCAATCCGTTCCGTCGTTCAAACTGTCGTCGCCCGGGTTCTACACTAATCACCGCGAGCACCTAAGACCTTGGTGAATCCAGCAACTCCGCAATTAGCGACTCTCTTACTTATCGCTTAGTCATTCCTTGATAACATTCTTCAGACGACCTGACTGCTTCAAGAGCAGGTGTTGGCGCTAATTCATTTTGTCATCACTTTGACTAATACGGATGTCATTGGTTGCCTCGGCTCAAAGAACACGTGACCTCAAACTGAAGAAGTTGGATTCGCATTGGCCGAACGGCCAGAACCTCGTGGCCTACGGCCAGTGCGAATGACATAAAATCATCCGGATGCGGCATACAGACTTGCGCAGGGGTGCGGAAGCCCAGAAAGTCGCACCAAATGCTGACAGCGACAATAACGTAAGCCGATCACAACCTGAAGTAGCCAAAACAGCCGGGTCGAAAAGCTAAGGTGGATGTGGTGGCAGGCGCACCGGACGATGATCTTTCGAATAGGCGCGGCACCGCCCGTGGTGGAGATACGGCGGCCGTGTCTTCCACGGAATCTGAGGTCGAGGGGAGCGTCGGGTTCCTCCGCGTCTGCAGAACCATAGACTCCTTGCAAGGACCGAGAGGTACTGTCCCAATGGCCCGAACGGAGTTCAATCGCTTCGCGCGCATAGCCTGCGCGGCCACCGCCGCCGTGGTTCCCAGAAGTGTCTCGCCCTGACCACAACAGACACCACCCGGTCGGTCCACAAGGTCATTCGCCTGTATGGGACGCGGTAGGACATTGAAGTCTTTGTCAAATCCGCCAAATCGGTCCTGAACTTCATGCACGAATTTCACGGCCGGTCCTACGACCACTGGGTCGCACACACCACCGCTGTCGTTCTCCGCTCCCACCTTTTAGCCGTCGCGGGACGCAATGAAACAGACGATCGCACCATCGCGTCGTTATTCTGGGCGCTGTGCAATGAAATGGCCAGTCTTTGCTTCGTCGAAGTCTGGCATTTGCTCATGGAAGTCCTCCGGACCGCCCTGTCCGACGAGCTCCGTTTGTCCGATGCCCACATTGATTGCCTGTTGACGGTATTTTTGGAGTCAACGACCCGCCCTAAAGGGCGGAGCTTGCAGGTGCCTGCTCGGCAGCAGGTCCTGCGTCTGGCCGGTTGACGGCGGCCCTACGGGCAATGTTGCCCGCAGCGCGGGCACGTGCGGGAGGTGTTCCGGGGATTGACGAACACGACGGGCACCCCCGCCAAGCGGGCCTTGTACTCGATAAAGGATCGCAATTGATGGAACGCCCAAGCGTGCTGCTGACGACGCT
>PXYV01000042.1 GCA_003023745.1 Sulfobacillus acidophilus | reverse complement strand
GCGCCTGGATTCGCGTGCATGGACAACGCCGCTTCTGGAGCGCCCTCGTAAACGCTTACTTCAATGCGATGCGTCAGGCTTAGGTTAGCGCGTATGGGACTATCACCCTTCTTAGGAATACGACGCCTGCGCATTCTCTTCCACGTTCCAAACACAGCTATGGCCAAATTCCGAAAGACCCATTAATTCATCAAAGCTTTTGCGCCATAGCAGTCAATTTTTAGACGGCGTCTGATCAATTTCCGCCACTCAACGAAAGCGGCTCGGCGCACTGGTTACCAATTGACGATTTTCGTCAGACAATATCTCTTCATCAAGCGCGGCGCCAACTCCCACAACAATTCCTCCTATGACTTGAGATTTGATGATGATCAAAGGATTGATCTCAGTCTCGCAATCGTGCACCGGTAGTGTAAAACCCGAATTCTTCCTGTATTCCACTCTACCTCTACCACAACCAAATGCAGGCAAGGGGGCAATCGACATGTCAAACACAGTGCATGTCCACCGTTACGGTAGCCGCGTACGCGCACACGATCCGCACATGGTTTCTCTATGCCGCGTTGACGGACTCCATCACATTGTATACAAAATACTTATGTGATGCGGATCGCGCAAATCTCCGCACCATCCATAATTTTGTTTGGAGGTCTCAACATGACTACGCGACTCGATGTTCCAACGGTGTCTCAGGCAGCCTATGAAACCCTTCATCGCATGATTCTATCTGGGCAGTTCGTTCCCGGCCAATGGATCAAAGAGCGAGAAATCACCGAAATCTTAGGCATCAGTCGCACTCCTGTTCGCGATGCCTTGAGAATGTTGGAGCGCGAACGACTCCTGGTCTCTATCCCGCACCGGGGCTTTCGCATACCTGTTCCCACTGTGAAGGAGCTTCACGACTACTACGAATTGCGCGCTGAACTAGAGGGCATGGCAGCAAGGTTGGCCTCTGAGAGAGCGACCGATTCTGATATCCAAACGCTAAATAACCTCTGGGAATCGGCCCAATCAAGTCTCTTAGCCCACGATGTCACGACACTGGCTGAACGAAACGATGAATTTCACCGCCATTTAGCAGCATGTACCGACAACGATGAATTGGTCGCATCGTTACTGCGACTACGAGCTGGCATCGACTTATACCGCAATCTATCATGGGCCCAAAAGCCCCGCCCTGCCCATACACTCCAGCAACATCAGCACATTTTGTTTTGCGTGACCAATCGAAATGCCTTGGCTGCACAAGAAAGCGCACGGGTCCATATTATGGATTCCCTTAGCATCGCGCTTCAGGGACTGGCAACTTTTCAATCGAACAGCGGTGCCAAATAGTGATTCTGCACTAGCAGTCATAATTGTCAGGCGTTAGGAGACCATATGAACATGGTGTGGAAGGGACTTTTGCTGTAACGTTTTTGGATAAGAAGGATTTTTATGCAAAGGCGTCGTATCTTGTATACTGTGTACAATTCTTTAAATACCTTGCTAGTCCTCTTTGTCAACAGCCTTATCGTGCCCACCACCAAAGGAGGTATCCGCACATGCCGAGTGTAGAACTAAACGGCATCAACGTCATCGACGAGGACGAAAGAAAAGGCTCGCCCCGTGACCTGTTTTGGCCTTGGTTTGCTTCCAATATCGGAGTCTTAGGCCTAAGTTACGGGGCATTCTTGTTGGACTTCGGCATTTCGTTTTGGCAGGCCACCATTGCTGGCCTTATCGGCATCGTGTTGTCGTTCCTCTTGGTTGGCTTTATCGCCGTCGCCGGCAAACGCGGATCGGCGCCCACCATGGTGCTCAGTCGTGCCGCGTTTGGTGTTCGCAATAAATTACCGCCGCTTCTATCTTGGATTCTCTGTGTCGGCTGGGAAACAGTTATTGCCGCCTTGGCGGTGGAAGCCACGGCCACAGTTTTTGGTCGCTTGGGCTGGGGCAGCGGCGATCTGGTCAAGATCATCGCGCTCATTGTCGTCGTCGCTTTAATCGTCGGCGGGGGAGTCATGGGCTTCGACTTTCTCATGCGCATTCAGGGCATTATCACGGTTGTCACGGCCATCCTCACCATCGGATTTATCCTACTTACAGTTCACAAGATTGACTGGGCCACCGTCAGCAGCATCAAGGGCGGCAGCGTCGAAGCGGTCATCGGCGGTCTGATTTTACTCATGACTGGATTTGGCATCGGGTGGGTTAATACCGGCGCCGACTATTCCCGTTATCTGCCGCGCAAGACTCCATCTGGAGCCGTGGTGGGATGGACAACATTAGGTGCGTCAGCCGGACCCATTATTCTTTTGGTCTTCGGGTTGCTTTTGGCGGGCTCGAGCAAGAGTTTGGGCGCCGCAGTGGGAGCGAATCCCTTAGGTGCGCTCGTCGCACTTCTCCCAACCTGGTTTCTTGTCCCCTATGTGGTGGTCGTTGTATTGGGGTTGGTAGGCGCAGCCGATATGGATATCTATTCCTCGGGCCTCGCTCTATTGACCGCCGGCTTACGCGTGCCACGCTATTTGGCAAGCAGCATTGACGGCACGATTATGGTAGCTGGCACGATCTACATTGTCTTCTTCTCGTCCGCCAACTTTCTCGGCCCGTTCGAAGGATTCCTCATCACAGTTGGGGTGCCCATTGCCGCCTGGTGCGGTGTCATGCTGGCTGATATTGCACTGCGACGCCTACCCTATCGAGACCAGGACTTGTATAAAAGCTCTGGCATATACGGCGGGGTGCATCCTTTGGCTACCGGATTGATCGTCTTTGGAACGTTTGTCGGACTCGGAATGGTCGTCAACACGTCTGCTAGTTGGCTCAGTTGGCAGGGCTACTTACTCGGACCGTTGGGGCTGGGGGGCAAAACCGGCCTGTGGGCTTCAGGAAATCTCGGTGTCGTTGTCGCGCTGGCGGTTTCTTTCTTGGGATGGTGGATCTTTGGACGTGCCGTCGTTCGACGGCAAGAATCGGCCCAAGACAACCTTGCGGCGGTGAATCGCAACGACCTTTTGGGACCGACAAATGCCTAGCTCTCAAGATCAAAGCCGGTGGCGCAACGAGGAGTGCGCCCGCGCCGCGTTTAGCGAACCCGATGCCGCTCATTCACCCGCCACCTACTGGTTTTGGCATCATGTTCCAACCGCGGAAGAAATTGCGCAGCAAGTCGAGGAAATTTCCGCGGCTGGATTTCGCACGTTTCTCATCCAATGTCGGCTGGCCTACCCCCAAGACGACTACCTTAACAAATCCTATCTTACCGCTTATCGCTGTGCTGTTGAGCACGCGCACAAACGCGGGATCAAGGTCGGCGTGTATGACGAATATAACTGGCAGAGCGGCATGGCAGGGGGGCGCACCGTGAAGCACCGCGACTACTTGCGGGAACAGCATCTATTTTGGGCAACGGCGAGGGTCACCCAGCCGACCACCACATTGCGCATTTCTGACATTCGCTGCTCTGTGCAGGAATTAGGGGAGGCAGCGCTATCGTGGCAATTTGAGGGCGGGCAAATCGAATGGAGGGATTGGCGCATCGTCGCAGCGCTTAGTCATTCGGTTCCCGGCCACAATAAAGACGATATCTATGACGTAACCGCCCGTGCGCATATTGTCTCAGCCAACCAGCATGAGTGCCACATTGAGGTCTTGGTGAATCCAGGGCAAAAGCATACTTACATCACCGTTTTCGTCGCGGCCCGCTCCGCCACATCCAAGGTTCCCAATTATCTGTTGCCCGAAGCCACCCGGACTTTTATCCAGGTCGGCTACGAACCGTACCGGGAGGCTCTCCATGAGTACTTTGGCAACACGATTCAATTCTTCTTTTTTGATCAACCGCATGCCTCCTTCTATCACTGGCGACAGCAACACGGAAACCTCGGCTGCAGCCTCCCGTTCGCACCGGATCTTGTTACGCGTCTGCAAACGAAAGCAGAACATCACCTCGGACGTGTCCTGCTGTCTTTAGTCATGAGCGTCGGGCCCGATACCGGGATTTTACGCGCAAATTTTTATTCAGTGCTGTCGGAGATGACGATCCAAAATTTTTTACAACCGCTTCAGATGTGGACGTCGCAACATGGCATCTATCTCACTGGGCATGAGGTTTTAGGCCACGTTGGCAGTTGGCACCCGGCCGCAGCGTTTCGCCAATGGGACCTTCGCGTGAACTTCGGTCTGGATTACTTTGAAATCGATCGCTATCGAGGTCACACGGCTGTCGATGCGGAAGGTCTGGAGCCGCAACTTAGTCCTAAAATGGGGGATTCGGTCGCTCGCGCTCACGGGCGCACCGGGTGTACGGTCGAACAATACTTTACCAGTCCCGAGGGACCCAGTCCGTTTGCCGGGCGATGGGGCCTATCGCTGGAGGAATTGCGAACACAAACCATTCGACTCCATTTTTTGGGCGCCAAACAAATTTTGATGCACGCCTTTTACCAATCCGACGGACAGGCTGGGAACGGTCCGATTCTTGCCAACCCGCGCTTTGATTTCGCGCCCGGCATTAATTTTGAACCGTGGTGGTCGCATGTTTCAGCCTTTGCGCAAGAGTCAGCGCGCCTTTCTACATTTGTTGACTCCGCTCGGCCAGCAACCGAAGTGGCCGTACTGTATCCACTTCGTACCATCTGGGCCAACGGACTCCATCACGCCTACGGCGACCATATCGCCTTTTGGTCAGAATTCCTGGCCCGCTCCGGATACGGCTATTACTTCATCGACGAGCGTGACCTGCTCCGTGCGCGAATCCACCAGAACACCCTACGACTTGACACTCGCTCATTCCAAGCGCTGATTTTGCCGGCCGTGACCATGTTACACACCGCCGACAGTCTCCAGGTGATTGAAGCATTTTTGCAAAGTGGCGGCACTGTGCTTGCTTCTGGCGACACACTGCAAAGCGTTCAAGAACGTCCTTTTTGGGACGCACGCCCATGGTTTGAGCGACTGCTACGTCAATATCGCCGGCTCATCGCCTGGCATTTGCTTCCTACTGACAGTAAGGCAAATGAAATCCTGCATCCGCTACGATTATATCGTCCTTGGGTCCATTGCCAAAATCGCGGTCTATGGCAATGGAGCGGGGTGGACGCAGTCGGATGGCGACTGGCCTTATTTAATGAGCGACCTCAGACACTCGGAGCCACACTTCACCTGCCCGATCCGGTTGGCGCGTGGGAAGTGTGGAATGCGCGTTCCGGGCAGATCACCCCCGTGTCGACGACTGCCAGACGCAGCTGGTCAATTTGCCTCGATCCGATGCAACTTCTGTGCTTGCGGCTCATAAACACACGCGACTCAAAGAGAGGACGCGTCGAACCGTCAATCGGTGCAGGGTGCCTAGAGGAGCTGTTGGCGCACTGCCAGCGTCAACCGCTTGTATCCGGATGGCGTCTCGAAGTAGACGGCGCAATCGTCGTCAATCCGATCGATGTACACCGCGGCTGGGAAACGCAGGGACTCGAATGCTTTTCGGGGACGGCGACCTATATCTGCCAGATCGAAATTTCGTCAGTCGATCGCCAGTGGTGGCTGTATTTGCCTTGTGTTCAAAGCACTGCAACCCTGACCTGGAACGATACTCCCATCGGCAGGCGGGCGTGGTCCCCTTATCTATTTGCCGTTTCGCCTACGGCAGTTCGCCCCGGCGTCAATACGATAACATTGCAAGTAGCCAATACCGCCGCTAACCGCTATCTGACCAACACGCCATATCAATCGCAATCGCAAGCTAACGGTATCCTTGAGCCGCCGATACTCCTATGGCACGACCAGGAGATGGTGGTCCGCACCGATGACTGGGGATTTCACCTCTTTAGCCACGACGAATCTTAGCCATCACACGCGTCTTCAGTATGTTAGCATTGCCTTAAATGGCCTCATCGAGTATGACAGGAGGAAAAGCATGGCTTCCAACGAAAGCGACCCGGGATTAAATCTTAGTACCGCCCAGCAGCCCTGGCTGGTTGTCATCGACATGCAGTATATTTTCGGCGATCCCCAAAGTGCTTGGTTTACACCGCGGTTTTCCGAAGTCATCGCACCGATTCAACGCCTTGTCGCTCTGACGCGTCCCCACGTGTGTTTTACGCGGTTTGTGGCTCCCAGTCATCCCACCGGGTCTTGGATTCCTTATTATCGTCAGTGGCCTTTCGCCTTACAGCCGCCCAGTAGCCACGACTATCAACTAATCGACATATTTGCCGCACAAGAGGGATTGCGCGTAGACGCCACGACATTTGGCAAGTGGACACCAGCTCTCGAGGCCGCCATCCCTCGAGGGCATCGCATTCTACTGACGGGCGTCAGTACCGACTGCTGTGTGCTTTCCACGGCACTAGCGGCTGCAGATGCCGGACGCTATGTGCAAGTGGTGGCCGATGCGTGTGCCGGCGTCGATGATGTGGCTCATACGCGTGCTCTAGATGTCATGCGGCTGTATCAGCCCATGATTGAGGTTGTGCAAATGGCGGACGTCCTCAAAGAATTTCAAGGACAACCGTGATGCCTACGCTGGCTGACCGGGCGCTGGCCGCCTTGTACGGATTAGCTCTGGGCGACGCCTTAGGTATGCCCACGCAGTCGTTGCCAAGGTCAACCATCGTTTCCCGCTATGGCCCACGCATTACCCAACTTGAAGCGGCGCCGTCCGATCATCCCATCGCGGCAGGCCTTGCAGCCGGTCATGTAACGGATGACACTGAGCAGGCGCTTTTGTTGGGTGAATTGTTAGTAAGCTCCGCAGGCTTGCCCAACCCGAGGGATTTGGCGCAACGACTGTTAGCGTGGGAGCAAGACATGCGGCGGCGCGGATCCCATGACCTCTTAGGACCCTCTACCACACGCGCCTTGCAAGCCCTCATGTCGGGAGTAGACATCGGCGAGGCGGGGCGATACGGCGCCACCAATGGAGCCGCTATGCGCATCACCCCTATTGGTATTATGGCGTCTTCCCACGATCTGCCCCGCCTCGTCGACCAGGTCGAGTCCGTGAGCCGCGTGTCACATAACACGAACCTGGCCTTGTCTGCGGCCAGCGCGATTGCCGCAGCCGTCAGCGCCGGCATTGACGGAGCCACCGTGGCTGAGGCGACCGAGCTCGCCATTTCCGCTGCCGAACTGGCCAGTCGGCGCGGATATTGGGTAGCTGGAGCAGATGTCGCCGCCCGCATCCGCTGGGCTTGTTCCGTGGTAACCACGCGGCCTTCCGATGAGGATGTCGCGGACCTCATCTATCGCTTGATTGGAACCAGCTTAGCAGCCCAAGAATCCATTCCGGCTGCATTTGCCGTTCTGGCCATCCATCCTCACGATCCCTGGACTGCCTGTCAATTGGCGGCGTCGCTGGGCGGGGACACCGACACCATCGCCGCCATGGTTGGCGCGGTGGCTGGTGCCTGCCTGGGATTGCAAGGGGTCCCCGAGACGGTTCTGCAAACCGTGCTGCGCACCAATCGTCTAGAGCTGACACCGATGGCGCAAGCACTGTGTGATTTACGTCTAAGTTCGACGAGTACTCCCGAGAAGGGTCAAACGCCATGAGTCCCCGCCTCTTTCATCTCGGTAATGTCGTCATCGACCTGGTTTTGCGCGTAAAAGACATTCCCGTGCGCGGAGGCGACATTTTGGCTCAAGACCGCCTGCTCACACCCGGCGGCGGCTTCAACGTGATGGCGTCTGCAGTCCGCCAAGATCTGGCCACGATCTATGGCGGCGTACTGGGCGTAGGGCCATTCGCGTCATTAGCCAAGCAGGCGTTACTGCAACAAGGCATCACAATCGCGCACGCCCCGGTGGCTAACCGAGACACCGGCCTCGTGGTCTGTCTCATTGACGCCACTGGCGAGCGTACCTTTGTGACTAGTCCAGGCGCCGAATCGCACCTGACCCTTGACCATTTGCAACACCTTTCCCCCACATTCCCCGACATCGTCTATATTTCCGGGTATAGTTTGGTCTATCCTTGCAATCGCACGGCCTTGTTGACGTGGCTAGACACTCTGTCCCCGACTGTGATGACGGTCTTTGATCCGGGCCCGCTGGTAGCCGAAATTCCCCGACCTGCTCTCCAAAAGGTTCTCACCCGCTCGGATTGGGTCACCTGTAACGTCGACGAAGCCGCTTTTCTAACCGGCGCGTCAGATGGCTTAAGGCAAGCCCAAGTGCTGGCGTCATTGACAGAACGCCACCAAGTGCTGGTGCGCGCCGGTCGCGACGGATGTTATATCGCGGGCCCGACAACGCAAGCCCAGCAGATCCCTGGATTTGCAGTCGCGGCGGTCGATACAAACGGGGCCGGCGATGCGCATAGCGGAGCCTTTATGGCCGCACTCGCCAAGGGCGCCGATGCCTCCTTAGCCGCCCGCTGGGCCAATGCCGTCGCGGCGCTGGCCGCCACGCGCTTTGGACCCGCTACGGCGCCTACCACGGCCGAAGTCGCCGCCTGGCTAGGTTGGTCGCCGCCTTAAGAGGCGCTCCGGCCCCGTTCAACAGTCGCAACGCTATCCCACATTCTCGTCTGGGCGAAACCATGGCCATCGGCTATCCCTTCACCGCGCCAGCCACAATACCGGCCACGAGCTGGCGTTGGGTAATCAGAAACAAAATGACAATCGGGATGAGCGAGAGGAACGAGCCCGCCATGATGACGTTGTACTCGCCCACGTGGGCCCCCTGAAAATACGAAAGTCCCACCTGAATAGTCATTTTGGTTGGCGAATTTAAGACAATCAGAGGCCACAAATAGGAATTCCAGGCCCACAAAAAGGTAAATACCGACAATG
This sequence comes from Sulfobacillus acidophilus, assembly GCA_003023745.1. Classification (GTDB taxonomy): domain Bacteria; phylum Bacillota; class Sulfobacillia; order Sulfobacillales; family Sulfobacillaceae; genus Sulfobacillus_B; species Sulfobacillus_B acidophilus_A. The sequence goes on along the minus strand of PXYV01000042.1, from coordinate 21,596 downwards.
TCGCCACGGCTGGACGGGCTAACGGCACCATAATCTGCGCCATGATGCGCCACCGACCCGCTCCGTCTATTGTGGCCGCTTCTTCCATCTCTGTCGGTATCTGCAGGAAAAACTGACGCAATAAGAAGACGCCAAACCCCGTTGCCAGATTAGGCAAAATTAATGCCCAGAGCGTGTTGACCAATCCGAGATGTTTAATAATCAAAAAGGTCGGAATGAGAATCACCTGAAACGGAATCATCAACGTGGCAAGGGTGAGCAAAAACAATACTTGCTTGCCTCGGAACCGCATGCGGGCAAAAGCGTACCCAGCCAAAACGCTGGTTATGATTTGTCCAATCGTACTTGCGATTGCCACCACAAAGGTATTAACAAAAAATCGCCCAAACGGCACAGAGGTCCATGCGCTCACAATATTGCCGAAATGCAAAGGCCACGGCAGCCAAATAATGGGGATGGCGTTGACTTGCGAGCTTGATTTGAAGGCCGTGCCCAGCATCCAGAGAAACGGGATCAGCATCGCCACCGCAATCACGATTAATACCGCATAAACCAACGCGGTACGAACATTTTCCCCCAAGCCCCGTTCAGTTCGCATCGCGGGTCTCCCCCTCGTAGTACACAAAGCGGCGACTGCCAATCATCATGACAGCGGTGAGAATCAAGATAATGATAAAGAGCACAATGGCGATGGCCGCACCGTAACTCAGGTTAAATGTCCCTTGGAAAGCGACTTGATACACGTAATAGACAAGCACATTGGTGGCATTGAGCGGGCCGCCGGCCGTCATCACTTGAACCGTCGTAAAGACTTGCGCTGCGTTAATAATTGAAATGACTAAAACAAACAGCGTCGTAGGAGCGAGCAAGGGAAAAGTAATCCGCCAAAAGCGCTGTCCTCCTGTGGCCCCATCGATCGACGCAGCTTCTGTCAGTTCCGTCGGCACCGCTCGCAATCCCGCTTGAAACAGGACCACGGCAAACCCGACTCCACCCCATACGGTCATGATAATCAAAGCGGGCATTGCGGTAGACGGGCTTGTCAACCAAGGCACCGGGCTTATTCCAAAGAACCCGAGGAAGGCGTTAATAATTCCAAAATTTGTGTCGAACATCCACTTCCACACCAAGGACGCTCCCACTGAAGATAGAATGTAGGGCAGAAAAAATATTGTTTGGAATATGTTGGATCCCCACAATCCAGGGCGGTTCAGCAATACCGCCAAAAACAACGCCAGCGCGACCGTAACAGGAACCGAGCCAAAGGTATAGTAGGCGGTGGACAACAAAGACTGATAAAATATTGGACTATGAAGCAACGCGGAATAGTTGTGAAACCCTGCCGCCGTGGCTTGGTCCGCAAAAATATTGTAGTTCTCAAAACTTAACACAATCGTCCACACAATCGGGATAAACGTAAAGACCGCAAATAATACCATTGCCGGCAACAACAGAACATATGCGCCTCGTTGGCTTCGATTGGCGCGCGGCCCCTCGCGCTGGCGAGATCTGCCCGACATCACCAGCGGCTGTGTGGTCACCATCGTTCTCACTCCTCGCTCGATTCGCCTGCATTCACGTCAGCCCGGCAATCCTTTGGCGCAGAGCGCACTACACCGCTAAGGAACCCCTTGGTCGGCGCCAACTTCCAGACATATCCGAAGATGACGCAGTCTTTGGTTCCAACGTGTCGCCGGCTTAAAGTATTTCTCTCCCGACCGGATTGACAACCGCATTCTCTTCAGTATTGCTTGATAACTTTACCAAGTGTCTTCGCAATCCCTACTTTTCGGACCCGATCGGGGCGACGCAGAGGCGATTTCGGGCATCTGTCGACGCGCGATCGCCCCTGCAACTTAACCCTGACCCGACCTCACCAAACTGCGTTTAGGGTGCCGAGCTTTGCAACTGTTGGTCCGCAGCCTGTGCCTCTTGCTTTAACGCAGCGGCGGGAGACGCTTTGTGTAGCAGCACCATTTCCACTGCGGTGGCCATGTCTTGTGACACTTCGGAGTACTGGGGGAACTTGGGGCGAATGGTCGCATCGTTGGCATATTGCGCAAACTGCTTCAAGACGGGATACTTGGCCAGTGTCGGCTTATACAGGGGATTGTTGACGACGTCCTTACGAAATGACAAATGCCCTGGGGCTGCCAACATCGCAGCGCTCTTTTCGCTGTCCAAGTACTGCAAAAAAGTCCAACTGGCCTGTTCTTTAGCCGGTGTTGACTGGGTGATCAGGTTCAGATCGGGCTGTGCCAGTGTCATATGCGATCCACCCGGAGTGGGTGAAGGCAACTGTACCACCCCATAGTCAATCCCATCTTTAGCAAAGGTAGAAACATCCCATGAACCGCTAAACGTCATAGCTACGCGTCCGGACTCAAATGCATCCTCATATTCGGAACGCGGTACCACATCCGAATACGGCTCGAGATCCTTAAGGAACGTAAGCGCCTTTAGTCCCGCCGCACTGTCAAAAAGCGCCTTTGTCGCCTTGGCATTGACGATGTGTCCTCCTGCCTGCAGCAAGAAGGGTTCGTAGCGCACCGATACGCCCTCGGTGTCGCCGATGAATTCAAGCATCCCGTAATACTTTTGCTTGGGGTGATTGAGCTTCTTCGCCGTCGCCACCATCTGCGCCCAGGTCCAGTTAGGCTTCGGAAATGGCACGTGATACTTTTCAAATAGTTTCTTGTTGTAAAAAACCGCCTCGTTATCGTTGTCACCAGGCAGGGCAATAATCTTTCCGTTGACGTCGTCCGTTTCCAGATTGTCTTTATAAAACACGTTCAGATTATAGTGCGATTTCGCGATGAAACTGTTTAAAGGCACAATGCCTTTGGTTGAGGCGAGTTGGTCCGCCCAGGGCCCGTACTGGAACACAACGTTAGGAGCTGTGCCGGTGGCGAGCTCAGTTAAGAGCTTAGTGAGCATGGAAGTGTTTCCGGGCTCGTGCTCAATCGTGACGTGAATGCCGGGGTGACTTGCGTTAAACGCCTTGACAATCTTAACAAATATGGGATATCGCGTAACAAATGCGGTAGCGAACGTTATTTGCACAGGTCCCGAGCTTGCATATGCCATTGGAGTTGCAGTGGCTATGAATCCGGCGGCTCCCAATGAGCAGACTAATGCGGATACCAGAGTCTGACGGCGTTTCCAACCCATTGTTTCTCCTCCTCGTTTCTCGTACAGGTGCTCCAATCGCAAAACCCAATCATCTCGACATTGCTTGTGGCAACAGCGACTATTTGTTAAAAAAGAGAATTAAATGCGAAACATTAGCACCATTTTATTCCGAATTATGTCGTTGTCAAGTCCAATTTGTTTCATAAACGACAGAATACCTCTACAACCATGCAGCATGCGGGTGAGAACTTAGCACAACTTGCATCTTTTCGATAATCAATTAGTTTAAAATGGCATTTTATCAAGCGCCCCAACCTCCCGCATCGTTGCCGGCGAAAAGGCCGGGTGAGTAACCGCTACCAAGATGTCCCTTGGTGTTGCGGCAACAGGCCGTTCCTGGATTCGCTGTCTTGTCCGGGTCCAAGGGTGGATCAAGCGTCGTCGCAGATAAGACGCTTCAATATAGAGGCGAGAAGGTCTGGGTCCCAGTCAAAAGCTCCGAGCGTTCGCATCTTCTTTCCGCCACCAATGGCGCAAGCTTTTGCAGAACGATAATCTTTCAGTCCAAAGACATTTGTTTTTTAAAAAAACGAAGAGACCCCGTCACTCGTCTAACGATTTGCATGTTGGCGCTGGGCGTTGGTCTCCTTGCTCAAATTTGAATCCCCGATTCCGAAATATATAAAAGGCCGTAGTAAGAGAACCCTGGCACTCTCTCCACTACACCCCTGGATGATCCGGGTCCTTGCGTAGTGGAAATGGCTGTGGCGTAATCGGATCGGCGTTTGATACAGCACTGAGAGCGCCACACGGCGGTGAATATTAGACCTCAGCAGATCTCAGAGAGTGTCCCCAAGCGATGGCGCATAGCCCGGCCTATGTGCTCGGTCCAACCCGGTGCGACTTCGCAACTATCGCTTGTCTGGGTTCAATCGGATGAAGACGGCAATATCACGCCAACTTTCGCCAATAGGCCTCCGTCTACCGGGACAGTTGCGCCCGTTACAAAGCTGGCCCGATCGCTGGCCAAAAAAGCAACAACTTCAGCAATCTCTTCTGCTTGCGCTAAACGTTTTAAGGGGTGGGCTAGTCCCCATTGGTCTAGTAACTGGGAAGCATCGCCGCTGGCAAATAGGGCCGCCGAACTGCGCAGCATCGGTGTATCCACCGATCCTGGCGCAACGGCGTTAACGCGGATGCGATCGCGTGCATGATCCAACGCAAGGGCCTTGGTCATCGTCACCAATGCGCCCTTAGAGGCAGCATATGCCACGACCCGCTCCTGCGTCGCAAAGGCTTGGACTGAACTGACAAGGACAATGGCGCCGCCACCGCGCCGCCGCATCATGGGAATGGCAGCGTGACACACGAAGTAGGCGCTTTTGACATTGACATCAAAGACCTCGTCCCAAGTCTCTTCCGATGTTTCCACCACGTCGCCATACCGTTGAATCCCAGCGCAACTAAGCAGCATATCTACGCCTCCAGCCTCGTCTTGAATTCGGCCAAATGCAAATTCCACGCTGGATCGCTGCGCCAGCTCGGTTTTCATAAAGTGTGCGTTGTAGGATTGTTGTGACAGTTCATCAACAAACTGTTCTCCCGCGTTGCCATCGCGGTCTAAAATCCATACTGTAGCACCCCCTTGAGCCATGCGCAGGGCAGTGGCCCGACCGATGCCGTGCGCGCCGCCTGTCACAACGGCAAGCCGGCCCAGAAATTCCTTTTCCATGTCTTCCCTCCTCCGATCTACCGGCCTTCTTCGAGGCGTTTCGATCAATGGCGTTTCATAACCCCCCGCTTGCTATGGCAGCATCCTTGGGGGAGCGCTCGCAATGAGCCAACCCGATTCGGGTTTTCGTGGCCGGCATAGTCCGAAGCTCGGTCCGCTAATGCCCTGTTTAGGCGGCGCCCGACGCAGCGGGGAAGTTTGCGCCCAATGATCTGCTCCCCCCGTGGAGCAGACGGGCACAGCCTAGCCCCTGATATCCACGTGTTCCACTCCCGGATCCGTGCGAATCCAACCACCGCGGGCTGGGCAGGTTGAGTGGGCCATTGGCCAGATTCACGGGCACCCAAGATTTTACCCGCTAAACAAAGCCACGCGTGCATCCGTCCCCAACCCACTTTCGACAATGGTATGTGACATGCGCCGACCTGAACCTTCTCATTCGCCAGCTAGACACGAGCAAACGGATTCCCTTGGTTCTTGAACACACGAATATCGGTTGGCTTCGCTGCCAGGCATCGTCTAAATTGGCCAACAAATAGGCCTGGACTGCCCAATGGATGTCGTGGTGTCGGCTGGACAATTGCTGAAACTTCAACGCATGAAACGCTTTCTCCATGGTCTCCTGCGATTGAGGCCCATCCGCACAGTGCCAATTTCACGCTACCAAAGCCCAAGTCCAAACCCATCGAGCAGTGATCGACGTGTGCTGAACAACGGGACTGGATCAGGCGGGACCTTCCCGGCTTATATCGGCATCGATAGCCTCCTTTAAGCTTTTGCGATAGGTCCGCAGTCCGTCCAACCGTGCCGCAAACATATCGGTAATAGTGAGCAAATCTTGAACCAACTCCGATTCGGGCCACAAATGCTCTTGATTGAGGACCAAAATCTCGCACCCGCGTTGCTGGCAGAATCGGTCGAACCACTCAAAACCAAAGCGCGTCAACCGATCTTGGTGGGCGAGAAGCAGTATCCCGACTGTTCGTCATCCATCAACGCTAAAGACCGTTTGCGGCGAAAGTTCATACTCCCGCCGATCTCTTCGATGAACTCCACGTTGACCATCCCGCGCGCGGTGCAAAACTGTTCTAAGGCCAGCCGCTGATTTTTCAGTTCCGGTCTCTGCCTTTGGCTACTCACTCAGCAATAGGCCACGATCTTCCGAAGGCGAGGCGACACGGGCCGCTGCTGCCGGAAAGCTCGAATTTGGTCCTCGGTGTAATACCGCCGCCCCGTCGCTGTTCGACCGGCGGGCTTCAGTCGTCCCTCGCGATCCCACCGTTGAATAGTCTTGATGTTGACCCCAAGTAGATGAGCCACTTCGTGACTTGTTAATGTGCGTTCTATGGCATATATTGTACATAATTGACACAAACCTTCAAGTCCGAGACTCCAAGCCGCCATCGACCAGCGGGTCCGGCCCAGTCTTCGTTAACGCGAAAGCAGATCCTGCCGAGGAAGGAACGCTGACGCACCTTTACGATAGGTGCCAAAAGGCCCCGCGCTTCGGCCAGGCCAGACGGAAATGGGCTGCATCGCTAAGATCATACGTCAGAGCCGGAACACTGTAGTGGCCACTTCGCAAATTGGCATGAACAGCGGACGGCGCATTAACCTCACGCGCATCGCCATCTTGTTTTCTCCGGGAGACGTTAAACCGTCGTAGCAGCCAAAACAGCCGATGTTGCCAGGGCGAGTCGTTTCACGATCCGCGAAGCAGTTCCAGCCGTTTCCCCGTAATCCTAGGCCTTCCTTCCCAAAAAATTTAAGGACACTCGCTTTCTTCGCTATTTCACTTGCTTAAACCAGTCAGCCAACACAGCCCCCTGACGGGCCCAGCCCCGCAACGGGGCAGACCATGCTCCCAAAAGTCGCATCACATCCTATCGTGGACTGGGCGCGATAAAAGACCGCCATAGGCCAAATGCGCTATACTGTAGGAAAATCAAAACATTGGCCATTCGGCTAAAGGAAGGGAACTATGCAGAGACCACTCGAGGGACAATGGGCTATTGTCACCGGAGCCACCTCCGGCATTGGCCGGGCTACAGCCTTGCGTCTGGCAAAGCTGGGCGCTAATGTCGCCATCCACTATCACTCCCAACCTGATGCAGCCCAAGGTTTGGTAGCGGAAATTGAATCTCTGGGATGCGAAAGCCAGTGCGCGGGAGGCGACTTCCGCCACCGCGACGACGTATTCCGCACCATTCAGCAGCTAACTGAAATGCATCCTTTAGATATCTTGGTCAATAACGCGGGCACCTTGATCCACCGGTACCCGATGGCAGAAATGCCGATGGAGCATTGGGACGATACACTCGCTCTTAATTTGTCGAGCATCTTTTGGGCAGTCCGGGCCGCCTTGCCGTTTCTGCGGGACGAAGGACGGATTGTCAATGTCACCTCCATCGCCGCACAAACAGGCGGGGGACCTGGCGCATTGGCGTATGCCGCTGCCAAGGGCGGCGTCATATCGCTAACCCGTGGACTAGCCAAAGAACTGGCCGGCCGCGGCATTCGGGTGAATGCCATTGCGCCGGGCACGATTGCCACTCCGTTTCACGACCAACACACAGCCCCGCAGACTTTGCAAGAAGTGGCCGGGCGCATTCCCTTAAAACGGCTGGGAACTGCCGACGAATGTGCGCACGTCATTGCGTTTTTAGTGAGTCACGAGTCCTCGTACGTGACCGGCGAAGTCCTAACGGTCCATGGAGGGCAGGGGTTGGTGTGGTAGGTTTGGGGATCATCTTTCGGCGCGCCTGTCATAACGTGTCCAACGCCGCTGAGTCGCAGCACGCCTTGCAGGTGTTTTCACGGCTTTCTGGGTTTGACCCCCTATCTATCGTCTTGCGAGAACATCATGCCGTACTATGATGTGGCGGTCATCGGTCTCGGAATCATGGGCTCGTCGGCTCTCTATGCCGCAGCCCATATGGGACTCACCGCCATCGGCTTTGACCAATCCCCAACGTTGCCTCACACGCAAGGGTCCTCGCATGGCCAAACGCGAATTATCCGACAAGCCTATTTCGAACACCCTGACTATGTCCCCTTGGTGCACCGCGCCTATGACGCCTGGCACCAATTGGAGCAGAAGGCGCAATCTCCGATCTTCATCAAGACCGGAGGTCTCATGATGGGATTGCCGCAATCCTCGGTGGTTTCGGGCAGCATCGCCGCAGCCCAAAAACATCACTTGCCCTATGAGGTGTGGACTGCGAAGGCGCTTCGCGCGCGCTATCCCGCGTTTACTCTCGGTGCCGACGAAGTGGCCGTCTACGAAGAGGCGGCCGGATACCTTTTAGCGGAGCGCGCCTGGACGCTTTTCTTCTCACTGGCAAAAAAGTACGGAGCCTGCATTCGCCACGGAGTCAAAGTCCGCGGGTGGCACCTCGCCCCCAACCGGATCCAACTTGCCGTCGACGATGAGATCGTCGAAGTCAACCGATTGATCGTGACAGTGGGACCTTGGATCCAACAGATATGGCCTAAGGTGCCCGTACGCGTCGAACGGCAGGTACCCTTTTGGCTAGATAGTCCTGAATTAGCAAGACTAGCCAATCATCCCATCTTCATTCGCGAAACCCCTCACAGTGCTGCCCAAATCTACGGATTCCCTTACCTTCCAGGAGAAGGATTCAAGATAGCACGCCATCACGGCGGAGTCGAGGGAAGCATCGACACCCTATCACGTACCGTAACGGACGCCGACGAACAATCCCTCCGACACCACCTTCACTTCCTTCCCGCAGCACTACGGGCCCCTGTCAAAAGCTGCACCGTTTGTGTCTATACAAATACCGCCGACATGCACTTCATTGTCGGGCGCCTTCCCCAAAGCAATGGTCGCATTGTGGTGGGCGCCGGATTCTCCGGTCACGGATTCAAGTTTGCCTCGGTGTTAGGTCCGCTCCTAGTGGAGCAAGCCTATCACTCCCAATTATTGCCTGAATTGCAACTCTTTGCCCCACAACGGTTCGCGTAGGCAACGCTTGGCGCAAAAGATGCCAGGCACCAGCGACTGCGATATCCAGTCGCTGCCATCCCAGCCGATCACGCGAATTGCGGAAGCCAGGCAGCCAATTCACGCAAATAGCGATCGACGAGTTGCGTAGCCAATTGGTAGGATGGCACCAACGGATGCGCGGCCAGCGCTTCGATGGCGAGGCGGCGATTGCCTGTAACAGCCGCCTTTACCGTGCAGCGTTCGTATTCTTTGACTTGCAATACCAATCCCGCAATCTTGGCAGGCATCGGGCCCACGGCCAGTGGATGGGGCCCATCAGCCAAAATGGAGGCTGAAACCTCGACCACATCCTCGGGCGCAAGATCCGTGATCGCATGGTGATTAGGCGTATTTACAATCATCGGCGCGGTTGACTGTCCCAGCATGCTTTGCGCCACGCGCAGCGCGATGCCGGCATATCCTGCATCTTCTTGCGCAACCGCTGGGCGGTCCGCGCGAGCCTGCGCCGTTGCGTGCATCTCCCGTTGCATATAAGTCTGCGAACGCGCCCCCATGGTATGGGTATAGAGATCCCAAGCGCCCGCATAATCTTCCCGTAACACGGCATCGTGCAGTCCCGCCAAAAGGCTTTGACTCAACTGCGCAATTTGTGCTCCACGGGTTTCACCAACTCGATTAATGTTTTGCACCGCGTCGGCACTGTAATAAAAATAATAGAGATACTCATTTGGCAACATCCCCAAACTTTGAACCAATTCTGCGTCAAAGGCCGCAAACTCGGCGTCTTGGCGACTTAGTTCGGCATAGTGGGTTAATAAAAACGCCATCTGCGAAATGCCGTCCACGTGTACATCCGTGACCCATCCTAAGTGATTGAGCCCCAGGTAACTCAGTTGCACACGTTCGGGCACTACATCCAAAAAGTGCGCCACCCGTTTCTTGATCCCTTCGGGCGAGTCGCAAATGCCAATGGTCCGCGGTGTGTCCTGATCGATGAGTGCTTGGGTTACGATCCCAGCAGGGTTGGTGAAATTTAAAAGCCAAGCCTGCGGCGCGACTTCGCGCATGATGCGGGCATAGTCCAATACCACCGGAATGGTGCGCAACGCCATCGCAAACCCTCCGGGTCCCGTGGTCTCCTGTCCCACCACCCCATGTTCCAGGGCCACCCGCTCATCAATGATGCGACTGGCATTTTGACCGACTCGAATGGCACTAAACACAAAGTCAGCGCCGGTCAAAGCCTCCCGAATATCTGTCGTATACTCTAAATTGATCGCGCTTTGGGTTTGCCGCAACAAATATTGAGCAAGTTTCCCCATAGTGGCCAGTTGCTGTTCCTCGATGTCAAAGAGCATCACCGTCTCAAACGGGCATTGCGCGCCTGTGCCGATCAGTCCCTTGATCAAAAGCGGCAGACGCACACCCCCACCACCCAACACCGTTAACTTCATGGCTACACCTCGATTGCGGAATTTTGCAAAGAACGTTTGTTGCACTGCAGGCTTCTAATCTCCGCGATCTCGCCACGGAGTCAGTTGCCAGCCGTAGGACCGAAGATAGGCGTTGGCCTGCATCCAAGTGGGCGAATTGGTCGATCCACCCAGGGCCTGCACGGATTCCCGACCGCAAAAGCTCCCCAGTTTCACTGCTTGATCCAAATCAACACCGTGAATCAGCCCTGCCAAGACCCCCGCCGTAAAGTTATCCCCTGCACCCGTTGTATCTTTGATTGGCGCTGGATCGGCCTCAAACCTGCGAAGCGGATGCACCTCATCTTTAAATGCGCCCCCGCGTTCGCCGTCGGTCACCACCACGCGACCCGTATAAAGACTCAACCGCTCCACCGCTGCCTCAATGGTGGAGGTGTTGGTCATGAGCTGTGCTTCACTCCGGTTGGGCAGGAAAAGGTCCGCGCATTGCACTATCTCCAAGAGTTCCGGATCGCGCAACCACGATGGATTCCAGCCGACGTCCAACGAGAGTTGGCCGCCCAAGGCTTTGATGCGGCGCGCTAACGCCAATCCCCCCGGTCGGGCCCCTAGATGCACCCACCGCGGCACCAGACGATCAAAGACCCCCAACGAATGCTCCATCAGCCGGTCTTCATCCTCGGAGGACACGTACGTTAAAAATCCCCGATCGCCCCCATGATTCATGGCCACAGTAACATAAGGACGGGGTTCCGGCACGTCGTATGTCCAGGTGGTATCCACCCCCTCATCGTCCAACCAACGCTTAAGCACCTGTTCTAGGGCACCACTTCCAAATGGGGCCACGATCGCAACTTTCAGGCCAAGTCGCGCCGCCGCTACGGCGGTGATGAAGGCGCCGCCGCCTGAGAAGCCAAAATCGCCACAAAACACCTCTTCCCCGGGTTCAGGAAGGTGAGGTATCTCGCTATAAATCAGGTCCGCAAAGCAAATGCCATGCACCACCAGGTCAAATTTCACTGGCACCCCATCGTCCTCCATCACCGTGTACTCTTGAAACCCCAGTCACCTCAGACCAGTCAGGCCATCGCATGCGCGCAACGATCGCCTGACTGGTGACATCTCATATTACTGCACGGTCCAATAGTTAGGATAGAGCAAGTCAGAAATCGGATTGAAGGTCTGATAGGTTCCATGCACATTGTTGGCATGCACCAGAAGGAACCCAATGGCCTGATAGCTGCCCGCCAGCCACGGCATGAATAGCACCGGGTTGCTTTGGTGAATGTACTCCTCATACGCGAAGAGGTTTTTCAATGTTTGCTGCGACGTACCCGGTTGGTAAATCTTGGCGATAATCGCGTTCGCCTGGGAACTGCTGTATCCTCCGCCATTGGACCCTGCACCCGTGGCAAAGAGCCCACCCCCAGAGGGATAGTAGTCCGGTTCATAGGTCCAATCCATCGGACCCGCCATATTCCATTTGGTCGGGTCGGATTGGTTGCCTAAAGCCACCACAGTGTCCAACGGCTCAGCCTGCAAAGTCACCTTGATGCCTTCTTTAGCCCAACCGGCCTGAATATAGGACATCATGTCGGTGGTGGATTGACTGCCCGAAATGTAGTCGACGGTAAATTTCAATTGCACCTTGCCTCGAGTCATGACCCCATTCACCTCGTGCCACCCGTGACTTTCCAACAAGCGCTTACCCTTCGCCGGGTTATATGGATAAGCCGGTTTAGAAAGGGCCGGGTCGTAAAAGATGCTGTCGGGCTTGGAAGAAACCGGCCCGTATGAGACGACGCCGTTGCCGTGATAGATGCCGCGAATAATGCCAGGCTGATTGACTCCCATCTGCAGCGCTTCCCGCACATACTGCTGAGCAAAGACAGGCCCTAATCCACCGGGCGCCTTGGGGTTTTGATTCAAGTAAAACGAGCTGAATCCAAACAGATACGATACGTCCAGGGTATCATTAGGCAACTCCTGCCGTGATGTCCACAGACTATTCGAAAGGTAGCCCACATTAATCGTTCCAGCACGTAATTGCGCGAATTCGCTCACCGTCGAGGTCTCGTACTTCAACATGAATCGCGAAATGGTGGATCGCTTGCCACCATAGTGCGGATTCGGGGCCCATTCCCAGTAGTTATCCGCCTCGTACTTATAGAAGTTGTACGGACCATCAACAATTCGATACACCGGATTCGTCGGCGAGTTGGCTACAGACTCAATGAAGCGCAGCTCCCGGGCCATGTTCTTTGGATACTTGTCCCACACGCTGGCCGGCACCGGCTCTAATTGTCCGATCCCATTATGAATAAACCACACCGGATTAACCGGTTTGGTCGTGGTGATCACAACCGTATGCGGATTGAGTGCTACAACGCTCTTCCAGTCTCCCGGAACTCCCCCAATACCCGCTCCGCCATATCCCCACGGTGCCCCCGGCTGGCTCGTCGCCTTAATGATATCCCAGTTAAAGACGACGTCTTGCGCACTGACCGGTTTGCCATTGGACCAATGATATTTGGAATTCATCGTCAACGTAAACTCCGTGTCCGCCTTATTCACCTGAATTTTGCTCACCAACGACCGGTTATAATCAATCGCATCAGTTTTGGTAATGTCGAGCAGCGGCTTGTACATTAAGGCGGTAGCCTGCAGATTGGTCACCGTATAGGCTGTCGAGCTGAAGACTGGAAAAAACCAGTTCGGTGCCACCAAGGGCTCCAAAGCCATGACAATAATCTTGCCAGATGCCGTGGCAGAGGAAGTTTTGGCCAAGGGGCTGGTGCCCCATCCTGCCACGGTCAAGGTCGTCAATGCTCCGACTCCGACCACCGCTAGCCATTGACGTGTCTTCATCAGGATTCTCCTTCCTTGGTTACGTGATCCGTCTGAGAAAATGGTTCCCATACAGGGCTCAATGCGCTAGCCAGGCCCAAAATAGGATCGAGCGCGATGCGGCGAAACGACTCGACGTATTCGGGCCGAGCGACCTGGCGCCTGGTCACAGGGTTGTCAAAATCGCGACAGATCCAGCGGTTGTCGTCCCGCAAGAACCGGTAGAGATAATCACGATCCGTGTAATGCTGAGAGACATGACATTGCAGTGCTTTCACCTTTTTCTCGAATTCTGATTCAATGTCCACAAACACGTTGGGATGGTTGGATCCGTAGAGCCAAACCTCGCGGGTGCGCGAGATCTCCAATCCCAGTTCCGGAAACATCGCCACATTGCCGGCACCGGGGTAGACGGCATCGATGGCCTCTTTGCCCGCCGTGCGATGATCGATGTGATTAATCACCGTGTCTCCGATCCAAACGCTGGTCGGGTCCCATGCTAACACCACGTCGGGCCGCTCTGTGCGAATCACCCGGACAATATCGCGCCGCAGCGCCAAGCCCTCCGGAAGTTCACCATCGATATAATTGAGAAAATGCACCGAACGGACACCGATGACCCGACCCGCGTCTTGTTGTTCGCGTTGTCGGACCGCTTGCATCCGGCTTATTTCACTCACATCGCGCGTACCCTTGGAACCATCCGTGCAAATAAGATACGTGACGTCATGGCCTTGACCGGCTAATCGCAACAACGTGCCGCCGACCATGGCGTCAATATCGTCCGGATGCGCTCAGACAGCAAGAATCCTCAATATCCACCCCTCCTTCCTCACCCAACAATCGCCACAGATGGTCCTTCGGATCGATAGTTAAATGGCAGACCTGATGGTCTGACCCGACCGGAGTAACGATCGTCGACTGCTATGCTCAAAGCCACTCGATACGCCTTGGCCGGCACCGACTCTAGCTGGATGTGATGCAACCTGCGTCGTGATGGCTGCGCCGATATAACGATGATGACGTCGGTTGGTTGTGGATTAACCATAGCACAACACTTGGTCAATTACGATATTTATGAGATAATATAAATGTATCTTGAATATATTCATGAAAGGACAACGGTCATGGGAATGAATGAACTAAACCCAAAAGCGCTTTCGTCGCGTACGCGTGTGTTACGGGAGTGTCGTCAGCGCCTTATCACGGGACAGTGGCCACCCGGCACCATTGTGCAAGAAAAACTGCTCGCCGCTGAACTTGGCGTGAGTAAAACCCCTGTGCGGGAAGCTTTGCAGTACCTTCAATTTGTTGGAGCCGTTACGCCCCATAACCGCATCGGGTATATTGTCGCATCGATTGAACTCAGCGATGTGATTGACGTGTTTCATTTTCGGACGATGCTCGAAGGAGAGTTAGTGCGTCAGGTTGCAGCCTATCCCGATTTTACGTGGCCGTCGCCGCCCTCTCAGATGTCCCCCATTGAACGGGAAATAGAATTTCATCGCCGCCTCTATGCCCAAGTGGCGCCAGTCCGTATGGCCGAAACATTGGCTCCCTTACTGGATGAAACCGCGCGAACCGGTGCCTACGCGAAGCTTTCCGAGGCCCTCTTAACCCCCTTAGAAGCCGAGCACGCCCCCATCATTGCAGCAGTATGCGAGCACGATACCCCGCTCGCCCAAGCCCTGGTGGTTGTCCATCTCAGACACTGGCGCGATTCCCTGCTCGCGGTCTTACGGCAAAAGCTCCGTGAAACCCAGAACATGGTGTAATGAAACACCCGATTGAAACAGGGTGCTTGCTCTCATGCGGCTCGGGCCCATAGGCATAATGAGTTTTGTGCTCAGGTGCGGCGACGCTCCCGTATAATCACAGAGAGTGGCGAGTTTCCTAAGCGTGACAGGCGCCAGCTAAATGACGCTATGCCGGTCAACCCGACTTAATGCTGGTTTAAGAAAAGGGGTCTTAAAACGTGACGACACTGCCGCTTAGCTTTAGACAAAAGATTAAAGTCAAACCACGGACTTCCGCCAGTTCTAGGCACCCGTTTGGCCCTATCAGCGTGTGTGCAAGCACCGTAACGTGGCTCGGGACAACCCCAGGCACATGGCTCAGGCTAGATGAGATTTTATGCCTTACGCTACTCTGGTGTGAGCGGGGTCGCGGCTTTATCCCAAAATGGCCGACCCAAGATCGAACCCAAACCGTGCAGCGGGAGGTCTCTTCCCATGCCAACTAAACGGGCGCTGGTAGTTGGCCCGACATTTGTCGACATTGTTATGGCGGAAATGAACCGACTACCCACGCCTGGGGAAGAAATACACGTCAGACAAGCCGCGTGGGCACCGGGCGGTTATGCCATTAGTGCGTTAGCGCTGCAACAGTTGGGAATCGAAACCACTTTGCTGACAGATATCGGCACCGACGAGTTAGGTGCGATGCTATTGTCGCGATTGAAAAGCGCCGGTCTTAACGTCAACGAAGTGGGAGCCAGCGACCGCACCAACATCGCTGTCTCTCTCAACTGGAGCGGGGATCGCAGCATTATCTCTTACACCCATCCCTTTAGCGATCCAACCCGGCGCGTTCACGAACTCATTACGCATCAGATCGACCTGGCATTGCTCTCCGCGCGGCACCCTTATGCGCGATCCATTGCCGCTGAATGCTTTGCCCAACACGTGCCCATTGCCCTGTCGCTTTCCTGGCATCCCGAATTTTTGATGTCTTCAGCCCTCAAGCAACTCTTTCCATACGCACACTATCTCTTTGCTAATGTGCCCGAGGCGCTAATCGTCACCGAAGAATCAAATTTTCTCAAAGCGTTGGGAAGTCTCGCACAAATGATACCAGAAGTCATGGTCACGCGAGGCGCGCAAGGTGTGGTCGCCATGATTGAAGGCGAGTTTTTTGATGTGCCAGCTCCACCAGCAATCATGGTCGATGCCACCGGTGCCGGCGATGTGTTTGCTGCAACCTACCTAGCCGCCGCTTTAAGAGGCATCAAACCACTCAATCGTTTAAAATACGCAAACAGGGCAGCGGCCCATGCTATTGAAGCCGTCGGCAGCATCACCAACGATCTCAACTGGCCCGCACTGCAATCCCAAGGGTTGGGCCGAGAAGACGCGTAACAACTGGCTGGTGATCCCCGTCGCTGGTTTAGCTTAGCTTCCCGACCCATCTGGAATCTTATAATCTTAACCGGTGCCCCAATCAGGCATGCCGTAGCCAATCTCGGCCAACTGAGCCCGTCGGTATGCGTGGCGCGAGAACCCATCTCACGACTTGGCACATCCTTCCTGATAGGTCAGGAATGGCTTCCAACTCCGCGATTTAACGCGTATCACGTGGATTATCTGTGCGTTTTGGCGACTACCCCCCGATATCGGGGCAAATTGGACGCACGGCGTCCAACACGGGATATTGATGCACCTGCCTGAATTATCTGCACGTGCTATACTGCCACTAACCTACAGCAGGGGATTATGTGATTTCTCCTTCCACGAAAGGTGTCTCGTGATGTGGATGGAGGGATAACGATGGAGCTGAGCAACCAAAAAGGCGAGTTGGATCGCCAATGGTATCTTCGTAAATTGAACCGGGCTATCAAAGACCGGTTGCCGGAATTGGTCACGCACGCGGCTGTCATGGGTGCGCCCAAAGGACAGCGAATTCGACTCGCGGTACAAAAATTGGAAGAACCTGACTTTCGCTTTCAGCCCGACACCCGCTCAGCCAATGGAGGCCATACGGGATTAGGCGCAGGCGACAACGCTGATGTATTGTGGATTGAGCTCACGACCGAAGAAATCATGAATCTCCTGCTGGAAGATCTTAAGCTCCCTCGTCTGGTCGAGAAGTCGGGCGGAAGTTTGCAGCGCGACGAGGTACGGTACGACGATGTGACGGTCCATGGCCCACTTTCCAATGTCGACAAACGACGCAGTCTATACGAGGCGGCGAAGGAAGGCCGCGACTACTTGACGGCGCAGGATTTACGGTTTCGCACGTGGAAGGAACACCCCAAGCCCATTACGGCAGCCGTGATTACGTTGGTGCGCGATGCGTCCGGTTCTATGGATGAAACCAAACGATATTTGTCCAAGGCGACTGCCTGGTGGTTGGTGGAATGGATCCGACAGCAATACGCCGCCTCAGAGTTGCTATTTTTCCTGCATACCACAGAGCCTCTCCAAGTCGACGAAGACACATTTTTCAATCGGGAAATCACTGGCGGAACCGCCATCACGTCAACCTATCGCACCATTGTGCAGTTGTGGGAGGATTCCTATGCCGCTAACGATTTTAATCGATATCTGCTGCACTTCTCGGATGGAGATATTTGGCACGGCGCTGATGCTTCGTTAGCCAACAGCATTAGTCATATTTTGGCAACGGCCTCGCTGTTAGGGTATTTTGAAATTCAAGGATTGCAGAGTCGCTCTCCCTTGTGGACGATCTTAGAGCAACACGCCACGATCGATGGCAATCTCCACCCCGCTATGCGCATGGCGCGCATCAACCAAAGAGACGACGTCCTCCCGGCAATTCGTGCCGTCATCGGCGCGAACTCCTAACCACCACCATCAACGAAAGGTGTGGAGGTGAGCAGCATGGTACATGGTACACTCGACAGCTGGGTCGCGGAGATGGCAGAAATCGCGGATCGCCAGGGACTCAAGCCCCTGCCCACAGAGTTTCACTTAGTGCCCGACGATGAAATTTATACGTTGTCGTCCTATTTCGCGCCCGGTCGCTATCGTCATTGGACCCATGGGGAACGCTATTGGATGGCCAAAGGGCGTGACGAGCATGGCTTAGGCCGCGTCTATGAGTTGGTTATCAATAGCGACCCGGCGCTCGCCTACCTTCTCATCAAGAATCCCAACGCGGACAATGTGCTGGTCATTGCACACGTTCTCGGTCATAGCGACTTTTTTGCGCGCAGCCGCGACCTCACACAAGTGCGACGGCCACACATTGCACTGTGGTTCAACGAACACGCACAGTGGTTGGAGAATCTGCATCGGCAGCAAAGCTTTTTGAGAGTCGAAAAGTTAGTGGATGCGGCTCACACCCTGCATCAGTTGGTAGACCCCTATTATCGGGCCCCGGAATTTCGGACCCGGCGTGCCGTCCCCCACCAGGCCGTTGGCGCATTTGACTGGGTGAAAGAACTCTATCAGGATGTTCATCCCGTAGCGGCTGATGCCAATAGCTATCAACCCAATTATCACGTCTGGCCCAATACCCGCGATGTGCTTGCCATTGTTGCCGACTATGGGCATTTAACCGATGAAGAGCGAACGGCGCTACGCATGATTCGCGACGAAATGCTCTATTTTCGCCCACAGCGCGAAACTAAATTTATGAACGAAGGCTGGGCCACGTTCTGGCACGTCCGGCTGACCCGAGCTTTCAGTCAATGGGATGAAGAAGACCACATCGAGGCCATGCGCATGCACGCCCTCGTCGCGGACTCGCAACAATTCTTCAACCCCTATTACTTCGGTTGGACTTTATGGGAAGTCCTGGTGGAGCTGTATGGCATCCAAACCTGTTTTGAAATCGTGACGGAACAGACCGACCTGACCTGGGTAAACCAATGGGTCACTTCAGACGTGGTCAAATTGGCCCAAGACAAAGCCTGGTGGCCCAGTGAACGACCACTGAACCCCGAAAACCCATCCGAAGGTTCGCAATACTATCCAGCAGAGGATTTAGCGCGCGATGTGCAGCGCGTATTTCTACCGCAAGAGCCAGAGATTTTTGTCTCAGCTATGGATGCTCTTTCGCACAGTTTGGAACTCGCCTACAACGGCCCCAAGGCCCTGCACCGCGACTATACCCAAGACGTAGTCAACGCCATCGCATATCTTTGGGGGGGACAAGTCAAATTAGTTTCTCCGCACCATACATGGATTGGACACGAATCCGATTGGCTAAGGAGGTCTTAGGATGGAACGCTTTAATGCCGACTGGCTGGCACAGCACCAATCGTCACACGAAGAGTGGAACTGGGAGGGCACGTTCGCACAGTACTTGGAGCGTGTACAAGACAGGCCCACCATTGCTGATTTGGCGCACGCCCGCATCTATCGCATGATTCTAGCGCATGGTGTGGATCGGCCCGAAAAAGAAGGTGTACCGCAATATCGCTTCTTTAGCGATGAGCTCTTCGGCATTGATGAAACTCTCCACGAAATTGTCGAATACTTCGCCGCGGCGGCTCGCGGCCTGGACATCCGACGGCGCATTCTGCTCATGATGGGCAGCCCTGGCACGGGAAAATCAACCATCACCGCCCTGCTGAAGAAAGGATTGGAAGAATATTCGCGTACCGACGCGGGCGCGCTTTATGCGATAAGCTTTTGTCCGCAACAGGAGGAACCCCTGCACCTACTCCCTGAAGCAGCCCGTCGTGAGTTCATGGACCACACCGGTATCATGATTGAGGGCGATCTGTGCCCCTTATGTCGGTGGACCGTGGACCATGAATATCAAAACAAGCTGGCCCAGGTGCCCGTCAAACGGGTTCTCATCTCCGAGTCCCGCCGCATCGGTATTGGAACGTTTGCACCCTCCGACAGCAAGGTCCAAGATATCAGCGAACTGGTCGGCAGCATGGATCTGTCCACCATCTCCCGCTATGGTTCAGAGTCGGATCCTCGCGCTTATCGATTCGACGGTGCGTTTAACGCCGCCAATCGCGGGATTATGGAGTTTATCGAGATGCTCAAGGCCCAACCTGACTTTTTGCACGGCCTGCTCACCTTGGCGCAAGAACGCAAGATCAAAGTGGGACGATTTGGTCTCTTTGACGCCGACGAGGCCATCATTGCCCACACCAATGAAAATGAGTTTACGCGGTTCATTTCTAATAAGGCCTACGAGGCCTTGCACAACCGGGTGCTTTTAATCAAAGTTCCGTATAACCTGAGAGTCAGCCAAGAAATTCGGACGTACGAGAAAATGATGCACCTGAGCCGCCCTGATGGGAAGCACATCGCCCCGAATACGTTAAGGGTGGCGGCCATGTTTGGCATTGGGACACGCTTAAAGGCAGATGCGAAATTCTCCATTAAAGAAAAGCTGGTCCTCTATGATGGCCAAGAGTTGCCTGACGTTCAGCAACGGGAAATCCGGCGTGTCCGCGAAAAAGCGCGTTCCGACGGGGAGGGATTCCAAGGGGTTTCCCCTCGCCACATTTTAGATGCCTTGTCGTATGCCGTCTCTAATGACGATGAGCCATGCGTCACGCCTACTGCGATCCTGCGCGGCATTAAAGACAGTTTCGACCAACACATTACCCACGTGAAAGAACCCGACCTCCTGGAATCGCTAAAAGCGACCCATGAACTGTACGATGAAGCCGCTAAAAACGAAATCCAGCGAGCGTTCGTCGATTCGTTTCAAGATGCGGCACAGTTGCTCTACGACAACTACTTGGAAAATGCTGAAGCCCGCATTATGCACACCACCGTCAAAGATCCACTGACTGGCGAGGAAGTTGAGCCCAATGAAAAGGCGCTACAAAGCTTAGAACGCTCGTTAGGCATTTCCGAAGCGGCAGCCACCGCGTTTCGCCAAGAAATGGTGAATAAGGCCGGAGCAATGGCTCGACGTGGCCAATCTCTGCGCTGGGATGCCCACCCCAAAATGAAAGAGGCTATCGAAAAGAAGCTCTTTTCTGACGTGGCCAATTTAGTTAAGGTGACCACGTCCACAAAAGTGCTCAATGAGCAGCAGCGGGCTCGAGTCACCGAGGTCAAGCGCCGTCTCGTCGAGGAAATGCACTATTGTGACACCTGTGCGCAAGAACTGTTGGATTACGTCGGATATTTGCTGACCAATTAGCTGCCATTGGAGCCGACTGGGCTCAAGACAACGGACCTCAGCCATGTGTCCGGCTCCGGAATGGCAGGAATTCAGCGGCTCCATCACATTCGTTTCGTTGAGAGCGAAAAAATAAGCGGGAGGCGCCAATGATGATCTGGGCCTGACAAAGAACTTGAGAGACTGCATTGGCGTAACCCACATGATTTAAACAAATCTTTGTTCTTGTTTTGCAGTTGCTCGGTTTGTTGTGGAGTGGCGGATGAGGAGGCCGTCAATGGCCAAAGGCGTTTCATAACCCCTAACTTTTGTGTGGTGTCACTCGCGATACCTAAGCAACACGAACACTCGCGACGTTGGGCATACGCCCCAGTTCAGTTATGAATTTAGTCTTTTCGACACGGAAACGATTCACGCCGTGCCAACCAAGCCAACCATTCCGAGTGCGATTGGATGCTAACGACTCTCGCGGTATCGTCCTTCATCTCATCACAGTTCCCCATGGCGCTTTCGCAGCACCCCGCGGCATGAAAAATGGGGGGCGCCGGTGTATTCTAGGGTTGCGCTCTCTCTGAGGAGATCGTCTTTTCTGTGGTCCTTCGAGGCCGCGTCACAGTTTGATCCGGAGCGCCGTGGGCAC
>PXYV01000041.1 GCA_003023745.1 Sulfobacillus acidophilus | reverse complement strand
GCGGGGGCACGGACCGGGTCAGCAACTTGGCCCTGGCGTGCCACGCCTGCAACCAGATCAAAGGGAGTCAGACGGCTGCAGAGTTTGGGGATCCGGACATCCAAGCCCAAGACCGGAAGCCTCTCAAAGATGTGGCGATGATGAACGCCACTCGCTGGCGGTTGTATGAACAACTCAAAGCCACGGGATTACCGGTGGAAGGCGGCTCCGGTGGCCGGACCAAAAAGCAACGGCTCGACCATGACTTCCCGAAGGAGCACTACTATGATGCGCTCTGTGTCGGCGAAAGCACCCCCGAACGGTTCACGAGGTTTCCTGCGTATGTGCAGGTGTGGACCGCAAAGGGACGCGGCAACCGGCAACGATGCGGAATGGATGCCTATGGGTTTCCGATCCGGCATCGGTCCCGACGAAAGTCGCACTGCGGGTTTCAGACCGGAGACCTCGTGCGAGCGGTAGTGCCCCAAGGGAAGTACGCGGGGACATGGACGGGACGGATCCTGGTGCGAGCCACGGGCTTTTTTGACATTTCGGTGCAGGGGAAGCGCGTGGCTCAAGGCATTGCGCACAAACACTGTCGCATCCTGCAACGGAATGGAGGATGGACGTATGAACAAAAACCTGTTTCCGCCTGACCTTAGTGCGCCCGCTTTCCTCCCCACGGCTCAAGCCGGGGGCTTCTCGCGGGTATTCGGTGAACGGTGAACGCTTGAAGGACGGAATCGTGTCGAGGCTTGGCGACCACACGGGGAGGGAACCGACCATGAATGGCAGAGACAACGCTAAACATCGCTGGGCTGCCGGCGTTACGCCGTACGCGCAGATGGGATATTGGCAGCCGGACTATAAGCCTTTACCGACGGACGTGCTGTGTTTGTTTCGAATCGTTCCGCAAGAAGGGGTTGAGCCCGAAGAGGCCGCGGCAGCAGTGGCGGGGGAGTCTTCCACGGCGACCTGGACCGTGGTGTGGACCGACCGCTTGACGGCCCATGAACATTATCAGGCCAAGGCCTATCACGTTGCCGCAGTGCCTGGAAGCGACCAATATTTGGCTTATGTTGCCTACGCGATTGATCTATTTGAAGAAGGGTCAATTGCCAATCTGACTTCGTCCATCATTGGCAATGTCTTCAGTTTTAAAGCGTTGAAAAGTTTGCGGTTGGAGGATATGCGCATACCATTGCCGTACGTTAAGACGTTTTTAGGGCCCCCTCATGGAATCGTAATGGAAAGGGAGTACCTGGATAAGTACGGACGGCCACTGTTAGGCGCCACCGTGAAACCAAAATTAGGGCTTTCCGCCCGCAATTACGCACGTGTCGTGTACGAGGCCTTGCGTGGCGGCCTGGACTTTACCAAAGACGATGAGAATATTAATTCACAGCCATTCATGCGCTGGCGCGACCGGTTTCTCTTTGCCATGGAAGCGGTGAATCAAGCAGTGGCCCGCAGCGGAGAAATCAAAGGGCATTATTTAAACGTGACGGCCGCCACCATGGAAGACATGTACGAACGTGCCGACTTTGCCCGAGAAATTGGTAGTCCCATCATCATGATCGACCTGACGGTGGGCTACACCGCCATTCAATCGATGGCACGGTGGGCACGTCAAAACGGTCTCTTGCTGCATCTACACCGGGCTGGGCATGGGACCTTTACGCGACAAAAGACTCATGGCATCTCATTTCGGGTCTTAGCCAAGTGGATGCGGTTGGCGGGAGTTGATCATCTGCACGCAGGAACCGTGGTCGGCAAGCTGGAAGGCGATCCACACATCGTCTCAGGCTACTATCAGACATTGCGTGGCATGCGTTATGATGCCGATCCCGCGATTGGTTTGTATTTCGAACAGGACTGGGGGTCGATGCCCCAGGTGATGCCGGTCGCTTCCGGGGGCATTCACGCGGGACAAATGCATCTTTTGCTCCATTATCTGGGTGAGGACGTTATTTTCCAGTTTGGAGGCGGCACGATTGGTCATCCCGAAGGAATCGCCGCGGGCGCCACCGCCAATCGGGTCGCATTGGAAGCTATGATTCAGGCACGAAACGAAGGGCGTGACTTTTTTAATGAGGGACCAGACATTTTAGCCAGGGCCGCGCGATTCTCTCCGGCGCTGAAGACGGCGCTCGACATTTGGAGAGACGTCAGCTTTGATTTTGCATCGACCGATACACCGGATATGGTGCCGACGCCAAATTGGTAATGGCGGGACATGTCATGTCAATCCGAAAGGGTGAATAGGATGGCTTTTCGGTTAACTCAAGGTACGTTTTCATTTTTGCCCGACCTGTCCGATGAAGAAATTGCGGCGCAGATTGATTACGCCATTGCCAACGGATATGCGCTAAATCTGGAGTATACCAACGATCCTCATCCCAAGAACTTCTTGTGGGAGATGTGGAACCTGCCCTGGTTTGAAGAGACGGATGCCAAGGTCGTGCTAGAAGAAGTGCAGAAGTGTCGGATTGCACATGAGACTCAGTATATTCGCTTAAATGCGTATGACGCGCGATATGGCCGGCAAACCACAGCGCTGTCCTTTATCATTCATCGCCCGGCGCGTGAACTCGGGTTTGATTTGACACGACAACAGGGTACCGATCGCGTGACACGCTACCGCATTGCGTCCCGGCGGGCCGACGCAATGATAGACACCAACCTGTGATGGGGGAGAAGAAGGCGATGGGGACCACACCAGAAAATGGGTCATTCGATTTCGATGCCATATTAAAAGAATCGGGCGTGGTCGATGTACTCCACCAACTGGAAGCGCAGTTGGTCGGATTGCGGCCGGTGAAGATGCGGATTCGCGAAATTGCAGCCCTGCTGGTTGTTGACCGCATGCGTCAACAGGCCGGCTTAATGGCGGATCCACCGTCCTTGCATATGTCATTTACGGGGAACCCAGGTACTGGCAAGACGACCGTGGCCCTGCGCATGGCTGACATTTTGCACCGTTTGGGATATGTGCGCAAGGGCCATTTAGTGGCGGTAACCCGTGACGACTTGGTGGGCCAGTACATCGGCCATACGGCACCCAAAACCAAAGAGATCCTGAAACGCGCGGCGGGTGGGGTGCTGTTTATTGACGAAGCTTACTATCTGTACCGCCGCGAGAATGAACGGGACTATGGGCAGGAAGCTATCGAAATTCTGTTGCAGGTGATGGAGAATCAGCGTGATGACTTAGTGATCATCTTGGCTGGCTATAAAGACCGTATGGTGGAATTCTTTCAATCCAATCCGGGCCTGCATTCCCGAATTGCTCATCATATTGATTTTCCCGACTATACGGCGAGGGAGCTGCTGGACATCAGTCGGTTGATGGCAGACCGTCTTCACTATGTCTTAAGTCCGCAAGCGTTATTGGCCTGGGAATCATATATTCACCGTCGCCTGCAGCAGCCGCGTTTCGCCAATGCCCGCAGCATGCGCAATGCCTTGGATCGGGCCCGACTGCGTCATGCCAATCGACTCTTTAGCCAGGGCGGGATGATCACGCGGGAACAACTGATAACCCTCGAACCCGAAGACATCTTGCGTAGTCGCGTGTTCCAAGAGGCTGTGCAGTCGGAATAAATTCCGTCTTAGGATTCACCAGCCGCTCCCGTTTCTTTGGCGGATTACTGTAACGGTCCATCCTTGTGCGTCGGTTGCACTGGTACTTTCCCATTGAGACCGGGTGCCCAGGGCGGGCGATATAGCGCATGGCCCATTCCGAGAGTTACAGCCCGGGACCGCTAACGCATACGCCGCTCTCGAATAATCGAAAAACTGTTGCGCTAGGTTGCGCAATTCTGATATAATCCGCGCAACCGCAGAATAACCAGCGGGGATCGTCAGTATTAAACCCTATCGCCGTCCCAGTCGAGGTCCGACGTGGATCACCGTAAACGCACCCCATCAGAACGGTTAGTGCTGGATCAATCGGATTCCCAACCGTCACAACGTAAGTTCTCTTTCGGTTATCCACATCCAAGTCAGTCAGGTTCGTCCGATGGAAAAATGATTCTAGGGAGTGGTGGCTTTATGCTCGATCTGGATGCGGAAAAACGGCAAGCCTATCAGCTCGCCAAGGTTGTCGGCGTGGTCGCCATTATGGCGTCTGCGCTATCCCAAGAATATGGGTCTGGGATTAACTATGTTGCTACGCAAACTCTCAGTGTGTATCCTGCCATCATGAATTTGGTGCCGGTGGCGATGTTTGTGACCGGACTTTTCTACTTACCTAAGGTGCTGCTCTTTATGCGTTATGGGCGTACGATGCCCCGCGCCGGCGGCAGTTATGTTTGGATTACTCGCAGCCTTGGTATGCGCGTAGGCTTTATTGTGCATTTTTTGTGGTGGATTAGCTTGGCCTTTGCCATGGGCGTTCTTGCCTTTACTTTCGGGACCTTTCTCTCTGCTGGGCTCACCAGCGCCGGCATCGGCGGCGGGGTGTTCTTCGTGACTGCGTGGGGCCATATTCTATGCGGCGCGGTCGCGATCTGGCTTATTTTCTGGTTGCACTATCGCGGTATCGGAAACTATGCCGCCCTGGTTACCATATTAATGGGAGTGGTCATCTTGACTGCCGGTCTGGTGGTCGGCATTGGTTTTAGCCACTCCCCAGCCAATGTGCTGGCTGCCGCCCATACACAACTGCATGTCACACTCGTGGCGCCAGCTCATCCTGGTTCGTTCTCGCTGTCGGCGTTTTTGTCGGTCTGCACCCTCTTCATCTTTGCGTATGGCGGCATTTCAGCAGCTCCGTTTCTTGGTGGCGAAGCTAAGGACGGAACGCGGTCCGTGCCTCAAGGGATTTTGTGGGGGTGGATCGCGGCGATTGTTCTTTTTACGGCGGTGGCGTTGGCAGTGTTTCATGCCGCACCCTGGTGGGCCCTTTTGGGGTTGATTAATCACGGTGACACAGCCTATGCCACGACCCCTGGCCTCGTCGGTCTATTAGGCGGGCACGTATTGGGTGCGGTGGTTAATCTGCTCGTGGCTCTCATCGTCGGCAAGACACTGGCGCCTCAAATGATGGGCACATCGCGCATTGTGTTTGCCTGGGCCGAGGATCATCTCTTCCCTACCCGCTTTGCCCAGGGATCGCGATTTCAGACTCCGGCTGCGGCCTTATTGCTGGCGGCCATTATCGGCACCTTTTCTTTAGTACAGTCGTCGCTGATCGGCTGGTCCATTGGGGTGACCTTCCGTTCCATTGCGATTTTACTGATTTTAGCCTTGCTGGGCATTAGTGTTTTGCATCTGAGATGGGGCTCACGATTTCGCAGCAAGGCCTGGACTCCTGTGATCACGCAGGGATGGGGCATTCTGGTCTTGGCGGGGCTGGCTATTGTGATTGCCGCCGTTCTCATTAGCAGCGTTATCGTCACACCCCACACCGCCTGGTACTTTCAACCCGCATTTCAGGCTGCTGTCGCTCTGGTCATCGGCATCGTCTTGTATGAGTGGTTTCGAGTGCGAGCTCAGGATCAGGGCATCACGATTGCGACCATCGCGGACGAGTTGCCCCTCGAATGATGGCCTCTATGTTTACTGGTTGCTGTCAAAAGGATCTCACCTAAAGCGAATACAGGGGTGTCGCTTATGCGACGCCCCTGTATTTAGAATTGGGCGACGTTGGCCTGGAGAGGAACCCAAAATCACAAATAAATGTTACGCAGGTATGCGAACCGTTTGCCTATGGTTGGGTTGTAAAAGGCCCTAGAGTCCGACGCATCGATCGATGCTAATGTTCGTTGCTGTCGGGTCCCGCAACTGTGGTGGTACACGGCACGCAGGGGACAACTGTCCAACCACACTTCTGGCGTTGTCCTTCATTTTTAAAGGCGGCAGACATTGTCCGACGGAAGTTGTTCGCGGACAAATCCCAAATCGCGGGATGCTGTACGGCACGCCCAGATTAGTGGCGGTTAATTGGGCGGGTACTTGCGTTGCAGGGTCAGTATGGCATTGGCCAGTAGGCGGGCGTAATATAATGCCCCTTGAGGCTTGAGATGGACATCATCGGGATAAAAGTCTTGCGGGATCTTTTGGGCAGCCTGATACCAGTTCACTAAAATAGTTCGTGGATAAGTCGCGGCCACCTGATCAATGACTTGATTGACCGGTTGTTCCCATGGCCTCGGGTCCGACGTGTTGACCAACACGAAGGCGTGTCCGGGTCCCATTTGTTTCATAAGATTTTCCAGTTGCTGCGCGGTAAACGGTCCGTTTGTTCCTAGTTCAATGACCACGTATCGGTGCAGTTCTCCCTGCGCCTTGAGCAAGCTGACGACGGGCGGTGTTTCAATCAATTGGCGGCTTACCTTTCCATCGACGACAATACCGGGCAGCAATTGCTCGAGGTAAGGTTGGGCATCTACCATGACGGAATCGCCAATAGTCGTCACATCTGCGCCATTGCCAACAGGAGACGTCGGAATCGCGCCCACGGGTACGGGTATCGCTGGCGGAATGCTGAAAATCGAACTCGGCGGTGAGGCGGACGGCGCCGGTGAACTTGAAGGAGGCGTCGAGCTCGAGGGTTGGCTCGAAGCACTGGGCGCATTCGAGGATGCTGTCGATGGAGTGGCGGTGATTGTGGGTTGTGGTTGCACACTACGAGCTGGCTGAGAGGGGTGCGTGACGATGTTGCGCGCACCTGCGTCGTATTGTGGTTCGCCAAACACGCCGGCCAAGCCCGCCACGTCGACTCCGACGATGCCAGCGGCAACGATGCCAATCACACTGGCAGCAATTTTATTCATGGGAGAGCGCGCTCCTTTCCACTCGGCTGAGCACGCGTTCTCGCTTGCCGCGCTTTCGGCTCCATGTGAAGCGACGAATCGGATTTTCGACAAAGTGCCACGACAAGGCCGCCACACCGACGCTCGCGACGGAAATGAGCGCATCGTAGAGGAGCGCGTTGTGGAGGCGGTGACTTAACGACGCGGTGAGGACGATGATTGGGTAGTGCCAAAGATAGATGGCGTAAGAACGAACGCCTAGCCATCGCAACGGCGCAACGCCGAGAACGTGGGTGAGCAAACCATCGGGGAGCGTTAAGGCCTGGACCGCAAATGCCGTACCCACCGCCAGCAGCACCATGCCGCCGCGATAGACGAACGTTTCATATTCGTTAGTGAATAGAACCATCCAGAGAAATAGTCCCAACCCAGCGACTCCCAAGAGGTTCACCGCGTCGCGGCCCGCCGGATGCAGACTGGGAAGTTGCGTGCTCGGCCACAAAAAGGCCAGCGCCGCCCCAATAAGCAATGCGAATGCGCGAGTGTCTGTGCCGTAGTACACTAGATTGGGCACGGTCCCGGGGTTGTAAATGAGGGCCATGGCGAGTGCCGAGGCGGCGGCTAGCGCCAGCGTGATTGTGACCTGAGCGTAACGCGATCTAACGAATCGAACCAAAACAATGAGAACGAGCGGCCAGACGAGGTAGAATTGTTCTTCGACCGCAAGCGACCATAAATTCGTAAAGGGCGACGGGATAAAGGAATTAAAATAGGACACATGGTGAAAGATATACCACCAGTTACTCACATATAAAACCGCGGCAATGACGTCCCCTGGCAAGGACGACAACAAATCGCGCTGAAACAGCGTAATGTAAAACAGCACGAGTGCCAGCATGACATACAGCGCCGGCAAGAGTCGCTTGGCCCGTCGCCAATAAAACTGGCCAAACAGAATGCGACCGTGATTGCGAATTTGCGCGAGCAAAAGATCCGTGATGAGGTACCCGGACAACGTGAAAAACACGCCGACACCAAGCAGTCCACCAGGAGCCCAATTGGCGCCGAGGTGGTAAAATAGCACAGCAAATACCGCCAGCGCCCTAAGGCCATCGAGCCCAGGCATATAGCGACCTTGCGATTCCAGTGGTTTGGGCATCAGAGTGCAGCGACCTTTCCATGGGTTTGGGCTCACAACCCGGTTCTTCGGTTATAACGCCCTGCGACTAAATGAAGTTACACACGTGACCACAAAAATTGCGGGCGTAGGAAAAGCGCGATTTGTGCCGGTGACGCTGTCTTGCAGCGACAGAGTTCCTGCTTCCTCGCACGTTGCCCCTAATACTGTAAGGGATCGCATGCCCCGATGAAAATCCCTTCAAAAATTTTACTGATTGGCGAGGTGAACACAAGCGGGAGTCAGTGGAAATGTGTGAGGACGAGACCCGCCAAACCGATTCCTGGTTTATTGTCGTAAACATCACATGGAATCTTTTGGTGCTATCGTAGGAAATTGCTTAGGCGGTGTCGTATTAGTTTTACGGAGGGAAAAACATGCGGGTGCTGGGAATTGATCCGGGAACGGCAACCCTAGGATGGGGCGTGATCGACCATCTGGGATCGTCGGCGCATGCGATTGATTTCGGTGCACTGACGACGCCGTCTGGTGCGGCGGACCACGAACGGTTAAAGATGCTGTTCGACGGACTCAACGCATTGCTTGACACCTTAGAGCCGGATGCGGCCGCTGTGGAAAAATTGTATTTTGGCCAAAACAGCCGCACAGCCATGGTCGTAGGGCAAGCGCGCGGTATCGTGTTGTTGGTGTTGGCGCAACATGGCGTGCCGTATGTGGAAATGTCGCCGGCCGAAGTCAAACAGGCGGTCACTGGGTACGGGCGGGCAGAAAAGCGCCAAGTGCAACTGATGGTGCAGCGGTTGTTAGGGCTCAGCACCTATCCACGGCCGGACGATGCGGCCGACGCGTTAGCGATTGCCATTTGTGGGGCAGAGCATATTCGGTTTCAGAAATCATCGGGCGTGTTGTAGCGCCCAAATGACGGTGGTTACGACATGATTGTCGAAATTGAAGGGATTGTCGGCGGCCAAGAGCCTGGTTTGGTCGTGATTCAAACCGCTCAGGGCTTAAGCTATGGGGTTGAAGTGCCGCGTGAAACGGAGGACAAGCTGCCGGCCCGGGGTGAGCGTGTGCGATTATACACACATCTGGTGATTCGCGAGGAGCAGTGGCGCCTCATTGGCTTTATGAGCGTGGAGGAGCGCCAGGTCTTCCGCGATCTGTTAGGGGTGCAGGGCGTGGGTGTCAAGGCGGCTCTATCCCTGATGAGTCATCTTGGGGTGAATGCGCTTCGTGGAACAGTTCAGAATGGTGAGTGGGAGCCGTTGAAGAAAGCCCCCGGCATTGGCGCCAAAACGGCTCAGCGCATTCAGTTGGAATTGTCGGGGCGCTGGAGCAAAGACCTGTCCCCGCACTCGGCAGGCGGAACCGGCACTAAATTGTCCAAAGCTATACAGGTGCCGAGGGATGATGTGGTGTTGGCGCTTATGTCGTTGGGCTATGCGGCGGACGAGGCCCAAGCGGCACTCGCTATGGTAAAGTCTGATAGTCCACAAGACAGATTGCGCCAAGCATTGCAGGCGTTGGATCGGGGGAGGGTACGCTAGTGGAAGACGACCGTATTGTCAGTCCAGGGGCCTTGTCGCACGATGCCGATCCTGGCCTGCGACCGCAGTGGTTGAGGGACTATATTGGCCAGGATCGCATCAAGGACCGCCTGGCCATTTTTATTGAGGCCTCGCAACAACGCCGCGAAGCCCTGGACCATGTTCTGCTCTATGGACCGCCGGGTCTGGGCAAGACCACCTTGGCTCACATTATCGCCAATGAGCTGGGGGTACATATTCGCTTTACCTCCGGGCCGGCCATAGAGCGGGCCGGCGATCTGGCGTCTGTCCTGACCAATTTGGAAGCTGGCGACGTGCTTTTTATTGACGAAATCCATCGCTTGGCACGAACGGTGGAAGAAGTGCTCTACCCTGCGATGGAGGACTTCCATCTGGACATTATGTTGGGCAAAGGCCCGAGTGCGCGGTCAGTCCGGCTGGACCTGCCCCGCTTCACGCTGATTGGCGCCACAACCCGCGCGGGCATGCTGACGGCGCCGCTGCGCGATCGCTTCGGGGTGATTGTTCATCTGGATTTCTATGACACCAAAGATTTGACGGACATTGTCAAGCGGTCGGCGCAATTGCTGGGCGTGCACCTAGACGCCGCGGCAGCGCTTGAAATTGCGCGCCGCAGCCGCGGAACGCCCCGCATCGCCAATCGATTGCTGCGGCGGTTGCGCGATTATGTCGAGGTCAAGGGCGATGGGGAAATCACGTATGCGATGGCCGAAGAAGGCCTTAAGATGTTGGAGGTGGATCCGCACGGACTGGATGCGGTCGACCATCGCCTCTTAGATGCCTTATACTACCGCTATCAAGGTGGACCGGCGGGGTTGGAGACGTTGGCGGCGGCGATCGGTGAGGAGAGCGGAACGATTGAGGACGTGTATGAACCCTATTTGTTGCAGCAAGGCTATATTCAACGCACGCCGCGGGGACGGACTCTGACGGCCCTGGCTTGCGAGCGGATGGGCTGGCCGGTGCCGCAGGAGTTGAGCCAGCGAAGCTTGTTCGAGCCGTAAGTGAGGTGCGCGGCCAGGACTCAGGCCACGGTGGCGGTGTCCATCCATCGCCATGGGGCGGGGGTCTGCCGAGACATAATCGTTTAGGTGCGCTCCATGCGAGTGGCACCTTGTAGAAGTGGGCAGGACAGGGACGCTTATCAAATTGCGAAGGGGGAGTGAGAGGTGCACACGACGCACGGGACCTCCATTTACTGGATTTTCTTTGTCCTCTTAATTGCCATGACGGGTTGGATGTTTTGGCAGCAGTCGCGACAACAAAGAGCTCGGCGGCAAATTCAAAATTCGGTTTCGGCCGGCGACAAAGTGGTCACGATGGGCGGTATGATTGGGACCGTCGAGGATGTCAGAGAGACGGAGTTAACGTTGAAAATCGCTGACGGCGTTAAAATCCGAGTTTTGAAGTCCGCCATCGGCGGGAAGTATCAGGAAGGCCAATCGAAATAGACGGAATACGTTGGTGCGCACAGGGGGTGGGAGAGCGCCCTGTGCTATAATACCGACGAAACCTGAGGTTGAACAACGCGAAGGAGGCGTTATTGGTGGCGGATACGTCACTAAACCCCTTTTTGCGCGCACAGCAGAGTTATAAAGAAGCTGTGGAGACGCTGGGGTTGGAGCCGGCAGTGTACGAAATTTTGAAGCAGCCGATGAGAACCTTTGAAGTGGCCGTACCTTTTGTTCGTGACGATGGGACCCTCCAAGTCTTTACCGGGTATCGTGTGCAGCATAACGATGCCTTGGGACCGACTAAAGGAGGGCTTCGTTTTCATCCGGACGTGAACGTCGATGAGGTCAAGGCCCTGGCCATGTGGATGAGTGTGAAGTGTGCACTGCTGAACCTGCCCTACGGCGGAGGCAAGGGGGGCATTGCCTGTGACGTGGATCAACTGTCTGAACGGGAGATCGAGCGGCTAAGCCGCGAGTATATCCGCGCCGTGAGTCTTGTCATTGGACCGGACAAGGATATTCCGGCGCCCGATGTGTCGACGAACCCGCAAATTATGGCTTGGATGGTTGATGAGTACTCGCGGATTCGCGGGGAGAACACGTTTGGGCTCATTACCGGCAAGCCATTGGTCATTGGGGGATCTAAAGGTCGCGTGGAGGCTACCGGCCGTGGTTTGGTGTTTGCCACGAGGCAGCTCGCGATGGAAATGGGTATCGAGTTTAGCCATTCTCGCGTAGCAGTGCAAGGGTTTGGCAATGTGGGGTCGGTCGCGTCCAGCATTGCCCATCACATGGGGGCCCGGGTCGTCGCGGTTTCCGACAAGGATGGCGGACTTTACAATGCCTCGGGCATCGACATTGATGATTTACTCGAATACAAGCGGATGCACCGCAACCTCAGCGGCTATCCCCAGGCTGAACCCATCAGCAATCGCGAATTATTGGAGTTGCCCGTAGACATCTTGTTTCCGGCTGCATTGGAAAACCAAATTACAGCAGACAATGCGGCCAATATTCGGGCCAAAATTGTGGGTGAGGGCGCTAATGGCCCCACCACCCCCGAAGCGGATGCGATTTTGTTCGATAAGGGTGTGATGGTGATCCCGGACGTGCTGGGCAATTCGGGCGGAGTGACCGTATCCTATTTCGAGTGGGTGCAAAATCAGAGCCGCTTTTACTGGAGCGAGGATGAAGTCAATCAGCGACTGGAAGAGTACATGTCACGCGCTATGGCAGAAATGCATCGCATGCACGAGCGATTCGGGGTGACGTTGAGAAAGGCTGCCTACTTGGTGGCGACGGATCGATTGGCCCAAGCGATGCGGGTGCGTGGATGGCTTAAATAGGGGGGTTCTTCAGGTGGACGTCAATCGTTCGTTGGAAGATGCCTACCAGGCATGGAAGGAGACGGTGTTGGCTCCGTACCAGGCGAAGACGCCGGAGCGCGAGTCGGAATTTGCAACCGTATCCGAGGTGCCTATCGAGCGGCTGTACACGCCGCTCGATGTGCCTGGCGAGGAATATTTGAATAGGGTGGGCTTTCCCGGCCAATATCCCTATACGAGAGGCGTCTACCCCACCATGTATCGTGGTCGGTTTTGGACCATGCGCCAATATGCGGGGTTCGGCACGGCGGAAGAATCGAATTTGCGCTATCGCTATCTACTGGATCAAGGTCAGACCGGCCTATCGGTCGCATTTGATTTGCCGACCCAGATGGGATATGATTCCGACCACCCTATGGCCGATGGAGAGGTCGGTAAGGTGGGTGTGGCCATTGACACCTTGAAAGACATGGAAATATTGCTGGATCAAATTCCGTTAGATCGGGTCTCGGTGTCGATGACCATTAACGCCCCGGCGGCGATATTGTTGTTGATGGTGGTCGCGGTGGCCAAAAAGCAACGGGTAGACTTAACACGACTGAGCGGCACGATTCAAAACGACGTGCTCAAAGAGTACGCTGCCCGGGGCACGTATATCTTGCCGCCAGGGCCATCGATGCGGTTGACGACCGATATTTTCCGCTGGTGCGCCCAGAACGTACCGCGTTGGAACACCATCAGCATTTCCGGATATCATATTCGCGAGGCGGGGTCGACTGCCGCACAGGAAATCGCTTTTACTTTAGCCAATGGCATTGCCTATGTGCAGGCAGCCATCGCCGCGGGATTGGCGGTGGATACCTTTGGCCCGCGACTGTCATTTTTCTTTAACGCTCACATGGATTTCTTTGAAGAGATTGCGAAATATCGAGCGGCTCGGCGCTTATGGGCGGAAATTATGCGAGACCGCTTTCAGGCGCAGGATCCACGTTCGTGGCAATTGCGATTTCACACTCAGACGGCCGGGTCGACGTTGACGGCGCAACAGCCGGAGACCAATGTGGTGCGGGTGACATTACAGGCGTTGGCGGCAGTATTGGGCGGAACGCAGTCGTTACATACGAATTCTCAAGACGAAGCCTTGGCGTTGCCGACAGAAGCATCGGCGCGACTGGCATTGCGCACCCAACAAGTGATTGCTTATGAGAGCGGGGTGACGGCCAGCGTCGATCCCCTGGGCGGCAGCTATTTGATTGAATCGTTGACGGATCGTTTAGAGGCCTTGGCTCGTGCATATTTGGACAAGATTGACGCGATGGGTGGGGCGGTCGCCGCCATTGATAACGGGTATGTGCAGCGGGAAATTCAAGATGCGGCTTATCAATTTCAAAAAAAGGTGGAATCCGGACAACAAATCATTGTCGGCGTCAATCGCTTCACCCTGGATGAAGATGCGCCCGCCAACATATTGAAGATTGATCCGGAGCTACAAACACGACAAATTGAAAAGTTAAAGGCTGTGCGGGCCAATCGCGATCATGATCGCGTAACACAGGCCCTTAATCAGTTGGCCCGGGCGGCTGCCCAGCCCGCCGCGCCCTTGATGGAGCCCCTGTTGGTGGCCGTTGAAGCCTATGCGAGTTTGGGAGAGATGGTGGCTGTGCTAACCCGCCAGTATGGGCGCTACCGCCCCCCAGTCTATATTTAAGTCAGTCACACGAAGGAGGCGGATCGATGAAGCTAGACCACATTGGGGTGGCGGTCGAGGACTTGGACGCCAGTCTTTCGGCGTATCAGGCCTTAGGATTGCCTAGTTCACATCGCGAAACGGTGCCCGATGACCAGGTCGAGGTGGCGTTCGTACCATTTTCCGGAGGTCGCTTCGAACTGTTGCAGCCCCATGGCGTCGATACGCCAGTTGGCCGTTTTCTGGCGAAACGAGGACCCGGAATGCATCACGTGGCATTGGCAGTAGACGACATTCGCATGGAACTGCAGCGTTTGCGCGACGCCGGGGTCCGCTTGATTGATGCCGAGCCGCGGCGGGGTGCCGAGGGGACGTGGGTCGCGTTCGTGCACCCGGCAGCTACAGGCGGTGTGTTGCTGGAGTTGGTAGAGCGAGCGGCGGAGTCAGATGCACGTGGATAAGGACAAAGAGCTGGCGCGGCGACTCGCGCAAATCGAGGCCATGGGAGGGCCAGAACGGACCGCGCGCCAGCATGAGATGGGAAAATGGACGGCCCGGGAGCGCATCGCCTATTTATTGGATCCCGAGACCTTTGAGGAAATTGGGGCGCATGTTCAGCATCGCTCCACGCGGTTTGGCATGAGTACGGTCGACGCTCCCGCAGATGGCGTCGTGACGGGTTTTGGGCGGATTGACGGACGGCTCGTTTATGTGTTCGCCCAAGACTTCACGGTCTTGGGCGGTTCGCTGGGTGAAATGCACGCCGCTAAGATTCAACGCGTGCAGGATTTGGCCTTGAAAGCCGGTGTGCCCATCATTGGGTTGAACGATTCTGGTGGCGCCCGCATTCAAGAAGGGGTCGACGCCCTTAATGGTTATGGCGAAATCTTTAAACGCAATACCTGGTCGTCGGGCGTGATTCCTCAGATTACGGTAATCATGGGACCGTCGGCCGGAGGCGCGGTGTACTCGCCGGCCCTAACCGATGTGATTATTATGGTCAAACACACTGCCCAGATGTTCATTACCGGTCCCCAGGTGATCCAGACGGTGACGGGGGAAACGGTAAGTGCCGAAGCGTTGGGCGGGGCGGAAGCCCACTTGCGTCGTTCGGGGGTCGCGCATTTAGTCGCCGCCGATGATGGTCAGGCGTTGGATTTGGTGCGGCGCCTATTGAGTTTTTTGCCGCAGAACTGGATGGAGCAGCCACCCGTCCGTCCATCGGACGATCCGGTGGGACGGGTTGAGATGGCGCTGAGCTCGGTCATCCCGGAGGACCCCAACAAGCCCTATAACGTGTTGGAAGTCATTGCACGCATTGTGGATGGGGGCGATTTCTTTGAACTGCAAAAGGGTTATGCCGATAATTTAGTTGTGGGACTGGGACGCATCGGGGGGCGATCAGTGGGACTGGTAGCAAACCAGCCGCGGGTTTTGGCGGGTACGCTGGATATTAACGCGTCGGACAAGCTGGCACGTTTTGTTCGTTTCCTGGATGCGTTCAATATTCCTGTGATTACGCTGGTCGACACGCCGGGGTACCTGCCGGGGACCGCACAGGAATATGGCGGCATTATTCGCCATGGTGCCAAAGTGTTGTATGCGTATGCGGAAGCGACCGTCCCCAAAGTTACGCTGATTTTACGCAAAGCCTATGGCGGAGCCTATCTGGCGATGTGCAGTCGGTCTCTCGGCGCAGACTTGGTATTTGCCTGGCCGTCGGCCGAAATCGCGGTAATGGGTCCGGAAGGGGCAGCCAATATTATTTTTCGACGGGAGATTGAATCCAGCGACGATCCGGTTCAAGCCCGCTCGGCCAAGGCCGACGAATACCGCCAACTGTTTGCCAACCCCTACGTGGCCGCCAGTCGAGGATATATTGACAGCGTGATTGATCCGGCCGCGACACGTGGGCACTTGGCGCAGGCGCTGATGGTCCTGTACAACAAGAGAGATGATCGGGTGCGGCGGCGACACGGCAATATGCCGGTTTAGGAGGGGGTGGAGCAGTTGGACACATGTGATGACGAAGTCGTCGCGGTAATCATGGCCGTACTATTATCTTTGGATACACCCCGCGAGTCCATATCAAGCCTGCGTTTGCGGGAAATTTGGCCTCAGCCGTCGCCCTGGCGGTGGGCATCAGTTCCGGGCTAGGGTGTCGCATAACCTATGAGTGAGGGAGGAGCGCTAGTGCCCACGGTGCGGCGATTTCGCGTGACAGTGAACGGGAAGGTTTATGAAGTCGAAGCGGAGGAATTGGCTCAGACAGAGGCTAAGACAGTTGTACACGATGCGGCATCGCAATCGAATCGGGCGCCTGAACCGGCCTTTGCCAAGCCGCCAAGCGCTGGGGTCAGTATTGAAGCGCCGTTGCCGGGGAGCGTATTGGATGTCAAAGTCGCGGTTGGGCAATCTGTGGACGCGGGGCAAGTGCTGGTGATTTTGGAGGCGATGAAGATGGAAAACGAGATTATCGCGCCAGATGCCGGGATTGTCGCGGATGTTCGGGTGGCGAAGGGTCACAGTGTCTCGGCAGGCGATGTGTTGGTGGTGTTGCAGTAAATATGGCCGACCGCTGGTTGGTTGTCGCCCCGCATCCGGATGACGAGTCGTTGGGTGCCGGTGGGCTCATGGCCAAGGCCCGAGATCAGGGCGACGAAGTGTTTGTGGCTTTCGTCACGTGCGGCGACGGGTTTGTTGAAGATGCGACGCGCTACTATTTATCATTAGACGTGACTCCGTCGGAATATCTCCATATGGGATACGAGCGCCAAACCGAAAGCAAGCATGCTTTGGCCCAGCTTGGTGTGTCCGAGGATCATATTTATTTCTTGGGATTTCCGGACGGCGGTATTGATGCTTTGTGGTTGACGCACTGGAGCGGCGAAAGCTTTACCAGCCGAACGACGCAATTTAACCATGTTCCCTATCTCACGGCCTGGCAACCCGATGTTCCCTACCTCGGAGAGCAATTATGGCTTACCCTAAAGGCCTTATACCAAGAGGTGCGACCGAGTGTCGTGGCCATGCCAAGCTCGTTTGACACGCATCCCGACCATTGGGGCACCAACGCGTTCGCGACATTGGCCTGGGCACAGTTGGCGCACCACGATGATCAGTGGCGCGCGGTACGACGTTGGGGCTATTTAGTACATTGGCCGACCTGGCCGCTTCCCCTCTCCTATCGTCCCCACATGCCCCAAGAGGCGCCGCGTTCGTTGTTGCATCTTGGCCAAGAGCCCTGGCAAGCGGAGCGTATCTCGGCTCGCCAGGTGGAACAAAAACGCCAAGCCCTCTTGGCGCATGGCAGTCAAACCGAGTTAATCAAACCATTTATGCTGGCGTTTTGTCGAAGCACCGAAGTTTTTGCCCATGAGGATCGATGGCCAAAAGATGAGCCACGGCGGGATGCCCTCCGCGTCCTGAATCCCGGTGTCCGGACAATTTCCCGAGTTTTGCGACGGGGGAATCCGCTCGGTGGCGTGCGCTGGGGCCGCAAGGCGGATCGCGACTTTGCCGAAGTCCAGGTTCTTGCGGGAACACCTGCCGATAGTGAGCTGGAAGTGGGACTCACAATTGTGGGCGATAGCGTGCGACACATCCATTGGCTCACATCGTCCCCGTTTAAACCGCCGGAGGTACGGATCTCGCGCCAGCCCGGAACCGTTCTGATGACGTGGCCCAAAGAATGGATCGGATCTGCCCATTGGGTCATGGCCGGGGTCCGCATCTTTTCGCGGGGTAAATGCGA
The DNA here is from genome assembly GCA_003023745.1 of Sulfobacillus acidophilus. Taxonomy (GTDB): domain Bacteria; phylum Bacillota; class Sulfobacillia; order Sulfobacillales; family Sulfobacillaceae; genus Sulfobacillus_B; species Sulfobacillus_B acidophilus_A. The sequence goes on along the minus strand of PXYV01000041.1, from coordinate 13,888 downwards.
AGGCAAAATACCCTTTCGTCTTATTCCTTGGCCAACCGGCCGGTAGGCAGCAGGTGACAGACTCATTGACTGGTGCGGCTCTCCTTTTGTTTGCACTGATTCAACGAGTGCGGGTCAAATCTTCTGGCATGAGAGGCCAGGCGTCTTGGCAATGGGCGGAGGCAAGACATGTTGCGCGGAAGTTATTCACTGCCCAATGTGGTCCAGTGCGTAGCCATGGCCACCGCATTGAAGGGATTGAGCGCAGATGCGGACGAATCGGAGATGATCGACAAGAGGTGGCCGTTCATCCAGTCAATCTGGGTTGTGGCGTTTGGGGAACGACCGTCAAGTCGCACCGTCACGATGCCGGGATACGGGGGCAGCAGATAATGATTGAAGTAGGTCACCAAGGGGGACGCCGTGTGTATTGCTTGGGCGAGGCTGGATCCTTGCACTTGGATGGTCCAATCGCCTTCATTCCATTCTAAGGCTTGGGTTTTAGAACTGCTGTACCAACTGGCCTGCACCGTGGAAGACAAGTCCACCGTGCGACTGGCACGCCCGAGATGGGTTGCGAAAAGGGAGTTGTATCGAGCCAAATACTGAAGATAGTGGGGGGAGCCGGGTGGCGGTTGCACGGCGGTGAGCCGGGCCGTGCTAAACTGAGCCATGTTTGGATGCGGTTCCAGATTACTATTGATGAGCGGGCTATTGACGCTGAGCGGTTTTTTGGTGTTGATCAGAAACACCACATAGGTAGAAGGCACGGCTTGAGCGACCGCCGTCACATACCCGCGTGTCGGAGTCGGCAGCAGCGTGGGTCCGCTGACAGGCACCGTCGTGCGGGACGCAATGGTTGATAGCGCGTTTTGAACGATTGACGGCAAGGTGACGGGAGCCGGTTTGACGTCAATCGTGAGGTCTTGGCCGACGAGGCCGTGGCCAGCACCGATAATGTATATCCCTGCCCGAGGAAAGAGCACCGGGACCGAGAATTTGCCCATAGAACTGGTGACTCCGTTGAGATAGTGGGGAGCAAGCGGTAGACCCGTGAGAGAAAACGCACTATGGGCCACCGCTTGCCCATATTGATTGAGCAATTGGCCGGATATGAGTGCGTCCATGCCCGCGTAGATGGTCGCGGGCGTCGCGCTGGCTCGAATTTGTGAGACCCCGGGGTTGTAGAATGAGGTGGTCGGTACGAGGCTATTGGCGGCACGGACTAAATCAAGCGGGCTAAAAAGCCCGTCTGGTGCTTTGAGGGCATCGACAGCACGGACGCCGTCATTGTAAAACGGGCTGATTTGATAGACGGCCTGGCCGTCGGCAAACGCGAGATTGTAGACATCGCCTCGGGGAGCCGGTGAGGATGGTACTGACTGAGCTGGTGCCGCCGTCAGGATCCCCGGAAAAGGCGGCAAGGCCCATTGGTCCAAGACGCGGACAATTTCGTGACCTTCGCTGAGGTCATTGGCTAAGGATCCTTGGCTGACGTCGATAGTCCAGTCACCTTCGTGCCAGGTTAAGACTTGGTTGTTGGGGTAGTAACTCGCATCAAACCCAGAAATGAGCTCAACCTGCCGACTCGGTCCCGTCGGCACTCGATACCAAGCGCCGAGGCTAGCGGGTAGAGCATCCACCGCCAACCCATGCGTGCGGTAGGCTTGCCCCGACAATGATAAAACTTCCGTATTGGGTGAGCCGGCGGCCGTGGAAAAGGCCTGGTTAATCGCCAACGGAACGGAAGTCTCCCAGTACTGGATAGCATAGTGGCTTTGGGATGCACTGACGTGCGCGGTGAGATACAACGGTACCGACGTGTTCACGGACGGCAGCGTTTGAGCGACCAGCGGCGACATCTTGGTGTGATTGGCCAAATATGATGCAATTTCAAGATTGATGCTTTGGACGCGCTGGCGCGACGCGATTGCGCGGGCGTCAGCAACCGGTTGCCCGACGATTAGAGGGCTAATGAGCAGTGATGCGGCTAGCAGGCCCCTGATGGCTAAATGGCTGTTCAATCGCTGTCCTCCTGAGATGCACGGCACGGTGATGGCGGCTGCGCTTGGGGCGACAGGCGGCGTGCTCTTAACGTTGCTAACGTACGGTGGGGCGATTAGGTTACCGGCGCTGTGCGGGTCCGCTGCTGCGTAGGATCCGCGGCGGTGGTAAAATGGCGCTATGCAAAGAACTGAGGGGTCGGTGCGTGGCACGAGTCGTTTTTGGAGCGACAACGCAGTGCTAGGACTGGCGACAGGGGTCGCCGGCCTTTTCAATACGGCCTATTCGGTTCTGTTGGCGCACCTCATGGGTCCCGATAATTATGGACGCATCGGCGCCTTAAATAATTTGGTGAGTCTTTTTCTTTTGCCATTGCCGATTATCGGACTGGCAGCCATTCGCGTCGGACGCCAAGCGCATCAAGAACGGCTGATGTTTGGGATTTCAGTGGGCCTGGGGGTCTTCATCTTTCTCTTATCGTTAGGGCTAAGCCCGACCTTGGCGCATACCCTGCACGTGCCCGCCGATTTGATTGTGTTGTACTGTTCGTCTGTCATCCTCAGTTTTGCCTACGCCTTATACATTGGTTATTTAGAGCGGGCCCGGCAATACGGGATGGTGGGCTTGTTGTTGGTGCTCGCCAGCGCTGCTTCGGTCGGTGCGGTTGTCGTTTCCGTGACGTGGGGACATCGATTTCCGATTTTTTGGCTGGGGGTATGGCAGAGCGTAGCGGTTGTGGTGACCTTTGGCTTGGCTGTGCAACTGACGCGGCGAGTTCCAATGCTTGCTCCGGGGCGCTTGCGCCGAGAAGTGATCTGGACGACCTTGGGGGTGGGGACACTGGAGGCGTTGTGGAGTTTTACGGATGTGCTCTTTGCCAAAGCCCATCTTTCTACAGCCAACGCCGGCCTTTATACGGGATTGTCGACGATTGGCCAATCGCTGCCGTTTTTGGTGGCGAGCTTGGCGACGGTCATGTTAACAGCCGTTTTGGACGAACCCCATCGCCGCCGGGCGTACCTGGTGCGAACCTTAATGGCCACCGTTGGGTTGGGCATCTTGTTTGTCGGGATCTTGTTGCTGTTTCCGCGGCTTGTGGTGGAGTTGGCGCTTGGTCGTGCCTTTGTCGCGTTGGTTCCCTTAGTTCAACGGTACAGTGACGCCATGATGGCGCTGTCGTTGGTGTTGGTCTTTGCCACGTACGGGGTTGCGGTGGGAGTCTATCGGACCACGGCGGCTGCCGGCTTAGGCACTTTAACCTGGATTATGCTATTGGCCGGTGCTCACACGATGAGTGCCCTAGTGGACCGCACCTTGATCGCCATGGTCGGCACATTAATGTTGGTGGGGCTAACCTTTTGGACGGGGCGAGGCAGGAAATCCCTGACTCATACGTCTACAGATCCGATTCTTTGACGGGAAGGCTATTGCGTCAAGTTGCACGGACCCATTCACAATTTTTTGAGCCCGGGAGCCGCCGATGCAAAGTATCACGGGAGACCTGGCTCGGGTGAGATTCCTGAAAAACCGGCGGGAGCATGTCTCCCTCGATCCCCACTTGTCAACCATTGTTTTCCTCAGCCAACCCCTCGTTTCCCGGTTGCCGCGCGCGGGCAATCGGTGGGGGCAAGCAAGCGCCACATGAGCTCGGTACCTTTACAGTACGTGACCTCAGGCAACGCCACGCGAAGATCACCTGCGCACGACGGGTAAGACATCACGATTCACGCAAAACAGGGGGCCGACGATGTTGGGTGCTGACCTCGTAGGCATATGCCCAGCGTATCAGCTTGGCCTCTTCAAAAGCGCGGGCAGTGAAGGTCAGCCCCATGGGCTCATTATCCGCACTATAGCCGGCGGGTACCGTGATGGATGGATAGCCGGCCTTGGCTGCGATACTGGCGCCGCTATTAGCAAAAAACAAGAGCGCATCCAGCTGATGTTCGGACATCGCCCGGTCAATGCCTTGTTCGCGCGACAACATGAGATCGCGAGCCCGGGCATTCAGATATTCGGGTTCAGTCAAAGTGCCAGTGGTAGCGTCCGATTGAATCAAGAGAGATTGTCCATATTTTAAGCAGTCGGCTTCATGGGCTTGGTTAAAGGCAATGATGTCAGACAGGGATCGCATGCGGGTACGCTCGCCCAAGCTGGCCAGGTAACTATTTAACGCGGCTTTGAATTCGTAAATTAAGACAGTATAATCACGAATCTGAGGATAAGACGGGATGTCGACGGGGTCGACGATGGTGGCGCCGAGTTGGCTGAGATCGCGTAGGGCCTGCTCCATCAAAAGCTGTTGCCATTCGGCGGCATCGTTCAAAAACGCCTCGCGGGGAACGCCCAACCGAACCCCATGAAGGTCTTGCGCCGACAGGCCGATGGTATAATCAACCGCGTAACGTCCCTCGGACACGCCAGTCACCGGATCGCGCAGATCGATGCCGGTGAGAGCGCCTAAGACTAAAGCCGCGTCCAATACGGTGCGGCACATCGGCCCGGCGGTGTCTTGACTGACCGCGATGGGGATGATGCCAAAGCGGCTAACTAAACCGACCGTGGGCTTGATGCCTACGAGAGAGTGCTGACTGGCGGGGCTAAGGATGGAACCGGAGGTTTCGGTGCCGATCGCGAAGCCGGCGAGTCCGGCGGCTACCGCTGCGGCAGACCCGCTGCTTGACCCTCCGGGGTCTACCGTGCCCGGCCCGTATGGATTGAGCACCTGTCCACCACGCGAACTGTAGCCGTTTTTCATATGATCCGACATGAAATTGGCCCACTCCGTCATATTGGTTTTTCCCAGAATCACTGCGCCACTGGCTCTAAGCCGCTCGACCACTGCCGCATCAAAAGGCGCGTGCAGATCTTTTAACGCCAGCGAGCCTGCGCTGGTATGCATTTTGTCAGCGGTGGATAGGTTGTCTTTAATCACCACCGGAATTCCATGCAAAGGTCCGCGCGGACCTCGCGCCCGCCGTTCTTGGTCGAGTGCTTGGGCGATGTGGTACGCATCCGGATTAATTTCCAAAATGCTATTTAACTGGGGTCCGAGACGGTCAAAGCGCGAGATCCGCTCCAAGTACAACAAGACGAGATCGGCTGAACTGATCTGGCCTTCATCCAGCCAGGTTTGCAACTCGCTGACCGTAGCCTGGGCGACGACGTCACTGTTTACTGAATATTGCATAAAGCCCTCCTTTTTCGTTCTATGAGCCTTGGAGCTGTTCTAACCGCAAGCTGGCGTAGCGCAGAAATTGATAGGCAACGGCATCGGTGCTTAAACGATGTGGCCGATAGGCGAGATAGAACGGGCGCGTTATAGAGAAATCTTTGACTGCAACGGGGCGTGCCCGTCGCAACTCCCGCCGAAATAGGAGTTCCCGCGACACGAAACCCGCGCCGAGTCCTGATTCAACCGCGTCGATAATGGCTGTGCCCGTATCGACTTCTAAAACAATATGGCGGCAAAGCGGCCAGCCGCGCTCGATTAAGGCTTGGTTGATGACGGATTGCGTGCCTGAACCGGGTCGGCGGCAAATGAAGGGCAGTGCATACAAAGACTCCCACAACACCGGATGCGAAAGGTTTGCAAAAAGTGGATGGTGCGGGATCAACAGCACAATTTCATCCTCGCCGATCGGGTACGAGGTAATGTCAGGCGAGTGCGCGGGAACGCCCATAAACCCGATGCTCGCGTCATTGTTGGCGATGCGTTGTTCGACCTCCTGTGAGCTCATTTCCCGCAACTCCAAGTGGACCCCGGGGTGGGCTGTAATAAAATCTGCCATCCAGCGGGTGACGAGGCGAGCGGCGGGACTAGTGCTCGTAGCCACGGTCAACCGGCCGATGACCGAATGATTTTGTCCGGCGCTTAGCTTAAGGGCCCGGTAACGTTTGAGAATGTCATCGGCAAAATCCAGAAAAAGAAATCCGAAGGGGGTTAGACTGACAGGGGAGACCGTGCGATCTACCAATGCCGCTCCTAGTTCCTGCTCCATGGCCTTAAGCCGTCGACTGGCCGATGGTTGGCTCATAGACGTCGCTTTAGCAGCACTGGTCAGACTTTGCCGATCAGCTATCGCCCAAAACAACGCCAAATCCTCAAACGTCACCCGCCATCCCTGCCTTTGCACGACCGACGACTTCTCCTCACCTGCCAATTGGATCTGACTGGAGATCCACCGGCGGCCTATTCGAATTTTACATGATGCGTTGTGTGTGTGTTGAATTTTGCATATGTTGACCGCAGCATCGACGTGCGCTGGCAGCGTCGATTGCCTACCAATTTTAACAAATCGCGGTGTGAAGGAGGCGGTGGGATGGCTGTTTCGCAAAGAAGCGTCACCCCAGGCAAGAATTATAGAGGCGCGGCGGCTATTTTTGTCGTGATTGCGGTCGTGGGCGTGTTTTACGCGAAGTGGTATCCCTATTACCTGAAAACATTTGTAACCGCTTCGACCCATACGTTAGGCCCGTCATTCATTATTGGCGCGAACGGGCATCCTCCGGCCGTTGGCTGGATGGCTGCGTGGACGTTTTTCCTAGGCTATTTTAAGGACATTTGGATTGCGCTGATTGTTGGCATTTTAGTGGGAGCGGGCCTCCAGACGCTTTTGCCTGCCTCGTGGCTATACCGCATGATGGGGCGGGTCGGGGTCAAGAGCCGCGCCTTGGCTATCGCGGCCGCGGTGCCCTCGATGATGTGCACCTGTTGCAGTTCTCCGGTAGTCGTGAGCATGAAGAAGCAAAACCTTTCGACTGGCGCGACCCTCGGGTATTGGTTGGCAAATCCCGTCCTGAACCCGGCTACTATTATTTTTATGGGATTTGTGTTGGGCTGGGATTGGGCACTCTTACGCATTGTGATGGGGTTCGTGCTCGTGATTGGTGTGTCATGGGCAGGCGATGGCTGGATGAACAAATCGACCGCTTCTGGCATCGCTGAGGTTGCTCATGTCGACGCACCGGTGGACGAGGCACCGACGTTTAAGCGGTTTGCACTGACCGTAGGTAAGCTGGTGGTGCGACTCATTCCAGAATACGTCATCATTGTTGCGGTGTTGGGGGCGGTGCGCCTGTGGCTCTTTCCTACAATGAATCCGCATTTGGGCCACAGCCTTTGGCTCATGCTTGTGTTTGCGGTTGTCGGTACGCTATTTGTTATCCCCACGGCGGGGGAGATTCCGATCGTGCAGACTCTGTTAACCTATGGACTAGGGTTGGGATCTGCCGGCGTGCTCATGATGACCCTTCCCGCGGTTAGTCTCCCCTCAATGGCCATGGTCAGCAAGCAGTTGGCGCGCAAGGACTTGTTAAAAGTGGCGGTTATGGTGGCGCTGGCGGGGCTCGTGACCGGACTGCTAGCTATGTGGCTTTTATAACGCTGGCGAAAGGTGGTGCTTCATGGATAGACGCTTGACGCAAATGACGAGTAAGTCTGGGTGAGGGTGCAAATTAGGTCCGGAGGACCTAAACGCCATTTTGCTCAATCTGCCCAGTGCAGGTTGGCACGATAACCGTGTGCTGGTGGGCAACGCGACGCACGATGATGCCGGCGTGTTTTTGCTCAATGAGGATCTGGCTTTGGTGCAGACGGTGGACTTCTTTACTCCGGTGGTGGATGAGCCGCGCCTGTTTGGACGGATTGCGGCGATTAACTCGTTGTCCGATATCTACGCCATGGGCGCACAACCGCTCACCGCTCTAAACCTTTTAGCGACGCCGGCGGGAGTTATTGCCCCGGAGGTTGTGGCGGCGATGCTGGATGGCGGCCAGGAAGCGATGAACGAGGCGCACGCGTCGGTCATTGGTGGCCATACCATAGACGATCCTGAACCGAAAATGGGCTATGCCGTGACTGGAATTGTGCATCCGGAGCATATTTGGCGCAACAACACGGCCCGTGCCGGCGATCGGATTTACCTAACCAAGCCCATCGGTACCGGCGTCATCGTCAAAGCCGTGAAAGACGGGGTTTCGGATGCGCAGAGTGCCGACGCGGCAGCGGCCATGATGGCGACATCCAACGCGGGTGCCCGAGACGCGCTCAAAGCCGTGGGAGATCCCACAGCCTGTACCGATGTGACCGGGTTTGGGCTGTTAGGGCATTTGTGGGAATTGACGCTCGGTTCTAACACTCGAGCGGTCCTCCGTGAACAAGCGGTGCCGATTCTCACGGGTGCTGAGTTACTCGCGCAAACGCATGGATTTCCGGCCGGCAGTGTCCGCAACTGGGAGTTTGTGGCACCACATCTTCTCGATTGCCATGAGCCCAGTGTGCGTCGACGCTTGTTGGCCGATGCTGTCACCTCGGGCGGGTTGTTGTTTACGGTGTCCGCCGAACAGGCGCCGTTGGTTGAGAAAAGCTTTCAGGAGCGGGAGGTGCCGTTCTGGGGTATTGGAGAAATGATCAAGGGGGCGCCCGGAATTCAGATTGTCTAACGCATCACCTAATTTAATTAAAACTCTTGTAAGACTAGGTCCTATGTGATAATATAGTGCCATAGGAGGGATTCTTATGAGCATGCTGTCCGATACGTCAATCAATCTGCCGGTGTCGACCCGAGAGGAACTCGTGGCCTTGTTAAATACGCGTGTTGGTCTTTTGACGGACTTATTTGCGCAAGCTAAATTAGCCCACTGGAATGTGCGGGGGCCGCATTTCATCGCCTATCACGAATTATTTGACGGGATCGCCGAACGGATTTTGCAGGCCCAGAACTTGATGGCGGAGCGTTCCGCGATGCTTGGGGGCCTCGCTGGACAAACGATCCAAGAGGTGGTTGCCAGCACCAGCTTGGATCAGTGGCCCAAGGCAACCCGAGCTGATCACGAGGTGATTCAACTCGTGGGTCAGCGTCTGGCCCAGGTGGCCAACTTGATTCGCGCGGATATTGATCGGGCGGCGCAGTTGGGGGATGCGGACACGGCTGATTTGTTTACAGAGGTGTCGCGACAATTGGATAAGGATTTATGGTTTATCGAGGCGCATTACACCGTCTGAAACAGGCCTGCTGGTTTGGGGGCCGCTGCGTGAAACCCGCAGGGGTCGGGCCCGTTAGTGATTTCTGCAAAGGGACGGCGAGTGATGTAGTATGATAGTCAAAAGTGCAAAGGGGGTGGCTCGATGTCCACGGCGATCTCAGCGCAAAATTTATTGCGTGACCGCGGACTTCGGGTCACGCCGCAGCGCCAGTCCGTGCTCAACTTATTTTTGACCGAATCAGGCCAACACTTCAGCGCTGATCAAATACGTCAAAGACTCTTGCCACAGATGCCGGGTTTGGCTCGGGGCACTACGTACAAGGTGCTGCAGGAATTTGTGCGCGCCGCTCTGTGTGAAGAACTGGCGACACCGGATGGCGTATCACTCTATGGGCTGCGACTAAGACCGCACCATCATTTTATCTGCGACCAGTGCGGCCGCTGGTTTGACGTGGAAGTCACCGGAGTTGACGGGCTTAGGCCGGTGGCGCTGCCGCCTGACAGCGAGGTGCGCGATGTCGCGGTGTTTTTTCATGGCGTCTGTAGCGAGTGTCGCGGCGCGAGTGGGTCCGCGTAGAGGCAGTCGGCAAAGGTGGTTGCCTTATGGGGCGTGGCGCCGGGCGCGCTAGTCAGCTTTCCACTTATTGGAGGGGCCGCGATGGCAGTCATCCCAGGGTATCGAGTCAGAGCGGTTGCTTAGGGCGTTTCAGCAATGTTGCGGTTGGGACGGTGCGGAAAATAGCAGGCGGGGAAAGGGCAGCATTTGATGTCGACGAAAGACTAAAGGAGAAGAGACGGAGAACGTGGCTGGATTATGGCGACGTTTGGTGTCGCCTCGTCTTCTTAAGCCCGGCTAGAACGGTTGCTGTTGGTTGGCGGCGCGGCGCACACGCTGCACTGTAAGATCATGGGCCATTTTGAGCCAAGAATAGAGAGGGGGAAGCGGTGTTTGTCCTCGACCGTAGAGAGGATCTGACGCCGCGCGTTTTGATGAAGGTTTGGATATCCATTGATATGGAAGGAATTAGTGGAATCGTTGATCGGGACCAGTTGTTGCCCGATGGGCGTCGCTATGAGCGGGGCCGCGAGGCCATGATGGGCGATTTGGCGGCGGTGTTAGGGGCTCTCAAACAAGAGCCGGATGTGGACAGTATTTGTGTCAATGATTCTCACGACGGCATGCTCAATATCTTGGCGGCGTCGATGCCAGATGGGGTTCGTTTAATTAGTGGGGGCGCCAAACTGTGGTCGATGAATCAAGGAGCGAAGGACGCGGACGTTGCGTTTTATGTGGGCTACCACGCGCGTGCTGGAACGAGCGGCGCAATAATGGACCACACGTATTCCGGTGAAATTTTTGCCGTGACCTTAAATGGCCAAGAAGTCGGAGAAACAGGTATCAATGCGGCTTTGGCGGGCTACTGGAACGTTCCCGTCGCGTTACTTACGGGTGACGACAAAGTGGCCCAAGAAGCTCGGGATCTACTGCCGGAGATTGAAACGGTGGTCGTCAAATCCGGCATCAGTCGCCGTGCTGCGGAATTACTGCCCCGTGCTGAGGTGGACCGCCGTCTAGAGGCTGGCGTCCACCAAGCACTGGAAAACTATCGCGCGGGGCTGGTGAAGCCGTGGCGTGTCGCAAATCCCGTCAAGCTTACTGTGACGGTCATGACACCGGAAATGGCGGATGCGGCCATGCACTGCCCCGGGGCACAACGCTTAGACGGTCGTACTGTCGGATTTGAAGAGCCTAACATGGAAGAGGCTTTTCGGGCTTTTTACAGTGTAATGGCGATGAGTGACCGCCCCTTGTATTAAGTGCGCGGACGGATGGTAGCCCACAGCGGATACCGGGCGTTAAGAGTCAAACCAGGGTACACGGCGCGCGGACCCGAGACGGCCACGTCAAATCGCGCCATAAATCGGGACAACGCTAACAGCATTTCCTTCAGGGCGAGATGTTGTCCAATGCAAACGCGGGGACCGGCTCCAAATGGAATGTAGGTGTAGGGGATGGGCTTCCAGTCCCCCATCCAGCGTTGCGGGCGGAAGGTGGATGGCTCGTCAAACCAGTCGGCCGCGTGGTGCAAGAGCCAGGGGCTAATTAGGATGATGTCCTCGGGATTAAAGTGGATATCGTCCACCGTCACGGAGGCGAGGGGACGGCGGCTCAAGAGCCAAACGGAGGGATATAGGCGCAAGGTTTCGTTGACGACACTGTGCGTCCAGGGGTGAGTGGTGGGATCAGGGGCTTGGGACTGGTAACTTTCGTTGATGACATGCTCGGCTATGTCAGGATGACGACTTAAAAGATCCAGCGCCCAGGCCATGGCATGGCCCGTGGTTTCATATCCGGCAATGACCAGGGTTAACATTTCGTGATCGCGGCGGATTGGGTCGGCGGCAAGACCGGGCCAGACGGTCGCATACGGCCTTGTTTCGGGTGCCAATCGGTGGATGGCCTCCCTTAATTTTCTTGCATGTGCATGGTAGCGACGATTAAAGGCCGGAAAACTGTACGGGAATCTCCAGATGCTGCGCGATCGATGATAGAAGTGGGTCATGAGCCATTGGACATTGTCGCCGATGGCATGAACATCCGATAGAGTGACTTGACTGTCGCCGAAGACGGTACGCAACGCCATCAGTAAACTTAAGTGCAACATCGTGGATTCCAGATCGATGAGTTGGCCTGGGACCAACGTCGATTGGAATTCGTCAAATACCTGATCTAGCCAAGGAATCATAGCGTCGACATTCTCTCGTCGGAATGCCGGGGCAAGACGGCGCCGCTGTTGCACCCAGCCTTCGCCCTCTTGCGTCAATAAGCCCTGACCAGTGAGCGGATTAGAATCCTCTAAACCGGGTCCCTTGCGAAAATGGCGGGTGTGGTGTGACAAAACAAAGTGGACGCTGACCGGATCGTTCAACAAGTAAAATGTCCAAAGTCCCATGCGAAAGCGGACGCGGTGTCCATGCGTACCCACCAGAGACTGAAAAAAGGCTAGAGGATCTCGATGAAAGGCCCGTAGTTGGTTCATTGCCCGTCCGTTCGAATCACTCAGGCGGATTGTTTCAACAATAACACATCACCTCTTCTCGCTTTCTATTCTATCATCTCTACGTCCAAGAGAAAGCAGAAGGTCAATGCTTCCTAGCCGCCCAAACGTTCAAACACATTGGTTGTCTGAGATCGAAGATGCCGTCCCCAGGCAAGAGCTAGCAACATCAGGATCCAAAGTTGGTTCGGGGCGGCGCCAAGAGCGTGGTGAACGCTTGCCAACACGAGGATCTCTGCCGCTACAGCCGTGGCGGCAAGCCGCAGGACCCCCGACGGGGCGGATCGCCAAGCGCTGATCGCAAGGAAGGCAAAGCCTATGATCCCCCCAGCATCAACCAAGATGGGATGTGAGAGACTCGTGGCGACGGCGTCGGCCAACGCCCAAGCCGACAGACTGGTCAAGATATAGCGGTAATGTGCAGGCGCTATCAGGAGGTACGCCATGGCGGCGGCGATGAGATAGCTGCCCGGACCGAACACATGAATCCGACCCCAAGTGGTAGTCGCCCCTGCGAGCACCCATCGGATAATGCCCCAGCCGATCATGCCGCAGGCCATCCATCTGGGCGTATGAGCATACAACCAAATCAGCAGCACGACGAAACTGGCGTCCACGGCGATAAAGAGACAGGGCCAAAAGGCGGGGCTGTTGGGGCCGAGATAACGAGGCCATGATGTCAAAATCGATTGTGTGGTGAGAGCCTGAGCGAGTGTCAGGTGCCACAGACGCAGTGTCATAGGATAGGAGCGAGCCTGCTCAAGAGCGTCCAAAGACCACCATAGAGCCAGAATTCCACCAAGCCACAATTTTTGCGTGTTTTCCAAAGGCCTTGTTGGAAAATTGCTCATCCGCGGCATTCCCGCTTCAAAAAAATGGGAAAAGCGGACTAATGACAGACTGGCAATGCCTACGGCGACGACGACCCACGTCAGCGTCGCCGGATCCGTGTGAAGTATAGCTGCCGCTGATATTGTTGGGTTCATGGTCAGTGTCTCCCACGCGTCGTTGCTATCAGCTTGGTCACTATCCTCGCGGGCTATTCCGGTAAAATATGGAGACGTTAATCGGGTCGGTCCATTGACACGGAATTTCCTATGCGCGTATAATCAAGAGTCGTTGTGGGGGCGTAGCTCAGTTGGGAGAGCGCTAGAATCGCACTCTAGAGGTCAGGGGTTCGACTCCCCTCGTCTCCACCATAAAAACTTGAAGCCCTGCAAGCGGTTGGGGGTTTTTATTGCCCCAGCACTGTTGCTATATTAATGCACCTTAAGTTTCGCAGGATTTTCCATTTTCAAAGGATCTAAGGTGATCGATGGCGAAGACCCTCTGTCGAGGAGGGATCCGTGATGGTCAAAATCACTCAGTCCCACGGTTATAGTGTTCGTGAGCTCCGGCAACTGGAGAAAAAAACCCCAAAGGCCCGACTACGACCCCGACTCATGGCAATCCGACTCGTGTGGGAAGGCTATCCGGCCGCGTCCGCGGCCGACATTCTTGGCGTGTCGGCCCGTACCGTGAGTACGTACGTCCGCGCTTGGAATACCGGAGGACCGGAGGCCTTGGTGCCTCGCCATAGTCCTGGGCAACCCACGAAAATCCCGCCTGCCATCGAAGCCGAAATCATCGCGGCACTCCAGTTATCTCCCGCCGCGGTGGGCTATGGGATCTCCGCCAACTGGGATTCCCGGGTGTTCCAAGCGTTTTGACGGGATCGCTACCAGATCACCTTGTCGCGCGGCGGTCTCCGCCGCTGGTTGCACCGGCACGGGTTCAGCTGGACGCGCCCGACATATGTCCTGGCCAAGGCCGATCCAGCCCGACAAGCCGTGTTTCAGGAGGAGCTCGTCACGTTAAAAAAA
>PXYV01000040.1 GCA_003023745.1 Sulfobacillus acidophilus | reverse complement strand
CGCAAGGCGCATGATTCCGTCCAAGATTGGGGTAAAGTTTTTTCCGCCCATGGTTCAATCCCAGTCATAATGCGGTCTCTGGCACAGCGCAAAAAGCTCCTGGAACAAGCTCTCGATAATCTACGTGACGCCTGAGCAATATACTCGGAAGATTGGCCGCTAACCGACACGTCATCGCAAATCCCTTTGCTTAGGAACCTTCCGATCAAATTTTTTTGCCGATGAGAGCAACATTCCACGAACATTCCACGAATGATAACCCCGGACAAATTTGGCGCAGAAGCTGCCAAAACTTACGGGTAAAGATTAGCAGAATTGTAGAGAGGAAGGATTTGCTCTACTCTTCTAAGGGGGTGAAGAGACTGATCTAGAGCGGGTGCAAGCCGTGCCGCTGACGGTCGGTGACCGCCACTATCTCTGCCGCATGCCCCTCGTGGACCACAGTATGGCGGTGTTTTGCGTCGTGGGTGTGCCCATTCCGCCGAGCATCACCTGATCGTAGTGTGACGGCTCGGTCCCCTCCGTATTCTGTCGCTAGTTTTTCGACCTTCATGTCAAACTCAAGTCTGGGGACGACTTGTGGGTAAGGAGTAGCTGTGCCTGGCAGGGTCGTTTCCTGCCACGCGATCCAGACGCGTTTTTACCGGGCCGAGACGGAGTGTCCCGCATGTCGGTCTATATCTCGCGAAGGTCTAGCGAGCGGAGGCGTTGAAGCACGCGACAACGTTCGGTGGTCTCGAGGTGGGGAAGGTTGTCCGCAATCAGCGCTTGGCTCGTGGCCGATACTGCGTCAAACAACTGGTAAGCACACTTGAGGTCAAGCGCAGCCAGGTGATAACTAACTAATGCGGGCTGTTGCGCGGCGTCTTGGCCTTGGCGGGCCCATCCCAAAACTTCAAGCGGTATCTGGGCGGCCTGCCCATAATGCTGGGGACTGGGGTCGCGCAAGACCTTTTGGAAAGCCAGGGCGTCTTGCTTCGCCAAAGACAGCAGGTGTCGGCGGGCTAATTGTGCGCGATCGGCAATTGCGCCTAGCCCCGGGTCGTTGGCATGGCGACTGGCGAGCCCCGCAATCATTTCAACAAGGCTCCAGGCCTGGGCGCATGTGACGGCATTCACGCTGCCGGCGGCCCAAACAGCGGACGGACGCGCGATGCGGTCTAACCACTCCGCCACCGTCACATTGGCTATGTCATCCATCCAATCCCTCCCTCACGCAGCCTATCTTTAATATAGACTAGACACCCACGAAAAAGGTCCGACGGCAATTCATTGTGCCGCATGACGACCATCGGCCGAATTGCAGGGGCGCAAAAGGACGGGCCAGTGCCCGCCCTCCAAAGGTTCGATACTTTAACTAACGATTGTGACCGGAATAGGAGAACGGTGCAATACCCCAAATGACACGCTGCCCATTAAGTTTCCCAGGGCGGAGTGGCCGCGCCGTCCCATGACAATGAGGTCAATATGATGAGTGGTGGCGTATTCAACCAACGCCTTGGGTGGCGCACCCAACAAGACTTCCTCTTTGACGGGCGGGCAGCGGGTTAGTTGCGCGCGCGTGTCGTCCAGTGCTTTCTGGGCCTGCACGTGCTCATCTTGGACGAGATCTTGAAAAGCCTTCGTATACGTTTCGGCGTCAATCATAAAGCCGCCTGCACCCGCAGTCCAGGATAGGCTAGGCGGAGAAATAACGGTGGCCACGGTGACTTCTACGGTGCTCGGATTTGCCCAGCGATTCAACCAGTCGGCAGCAGATAGAGCCTCCGGCGATCCGTCGGTGGCCAGCAAAATCGACATCGTGGTCATGCAAATTCCCCCTTCACGAGATAAGACTACGCGAATTTCATCGGGCCTTCATTGGTCATATGGCCCTGATTTGTGGGCCTCCTGTCCGTTACCATGCTGTTTTAGTATGAACACTTCCATCCCACTGTACCGCCCTATGTGCGACCGGTCGATCGCAATGCTTGTTAAATGCCTAGCGTGGGTTCGGTCGTTCAAGCAGCGCAGGCCCTCGTGGGGGCGCTAGAGTCATTCACCAGAAGGTGAAGTTAAATTGATCGGCTGGGTTTAATTTGCCGCTTTTCGGGCCTATTTCCCTTTTCCTGGCTTCTCCGCTCGGACGGTCTGATCACTTTCGACTGGCTACTTTGACAACCGACGAACATGAGAATGCAATGAGACACATGTGAGACACTTGGGACATTGTTCCTCGGCCCCGAGTGTGTGACAATCTGAATTGTCGGAATCCTGCTATTTCGTCCAAGCCATCCCGGCGCGGGCGGTTTGATCCTCCCGCATAAGTAAAACCACAAGATGAGTCCGATGGCCTACGTGTATGGGAGGAAAGCCACCATCAATCCCCAAGCATTCGATAGTGCCGGGGGCGGTGTGTGGGTTTCGCAGACGGGTTCAAGAAGCTGCGGCTGCGGTCATCCATACCATGAGGTATGGGGTAGTGCGCTACTTCTGATGATCGGCAGCCCTCGGCACGTCTGGCCACTCTGGGACGGTCGGAGCAGCATCGGCTGGAGTTGGACAATGTGGTCACGTGCTTGGCGAATGAGTAGCGTCGTAAGGCCTCCCGCTTTCTTGCAATACCGGCGGCGCGGCCCAGTGGCCCAGTTTGAAGCGTCGCGGCGCACCGGCACCAGATCGGTGCTTTAGGCCAATTTCAGCACTTGATGATTGCACGGTGCCATTGACGAGTCTGGTGGCGCGCGCGGTCGGCGTGAACCGTTGCCAAGTGGGCATTTTGACCCGTGGAATGCCGACCTCGTCAATAAGACGTCGGTTCGAGTTCCACCTTTGGCCAGGGATTGGTGTGCGAGGTTTCTGCATTTCTTTAAAGAAAGGACGAATGGCCTTGACCTTACTGGAGTTTGACCCCTTTGAGGACACCTTACGCGACAATCCGTATCCCACCTACCGCCGCTACCGCGAGGCTGGGTCTGTGCATCCGGGACGGACCGGCCAGCCCGGGCGGCTGGGTGAGACCTGGTATGTTTTTGATTATAGGGTGTGTGTGGAAGGTCTCAAATCCCCGCAATTCGGCCGCGCTGGGTTGTATGATCACCAACGTGCTAACACTACGGAACCCAGCGTGTTGGATTCCATTTTACTGATCGATCCTCCGGATCACACGCGCTTACGCCGTCTAGTGAGCCTTGCCTTTACGCCGCGGGCGGTGGAGCGAGCCCTGCCGCGCCTCGAAGTCTTGGCTCACGAAGTGGTGGACGAACTGGCGGGTCGCCCGACCTGGGATGTGATTGGGGACTTTGCCTTCCCGTTTCCGGTGACGGTAATCAGCGATCTGTTGGGCGTGCCGATCGAAGATCGACGGCAGATTCGCCAGTGGTCTCGTGCGCTCACGGCTGGCATCGATGTGACGCAAGATCCCGAGACGTATCGGCAGGCGCGGGACGCCAATCAGGCCTTCCGGATTTACTTGCGCGACATCCTCCGTCAGCGGCGGACCCAGCCCCAGGACGATTTGCTCACCGCCCTAATTCAGGCCCAAGAGGCGGGGGACCGACTGAGTGAAGATGAACTGATCACGATGGTCACTTTGCTGGTAGTGGCCGGACATGAAACCACGGTGAATTTGATTGGTAATGGTCTGTGGGCTCTCTGGCAGCATCCGGCCCAGTGGGATCATGTGCGCAGCGCGGGCCTTACCGAGATCGGAGTGGATGAATTACTGCGGTATGACAGTTCCGTGCAAGCCACCTCGCGTCTTGCTCTGAGTCCCGTAGAAATGGGTGACGCCGTCATTCCCGTAGGTTCGGTGGCGATCTTTCTTTTAGGTGCCGCCAACCACGATCCCACGGTGTTTGTCGACCCGGATGATCTAAACTTGGCGCGGATGCCCAACCGGCATTTGGCGTTTGGAGGCGGCATTCATACCTGCTTGGGGAGCGCTTTGGCGCGTGCCGAAGGCCGCGTCGCAATCAATACACTGTTTCGCCGCTATCCGCACCTTCATCTGCAAGAGGATGCGCCGACCTGGCGTCCCGGCCTGGCCTTTCGTGGGTTGGAATCGGTGCAGGCCACCACTTAAGCCGCGCCAGGACCATCTGATGCCGCGGCATCAGTCCCGGGTGCGGATGGAAGGTCTGGCAGGTACCTTGGGGGGCGGGCAGGAGTGCCCATGTCCCGGCCGTTCGAACCCCAGCCCCGCGAACGGCTCATGAGGCGGGGGCTGGAATGTGAGGCGAGCCGACGCATCGCAGTGGCGAGCGACTCGGCCGACCGTTCATGACGTTTGATGGAAGAGAGAGGAGGAGGCAGATGGTGATCGTCACGGCCGAATTTGATGCCGCCGCTGGTCATCAGGCGGCGCTGGAGGGCGCGTTGACGTCCTTGGCCGAAGGCTATCAAAGGGTAGGCACCCAGGTGCAATTGTTTCGCCCGCTGACAGGGGCCATGGCATCGTACCTGGCCATCTTTCAGTTCGACTCGCTGGCCGCGTATGCCGCCTGGCGGCAGGCCCTAGCCGAGGACACCGGGTTCTCGCAGGCAATGGCAGCATTTCGCGACCATGTGGGACACTGGCAAGTGACCTTGCATGAGCAGGTAAAGGCAGTCGACAGCTAGCTGCTCTGCAACCCCCGGGGCTGTCATGGCGAGGCCGAACGTGAAAACCCGGGATAGGCGTGGTGGGGATGGACGGGATGCCATCCTTGCTGCGCCCTGAAGACAATCGTGAGGAGTGCCTCAGAGAGGAGATTATCTTTATGGAACATCGGCAATGGACCCGCTACGTGGATGAAATGATGGGACAGCTCAACGCGGACGTGACCGTCCCGGGATTGATGTGGCCGCTCACCATCGACGGGGTCAAGGCGCGACGCGCAGCGGCACCCGATCCCATGGCCAACTTTGTCGGTTTGGCCCACTTCACGGAGGACACCGTGGATGCGGGGATCCAACAGGTATTGGATGCGTTTGCGCGGGAGGGGGTGCCGTTTTCCTGGGTGGTTGGTCCCACCAGCCAACCTCCGACGCTCCGCGAGCATTTGGAGGCTCACGGATTTCATGCGGCGGAGGCTCTCCGGTATGCCGGGATGGTGTTGGAGCCCTTGAACCGCGTCGGGGATCCTTCGCCGGGTGTCACCGTCGAGGTGGTCCCGACGGGCGGCAACTCTGCGTTGTATGCGTTTGCTGCTCGCGCGTTTGGCCCGCCCATGACCCCGGACCTGGCGAGTATCGGGTTTCGAATCATGGAAGCTTGGGCGCCTCATGAGACGGTGGTCTATCTCGCACACCTACCCGAGACAGCGGAGCCGGTCGGGTTTGGTATCGCGTACTTCGATCCCGACGGCGAGGTGCTGTGGTTGGGCGGAGCGGCGGTCGTCCCGGAGTATCGAGGTCGCGGCATTTATTCAGCGCTGGTCGCTCACCGCATCCGGGACGCACGGGTCCGCGGCTATCGCGGTGCCATCATTCACGCGATGAAAAGCACATCGGCACCGTTGTGTGAAAGAATGGGGTTTCAGACGGTCTGTGATTTGGACGTCTACATGGCCCCGAGCGCCACGGGTGAAGGGGAGCGATAAGGGGTTTGCCTTCGAGTAGGTGAAAGTTTGGGTGTCAGGCGGTGCGGACGAGATTGCACTGAGACGGGACCGGCAAGATGGTGACTTCAGCGACTTGATTGTATACGGCCACGCCACCGAGTTCCCCGATGCCGTCATGGTCTGAATGCGTGCGACTACAGACAGGATTTTTAATTGGGGTGCGCGAAATATTGTCTGCAATGCGCAATGAATGGAGGTTTGACGATGAAGCAACGGTCTCGCCTGTGGGCGTCCGGGCGAACCTGGCGGGTGGCATTGGCCTTATCGAGTGCCGGATTGCTGATGGCGTCGGCGGCGCCGGCACAGGCGGCATCCACTTCGATCGCGGATGTTGCGACGACCATTAACGGAACCACTGTGTCGGCCACTGCCCACAGTGCGGCGGGGACATCGGTGTGGTATCAGTTTCGGGCCACGGACACCGCTACCGGGCACACGTGGATTTTGCGAAAATTTGATCGTACACCCACTGTGAATTGGGTTCCGCCGGTGGGTGGCGTTACGTATGATGTTCAAGCGTTCGCCTTAACGCAAAGCCAAGTCATTCACCACCAATGGCGAGCGGCGGTTCCGGGCCGGATGGCGGTGGACCGGATCCCGGTGGCCCAACCGAACCCGTATGCGGGTCGGCCGGGCGGTGGACCGACGTTACCTGTAAATCTTGCGCCCAATGCAGTGCAGCTTTCAGTAGCCTCGGCCATGGGCAGTGGCTACGATTGGGCTAATTGGGGGATTCCGCATCCCGGGGACGAGCGGGGCACCACCATTGGATTGACGATGCCGGAGAATTGGCGGATCACCACCTTACAGGCGACGTATCCGGTCACGGCGATCGGGCGGGTCCTGACGTTACCGCATCAGACGGAAACGATTACGTGGTCGCACGATGGGTCAGGCATGACGTTGACGGCCGACGATACGCCGCTTTTGCCGCCGCCGGCGGCGGGGGCGCTACCCTATTGGACTACGCCGCCCGGCAATACCAATCTTCCGACGGGCTCGCGGATTCGGACGGCGATTGAGGTCAAGGCGAATCGGATGATCGAAGAGATCTACGTGCCCGTAGACGCCGATACCAATTTGACGCCGCAGATCTGGATCACCGTCTGGGTGCCAAGTTCTAGTGCACGCCACTTGTGGGTGCTTTCGCAGGTGGTCGACAGCATCATGTTTTATCCCCAGCCGTAGTCGACGGCAGGGTCACCCTCTCCTCCAAGGTGGGGAGCTGGCTGGCATAGGCAATCGCTATGATCCATTGCGGAGCGCCTATCCATGAAAACTCGGATCGGGGTGATCGTTCGCAGTCAAGACGTGGGGGCAATGACATATCGCACGAAGTCCCGGATCCCACCGGAATCACTGTGGCCTGGGTGGCAATGAGTATTCCTCGCTGGGCGAGCGCAATACTCTGGCGATGACTACAAGCGAAGAGGAGGGGTGGTTGCGGGTCTGACCGTCATACTAATTAATCACAGAGGCGTGGCGCTATTTAAGACGAGGCTTTCATCCACGGGTTTGAAATTTGTAGGTCGCCTAAGGTAAAGCGTTTGCGAATAAAAGGAGCAGAGCCCATGGCCCAGAGGTATTCCGCAGGCGATATGGGCGGGTTAATAGCAGTGAATCTAAGAGGAAGCCCGGCACGTTGAAGAGAACTCTCGATCCACCTGGAGGGTTTTAGAAGCGTTGCCAAGTGTGGCTTGAGACTTTCATCCCACGTCGCTGTCCTTTGGGCGATGTGCGTCGACATCTGCTCCCAGTTTTGAAGCTTTTCACTGTATACCTGCCAAAACTGGTGACCGAGGCGATTCGTGGGATCAAGCGCTGTAAACTGCGAGATCACGATTTCTTGTAAAGCGGAACGCGTAGGTGCAGCAAGATTGGGTGTTGGCCCCGCAAAAAGGGCCTCCCACATGTGCGAGGCCATGGCCGAAAATGCGGCAACGTGAATGCCATGCGAACCCGACTCGCCCTTGCGTTGGCGACGCCAGATATCCAACGCGTGTGTAGCAACATGTTCAAACCCTGAAAGCGGCGTGCTTTGGTGCAGTACCGACATGGTGAGACCGGCCACGAGAAGTGCCTCGCATAGGACATGCGTTTGATAGAAGGAATCAAGGGGTCCGCCCTGGGGCGGCCACTCGTCGTACAACTGGTCAATGGGCTTGAGCCAATCCAGGGCGCGCGGTTCAAAGGGGTCTCCCAACCCGAGCGAGGCGGCTAAATACCAATCGGCGAGGGCGACGAATTTGGCGGCGAGGTCGCCGAGCCCGGATCGTGAGAGATCAGGCGGGGCACTGTGCAACGTTCTGAGGTCGGCTAGAATCACGTCTGGCGATCGCGCCGGCATACTCACCTTGACATCACGATGCCAGATCGATGTCAAATGCGATGCATACGAGGTTACACTGTTCGCCGTGGGAATCGCCACAAAATACAGTGCGTGTCCCGTCTCTTGCTCATAGAGGTGGCAGACCTGTTTGCATAAATCGGTAATCTGGCCGGAGCCGATGCTGATAACGGCGGAGGAACACCTAAGGCGAGTGGCGACGCGCTGGGCTTGATCGCTGCTGGCGAAGCTGTTCACGTAGATGGGTTCAATCCTGATTTTTGCTTGTAGAGCTAGCTGATGAATATAGGGTTTGAGTGGATAACCTTCGCGCATGATGGGGACTTCCGACATGATGAGGTAGGCTTGCTTGACGTGAGATTGCATGAGCAGCGCGGGGAGCCTGTCGAGGGCATCGTGGTCAATGTACACATGGAGGGGATGGCGCGGCCAGTGTTGACTGGTCATCTGGGTTAACGTCTGCCGCCGCTGCTGTAGCGCGTGGAGAAGAGTGGACACTCTTGGGGGTGCACCTCAGTTCCGTGTAGTCGACCCCAATGCCCACGTGCGGGGTCCGTCCCCATCATAGCGAGTTGTCTCGAGAAAATACGACGAAGTGGGCAACTTGAAGCACTTGGGACAGCGTTTGAAACACTTGGGACAAAGGACGCGTGCTATGATGCGTCCGTTATAAATTGTTGCTGGTCTTAAGATTTTGGGTGATGCAACCGTATCCGGGGGGACTTCATGGCAGTGGATATCGCAATCGTCGGCACAAGCGTATTGTATCCGGGTTCGAGTGATTCGAGAGGTTTTTGGCGCGACATTATTACCGGGAAAGATTTGATTCAAGAAGTCCCTTCGTCTCATTGGCTTAGCGCGGACTACTACGACAGCAATCCGTCCGCTCCAGACAAGACGTATGCCCGGCGGGGTTCGTTTTTGTCACCAATTCCTTTTGATCCCATGGAATTTGGGATTCCTCCGGCGAACTTGACGGCCACCGACACGAGCCAATTGCTGGCCTTGGTTGTGGCTAAACGACTGCTAGACCAGGTGCAGAGGTCGTCCAATGTGAGGATTAACCGCGATCGGGTCAGTGTCCTTTTGGGAGTGGCCTCGACCATGGAGTTAGTCTTGGAACTCAATGCGCGCATCCAACGCCCAGTGATCAAGCGGGTGCTGCAGGCCAGTGGAATTCCTAGCGCAGCCGCAGACGAACTGGCCGATCGCGTGGCTTCCTGTTATGTGCCCTGGCAGGAGGCGTCGTTTCCCGGACTTTTAGGGAATGTGGTCGCGGGCCGCATCGCCAATCGGTTTGACCTGGCAGGCACTAACAGTGTGGTGGACGCAGCTTGTGCCAGTTCGCTCGCGGCCATTCACATGGCGATCTTGGAACTTCAAGCGCATCGCGCCGATATAGTGCTGACCGGCGGCGTCGATACGTTAAACGATATTTTTATGTATCTGTGCTTTAGTCAAACGCACGCGTTGTCGCTCAGCGGAGATTGCCGTCCCTTTTCCAGCGCCGCTGACGGCACCATCCTTGGTGAAGGCATCGGATTTTTTGCTCTCAAACGCCTTGACGATGCACAACGCGATGGCAACGAGATCTGGGCCGTAATTCGCGGAATCGGAACCTCTTCGGATGGATCCGGTACAGCGATTTACGCTCCCAAAAGCGAAGGCCAGGAAAAAGCCTTGCGGCGCGCTTATGCGGATGCCGGCATTGCTCCCAAGACCGTTGATTTGGTGGAAGCGCACGGGACCGGCACGGCGGCGGGCGATGTGGCCGAATTTGCTGCGTTAAGCCGTGTGTTTGGCCAGGATTGGAAGGAGGGAGGTCATCCCTGGTGTGCCTTGGGATCGGTGAAATCGCAGATTGGTCACACCAAAGCGGCGGCCGGGGCGGCTGGCCTGTTTAAGGCGGTCATGGCGCTACATCATCGCGTATTGCCTCCTACCATCAAAATTGACACGCCCAACCCGCGGCTTGACCTGGATCATAGCCCATTCTATTTAAATACGGCAGTGCGGCCCTGGGTACGCCACGGCGATGAACCGCGGCGGGCCGCTGTTAGTGCGTTTGGATTTGGCGGGAGCAATTTTCACCTAGTTGTCGAGGAGTACACAGGGCCTGAAAGCTCTCGGCCGCCCAAATTGCGGACTCTAGCCAGCGAGTGGATACCCTTTGGTGCCGACAATCTGGCGGCATTAACCACCAGCATTGCGCATCTGCACGAGAGTTTGGCGAAGTGGTCCTCGTTGGCGCGCATTGCCTATGAACGGCAACGGCGGTTTGATGCGTGTAAGGCCGTTCGCCTGTCGGTTGTGAGTGCGAGCGTGGAATCTCTGCGCCAAACTTTGGAAGACGTGTTGAAAAGGTTGAGTGCAGGGACGGACGTCAATGACATACGATGGCCTGCCGGTGTGTATTTTGGGCAGGGGGAGCCTCCCGGGAAATTAGCTATGCTGTTTCCCGGCCAGGGCAGCCAGTATCTTAACATGGGACGGGATATGACGGTTGCGTTTGAAGAGATGCGGGGCGTGCTGGATCGGGTGGCGGAAATGCGGTGCGATGGGTACAGCCCAGACGAGATTATTTACCCGCGTTCTGTGTGGACAGCGGCAGATCGACAGCAGGCCGAGGTGCGGCTCACCGACACGCGGCGCGCCCAGCTCGCCATCGGGGTGGTGTCTGCGGGCTATGTTTTGATGTTGCAGCGTCTCGGAGTACAGCCCGCGGCGGTTGCCGGCCATAGTTTTGGAGAACTGACGGCGCTCTGGAGCGCTGGTGCCTGGGATGAAATGACGCTGTTTCAGTTGGCGCAAACCCGCGGGCGTTTAATGGCAGAGGCGGCCCAAAGCGACCACGGTACCATGACGGCCGTTTCTACGTCAGAACAGCGATTGCGCGATCTCTTGCGCGACGCTGACATTGGCGTGAATATTGCAGGCTATAATTCGCCCAACCAGTTGGTATTGGCCGGTCCCGTGACTGAAATCGAAAAGGCCGAAACATTGTTGTCGAATGAAAAGATGCCGTTTCGCCGACTCGACGTCAGTGCTGCGTTTCACTCGGATCAAGTGGCGCCAGCCGTAAATCCCTTTCGGCTGGAATTGGATTCGCGTCCGATGACGTCGCCGCGCATTCCCGTATACTCGAATGTAACGGGTACGGCGCACCAACCAGACCCCGAAACCATCAAGAATTTGTTGGCCCGGCAGATTGCGGAGCCTGTAAAATTTAGCCAAATGATACAGAGCATGTATGCTGACGGCGTCCGGGTCTTTTTAGAAGTGGGGCCGGGTCGCACCTTGACAGGCCTGGCTGAGCGCAGCCTCGATGATCCTCGGGTGCGATATCTGGCCGTGGATCAACCGGGACGCGATGGCGTGACAGCGTGGTGGCAGGCGGTGGCACAGCTTGCTGCGTTAGGCATCCCTGTTGATGCGATGGCCCTATGGGAGGACTACGAGATACCCGAGGACGAGGCAGAATCGAGCCACTCGCCGGCGACGGTGGCGATTGGCGGAAGCAATTATGGAAAATTGTATCCGGGGATTATTGAGTCCTTTACGCCGTTAGCGGCGTTTGCACCGCGGGAGGAAATCAGGGGAGACAACCCAAGTGTAGCCATTGGTATACCCGCATCGTCAGCCAATGGGATCGACTCACACGAGGATCTTTCACCGCCTTGGGCTGCCGAAGACGATGGATGGACCCAAGCTGTTCAAGATCAGGTTACGGCTGCGCATATTGCTTTCCAGAAGTCGTTGAGCGAAGGACATCAAGCCTTTTTGAAGCTGGCTGAATCGGCGATTTTGGCACGCCGTCAAGGGCAACGCGCTTCCGCGATTCCTAACGGTACCGCTTTAGCCCCAAGGCTGGATCGCATTGAGACACCCATCCCCAAACCAACCTATGATTTGGGTGAACCACCGCCTGACGTCATGGCCTCCGCGGCTCGCCCCATCCCGAGCAGCGATGCTAGTCCAGACTTCCTATCCGAAGTTTTCGCGATGGTGGCGGAAAAGACGGGCTATCCGGCCGACATGTTGCAGCCCGACCATGCCTTGGAGCAAGATTTGGGCATTGATTCGATTAAACGGGTGGAGATCTTCTCGGCGCTCAAGGAACGCTACCCCGGGCTGGATGTGGCGGAGGTCCAGAGTTTAGGGGCGTTAAAGACGCTGGGCGACGTGGCGCAATATCTGAGCCAGCAGACGGGCGAGCACAGCCCGGTTGCGCCCGAGTTAAGTGGTGTCCGGGCTCCGATATCAAACGACGCCAGCCGCGTGTGGGCCGAAGTGCAGGCGGTGGTGGCGGAAAAGACGGGCTATCCGGCCGACATGTTGCAGCCCGATCATGCCTTGGAGCAAGATTTGGGCATTGATTCGATTAAACGTGTCGAGATTTTGTCCGCTTTAAAGGACCGTTACCCGTCGCTCGATGTGAGCAATGTCAGCGGCCTTGAAAATTTGCGAACCTTAGACGATATTCGACAAGCGCTCTTGGGCGAAAAGGGCGGGGTGGCAACTCCTAAGGCTGTAGACAGGTCTCACACGGCCACGGCATCCGAACCAGTGGAGCCTACCGCCCTGTTATTGTGGAACGAGCAGTTCGAACCGCGAATGCGGACAGGGCTTAGCATGATTGGGTGCGGTGAGGCTGGTCCGATCTATGTAGTGGGCGGCCCAACGGCCATTGCCACGCGCGTGCAAGCCCGGCTGGAGGCCATGGGAGCCAACGTGGTTCGCTCTTCGAAGAAAGTTTCGGCTCAAGCCCGGGCTTTAATATATCTCGGCGGGTTACAAAAGTTCAGGCGTGTTGAAGAAGCTATCCAGGTTAACTACGATGCGTTTAATGTCGTGCGGCAGATGGCTCCGCAGTTAGCGGACGGCGGACTCTTTGTCACGGTGCAAGCCACGGGTGGTGATTTTGGCGCTTCTTCGCCCGATGATTTGAGCGTATGGAGTTCCGGCCTGCGCGCCCTCGTCAAAACTGTGGGGAAAGAATATCCGAAGGTGCAGGCCAAGGCCATCGATCTAGGACACGGCCTGTCCGCCCAACAAATCGCCGACTTCATTGTCGACGAGGTGCAAGGCGGGGCTTTTGACATGGAGGTCGGGCTAAAGGGCGACGGAACGCGGTGGGTTCCGGTGCTTAGACGGGCTGCATTTGAAGGCCCCAACGTGGAATTGGCAGCGCACAGCGTCATTGTGGCGACGGGTGGAGGGCGCGGGATTACCGCGGACCTGCTCATTGCTCTGGCCCAGATTAGGCCATTTCGGATGGCGCTTTTAGGGCGTACGTCCTTAGGTGAGGTGAACGCGCCAAAGTTTCGTGATTTGAAAGAGGCGATCGCGTGGCTTAGTCAGGGGGCGGAACGGCAAGGCCTGTCACCGGCCGACATGGCGCGTCGCGCTCAAAAAGCACTCGATGCCCAACATATTCGCGAAACTCTGGAGAAAATTCGTGCGCTTGGATCCGAGGTAGACTATTGGGTGTGCGACGTGCAAGATGCCGAGGCCGTTCAAGAGGCACTGCATGCCATACGCCAACGTTTTGGACCGATCAACGCCGTAGTGCACGGCGCAGGGATCATTCGTGACAGACGCATCGCGGACAAAACAGACGACGAATTTCGCCCAGTGTTTGATACCAAGGTGCGCGGACTCTACGCGCTTTTGGATCAGCTGGAAGCGGAGGAGCTGACTCACGTCGCGGTGCTTTCGTCCGTTTCGGCCAAAATGGGAAACGTGGGACAAGTGGATTACGCCATGGCCAATGAAGTCATGAGCGCTGTGGTTCGGCGTGAGCATATTCGCCGGGGCTCGGCGCTGGTGGCTAGATCGTGGGCATTTGGACCCTGGGATGGCGGTATGGTCGATGACGCGTTGCGGCAACACTTTTTGAATCAGGGAGTTGGATTAATTCCGCGGGACCTGGGCGTACGCTATGCGTGCCAGTCATTGCAAAGGCGCTCGGAGGCGTCCGAGTGGCTGGTGCTGGCGGCACCGCCCGCTGACGCGAGCCCGCGGCAGCCGGTCGTGAGCCAGCGCCAGGCCGACTGGCGAATAAGCGCGGAGCACTATCCGTATCTGGCCGGGCACACCATTCAAGGATCAGTGGTCGTGCCATTTACGGTGGTGATCGATATGATGATGCGGGCCGCGCAAGCGTGTTTTCCAGCATTGGCGGTGGTGCGGGTCGAAGAGGTCAATGTGCTCCACGGCATTCGCTTGCAGCGATTCTTTGATGGAGGTGATGTGATCCATGTGACAGCGCGCTTTGACGGGGCATTGGGTCAAGTAGCCCATCCGGAACAAAGTGTAGACGTGGAACTGACGGACGATCAAGGCGTGTATTTGTACAAAGGGCGTGTGGTGCTGGCCCAATCGAGTCTTCCATCTGATGCTTCGTCCGACGGTGTGGACATTCTGTCTGGCTCTTGGCCGTGCTCGATTCAGACCATCTACGACACCAAACTCTTTCATGCGGATGAGTTTCAGGTCATTAGCGGGCTTAATCACTTTTCGCAACATGGTGCGTCCGCCGAATTGCAGGTGACAGTTCGTCATGAGGGATTGATTGGCGATCCGTTGTTGCTCGATGGTGGGTTACAAATTCTCGGTGTGTGGGGCTTGGAGTTTCTCCGCAAGCGCAGCCTGCCCACTGCCGTGAGGCGGCTCGTGATATCGCGACCGCTCACAGAGAATAGCCCGGTGCGATGCGCCGTGCGCGTTCATCAAGCCGACCCCTTGAAAATTGTTGCCGACCTTGACTGGTTTGGCAGTGACGGAAGGCACTGGCTCAGTATGGAGTCGCTGGAAGTCCACTGCATTGGACAAGAGACGAGCGGGTGGCGGGTTATCGAAGAGGTTACACGGTGAGCGCGACACTGAACTTTCCGCCCATCGCCATTGTGGGGCAAGGACTGGTCTTGCCGGGAGCGCATACGCCCCAGGACTTGTGGACCGCTCTTCAAAATGGTCGAGACTTACTGTCGGTATCGTCCGACAACCCGGCTGACCGGCTGAAGCGGGCAGGCGAACCGGTGATCTCCAGCGGACGCGGTGGCTATGTCACGAATTTTGACACCCTCTTTGACCCGACGGGCTTTCGAATGAGCGTAGAGGAAATTCAACGCAGTGACGTGCAGCTTAAGTGGCTTCTGTATGCGGCGCGACAAGCTCTAAATCAAGCGGGTTACGGGGTTGGGCCGTTGCCGCAGGTGGGCTTGATCGTCGGTAACTTGGGATTTCCGACGCGATCGCTGATACAATTGTCGGAATATGTGTGGCTCTCGCAACAATCGCCGGAAAGATTGCAGGAGTGGGATTTAGAGCGGATCGTGACCAAATTGCGTTCCACTATGTCGCCGGAGCTCCGATTCATGTCAGGGCATGTCATCCGTCAAGCGGCCCGGGCCTTGGGCCTCGGTTCCCTAGCCTATGGTCTCGATGCTGCTTGTGCATCCTCGTTATACGCCATTGAGGCTGCATGCCGAGCATTGGGCCACCATCGCGCTGACGTGATGGTGGCGGGGGGGATCAATGCCGCAGATCCGCTGGTGTTGCATAAAGGATTTGGACTTTTGCAGGCAATGAGTCCGTCGGGCCGTAGTCGGCCATTTGACCGCGACGCCGACGGGATGGTTCCGGCCGAGGGAGTCGCAGTCGTGGTGTTAAAACGCTTGGAAGACGCGATTTCCCATCGCGATGCGGTATTGGGCGTGATTCGTGCGGTTGGTCTCTCGAATGACGGGGCGGATGGGGGTCGGCTGAATCCAGCCCAAAGCGGGCAGATTGCTGCAATGGCCCAAGCGTATCGCCAGGCAGAGTGGAGCCTGGATGACGTGTCGCTGATTGAATGTCACGCGACCGGGGCACCCCGTGGGGATGAGATCGAAATATTAAGCCTTTCGCATGTTTTTCGCGACGTAGCCGAACCGGTGCCGATTGGTTCCCTCAAGTCCAACCTTGGGCATTTGGTGACCGCCTCGGGCGCGGCCGGATTGATTAAAGTGCTGCTCGCATTTGCTCACCAAACGCGGCCGCAGACGTTGCATGTAGAGAGTCCGCATCCGCTTTTGGCCAAGGCACCGGTACGACTGGTGACGGAAAACGAGCCGTGGCGGTCAGCGACGATCCGGCGTGCTGCCGTCAGCAGTTTTGGCTTTGGCGGAACGAATGCCCATTTATTGGTGGAAGAGTTTCAGCCTGAGTACCATCGCGATCTGAGCCGGCAAGTCATGCCAAAACCAACCGTAGATCGGCCACGCGTGGCCGTGGTGGCACTGGGCATCGCCCAGCCTCGCGCGGGTGATGAGGAGGCTCACCTGCACATTGCGTCGGCGGGGTTGAAGCTACCCCCGAATGACTTGAAGAACTGTTCTGGTCAACAGGTGTTGGCGCTACAGGCCACTCGGTCGGCCTTAGACGCGATTTCGGACTTGCCGACCAACACCGGCGTCTATTTAGGGATCGAGAGCAACCCGGAAGTGTCGCGGCATGTGGCCCGGATCCATGCCGCCGAGTGGGCAGTCTCTGCGAGTGTTAGCATCGAGAGGGATATGCTCCGCACCTGGCAGCATGACTGGGCTCCGCCCCTGGATGCTTCGGGCGTCATGGGGGTTTTGCCGAACATGCCGGCCAACCTGATTAATCAGTTATTGGATTTGACGGGTCCAGGTGAGACCGTTTTGGCCGGTAGGGCGTCGGGAAGCGTCTCCTTGGCCCTTGCAATGGAAGCGTTGCAAGATTTTTGCGTAGATGCCGCCATTGCCGGGGCAGTAGATTGTGGCGCCGAACCTGTTCACCAATGGGCCATGACCCAGCGCTTTCCGCAAGTGGCAGGATCACCTGAGGACGGAGCGCTCGTGCTTGTTCTAGAGCGTCTGGAGGATGCGACCCGACGCGGTCACACGGTGTTGGAGGTGTTGACCAGGTCTGATTATTTTAATGAGGCGGCCGAGGCCGATCCGGATGCGTTAACCTGGTATGCCACAGCGGGATTGCGACGTCTCTTGAAAGCGCTTCCGACCCTTCAGCGCCATGTAGAGGCTGCGTCGGCAGACGTGGATAAAGGGCGGTCGTCGGCTGTTAGGATCGGGCTTCATCTACCGGAGGTGCGTCTTGGGGCTTTAGCGCACCCGGTCAGCGAAGCAACTGCGGCAGCGCATCCGCTGGGCCAGGTCATGGCGATGCCGCCCTTCGATCGCCCAGCGATAAGTTCAGCCATTTTAGATTCCTTTCACCATGCCGAACCCATGGCATCTGTCGGGCCAGCCGAGTCGTTGTTTGTGAGCGTGGCTCAGGCCCACCAGCAGTTTTTGCGCACGGCCCAGCAGCAGCATCAGCAATTCTTGCAGACGATGGCGCTGTTGTCCGGGGCAGCGCCGGTTCGGTCGGTGGAAGGGAACGGGTTGGGTGGGCAATCTCGCCTGCAACACGAGCAGGCGGTGATTGAATCGAGACCCGCACCGGCAAGCGTCGTTCGAAGCTGGGATCGCTCGCAGTTGCTTGTTCATGCGAACGGGCGCCTTTCTGAGATTTTTGGCCCACAATTCAGTTCCCTCGACGACTACGCGATTCGCGCGCGCATGCCGGCTCCTCCCTTGCTGTTGGTAGACCGGGTGCGCGACCTGACGGGTGAACCCGGCGGATTAGGCCAAGGCCGAGTGGTGACCGAAACCTTCGTCGCGCCTGACCACTGGTATGTCCACGACGGATACATGGCGGCTGGAGCGATGGTTGAGTCGGGGCAAGCGGATTTGTTTCTCATTTCGTGGCTTGGCATTGATTTTGTCACGCGTGGACAGCGCCGATATCGGCTGTTGGGCTGTGAGCTGACGTTTCATGGACCGTTGGCACGTCCGGGCGATTTGATGCGGTTTGAAATTGAAGTGGACCGCTATGTGGCGTACGGTGATGTGCATCTATTTTTCTTTCACAACGATGGCTACATCGACCAAGAACGGCGCATCTCTGTTCGCAATGGTCAGGCGGGATTCTTTACCGAGGAAGAGTTGGCCAACGCCTCTGGCGTTTTGTTCGAACCCGAAACAATGGCGCCTGAGCCC
Organism: Sulfobacillus acidophilus; assembly: GCA_003023745.1. GTDB lineage: Bacteria > Bacillota > Sulfobacillia > Sulfobacillales > Sulfobacillaceae > Sulfobacillus_B > Sulfobacillus_B acidophilus_A. The sequence continues at coordinate 13,748 of PXYV01000040.1, read as the reverse complement.
GGCCTGCTCGACGCACCGGCTGTCTGCGTGAACGACACCGGTCTGACTCATGACCAGCTGCTTGCACTGGCTCAGGGGCGACCTTGGGACTGCTTCGGAGCGGCGTTTGACCGGGCGAAAACCCATGTGCGCACGCCGCGGATTGCCGCCCCGCCGCTCTTGATGTTGGATGAGGTCGTGACGATTGATGCGCGTGGGGGACCCTGGCAACGGGGATACCTGTGCGCAAAAACTACGGTGCACGGCGACGAGTGGTTCTTTGACGGACACTTCCACAACGATCCGGCCATGCCTGGTACGCTGATGTTTGAAGGAACGGTGCAGGCGCTGACTGTCTATCTTTTGAGCACGGGATTTAGCCTAGACAAGGATGGATGGCGTTTTCAGCCACAGTGCGGCCGACCCTATAAAATGGTCTGTCGCGGTCAAGTGACACCCGCCTCGCAAGAGCTAACTTATGAGGTATTTGTGCGGGAACTTTGTGCGGGCCCCAAGCCTCGGGTTGTGGCTGATGTGCTGGTGACGGTCGATGGGCTGAAAGCATTCTATTGCGAAGCGTTGGCCCTGGAGCTGGTTCCGGATTGGCCGATTACCAGTGTTGTCAAAGAAGGCGGGCAGGACAACCCGGTATTGCAAGCGGCAATCGGCCGCCTTTCTCACGTATTTGGCGAACGCTACGCCGAGTTTGACGAGATTCGTCACGCTCCGCGTCTGCCCGGGCCGCCCTTTATGTTTGTCTCACGCATTCTCCAAAGCCATGTGGAGGACGGGCTAGTAGGAAGCTGGGTGCAAACCGAGTTTACGCTCGACGCACACGCTTGGTATTGCGACACACCTGGTGCCGAGGTCGACGTCGCTGTCTTGAGTGAGATCGCGTTGCAGCCCTGTGGGTGGTTGGCAACACTGGCGGGAATTCCACTGGAGAGTCCCGAAGACGTGGCGATTCGCAATCTAGATGGATCGCTGACAATGACGGGAACGCTATCCAAATCCGGCGGACCCGTGCAGGTCCGGGCCGAATTAGAGCGCGTCGACCGTGTTGGCGGTATGATTATTGAACGATACGCCGTTGAAATTGATCAAGCGGGCGAGCGCGTGGCCACGCTCTCTACGGTATTTGGGCATTTTACGCAGGCGGCCTTAAAAAGTCAGGTCGGCATTGCGCGAGATGCGGCCATCCTGGCCCGTGCCTCGGCGGTGCGTGAACAGTTGAAAGCGCCTAATGCTGATGATTGGGACATGCCGACGCTGGAGATTTTGGATGATGTGACGGGATTTTGGCCCAAAATGGGTCGGGCCCAACTGGGCGTAGTCCGGACGCACAAGCGCATCGACGCGCGAGATTGGTTCTTTCGAGCCCATTTTTACCAAGATCCGGTGCAGCCGGGCTCTTTAGGGCTTCAAGCCGTCTATCAAACGCTGCAATGGTACATCACGCGACAACTGGGCGTAGCGGGCACCACGCACTTGGCGAAAACGCCACTCACTTGGAAATATCGGGGACAAATTTTGCCGCATCACCAGGCGATGACCGTGGAAGTAGAGATTCGCGCCATCGATCAGGCGGATAGTCGGGTTGAAGTGGTGGCGGATGCGTGGATTTGGGCGGATGATGTGGCGATCTACGAGATTAGCCACATCGGCATCGTGGCGGAACGCGTGGCATCGGATGGAGTCGAGCGCGGCTTTAGACTGGCACTCGAATGGGATCCACAAGAGCATGCCTGGATCGCGGACCATCGTCCCACGCTGACGCGGCCAGCCTTGCCGCTAGCCTATGTGGCCGATTTGTTGGCGCGTCATGTGCTTGAGGCCGCACCGGGTCGTGGCTCTCTTCAGATAGACAATCTCTCGATGAAACGATGGATTGCGGCTGACCGCCCACTACGTCTACAAATTGAGACCGAGCCGCTGTCCGGGATGCCCAAGACCTTCTTAGCGAGACTTTTGTCATGGCGCGACGCTGACGATCGGCGGCTTTCCCGCTTTGATGTGGCGGCGTCGGGGCGGATTTGCCTGGCGCCCTCAGACGCGCCTTCTCGGAGCTGGCAGGAGTGGCCCGCCCTGCAAAATCCGCGCCCGCTCACGGACCCCTATGCAAGCAAGGTGCTGGTGCACGGCCCGTCGCTACAGGTTATTCGCCAGGTGACGATTGCAGATAATGGTGCGGAAGCGGAGCTAGAGCCTTCGGTCGAGGAGGAGCTGCGCGGGGTACTGGGCGTTGCCCTTTTAGATGGGCTGGCGCAAATGATTGGGGCCATGTACTTGGCCCAAGCGCCGGAAAGTCCGGTGGCCGCCTTTCCGGTGGAAATTGTACACGGCCTCTTTCGATCCCGCCCACCGCATCAAGGCCCGGTGCTGGCGAGGATTCGGCGCCTAGGGGAGGTCGAGATCGCCGTCGCCAATGCGGTCCATGCCTACGACAGCGTGTTATTGGTGGGTGGGGAGCTCTGGGCGCAGTTGCGGTGGAAGGTGCGGCTTTTCCCCACTGGTCGATGGGGAACGCTCGATCCGCGGGAGCGCTATGATTTTTTGACACAAAGGCGCTATGTGGCCCACGCGTTGCTGTCGCGGGTTGAGGGCAATGAAGTGGTGCTGGAGTCCGATGAAGTCAACAGCGTCAACTGGTATCCGGGCACTGTGCAAGACGTCTATGCGCTCGGCGATACGGGTCAAGCCGACCTCGTCGAGATTGCCGTGAAAGAATGGGCGGCCCAAATCAGTGGACAACACCCGGCCCGGATTCGCCTCGACCTGAAAAATCAATGCGCCATCGCACCCACCGATCCTCTGCATCCCTGGCCGTTTAAGGTCCGGCGGCAACCGCATTTCGTGGCTGTACAACGCGACCGGAGCAGGGATTCACTGTCGCTTGAGCCGGTGCGGGAGTATGTGCGGTTGCGCAGTGGACAGGCCGGGTGGCTTATGGAGGATATCTGGATTGCGCTGGCGCAGCAGTTTGTCAGGCGCATCGTGATTTCCGACCCCGAAGCGTGGTCGCGGGTCTCCAAGAGCCCGGTCTTATATCTAGCGAATCATCAAACCGGGGTAGAATCTATGTTGTTTGCGCTGCTGATGGGCAGCTTAACTCGGGTCGACGTATCGGCAGTGGCTAAAGCGGAGCACCGTCAGTCATGGATCGGGCAGTGGATGGCCCGCGCCGCGTCGTATCCGGGCGCATCGATGCCGGACAGCCTCCAATTTGTCGACCGCTCGCGTCAAGAAGCGGTTCTGCACACAGTGCAACAAATGGAAGGGTTGTTTAAAGAAGGTGTTTCACTGTTGGTGCATGTCGCCGGGACCCGGTCGTTGAGTGCGCGTCAGAAAACCACGACGATGAGTGGACTGTGGATTGATTTGGCGATTAAAGCCCAGATTCCCGTGGTTCCTGTTCGGTTTGTGGGCGGATTGCCCGTACAGGCCGTACCGGAACGATTAGAATTTCCTTTTCAGTATGCGGGACAGGACTACTATTTGGGGCCACCGATTGCCCCCTCGGAATTTTTATCGATGGGGTACAAGGACCGCATGAAACGGGTGATTGAGTCGATGAATGCGCTGGGGGTTGGGTCTGAAGAAGAAACGCCCAATCCTGGCGACGTTGCAATTGTGCAAGAGGTGAAGCAGTGGATGCAGCACTACGCGGTGCGAGAGCCCGAGGCGGTCATGGCGGTGCTGCTGACGCGATTGGCGAACCCCGGCCGCGATACCGAGGAATTTTTGCGGTTGGGCCGCTCAAAGATGGTGAAGTGGGCCAAGAATCCGCGCAGGTTATGGTTGGCCGAGGCGGCCCGGGCCTTATTGGGTGAGGACGCAGCCCGCATTCAGTGGACCGGGGAGGAAGGCCAATGAGATCCACGCAAAGTCCGTCGCTCTCCGTTTACTGGGAACCGGAGCAGTTGTTGCAGGAATGTGGGCGCATCCGCGAAACGGTCTACGTGGTGCGGGATGACAGGCGACGGTACGGCATTTGTTACGAACCGCGGGCACTAACGCCGGATAACAGCATCATCGCCAGCCTTCCCCCCCTCTATCCCGAGTGGCTGGGGGATCCCTCATTTCGCAAGACCCATGGGGTGCGCTTTTGCTACGCGACGGGTGAAATGGCGGGAGGCATTGCCGGCTCTGAATTAGTCGTTGCGGCTGGACGCTTAGGCATGATCGGGTTTTTGGGGGCCGGGGGCTTGGCCCCTGCACAGATTGATGAAGCCATCGGGGAAATCCGTCAGCACCTGGAACCGCATGGGTATGCCTGGGGGACGAATCTAATTCATAACCCGCACCATCCACGTGCCGAGGCAGAGGTGACGGACTTGTACATTCGGCGCGGGGTCTCCCGCGTCTCAGCGTCTGCCTTTATGGCGATTAATGAAAATCTGGTGCGCTTGGCGTGTCACGGTTTGACCCAATCTGCCAACGGCCAAATTCGGCGCCGGCACTACCTGTTTGCTAAGATTTCGCGCCCGGAATTAGCCAAGCAGGTCATGTCACCGGCTCCCAACGCCATTTTGGACGAACTGGTCAAACGGGGCCAATTGACAGCGCTAGAGGCTTCGTTGGCGCGTCAGATTCCTTTGGCGGAGGATATTACCGTGGAGGCGGATTCCGGCGGGCATACCGACAATCGGCCCTTAAGCGTGATCTTTCCCGTGGTGGCTTCGGTGCGCGATGAAGTGCTAGCCCGCTATGGTGATGCGGTGACGATCCGTATCGGGGCGGCCGGCGGGATTGGCACCCCCAGTGCCGTCGCGGCCGCTTTTAGCTTGGGGGCGGCGTACGTCATGACCGGGTCGATCAATCAAACCGCGCGTGAAGCGCAGGTATCGCAAGAGGCCAAACAGCTTTTGCAGGAAGCTCAGTTAGCCGATGTGGCGATGGCGCCGTCTGCGGACATGTTTGAATTGGGCGTGCGGGTGCAGGTATTAAAGCGCGGCACCTGGTTTGCCCAGCGGGCAGAACTATTGTATCAGACGTATGTGTCTTACGACGGTTTGTCGGACTTGCCGCCTGTTTTGCGCCGTAAGCTGGAAAACGAGGTGTTTGGCCAATCGCTGGATGCGGTTTGGGCTGAGACGCGACGGTATTTTGCGGAACAAGACCCGGATCAATTGGCCCGCGCCGATAGCGATCCGAAGTTTCAAATGGCCTTGGTTTTTCGCTGGTATTTGGGTCACGCCAGCCGGTGGGCGATTGAGGGCCGACCACAACGGCGCCTTGATTATCAGCTCTGGTGTGGCCCAGCTATGGGCGCCTTCAACAATTGGGCGCGCGGAACCTTTTTAGAGGCGCTGGAGGCACGCACAGTGGAGCAGATTGCCTTAAATCTCATGGAAGGTGCCGCCGTGCTGACACGAGTGCAGCAACTGCGCTTAGCGGGTGTGGCAGTGCCGGCGGGGTTTAATTTTAGTCCGCGCCCCCTAAAATTGCGGTGGAGTGCGCAGTGAGGCAAAAAGCGACATATGGGCTATATTTTTTGCTGTCGTTTTTGTCCACGGGCTTGCAAAGCATTATTCCCCAGTCTCATTTTGCCCGAGCCCAGCACGATACGGTATGGGTGGGCGTCTGCCTCTTGGCAGGGTCAATCGCGGCGATCGGGGCGGTGCGGGCTCTGTCTAACGGGCGTTTTCCTGATCGGTGGACCAAAGAGGCGGTGTTTGCTGGGCTCGTTCTCTTGTGGCTTCTCTTATTGCTTGGTTTTCGGGTCTCGGTGTCGTGGCTTTTCTGCGCGATCTATACGGCTAGCCGGGCCCTGGTCTACGTTCTTCTGGATTTTATCGATCGGTCGCTGGCAGGCATGTCGCGAATAGACACCTCCGGTCATGCGCAGAGAGTTGCCGTCATGCAGCTGCTGGGATTGATTGCAGCGCCCATCTGGTTTGCCCGGGCCGGCACGGGCTGGTTGCAGGCGGCTGTGCTTACTGGACTGTTGGCCGGATCGGGCTGGGCGGGGTGGGGGCTTGCGCCCGTTGGCACGGGGGCGACGGGGCGCGTCCAAACCCGCAGGCGTGAGCGTCAGCCGTGGGCTGGGAGTGACGTCTGGTTTGCAACATACATTTTGGCGGTCGCCTCTTTAGCTGCACTGTTTGCGGCAAGTGCTGTCTTTCTGCTGCATGTGCTGTATCACTCGCGCGATGCGGTGGGGGCGGCGGGGCTGCTGCTGACGTTGATGAACCTGGCAGCGGTAGCAACGGCACTGGTCATCACCCGTATGCACACCGAGAGCAAACAACGCTATAGTTTATGGCATGTAATCGTGGCGCTGGGATTTTTTTGTGTTACGGCGGTGTTGTGGGGCGTCAATGCGCGGGCTTATGCGATGTTAGTGCTTTTGGGCATGGCAGCGGGATTATGCTATGGCGTATTTGAGGTATTGGCGCGACAGGATGCGACTCGTCCGTTTCAACTGGGGGGCGAGGTTACGCTTCTGCGCCTCTTCAACAATCTGGTGAACTATGCCACCGTTATCGCCAGCCTGTTATTGCTGGGATGCTCGCTGGCCGCCTCTACGCCAGCCGGGGTGGCGATGCGAGTTCTCGTAGGGTTGTTGTGTTTAAGTGCGCTGAGCGTAGCGGCCGTTGCCGCCATGGCTTATCCTTACTGTCGTCGCTCAATCCGACTGCCGCTTTCTATGAAATAGGGGTCCTAGGGGGTATCTGATGAAGGCGGGACCGTTAGCCCAGTGGTTTCCTCGAGGCACTGTGACACGGGTGGTGGGATGGTTCGCTCGCACCCGATTGAGCCGCCTCGCTGTTGCTATTTATGTCAAACGCTATGGCGTCGACCTATCTGAAGCCGAAAAACCGATGACGGAGTATCGTAGTTTGGCGGAGTTTTTCGGCAGGCGGCTGAAAGCCGAGAGTCGGCCCATCGACGACTCCGACGGTGCGATTGTCAGCCCAAGCGATGCCCTATTGTCAGAGCAGGGTTCCATAGATGGTAACGTCAGCCTGTCGGCCAAGGGCGTGCGCTACTCGCTGTCGATGTTGCTGGCTGCCGATGGGTCGACGACGTCGTCATTTGATCAAGGCTGGTTTATGACTTTATATTTGAGTCCCCGCGACTACCATCGTGTCCACGTGCCCGTAGCGGGAAAAATTGTGGGGTGGACGCATGTGCCCGGAACATTCTACCCGGTCAACGCGCGCGGTGTGACATCCATCCCGGCCGTGTTCACGCGCAATGAGCGGGTCATCATCTATATCGCCACCGACGCCGGGACCTATGCGGTGGTCATGGTCGGGGCCTTTGTTATTGGCGGAATATCCCTGGTGCACGTTCCCCAAGTGATCACGAACCGACGTCCGGCATCCGTCCGGTCCGAGACGCTTAACCATCCCATCGCCGTGGCACGGGGCGATGAATTGGGCCAATTTAATTTTGGGTCGACCGTCATTTTGTTATTTCCCGGGCAATTCCTCGAGCCCAACAGCCAAATCGCAACCGGATCACTGTTGAAAATGGGAGTCCGGCTGGCCCGTCGGAAAGGAGCACCGTATGGCAGTCCTGTGGCGTTTTGATGCGGTTGTCCTGGCGTTTATTGTCGTGGCTGGATTTATCGCGCTCGTGGCGCATCACCGTACCACGATCACCCGCAGTCTCACTTTACTGGGGATTTTGGCTGTCTTGTCCTTGGCGCTGTGGACTTGGCCGTTGGGGCTTATCGGACTGGCCGCACTGCTGGCGCTGGTTGGATTGCAAGAAGTGGCGAAGGCTTGGGGGGCATCTGCCCTGTGGGTGACAGTGGCGGGGGGGCTAGGGTTAGGGCTGGGTGCCTGGCATCCCGCGATGTTCTTGGCGTTGCCCTTTTTGGCGGTCGTGGCGGCATCGTGGTTGTTGCCGCGACGATGGGTTGCAACACAGGGCTTTGCTTTGGTTTTAGCCGTGCTGGTCGGTGTCGGACTGGCTTTTTGGGCGCGGCTTGCGGTTGGGGGTGTCCTAGTCTTGGTGTTGCTGCTGCAGATGAATGATGCGTTTTCGTATTTTGGCGGACATCTTTTCGGACGCCACCACATCGTGTCCACGATTAGTCCCGGCAAAACGTTGGAAGGTTATGTGGCCGGCTTGGTAGGAGTCGGCGCGGGGGTCGCCTTAGGCTATGGGCCGTTAGGATTATTGACTGGAGTGGCACTGAGCCGCGTGGCGGTAGTGGGATTGTACCTCGTGATTGCCGGTGACCTCGGAGATCTCTTCTTTTCGAAACTGAAGCGGCATTTGGGCATTAAAGATTTCAGTAGTCTTTTGCCGGGGCATGGTGGGATCTTGGATCGGTTCGACAACGTGATCATCGGCGCGCCCGGCTTTTATCTTTTGTGGCATTTGTTGGCGATGGGGGGGCATTAAACACGATGGAGCGGACAGTGTGGCGCGATCTCAACGGGGCCAGCTTGATTACATCGATCGGCATTGTTGCGAGCCTGTGTGCCGTTTTTTTCTTGTTGCGACACGATCCGCGATGGGCCTTAAGCGGACTGGCGCTGGCCTTGGCTACGGACCGGGCCGACGGCCAGTTGGCGCGGCGCTGGCATCAAGAAAGCCGATTCGGGGCGCAGTTGGATAGTTTGAACGATGCTGTCGCCTTCGGCTTGGTGCCGCCCGCCATCGCATTTTATTTGACGCACGGCTCGATCGTCGTCGCCGTGGGTGGGGGGATTTTTGTGTTGGGGGCGCTATGGCGACTGGCGGATTTCAACGAAGGGGGATTGCTGCAGCATCAGGGCCGTTTATATTTTCGCGGCATACCAACCACCGACGTGGCGGCGTGGTTCTTGGTAATAGGGTCGCTTTTGGCAAAGACGGTTCCGATGGTTGGAGAGGTGTGGCTTGTCGGCTTGTTTTTAGGGATCGGGGGAATCGGGATGACGTCGGGCCTGCCCTATCAGAAAAACGGCGTCGCCACGCGGATATTGCTAGTGCTGGTGCCCTTGGCGGTGCTTTGGTTATGGATTCACTAATGGCCCTGTCCGGACCTAGGGCTTGGCTTGTTGACTTGACCTCCTGGCAGCCCGCTTTTGAGTCGCGCGCCTGGGCCTTTGTAACGCCGGCGGAGCGCGTTCGGATTGGCGCTTGTCTTGACTCCAGTGAGCGGGTTAGGCGGCTGGTTGGGCAGTTGATGGTGCGCTCTCTCGCTACCGCGATGTTGGGGATTTCCTGGCAAAATGTGTCGATCGTTCGGGATGGACTCGGTAAGCCTTATATCCGAGAGGCGCCGTGGCTCTATTTCAATTTGTCCCACAGCGGCTCATATGTGCTGGTGGCCTTTGCCAGAAGTCCCATTGGTGTCGATATTGAGAGGCGCCGACCGATTGCCGAAGGGTTTTTGCACTATGCCTTAACTGCGGATGAGTATGGCTATGTAATCCAAGCGGGCGACCCGAATCACCGCGAAGAACGTTTCTTACGCGTGTGGACGCGTAAGGAAAGCTACTTTAAAGCGATTGGCACAGGACTGACAAACAATTGGCGTCAAATATCGTTTGCGTCGGGTCATGGGCCGTATCAGGTTTGCCGCGGCTGGCGCTTTACCGACTGGACCATCGCTTCCGAATATGTGGCCGCGGTGTGCTGTGGTGACCCGAAAACACCCGCTTTGCAACACATAACGGCTCTTGGGATTATGCGATCGTTGGGCCCAAGGCCTGAATAAAAGGGCGGACCGTGATGTTAACGGCCAAGGCAGGCCCCGAGCGTCGGATATTGGGCGCTTAGGCTGGTCGACCCTTGTCTCGCACTGTGCCGTTGGGTGGTCTCTGCTACGCGCGGTGTCGATGATGCCCGCGATTTTGTGTATTTTGCGGATGGGGAAGCCAGCAGACAGGATGGTGGCGTCGGGCCTGCTGGTTGCTCTCTACGGCGTTGGGCGTCGCCTGTTGTCGAATGATCGGGCCATTGGTTGACCGGGTTCGCCAATATTTTTAAAATGTGGATCATGGTAACATCTTGTAATGAAATGGCCACGGGGCGCAGGGAGGAAAGAAGGGTGACGTTTTGATCGCGGACCTTTTAGTAATGGGTCGTGCATCCGAATTAAAATGGGTTGACGAATGGATAAAGGCGAAAGATCAAAAATTAACACTGATGATGGTGCATGGACCTGCCGGCATTGGCAAATCGACCCTGCTGGAAGCCATCTATCAGAGGGCCCTGGCAAAAGGCCTTCCGGCTTGGCGCACCGACGGACACTACATGAATACGCCGACGGCTTGGATCGACTACATGGGATTGTTATTGCTCCATGGTGTTGCGGGGCAACCGGATGTGAATGACCAGAACTCGGATCGTTTGGCCAATTTACGACGTCTTTCCTCCCTTTTATCAACCCATAAAAGTATTCTGCTGATTGATAATGCGGAATTTCTCGGAATGACGGGAGAATGGTTGCGCACACAATTTTTTCATCAGTTGCGGGACGCCCGGCTTTTGGTGGTCATGGCCACCCGCACACCGTTAATGGAATGGGTGACGGACTCATTTTGGCACGACCAGCTGTTTCAATGGAATTTAGCGCCTCTTACCTATAACGAGACATTAGCGTATATGACGGCCCGGCACATTGACGCCAATCGTTGGGGGGCGAAGCTATTTCAGTCGACGCGTGGTCATCCCTTAAGTGTGGCGTTGGCCGTTGATAGTCTGAGCCGCGATCCGGCCGGCTCCATGGACGTGTTCCAAACCGTGACAATGCAAGTTTTACGGGAAGTAGTGTCAGAGGATTGGATGCCCTATATCGAAGCGCTGGCTATCGTTAAAGAGGCCAACCAGGCGACATTGGAGCAAATGGCGGGTCGGAACATTGGGAGTCTGGAGTACCACCGTTTGCTCTCGTTGTCCTTTTTGTCGGCGGATGCACAGGGCTTAAGGATGCACGACACGATTCGCCAGATCTTGCTGAATGACCTGCGCCAACGTTTGCCGCAACGGTATCGGGAGTTGCGGCATCGGGCGCTTACGGTACTGGGAGAGGACCGCGACGTCGACGATGCGGCCTTACGTTTGCGCAAGGCCGCGATTTTGCTTGATTTATATCGCGACGATCTACCGGTGCAGCCGTGGATGGAATTCTCCGCGGTAAGCGGCTGGGAGGAGAATAGCCGGGTGTTGGCCCATGAGCGCGTCTATCTGCACCAGCTATTGCCGAGCACACCCCGTAGCCGCCTTATTGCCGCCGGGCAACAGCATGAATTTTTGGATGCGCTGATTGACGTACATCCCCAAGGAGTCCGGGTGGTGCGCAATTCCCAGAATGAACCCATCGGGTTTTGGGCCGGATTGTGGCTGTCAGAAAACACGATGCCGCTTTTGTATCGATATCTTCCGCGACTGGCGGCAGCGTTGCCTGAGGCGTTGCTGCGTGAGGCGCATGGTCCCCAGGAACTAGCCGATACCTGCGTCACTGTCTTTTTCTGTTTTTGTGAGAACGTCGCGTCGTTGACGATTGAGCAAGTGCGCGGGTTGGTGTTGTGGGACGCTTTGGTGGTGCTGGGCGGATCGGTGAGGGTGTTGGTCACATCGGAACATCCACCGTTTCGCCGGGTGATGTCCTCCATTGGTTTACGGCCAAAGACCTTTGTCAGCCCCCAAAATGATGTGGTTGAGGTGTTGGTGGGGGATAAGCGGGGGAAGGGCTTTCTAGCGTTTTTGTGGTTTTTGGACCGCCTCGGGCGGACCGTGGGCGGTGAATCCGTTTTGCAGGATGACGACATCAAACGGTTGCTCGATGCGCTCGGCAATTTTGACATGTTGGAACATGAGGTGCGCGCATTAGGATTGGATGATGCGGCCCAGGTAGTAGCCGACCGCCTTACCACCTATCTGACTGCGGTGCCTCCGATTGCGCCTTTGACGCAATTGGAGCAGTTGCTTTTGCGCTACACGTACTTGGAGCATGGCTACACGTCGGCGGCGATTGCCGCCAAGTTGCATCTTAGCCGCTCCAGCTACTATCGCTATCGGGAGCGGGCTATTGCTCAGATGGCCGCCTGGTGGAACGCTGCCAGCCGAATCTCAGCCCACGCTCAACCGTAGGCGCAGCGGGAGTTCGGGACAAACTCCGACGCGATTATTTCGCGTGTTGCAAAATGGCTTGAGTATACTCTAAGAATTCCTGAATATGGTTATCCAGAATATCTATCAAAACCGGGAGTTGCAGCGATTGATAGTCGTGCACGGCAATATTGCGAAACCCGACCATTTTTTTGAGAGAATCGGCTAAACTTTGGGAGATCCATTGGCCGTTGCATAACAACACAAAGACGTCACGGGCACTTTGCGGGATGCCTAATTTGTGTTGGCGAATGATGTGCTGACCCAAATCCAGCGCAGCTTGGCAGGCGCGCTGCACGTTCAAAATGGCCGCGTCTTGACGCGTAAAATTTTCCTTAAATGTTGCTGGATCGGCATGATATTCTTCTAACGCCCGTGCGACGCAGCGTTCAATTGTTGATGCTTTATTTAAAATCACATCATCGAGCATAGATTCTTCCTTCACGCTCAATATCGTCTAACAACGCGGCCCGTTGCTCATCAAGATCTAGCTTGTCGCTCAGTACAGCACATTCGTACAAATCTGCTACGGCGCCTTGGGCCCACCATCGCTCTCCCGTCGTTAAAATCTCATATTGCATAACGGTCGATGCGGCCCGAAAATCCAATAAATCGACGGGCGCTTGAACGATATCGGCCAGTTGATCAGACCATTCCCACAACTGCAATGGCTGGCAATACCCCGGCACTAAGAGAGCAAAATCCCAATCGCTTGTGCTGTCGCAGGTTCCTTGTGCCCGGCTTCCAAAGACATACAGAGCCAGAATGTCTGGAACGGTTTTGGTTGCCCACCGAATGACGGCGTTCTTAATCAATGACATAAGGCACCTGCTTTTCATTGGGCCACGAATAAATGTTGCAGAATCATCGTCGTGTGATTGCGGCCCTAATCCGTTCGCGACGGGAGCGGTTTGGTCAGAGCGCTGCTGGGTCTCCCCGACCCTTGCGGCACACAACCCGTGTCTTCCCATCGCTGCATGCGATCCACGTTTCGCCGGCGGAATGCGCATCGACCCAGCATCATGATCCCATCTTAAGCCCGCCAACTGTAAAAAAGTATAGCAGGATCGGTAAAAACATGTGGTGCGTCGCGCGGTTTTTTCGTTTGCCGGCTAGGGTGCGCAGAATCGTTGCAGGTGGCAACGATGTGCCGATTGGGAGGCGGTCGACCGCTTCCGCCTCTTTTTCTTTCGGCGGACAAACCCTCGCTTGCGGATTCACGGCGATGCCCGGCGTTAAAAGCGCGGGACCGAAAGCCTAATAGTCGGCTTATGCGGCGACAAATCTGTGTCCGCGTGCCGTCCCGGCATTTGCAAAAGTAAACCCGGCTCTGGTGTCGGTTGTGCTTATGGCTGGACCTACGCATGAGCGCTTAGTGCCGCAAAAGAGGCTGGCAATCTGGATCGACAGCTTGGGCGATTGACGACGTATGTCACGGAACAAGGATGGACCATTGTGGCGGCCTGTCATGATGTGGCTAGCGGTCTGAACGAAAAGCGTCGCGGATTACAACAAGTCCTGGCCTTAGTTCAACGTCACGCGGTGGATTATGTCGTGGTAGAATTCCGAGATCGCTTGGCCCGATTTGGGTCACACTATTTAGAAACATTTTTGCTGTAGTGCTTCTTTTGTTGTGATAGGAGTACCTATTAATTCGCCGCCGACCCGCTCGGTTCCTGCCTAGGCTGACTGGGAATCACTGGGCGTCG
>PXYV01000004.1:110243-116276 GCA_003023745.1 Sulfobacillus acidophilus | reverse complement strand
CGTCACCGTGCCATTCCTCCCCGAATGCCCCGATTTCCCTAATTTTACCATACTTTCCTCCACTCGGGGACTCTTCCCTGACTTAACCGTCTATGTATGTAACAAAATTGCCACGCCCTGAGCCACAGACACGGAGTTGTTAGTCCATGTAGGGATAATGCCTAGTTTTTGGTACAGCGCCGCATACTGCCCTTGTTGAACGGCCGAGACGTGTTGTTGCTGTCCCACGCCAGACCCGTCCAAAATCGCTGAAAGATAGCTGGAATCCGTGCCCTCGCCCGTAAACGTAGCACCCGCAGCCACCGCGGCCCGTTCTTCCACGTACCCCATATACGTTCCGTTTTGAATGGTAGAGATTGGCTTAAAACCCAGATTGTCGATCGTCTCACTTTTTACGCCGTCCACCGTCACCGGCTGTGAACTGAGCGTGGGTGGGCTCCAGGGCGCACTGGATGAACCCGGTGGAGTGGGTGGAATGATCGCCGACACCGCGTTTGCTCCGGCATCGACAATATAGACGTCGCCATTGGCCGAATCGACCGCAATCCCGGTTGGATCCGAACCCGTCGCAACCGTTTGAACGACCTGATTGGTCGCCCCGTCAATGACTGAGACAGTGTTGGAGGCATCATTGGTAACATAGATGTTCCCATTGTTTGGATCGACAGCCACAGCCCGAGGATGGCTACCGACCGAAACGGTATCGACCACTTGATTGGTTGCCCCATCAATAACGGATACCGTGCCCGCGTCCCAGTTTGCAACGTATACATTGCCGTTTGATGCAGCGAAAGCGGCAAAGTTAGGAGTGTCGCCTACGGGAATGGTTTGAACCACCTGATTGGTTGTGCCGCTAATCACGTACACAGAATTTGTCGACCATGAGGGCACATAAATGTCCCCATTGGTGGAATCGAACGCCGGGGCAAAAGGCTGTCCCCCAACGGTGATGGTCTGCCCGAGCCGATTTGTCGACCCATCAATGACCGAGACCGTTCCGGGGCCCCACTGAGACACATACGTGTTCCCGGTTACAGGGTCGAACGCCACACCACTAGGGGAGCTCGCGACGGAAATGGTGTCAACAACCTGATTTGACACGTCGTTAATGACCGAAATATCGGCGCCGTTGTTGTTGGCCACGTAGATGTTGCCGTTGGTTGGATTGACCCCCAGATACATTGGGTCGGCACCAACCGTCACCGTGTCCACCACTTGATTGGTCGACCCGTTAATGACAGAGACCGTATCGGTATTCTGGTTGGTGACGTACACGTCGCCGTTGACGGCGTCCACCGCCACGTCATAGGGATTTGATCCGACCGCGATGGTTGGAAGCGGCAGCGTTTGCGCTTGCACCAAAGCCGCGGGAGCCAGGAGCATCCCTGCAAAGAATGTCGTCGTCAACACTAAGGCCCGGTGGCTAAAGCCGGGGGATCCCCCGCCCTCACGAGTCGGGCTTCCTGCTTCATGGCACCATCGCTTCTTAGGGCTTGCGCCGTTCGTCCACGAGAGGGTACTCCCCAGGCTCACCGGGCGTGTCCCGCCCTGTATAGTGCTCCGCAAAGGCGAAGCGTTTACTATTGTTCGCCGCCAACACGTCGCGGTCGTGATGCCGCTGACAGGTTGGGCAATCCCACTGACGGTCGGCCAACGTGAGATCGTGGTTGTAGTAGCCGCAAGGACAGAGGCGCGAGGACGGAGCAAACCGTCCGATGACGCGCACATGCTTGCCGGACCACGTCGCTTTGTATTCCAGTTGGCGGCGGAATTCCGCCCACCCGGATTGGGCGATGCGCCGGGCTAAGGCATGATTGCGCGCCATTCCGGCCACATTAAGATCCTCGACGCACACGGTATCAAACCGCCGCACGAGGTCCGTACTCAGTTTGTGGAGAAAATCTTGTCGCCGGTTCGCTACGCGTTCGTGCAATCGGGCGATTTGCCGACGAATTTTCGCGCGGTTCTTCGACCCCTTAGCCGTTTTGGCTAATCGCCGCTGGAGGATCTTCAAGCGATACAATTCGGATTCCAACCATTGGGGATGTCCATACGTTTCCCCCGTAGACAGCACCAAGAAGTCATGGAGTCCGAGGTCACCGCCCACGGCGCGTTCCCATGTTTCTGGTACGGCATCAGGGACTGGGTTTTCGTCCTCGACCAGCACCGATACAAAGAACTGGCCTGACGGGACCCGACTGACGGTGACGGTTTTCACAGTCCCTTGAAAACGACGGCTGAATACCGTGCGAATCCATCCCGCTTTAGGAACGTAGACGACGCCGCTCTCCCACTGGATCTTCACCCCTTGAGGATACGTGGCGCTCTGAGGCCCGCGTTTCGACTTGAAGCGAGGATACCCCATCTTTTCACGAAAAAACCGCGTGAAGGCTTTATCTAAATGCACCAACGCTTGTTGCAACGGTTGTGACGCGACCTCCTGCAACCACGGCAACTCCTGTTTGAGCACGGTGAGTCGTTTATCTAACTGAAATCGCGTGATCCCTCGGCCTTGCGTTTGATAGGTCGTCGTCGCCAACGCTAGCGCCCAGTTGTAGACATACCGCACCGACCCAAATTGGCGGTTCAGGAAGGCGGCTTGCTCTGCGGTTGGATAGAGGCGATAGCGATAGGCTTTCAACATGGTTATAGCATATCACCAGTTTCTATAATTCGCCAAGAGTCGAGTGGACTTTGGGGCACCGAGCCCCTCGCCTACGCGCCTGAGATCCCCATGCCTCAAGGCAGGGGCTTTACGGCGCATATTGGTAATCACCACCAGCCGTGTAAGGGTAGGCACTGGCGCCTTCGGCACACGTCATCGCAATCCCCAATACCAACACAATACCAACACAATACCAATCGCATATCCCAAAACCAGCCCGGTTCCTGCCACTTGCCAGGCCGAGCCATACGTCAAAAAGACGGAGGCCGTTGGAGATGTAGCGGCGAGTGCCAGTGCGATGGCCTGAAAAGTGCTCAATTTCAGCCGCAAGCGAGCCCTTCCTCCCGATGCATTTGCCATGTCATCGCCTGCCTTTCCTTGTGTCCGCACGCCCCACCCGCTCGTCTGGCCATTTGTGCCAACCGGATGCGCTGATGCGTTCCCCGTTGTCCACCCCCGCCCGAAATAAACTCATGTAACAGCAAGTACCGACACGCCCTCAGGATCGACACTCGACGAGTCCGCCACCCTCCACGTTCGTTTCATCATATACCGACTCAACTTCTCTCAACGTTAATGTTCTCTGAAAGTCGTCGTCACCTGTCCTAGGACACAATCGATCCATGGTCAGGTCCATCGCTCATCACCCGCAAGCAAACGGCAATATGACAGGTCGGCATGGCAAGCATGCCCGTGGCCATCCCAACCCTCTGCGACACAAAGCTTAAAAATTTATCGCGCACCATATCACACGTATCCCACACAGCAGTCCTTCTCAGGCTTTGGCCATCCGGTGAATGGTGGCGTTCAGGTTACGCGTCACACCCGATTTCGCCGTCGGTCTTTGATGGATAGAACAAGCCGTTTGGCAATAGCCATTTGCCCGGTAACGATGTGATTCGCGATTCTCTTCCATACCGTCATCGCATGTCCCAAGGCCCGATGTCTTGTAAACGGGTCATCGCGTCAAATATTTCTTTGACCAAGATGACGTGCTACCATAATCTTTGGAGGTGCAGACAATGAAAATTCCTAAGATTCTCGTGCACATTTTGTTTTGGGCGGGACTTGTCATTAGCGTGGCGGGCGCCATCATGGGACTCATTTCGGACGCCTCCTATTTGGGCGCTAACCCCTTTTCTTTGCAAAGTCTCGCCTTGCTCTTTGGGCAGATCGCATCTCCCGTTTGGGAAGGATTAGCACTGATCACCGGTGCCGTCATCATTGGTCGGTTGTACGGGGCATCGTAGCATGCCGGCGGGATGCATCATTGACCATACTGCCGTGGATATGCGCACCATCTTCGGCACCTTCGCGCTCCCCTCGCACTGTACCCACGCCTGTATCGCATCCGCATCCCCATTATATTTCTTCACTAAACACGGTCATTGTCAACGTGATCCATAGTCAAAGTCGGATGCCAATTGCATTACCCACCTATATCCCGCCAAGCGCTTCGCATCCCTCGTGGCCTGTGACTGCTACTACGCAAGAATCATCATACTGGTATCAGGTGACATTTTGGAGGAGTGCCAACGTATTGCCGATTAACAGCACCCAAATCACGCACTCCACCCATGTATGGAGACGATCGCCGTACATCCCCCATCGTAAGGCGATGGGTTTGTCAATAGACTCGCGCAAACCCGCTCCAGCGTAGACCACCACACCAAGACCTGGCCGTTGCCTTTAAACCCACCCGAGGGCCCGTAATTTCGGGCCGTGGGCTCCGAATCACCAGGACCCATCCGACATTGCAAGAACGAAAACACAGAAAAAGAGCAGGGGTCCCGCAACGTACGATCCTGGCCACGTTGGACCACACGCTCTATATCCACCAGGCAACTTTCGCGTGAAGTCGCCATCAGAGTGTGCCGTCCTCATGGCGGGCCATGTAAAAGTGATTGCGAAGATCCCATGCACCCGGAAGTGCGTCAAACCGTTGACGTTCCCACGCCTTCCAGGCCCAATAGACTGGGTATCCACGTTAAGTACATGCTAGTAGCAAAGACGATATCAGCCGCCGACAAGTGACATCGTGCTGTGCAACCGGCCTATCGAATCTCCGTCCTGAAATAGATAGGGTTTGTTATAATGTCTTTATCCAAGTCAGACTGTTGTCGGTGAAGGAACGTTCCCGGCAGGAAGGACCCCTCGGATGTCCCGTCCCGGGCTAATGGACACGATGCGTGTGGAACACCCATTCGTACCACTGCGTAATTCAATCGGTGAGGGCAATCGTGTCCATTGTTGGGCGGCGGTTTTGTCTTTATGAGATTTTTCCTCCAAGCAAGGCGCCCTGGCGGGTGTTATCGATTCATACATCCACAGATAAGTCAGGTTACAGGCTTAACTTACTAAACAGAAGTGTTCGTTAGGATTGCAGACCTGTATCGAGGGTAGGAAACTGGCACAAATTTCGCGGGCATTTTCGCGCCAATATGTCACTAGTGACATATTGGTACACTCTGGTATATTTGATAGGCTGCGCAGATGCCACTCACCCGCCCCCCATGGAGTTGTCGGCGGTAAGAGGGGATTTATTCTTGGGAGTGTAAACAATAGGGCACGGTCGCCTGCGTTAAGTCGCGTTTGGGTGCGGCTGGCTGCCCAGGCAAGCTACAAGCAAGCGCTCCGCAATCCGCGTCCCCAAATGCCGGCGATTAAAGCGGTAGGTGAATTCTTCCAAATAGAGCTGCCGCCGGGCGCGTCCGCGCCCGTGATAGGTCCCATCAATAAACGTTTTCGCTAGACTAATCACCGTGTTTACCCAGCGAAAGACCTCGGGCGCCTCGGGATCACTACTCAAGGTGACCCGGTGATCCGCTTGATGGGCTTTCGCTCCGGCCGCGTAGATGTCGGCGCCATCACTCCACCACACCCCGTACTGGTCGATCCGACGTTTAAGCACTTCCAACACCGTTTCCTTCTTTAAAGACTCGACCGCTTCCAAAAAGGCATACTGCGGATGGCCTTTTGCGTTCAAACTGACCCCGACGACTACGGGATCTTGGTCCGTCCCGCGGCCCCGTTTTCCCGCACCATGACTGACTCCTCCAAAATAGGCGTCGTCGAGCTCCACCAATCCGCCCAACTGGTACTTTGCATTGCGATCGGTCATCGCCCACTGAATCTTATGATGCAATAACCAGGCAGTGGCATACCGTAACCCCAGTTCTCGGCTCAGCGCCAGGGCCGATTTACCTCCTTTATCGACGGCGACCAGGAAAATGGCTAAAAACCACACCCGCAAGGAGACTTTCGTGCGATGGAAAATCGTTCCGGCCGTGATCGAATCTTGATGCCCACAGGCACTGCATTCATACAGCGTGCCGGTCCGTCCGGACCGGTGAACCGTCCAGCACTTG
>PXYV01000004.1:0-110212 GCA_003023745.1 Sulfobacillus acidophilus | reverse complement strand
GGTAATCTTGACAAGCCTCCTCGGTCCCGAATCGGTCTTGCCATTGGATCAACGTCACCGTGCCATTCCTCCCCGAATGCCCCGATTTCCCTAATTTTAGCATACTTTCCTCCACTCGGGGACTCTTCCCTGACTTAACCGTCTATGTATGTAGCCAAAACGACGGGGGCCGATAGACAAACGCCCAATGGCCTGGCTGCCTGTTCTTTTAGATCCATCTTGCTTCCCGACTAACACCGGCTATCATTGACCATGTGTTCAGTACAAAGAGGTGACACTGAGTGCCCCGCACAAATGGGCGAACCAAGAAATTCGCGCGCAACGCGAGGACCAGATTCGGCGGGTGGCGGCGCGGCTATTTGCGCATAACGGGTATGTCGGCACCCGCATTGAGGACATCGCGCAGGCCGTCTCCATGAGCAAAGGACTGCTGGTCGTGTTTGGGCTACAAGGAGCCGTGGCCGTCGTGTTGCATCAGACCACGCCCGTCACCTGGGAGATTGCCCTGGGGATAGCGATCGTATGGGGCTTGCGTTCAGTGGTGTTGCATCTCCGCTATCCGCACTTGCCGCGCATTTTGGCGAGACAGTAACCAGCAAGGTAAAGGTTCGATAGCCGATGCTTCCGCTTCTAGGCACCTTGATGTGAATTTCCCGTCAGCCCGAACGGGTCTCTGGTTTGTTGACTCCTGTTAACGTTCGCCGACACTGCCTTCCAGCGCCTCCAGCAGAGGCTGGCTTTCTTCGACCGGCAACGCTTGCACGGTCCTGAGCTGGCGCTCAATGGCCCGAGTTCGAACGGTTGCCGAGTCAATGGTGTTGCTGGCTTCTTGGAGCTTCTTTTGCGTTTTTTCAAGCACTTCGCCAAACTTGCCAAACTCCGTCTTCACCGCACCGAGAAGCTTCCACACCTCGCTTGATCGCTTTTGGATGGCTAGCGTGCGAAAGCCCATTTGGAGACTATTCAATAGCGCGGTAATCGTGGTGGGGCCGGTGACAATGACGTGATAGTCGCGCTGTATCCCTTCCCATAACCCCGGGCGGCGCAGAATTTCCGCGAATAAGCCTTCAATCGGCACAAACAAGATGGCGAAATCGGTCGTGGTGGGCGGGTTCACATACTTTTCGGAAATGCTCCGAGCCTCGGCCCGAATGCGCGTCTCTAAGAATTTTGCGGCTTCTTGCGCTTGCCCGAGATCCGCGGATTCTTGTGCCTCCACCAGGCGTTGATAGTCCTCTAACGGGAATTTGGCATCAATAGGCAACAAGACAACATCTCCGGCATCGTCACGGCCCGGCAAGCGCACCGCGAAGTCGACGCGCTCCTGGCTGCCGCGCCTTACGATGGCGGCGGATTCGTATTGGTCGGGCGTTAAAATTTGTTCCAAAATATTGTCAAGTTGAATCTCGCCGAGCGTCCCGCGCGTCTTGACATTAGTCAGCACTTTCTTCAAGTCTCCGACTCCCGAGGCCAGAGATTGCATTTCTCCTAATCCCTTTTGCACTTGCTCGAGCCGTTCACTGACCAGCTTGAATGATTCGCCCAGCCTTTGTTCCAGCGTTTGGTGCAGTTTTTCGTCGACGGTGGCCCGCATCAACTCCAGTTTTTCGCTGTTATCTTTTTGCAAGGCCGTCAGTTGTTGTTCCACTGTAGTCCGAATTTGTTCCAGCTTGGTCGCGTTCATTTGCGTCAGTTCGGCCAGCTGCTTCATAAATGAATCCAAGAGATTTTTTTGTTGCAGGGCCATTTCGCCGATGAGGGCCGATAGGTGTCGGTTCTGCTGAGCTAATCCGTCGTCCGTTTGGCGGGAGAACGTGTCAAAGCGTTCCTTGTCGGCGGCTGCCATATGCTTCAGGGTGCTTTCTTCAAACTCTCGCAGATTTTGGATGAGTTTGGCCTGATCCAGGGTTGCCGTCCGCACTAGATCGGTTTGTGCCTGGCCCAGTGTTTGGATGTGTCCAGCGACTTCTTCGCGCAAATGTTGCGCGGCTTGGCCGGACTCCACCCGGGCCAGCGACAGGCTGTCTTGCAGTGCCTTTTCTAACCGTTCTTGTCCTTTGGCCAACATTTCCATTTGCTGTTTCATAAAGGTTTGCAAGCTTCTGACCAATCCTCCGGTTAAGAGGAGGATAAAGAGGGCGATATTAATCAACAATGAGGTGCCTGCCACGATATCGACGACGGTCACATGTTTCACGTTCCTTCCCGAGTGATCCATTGCCCCCATTATATACTGTGCGATACACAAGACTTCGGCAAATTGCAAGGCTCGCGTCGTCGGCTATAGGCTTAGGCAGCGGGCCATCCACCGAATGTTCCAGACGGCCCGGCGGTGCTCCCAGAGGCAAACACCGGTTGCAATGCGTAAGACCATGAAACAATTTCGGCTGACCCCCATGGGATAGTGGCCATCGTTTATGGGAGTGAGTGTTCCTCGCCCGTATAAATGGAGATGGTGTAGGCGCGCCGATAGCGTAAGTCATCGTTGTCTTCACGTATGGTGAGAATGGTGCCATCGCGCGTGATTGGGGCAATTTTGGCTTGGCGCCGCGTGATTCCGGCAGATAGGCCGTCGATCAGCCGCAAGAGGCGCCACATCGGCTTTAAGGCTTTCGGAAAGTCGTTGGGCAGATCAGATTCGGGCGTGTGATGATAGCGGATAATCCACTGGACGTCGGCTGACAGGTGATAGTCTTTTGCAGCCCAATCGGCACTGCGGGCGGCGTGCAGCGGCCCTGGCTCAAAGGTTTCAGCGGGAACAAAGCTTTGTCTCAGCGCGAGGCGTGGTTGGTCCTTGCCGATGTCGTGAAAGATAAAGGCTTGAACCATCGTATCTTTATCCAGGCCAACCAATTGAAACACGCCAATTTCCTTGAGCTCTGCCATGATGCGTAAGCCGTTCACGACGTGCCAATAGGTTCCGTCAGGGATAATAGCGGTAACGGTGGCTTGGCCCGTCACGGGATCGTACAGGTCTTGATATTCGGGAGACGATTTTAACTTCATTTCTACCTTGCTGTTAGGCAGTGCCAATGCAAACGCCATTTCGGCTTCCCGTGCGGTGTCTTCGGCCTTTTGTTCGGCATTTCTGAGTTCGGTCACATCGACAAACGTGATGACGATTGCCACCAGTGTATCTCGTTCCCGCATGGTTCCAAATGAGAATCGGATATGGCGCCCGTTTTGAATCACGAATTCTCGATCGCCGTTGTCGGCCTCGGCGCTTAGCGCCTTTGGCACCGCGCTGTCGCGCAGATAATCACGCATATGCCAGAAGAGATACTGCGCCAATTCCTCGTAGGGGCGATCTAACACGTGCTCGGCCGTTACGCCCAACAATTCCGCTCCATACGGATTCAACAGGCGCACGACCCCATGCGCATCGACAATGATCAGCCCGGAGTGCAACACTTCGACGAGATGGGCCGCCAACATACCGCTTGCTTGCGCTTGCTCATAGTTTGGGGCAGGCTTTCGTGGAGTCAGCGGAACATCGCGAGTAATCACCCCCCGCATGATCTGTTGGGAATCCACGACTGCAATGGAAGGCCAGTCCGGATGCGCAGAAAACAGTGACGCCAACGACTCAACTTCATCCTCCGGACGTATGGTTGCGGTGGCGTGGGCTGGGACCATATGATCGGCGAGCGTTCCGGGGGTGTCCCAATTTAAGTCAGCGGATAACCTGACCAACCCAAGATAGTGTCCTACGTCATCAAGCACGTAGACGGTTTGGTGGGGACTGGTTTGCATCCACCATTGAGCCAGCATCAGAGAGTCGCTAGGCCTCCCCGAAAGGAAGTCTGGGTCCATGACAAATCGTGCGAACATGGTATTCACTCCTACCTCAATTGATGGCATCAACACATAAATTAGATTACCTGAAGGACTCGCTGATCTTGCTATTTTAAGTAAAGATAGGGTGTGGCTTGGCCCGGCAATGCGCGAAGATAAAGCGGCGCGATATCAAGTGCGCACGGCCGCGGTCGATCCGCGCTATGCCACGCACAGCGGTTCGACAGGTGAGCACGTCGGGTGCGGCAATCACGTGAAGCATCGGCACCGCTTTGTGTGTCAACAATGTATCACCGCGTGAACGATGATCGGATTGGCGCCATGAACCTTTACCGGCAGAGAATTGAGTCCCGGGTGACCGGTGCGCCCGCCCCTCGTGAACATGTTGTCAACCGCCCTACGATACGACCCCACTCACGAAGGAGACAGCTTCGACTACCGTCCGCACTTCCGGGGAATCATAAGCTCCCGCCGGGGTCGTTGACTAGACATTGCCGAGGGAAGGTCCATTCACCAGGAACCCAGCGCGGGGGCCCCGCCCTTCAGGACGGGGCGGCAGCGCGTCGATTTGCGAAATGTTTGCGTCATTGATCATTTTATGCTGTACTCCTCTCGTGAAATTGACGTTGATGATCAAACTCCAACCGACTCCCGATCAGGCACAGGCGCTGCTCCAGACGATGGAGCGGTTTAACGCCGCGTGTAACACCATTGCGGTGACCGCATTTCGCGAACACACCGCGAACGAGATCCGCCTGCAAAAGCTGGTCTATGCCGACATTCGCGCCACCTTTGGCTTGTCGCTCCAAATGACGGTGCGGGCGATCAGCAAAGTGGCGGAAGCTTACAAGCGGGACAAGCGGGTGCAGCCGACCTTCCATCCACATGGGGCGATGGTGTATGATCAACGCCTGTTTTCGTGGAAAGGCGTCGACCGCGTGTCGATCCTGACATTGGACGGGCGGCAGATCATCCCCGTTGTCCTGGATGGTTACCATCAGGCGCGGACGGATCGTATGCGCGGCCAAGCCGATTTGCTGTATCGGGACGGAACGTTTTACTTGGCGGTCGTTGTGGACGTGCCCGAACCGCCGCCCGTGCAACCGGACGATTGGTTGGGCGTGGATCGCGACATTGTTAATATCGCCGCCGATTCGGACGGCCAGACCTACTCGGGCGGCCACCTGAACGGCCCCCGCAAGCGCTATGCCAAGCTGCGGCAACGGTTGCAACAGCAAGGCACGAAATCGGCCAAACGCCTGCTCAAGAAGCGACGGTGCAAGGAGCAGCGCGTGGCGACGAACAAGAATCACCGCATTGCCAAACAGGTGGTGGCGACCGCCCAAGGCACTCGTCGCGGCATTGCCCTCGAAGACCTGACGGGGATCCGCGACAGGACAACGGTTCAAAAGGCGCCACATCGGCTTTAAAACCGCCATTACAGTTGGGCGTTCTATCAACTACGGCAGTTTATCCAATACAAAGCGCAGCTCACCGGAATGCCGGCGGTGTGCGTGAATCGGCGCAATACCTCGCGCACGTGTCCCTGTTGTGGATTGATCGATAGGCGCAATCGTCCCAATCAAACCTCCTCTCGGTGTATCGGTCGTGGCTTCGCTGGGCCCGCCGACACCATCGCGGCGGGCAACATTGCCGGTGGGGCTGTTGTCAACCAGCCGCACGCGGCAGGCGGGATCGCCGAGCTGCAAGCTCCGCCCTTGAGGGTGGGGTCGCTGACAAGCATTTTTAGTCATTCGTGGTCTCTTTGGTGTATGCTGCAGGCTAACGAATTCGCGTATGCATGAACATCTCTCATAGTGAAAGAGGTGCGTCGATGCCTGATGTTATCGTCATTGGTGGCGGTTTAGCGGGACTCATGGCGGCACGCGAGTTGGGCGACCAAAATGTGTCTGTGACGGTATTGGAGGCACGTAATCGGCTGGGCGGCAGAACCTGGTACAGACCCTTTGAGGCAACGGACAATTGGGTCGAGATGGGAGGGACATGGGTTATTCCGCAATGGCAGCCGTGTATGGCGCGTGAAATCGCACGTTACGGATTGCCACTGAAGCGTCGCCCATCGGGACATCGGGCCTATGGGGTGATTGCAGGGAAGAGGCTCGAGGTTGGCGAACTAGTGCCCTTGGCCGATCGCAAGGATCTGGAGCAGGCTGTCGAGCGGCTCATCGCGTTGGCGCGCACCTTGTCGCCCGAGGCACCGCTACTCGAGCCCCCGCTCGACTTAGATGTGTCGGTTGCCCATCTGGTTCGCGATTGGCATGTGTCGCCTGCCACGCAAGAAGCGCTGCAGAGCATGGTGATCAATATGTTTGGAGCCGATTGGACGATGGTGTCGGCATTGTCGCTGTTGGGTTGGCTGGCATCCTCACAATGCTCTCCCGAGGCTCTTGAAATGGCGGATGAGTTTTTTTTTGCCCAGGGGACGGCGGCATTGGTGCAGGCGTTGGCTGACAGCAGCGGCGCTACGATTAGGTTAAATGCCCCAGTGGCGGCGATCGAGCAAGATGGAACGTACGTCAGCGTCAGAACGGCGTTCCGTGAGGTATTGCGTGCCCGGGCCGTCATTGTTGCGCTTCCGCTGAATCTTTGGTCCCAAATCGTGTTTGCACCTAAGCTGCATCCGGATAAGATGGCGGTGTCCCGGCAGCGGCACGCTGGCCAAGCCAGCAAAGTTTGGGCCCTGGTGCAAGGCCTTCCGCCACAATTTACCGCAAGCGGTTTGGGGCCGGGATTGGTCTGGGTGGGGGAGCAAGAAGAGTGGCCGCAAGGCCGGTTGCTGGTTGGGTTTGGCGGGGCGCCCTTGACATTGGATCTGGCTGACCGCGGCCAGATCGAAAAAAGTATTCAATTCTTTTGGCCCGAAGCCCGCCTTGTGGCCTGTGACGGGCACGATTGGGTCAAGGATCCGTATGCGCTGGGAACCTGGTTGGCTTACCGTCCCGGGCAGATGACCGAATATGGCGCTCACCTGCGACAGGCCGAAGGCCGGTGCGTCTTTGCCGGGTCCGACATCGCGGTTAAATGGACAGGCTGGATGGAAGGCGCGTTGCTAAGTGGCATGAGTGCAGCCAAAGAAGTGCAGCAATTGTTGCTCTAACTTGTGAGCGAAAGGCCCGTTCAGCACCATGCGAGAGACGGGCAGGCAGGGGTCGCAGACCCAGGAACTTCTCGGAGTGATCCCAAGACCCCCACCTAAACCCGATAGGGTGAGGTGGCGCGAGAGTTCCTTCCCCAGATGATGACGACGGTCAAAGACAGGACAGCGTCGGGAAAAAAGTTAACACCATACGCGATAGACGGTAGCAAATCCGAGATTATCCCGACGGGGTCTCCCCGTACTCTGCCGCAAAATGCCCGTCGAGTTTGCTGCACAACCTAGCGGCAAAACGTATGGAACGTGCAACTATTCTTGGGACGCTGAGGAAGCGGGTGCGGTTTCCGCCCTCCCCTTCTCGTTTTTGGCTCCCGTTTTTGCAATCGTCTCGTTTGCGTTAGACGCCTAATTAGCATAAAATACCCCATAACGATACCGTCTACGATGCGTAAACCCGAATTGACGAGACAGGGGGCGGAAATTGGCGGGTGATGCCAGCCAAGCCAGGTGTCTCGCGTCAGGGGGGAGGTCGCGGTGAGTCCCGTTAACGCTCGGGAAGTGGGATTCCGCCTAGGGAGCCAACCGGGGTGGTACCGCGGGTAGATGCTCGTCCCTAGCAGTCTAGGGGTTTTTTTGTTGGAGGAAGAGAGATGTCACAGAAGGCACAGAGTGTCGACCGGTATGATGTGCCGGCGGTCGAGGCGTTTTGGCGTGAACGCTGGGATGCGGACAACATCTATCGCGCCCAGCGAGTAACCGACAAACCGAAGTATTACTGTCTAGAACAGTTCCCCTATCCGTCAGGCCATTTGCATATGGGACACGTGCGGGTCTACACTCTTGGGGATGTCATTGCGCGCTATCGGCGCATGCAAGGTTATGCCGTGCTGCATCCCATGGGATGGGATGCGTTTGGCATGCCGGCTGAAAACGCCGCGATTAAGTCCGGGGTTCCACCCAAAGTGTCAACTCTCGCCAACATTGGTTATATGAAGCAACAAATGCGGCAAATGGGCCTCTCCTTTGATTGGGAGCGGGAAGTTACCACCTGTTTGCCGGATTATTACCGCTTTACCCAAGAACTCTTCCTGCTGTTCTTTGAGCGCCGCCTCGCGTATCAACGGGAAGGGGCGGTGAACTGGTGCCCGAGTTGCGAGACGGTGTTGGCCAACGAACAGGTCGAAGACGGATTGTGTTGGCGATGTGACTCACCGGTGACGAAACGCGACTTAACGCAGTGGTACTTTCGCATTACGGACTATGCAGACCGCCTGTTGGCCGGATTGGACACAGTCAATTGGCCGCAAGACATCAAGGTCCAGCAGATCAATTGGATTGGTCGCAGCGAAGGAGCAGTCGTGCAATTTGATCTGGTTGGCCTCGATGAAAGCGTGACTGTATTTACCACGCGTCCCGATACTCTGTATGGGGCGACCTACTTGGTATTGGCGCCGGAACATCACCTAGTGGAGCGGATCATTCAGAACCGGCCGGAGGCCGAGGCGGTGCGCGCATTTGTCCAACGGGAGCGCCAAGTCAGCGACATTGAACGAACTGCTGAGACGACCGAAAAACGTGGCGTATTTACCGGCATCTATGCTCGCCATCCGTTAACCGAGGCCCAAATTCCGGTTTGGGTGGCGAATTATGTGCTCGTGGACTACGGCACAGGTGCCGTTATGGGCGTGCCGGCGCACGATGCACGCGATTATCTGTATGCCCAAAAATATGCATT
This sequence comes from Sulfobacillus acidophilus, assembly GCA_003023745.1. GTDB lineage: Bacteria > Bacillota > Sulfobacillia > Sulfobacillales > Sulfobacillaceae > Sulfobacillus_B > Sulfobacillus_B acidophilus_A. The sequence continues at coordinate 101,567 of PXYV01000004.1, read as the reverse complement.
GCCGATTCGCACGGTGGTTGTGCCGGAGTCGGGGGACTCGCCCCAATTGCCGTATGTGGCGCCGGGCATTCTGACGGATTCTGGAGTCTTTACGGGCATGCGGTCGGAGGATGCGAAGGGCGCGATTGCAGCCGAGTTGCAGCGTAAGGGTCATGGCGAACCGCGCGTTACGTATCGCATGCGCGATTGGCTCATCTCGCGCCAACGCTATTGGGGCGCGCCCATTCCCATCATTCACTGCCCGACATGCGGACCCGTGGGAGTTCCCAAGGACCAACTGCCCGTGCTTTTACCCGAAAATGTGGAATTTACCGGTCGCGGAGCGTCCCCGCTGACTCAGGTGCAGGAGTGGGTGCAGGTGCGCTGCCCTCAATGCCAGGGGCCGGCCCGGCGCGAGACCGACACCATGGACACCTTTGTCGATTCCAGTTGGTACTATTTGCGCTACACCTCAGGGGCATTGGCGAATCAGCCGTTTGATCGGGCGGATGCTGATTATTGGATGCCAGTTGACGAATATGTGGGTGGCAAGGAACATGCTATTTTACACCTTTTGTACTCGCGCTTTTTTGCGAAAGTGCTGCATGATGCCGGTTGGCTCACGATAGACGAACCATTTCAGAGTTTGCTATCGCAAGGCATGGTGGTTTACGGTGGCGCCAAAATGTCTAAGTCCAAGGGCAACACCTTGTCGCCGGAAACGATTTTAGCCGAGTGGGGCACGGATGCGACCCGCCTGTTTATGTTGTTCGCAGCGCCGCCGGAGAAGGATTTCGAATGGTCACAACAAGGTGTAGAAGGCTCATATCGGTTTTTGCAGCGGGTCTTTCGGCTGGTGGCGCGTCCGCGCCAGGAGGCTGAAGATGTGGGTGCCATTCAGAGACTGGAGCGAATGCAAGCCCGTACCATCAAAAAGGTGACAGAAGACTTAGGTCCGCGCCGCGCCTTTAATACTGCGGTCAGTGCCTTGATGGAGTACACCAATGCGCTCTATTTAGACATTGAGTCGGTGCCCCAGGCACTGCAAACCCGACTTTTGGAAACCCTCACCCTATTATTGGCGCCCTTGGCACCACATTTGGCGGAAGAATTGTGGATGCGCCTGGGACATGCCGATAGCGTGCACGAAGCCAATTGGCCGACCTATGATGCCGCCGCGCTAATCGAAGATGAGGTGGAGATTGCGATTCAGATTAATGGCAAGGTGCGCGGACGGATAATGGTGGGCGTGGATTGGGACGTGCAACGGATTCAAGAACTGGTTTTGAGTCATGCCACCCTGGTGCCCTACCTCAAGGGGCGGACAGTCAAGAAGGTGGTGGTGATTCCGACGCGTTTAGTTAACGTGGTGGTCGCTTGAGAACGGTATTGGCATTAGTTATCGCGGTGTCTTCGTCTGTAATCGGGGCCGTGGTCGGTCGCTCGCGCCGCCCGTACGGTCGGTACTCGGTTGGGCACGTCATTCTCATTAGTGTAGCAGCCGTCTTGGTCGCCGAGGGGGGGACGGTGCTGTGGGTTGGCGCTCCGCAGTCGGTGTTGCAGCCGGTGGTAGGAGGGCTGGTGCTGGGTCTGGTGGCGGGTTTTTTCAGCGGTCGCAAACCCCCTCCGCCCGACCAATTGCCCCCAAGTCGCCCCCATTCCTGAATACCGACGGTGCAGTTTGGCATTATGAAGAGCCTTGACGCGGGGGAGTGTGTTCGAGTATGGACGGACAAGTGATCGGCGGTGCAAGATCTCAAGGTGTATGCGACAGTACCGGACACGTCTTCTTGGCCTTGTAAGAACATCCCCACCAACTAATACCCGGGTATGTCATGATCGAACAGGGATTGCCTGAAGTCCAATCCGGTCGACCGTGACGGCGAAAGTGAGCAAAACGGCAGGCGTTGGCACAACGCCCCCGCGGTTGAGTCCGCAGGGGCGTTTTGTTAGTGCTGATCTTGGAGCGAGATCCGGCGACGGCGGCCCGCTGCTTTTTCCGCGGTAATCGACAACAGGCCGTGGCGCCAATCGGCATTCGCGGTGTCAGGATTTATTTCCGTAGGCCAGGATAGAACGACACGAAATTCCGACCCAGCCCGGCGATCATCTTCGCCGGGGCAACTGGGAAACTCGCCGTGCACGCTCACGGTCTCCTCGTCCACATCAATTTCCACCTCGCTGGGGTTAACGCCCGGCAATTCGAACTCGGCTAAGTAGCCGTTGTCCAATTGGTGCAAATGTGTCCGAGGCCGAGTGGCATCAAGATTCCAGTCTTCACGCACTCGGTTCCACATGCGCGACCAGTCATCGCGAATTCGATCCATCTCACCCGGATCCCAACGCATCAAAGCCATGCGGATCACCTCCACTGGGAGTATGTCCGGTCCCACTAGAAATCTTGCAGGCTTAGGGCCAGCGGATCGCGCATCTGATCGTCGTCCAGATAGAGTAATTCGGTATCGGTGTCATAGTGGAACAAATCGGCAAACCGTCCCCAATTAATAGCGGTCATCAATTGGCGCTCCGATTCATTGACGGAAAAGTGTTCTTCCAAAATGTCCGTGAAAAACTCCTTGCTCATGGCGTGATTGGCTTTACTCACGAGCACACGGGTAATCATGCGGATAATTGGAATGTCTTTGAGCTGCTCGCGAATAATAGCCTTGCGTTCATTTACGTCGCGGTCCACGAAGCTCTTGCCCAATTCTGTCAGAAAGAGGTCTCCTTCCCGCACTTCGGCGAGATGAAACAACTCTGCCGTTTCCGTGACCGGCAGCAAATCGTCTACCTCTAAGAACAGTTCGGCGCCAAGGCGATAAAGATCGTCGTGACCCCCGCGATCGGCCACCAGTTCCAATAATCCTGACAACATGGAGAGATGACCGTAGGGGATCGGTTTCAAGCGGGGCTGGCCGCCCTGGGACGGTTGCGACGGGACAGTGGACTCGACGAGGTCCGCGTCATTTTCCGTATCATCCCATCCCGTGACAATCTTGTACACATGGTCGACCAACTGCACAAATTCCGGTGCTTTGCGGTTTCTCGGAAACGGCAGCAAGTTCGGCAGATCGGCAATGATTCGCGCCGGATTCTTGGATAGCAGAACGATACGGTCGGCCATATAGACTGCTTCTTCGATGCCGTGCGTCACCATCAAAATGGCGCGCGTCGGAATGCGCGATTCAAGCCACAAGTCCAACAGCTCGGACCGCAAATTCTCGGCGGTGAGAAAATCCAGCGCTGAAAACGGTTCGTCCATGCACAACAGTTCTGGATCGACTGCTAGTGCCCGGGCAAACCCGACCCGCTGCCGCATGCCGCCCGAAAGTTCTTTAGGGAAGGCGTCCTCGTATCCGTTGAGGCCAATTAAGTCAATCAATTGCACTGCCCGTTGGTGCCGCTTGTCGGGCGCCACACCTTGCGCCACAAGCCCCAATTCGACGTTTTGCTGCACTGTGAGCCAGGGATATAACGCAAAACTTTGAAAAACCATGGCGGCGTGCGGATTGGGCCCAGAAACCGGCTCGCCTCGGTATAAAACCGTCCCATAGGAGGGTTCGGACAATCCGGTAATAATGCGCAACAAGGTAGACTTGCCGGAACCGCTGGGCCCCAGTAAGGCCACAAATTCACCTGTCTGGATGTCGAAATTGATGTCGTCTAACACGCGGATATTATAATTGTCGGGCTGCGTGTACATCTTGGTTACGCCCAACAAACGCACCAGACTTGTGTTTTGGTTCCGTTCTTTCACGCTCACGGTTGCGAATCCCCCTTCACCCTGCTTTTACGACAATGAATAGCGCTCGGCCGCCTTGTTATACAACCGCCGCCAGACCAGGCGGTTAATCAGGACAACGGTGAGCGCCAGTAGCGATGTGGCTAACAGCAACACCGAAAATCCGCGGTCTTGAGAGCTTTGGGCGATGATCGCCCCAACGCCGAAGGCCGTATAAACATGATGGTGAAAGCTGACATATTCCGCAACGATACTGGCATTCCAGGCACCCCCCGCGGCAGTAATGAGGCCCGTGATGAGAAACGGGGCAATGGCTGGTAGGATGAGCGTGGTCCAGGTTTTAGATCGGCTGAGTCGAAAGATGCGCGTGGCCTCGCGCAGGTCTTCGGGAATAGCCGACGCACCGGCAATGACGTTGAACAGGATATACCACTGGGTGCCTAAGACCATGAGCAAAACCGAGGCGACATTGAGGCCCCCATGGATGTGGATGAGAAGGGCCACGATACCGGGAAAGAGTGCGGTGGCGGGAACCGATGCCGCGATTTGCGACAGCGGCGTCAACCGCGCCGCCCACTTGTGATTGAGTCCAATAAACACTCCGACCGGTACGGTCCACACGACGGAAATGATGAGTGCTACAACCACACGACCAAGGGTTGCCAATGTTGCCAACGCCACCAGTTCAATTTCTGGCCAGGTGAGATGTTCCAACAGGCGTAAAGCGCCCTCAAGCGCGGTGACGATGACGACGACGATAAAGGCGACTAAAAGCCACCGCACCAGAGCGACGATGTTTAAGACCGAGTCGTTGCGGCGCCAGCGCGGCAGCGTGTTTGAAAAAAGATGGTCGCTCCACTGCGTGAGGGGAATCCACAATGCACGTCCTAGCCATTCTAAGATGAGTGAGCGTCGCAGGATGCGAAGCACGGCCGAACGGGGTCGTTCGCCTCCTTCCACCATCTCCATTTTAAATTTGTCGGCCCACGCTAACAGTGGGCGCCAGACCAATTGATCCATTAGAACGATGACTAAGACGAGTGTCGCAAGCCCTGCCAATTCGGCGCCCCAGCGCCCTTGGTTGGCGGCTGTTTGCAGATATGATCCGAGACCTTGCAGTTGATAGGAGCGATTGCCTAGCGAAAACATTTCCGCTGCCATCAAGAAAAACCAGCCGCCCGCCCATGACATCATTGAATTCCACACTAACCCCACCATGGCGTATGGAAGCTCTAGCGTGCGAAAGCGTTGCCACGGGGATAGATTCAAGGACAGGGCGGATTCGCGCAAATCGCGTGGGATGGTAATAAAGCCGTGGTAGACGGCAAAGACCATATTCCACACCTGGCCCGTAAAGATTAACATGATTGAAGCCAAATTGACCCCGATGCGCGAATGGGGGAATAAGGCAATGAACGCCAACAGCACAACCGGCAGAAACGACAAAACCGGAATTGACTGCAAAATATCTAATAGCGGCAACAAAATTTTTTCGGCGCGAGTGTTAAAGGCTGCCAAATATCCATAAATCAGCGTGAAAACCAGGGAGAGCGCGTAAGCCGCCAGCATCCGTAGCCAGGAATAGGTGGCGTCTAAAGGGAGATGCCACCAAGCCAGCGAGATTTGGCCTGATTCGGCCGTGTACGGATGCGCATGGGTAGACCAGGCAATGATGACCGAAATCATGGCGAGGAGAGAGGCACCGACTAAGATGTCAGCAAAGCCTACACCGGGGCGATCCTGTGCGGACACAACGCGTCCTCCTCTCATGGTGATATGAAGGCCAGGGACGATGACATGGTAGGATCCTAAACCTCGCCCAATGCCCGCGAGTTATTCGCGGCGTTAGCCGTGGGGTCTATGACACGCATGGCTGAAATTCACTACCCTCATCTTACCCGCATCTGCGCGCAAAGGAAAGTTAAGGGCGTTAAGGTGTTGGGCCGCCTACTTGAGCGGCCTAAAAGAAGGATTGTGTAGCCATTTGTGGAAAACTATAGAATGTGAGATAGACAATGCCCTGTTCAACACACTTAATCGTCGCAAAGGTGGGCAATGCATGCATAATAACAACAATGATCATTTTGTGTTTCCGCTTACCGAAAAGATTTTGCTGATCAATGATTTGGCGCTGCGCCGTGATATTTTGGATTTGTTGCCGGTACCGATGGCTTTGGCAGTGGGTGACCAATGGGTTTGGATGAACCGGAGTGCGCGCGACACATCGATGTTTGGGACAAACCCGCAGGAATTGCGACAAACTCATAGTGAAACGGCTCGCGAGGATGTTGCGCCCTACACAGAATCGGTGGCGTCCACAAGCCGCGATGACGTTCAATTCGAGCCGATCTACAGCTTTGAAGGACGACGGATCGGCTATCTGGCCTGGTCTGCACAAATTCTGGCGGCGTGGGCGATGGATCAGTTGGAAACAGCCGTGTTGGTTGCCCAGGACCAGCTCGTGGTATGGTCCAACGCGGCTGCCCGCCGTTTTTTTCATCTTCAGCCCGAGGCCAAATGGGAGGACTTGAGCGGGTTCCCGCAGTGGCAGGATGTTGCGCAGGGCGTCACGATTCGCCGAATCGGCGACTATGTGCTGCGTTGCGAGGCGATCGGGCCCCATGTGGTGGCCGAATATTGGAATGATGCGGTTCGTCCCAGTGGGCCGACCCTGCCTGTGGAGCAAGTCGTGAGCATGGTGCATGAGATTCGCAATCCGTTGGCCGCCTTAAGCGCCTATCTGGAGATGGCGTTGAACTCCGCCGCGCCGGAAACATTGACTTATTATGAGAAAATGGCGCATGAAATTCACCACCTTAACCGTTTGACGTCGGATCTGATGTCTCTTTCACGCTTGCCGGAAATCGCTTCCCAATGGACCGTGGTGGATGATGTCGTCGATAACGCGTGGACGACGGCGACGCGTGGGCCAGAACAGTTGGACCATACGACAGTGTCCTTACCCATGCAGTTACGAAAAAAATATGCGGCGGATGAGAAAATCTGGGCTGATCCGGATCGGTTGCTGCAAGTCCTGACCAACCTTATCAAAAATGCCATCGAGGCAGCGCCCGAGCAAGGAGGCTGGATCGAAGTGGGCGTACGCCAGGCGCCCCAAGCGGCGATTTTGACAGTTCGGGACAATGGCCCTGGCATTTCGGGGCAGTCGCTGGCAAAACTCTCCCTGGTTCGTTACACCACCAAGAAGTCTGGCGGGGGCTTGGGGCTCATGATTGTGCGACACATCGTGGAAGCCCATGGGGGCACGCTGCGGATACTCTCTCACCAAGGAACCACTGTGGAACTCACCTTTCCCCAGCCTCGCCCGTCATAGGGCGCAACTGACGAGATGGCAAGCCGCGCGGGTACGCTACAATGGAGTCAGGAAATCCGAGGGTGGGGGACAGGTAGCGCATGACGATTGAAGAAGCAATGTCCGTAGTCGAGCGGGGGTCGTTGGCGTCCACGTATGTGTTAGCCGGGCCTAACCGATTTTGGCGGCGCGAGTGGTTGGTTCGTGCCACAAAGCGCTGGCTGGGGGAGGATGTCCAGTCTACGGCTACGATTCATCTAGACGGCGTTAGCGACTTTAACGCGGTGAAAATGGAGTTGGCTACCGCGGGACTTTTTTCCCCAAGACGGTTGGTAGTGGTTGAGGGCGGGCGCTGGCCCAAAAAAGAAGAGACGCTGGCCGAATATTTGCGCCACCCAATTGCGGATAGTTTGTTGGTGTTGATTGAAGAGAAAGCGGCCTCGTGGGAAAAGGCGCTGGGCGGAAAGCACGTGGTGGACATGAGCGTGCTGCCACCGCATTCTTTTCGACGCTTCGTTAAAGAACAAGCCCAGCATCGTGGCATTACCTGGCAAAAAGGGGCGTTCGAGCGTTTTTGCGAACAGGTGGATGGCAACGAATTTGTCGCTATTGAGGAACTGGAGAAATTAGCGCTAGGAACACCTGCGCCGATTAGCAATCAAGATCTCGACGATCTTGTAGTTCCGATTGTGGCCGAGGACAAGCCTTGGGATGTGACCGACAGCCTTTTGCGGCATGATGGAAAAGCGGTCATGGAGGGAATTAATCGGCATTTGAACCAAGGCATGGCACCGCTCTTTCTGTTCGCTTTGCTGACCCGCCAACTCATCCAGATTGACCGAGCGCGGGGCGCATTGCGTGAGGGAATGACACTGGCGCAGTTTCAACAGCAAGAGGGCCTGCGTGATTTTGTGGCGAAGAAGATTTGGGCCGCCGCGAAACAGTGGACGGATGACGACCTAGACGTTCTCTTGAATTGGGCGGCGAAAATTGATGTGGCCATGAAGACAGGGTATGGAGAGCCCGATGTGTGGCTTATTGCCTGGACTCACATATGGGCGGAGAAAAAAATTCCCCCCGGGTATCAACGCGGGGGGCGAATGCACAAGATTTAGCTTGCCGACTGCTGAGCTTTATGAAGTCTCTGAGCTAGCCGCGACTTATGCCGACTGGCACTGTTGCGGTGAATAGCACCTTTTTGCGCTGCTCGATCCAACCGACCGTAGCAAAACTGCAAAGCGGTCGCCGCCGTCTCCAAATCGCCCCGGTTAAGTGCATCGTCAAACCGCCGCACCGCTGTCCGGACCATAGTCTTTCGAATTTTGTTGCGCAGCGTCCGTTCTCGGGTTTGACGAATACGCTTTTTAGCAGACTTAATATTGGCCACAAATATACCTCCTAAAAATTAATTATAGCATGTTAGGACAGGGTGGTAAAGGACGCCATTTACTAGCCGAGTGCGATCTTCTTGCAGCGAAAACACTGGCAGAGCTGCTCGGCCTAGACTGCGGCGAACATAGCGGGCGAATTTGAGGATAGCGGTCGGGTCTAATACCCCAGTTTTTACCATATGTTAAAGGGGAGGGATAACCGTGGCACAAGGGCGGCACCCCATCGTGATTTGGCTTCGACGCACCCGCAAAAATCGCTACTGGGCCCACAAGCGTCGGCTTGCAAGGGCAGGCGCGCGCATTCCCTGGTCCAGTGCTGGCCTTTATGGTATGGCGTTATTGCTGGCGGCGCTGGTCCTGTGGAAAGTACCCGCACGCTCCTCGATTATTACGGTGTCCACTCAGCCACAGGTGACATCGCGGCCGTCTTGGATGGACCGGCTCGTGGCTTCCTGGAATGTTCCGGAATCGACGTTGCGGTCCTGGTTGGATCAAGGTGTCCCGCTGGCGGGCTTGGTCCTGAGCCGACACCGTGTACAAGCTCATCTGGGGGAACTGATGGCGATGGGGGTGCGGGCGTTGACAGGGGTGCACTACGCGGATCTGCACGCGCTTTTACAAGTTGAGATTCCGGCGTTGGGCGTCGTGAAACCCTTGAACGTCAGGCCCGTCAAGAAAAGGGTGGTGCCGGCGCGGCCCAAGGCCCAAAATGCCGTCGATCCGAACTTGCCCGGTGATGGTGGTCGGGTGTGGGCCGTGCTGGGAGCGGATCCGATAGTCGGAATTTATCAGACGCATAGCACGGAGTCCTTTTGGCCGTATGTACCGGCCGGATCAGCGACCGCGGATTCCAGCGATTGGTCGAAGACGATTGTGCAGGTTGGATGGTGGTTTGCCCAGGATTTGCACCTTATAGGCATCTCGGTGGTGCAATCGCGCGTCAACAACATGTCGCAGGGACTTTTGGCCAGTTACAACAAGTCGTACTATACCGCGAAAACGCTTCTAAAGTGGTATCCTTCGGTCCGGATCTTGATTGATTTGCATCGCGCCCCGTCTAACCGTACCCCAGCCACAATTGCAGGAAAATCCGTAGCTAAAATTTCGTTCGTGGTTGGCACCGACAAATTGCTACCCAACCCTTATTGGCACCAGAACTTGGCGTTTGCCGAAAAACTCTCGCGCAGGTTGAACGCGATTGCCCCGGGCATCTTGGAAGGCAGTGGCATTGACGTCGTACCGTATCGCTATAACGAGCAGTTGATGCCCGGCGACTTAATGATCGAGGTAGGGGGACCGAACAGTACCTTGGCGGAGGAGAGCAATGCCGTCTACGAGTTGGCCCGAGCCATTCAAGGGCTGGTGACCAACGGGGAGATCCCCTAGTGCTGGCCGTTGCCCCCGCTGATCCTTTTGGCTACCATAGTCGCAGGGAGGGATATGTAGTGATATGGGACCGCGGAATGGAAACCATGGAAAGAAGCCGGCTAGAGGATTTGCAGCGGACGCGTTTGAGTTGGACGTTGCACTGGGCGCGTGATCGCGTCCCTTTTTATCGCGATCGGCTTTCCCATCTCAAGGGGTTGGACGAGCATCCCTTGGAGGCGCTGCAAGACTTGCCGTTTACACACAAGAGCGATCTGCGCGATCAGTATCCGTTGGGATTTCTAGCGGTCTCACGCGGCGAAGTCCGTCGGTTTCACGCATCCAGTGGAACGCGGGGAAAACCGACGGTGGTGGCTTATACGGAGCACGATCTGACGATGTGGTCGGAGGTGGTGGCGCGTGCCCTAGCCGCAGCCGGAATGCAGCCGGGACAAACTCTTCAAAATGCGTATGGATATGGATTGTTTACGGGTGGGTTGGGATTGCACGCAGGAGCGGAGCGGCTCGGTGTCGCCGTGATCCCGGCCTCTGGGGGAGGAACCGAGCGGCAAGTGCAGTTGATGCTGGATTTAGCACCAGACGGGCTCGCCGCAACCCCAAGCTATGCCTTGTATATTGCGGAGACGATGCACCATTTGGGGGTGTCTAGTGACCAATTGGCACTGAAAACCGGCATTTTTGGGGCGGAGCCGTGGAGCGAGGGGATGCGTGAGCATCTGGAATCGGGGCTCGGCATTCAAGCGGTCGATATTTACGGCCTATCGGAAATTACCGGACCGGGTGTGGCGATTGAGTGTGTCGAAGCCAAAGCGGGTCTTCATGTATTTGAAGACTTCTTTTATATGGAGGTGATTGACCCAAAAACCGGCGCGCGGAAGGCGCCTGGCGAGGTGGGCGAATTGGTGCTGACGACACTCAGCAAAGAGGCGATGCCCATGATTCGCTATCGCACCGGCGATTTGGTGAGCGTGAACCCAGAACCTTGCATCTGCGGGCGCACGTCGATGCGCATGAGTCGGATTCACGGACGCTCGGACGATATGTTAATCGTGCGGGGGGTCAATGTTTTCCCGAGTGAAATTGAACGCGTGCTACTGAGTCAGCCCGGTGTTAGCGCCCACTATCAGCTCTGTTGGGAAGGACACCCATCGCGACCCGATTTAGTGGTGGAGATAGAGGAAGCGCAGGTCGGGGCATTAGACCAAGGGGCGCTGGCGATACACTTAAGGGCGGCGTTGGGGGTTCATTTGAGTGTTCGGGTTGTGGCTCATGGGCACATTCCGCGGAGCCAAGGCAAGGCCATCCGTGTGATTAATCGCATGCAGGAAGAATCATAGCTAAAGGGGGCAGTGTTGATTATGGTATCGTTATTCGCATTATATCGCCGGCCGGCAGACGAGCAAGCCTTTTTGTCTCATTATGAGAGCGTGCATGTGCCCTTGGCCAAACGTCTACCCGGCCTCATCGATCTGAAATGGGGACAGCCGCAAGTGCTGGGAGACGAGCAGGACGCCGAGCAAGGCTTATGGTTTTTTGTAGCGGAACTCACGTTTGCCGACAAGCGCACCCTAGTCGGCGCGTTGGAGTCCAAGGAGGGCCAGGCGGCTTCGCGCGACGTTCAGAGCTTTGCAGACGGACTTTTGACGATGAGGACGGTGGAATGGCAGTGAGCGTAGTCTTGGAAGAGCGGCGCGGCCCGATTGCAGTGTTGACTCTGAATCGACCGCAGGTGTTAAATGCGCTGTCGAGTGAAGTCATGGAGGAATTATCGGCGCGGCTTACCAATCTGGATCAGGATGAGAGTGTGCGAGTGGTGGTGATCACCGGCAACGAGCGCGCCTTTGCTGCGGGCGCTGACATTCAAGAATTGCGCGATAATACGGCGGTGAGCATGTTGTCGTCGCGCCAGATCACGCGTTGGGAGGCCCTCAAGCGCTTTCAAAAGCCGCTTATTGCGGCTGTGGCAGGATGGGCCCTGGGCGGAGGCATGGAATTGGTGATGGCCTGCGATATGGTGGTGGCCGGCGATAATGCGCAGTTTGGTCAACCGGAAATTAAAATCGGAGTGATGCCTGGCGCTGGTGGCACGCAACGCTTGACCAAGGTGGTGGGCAAGGCGCGCGCAATGGAACTGGTGCTGACGGGTCGAACGATCACGGCGGAAGAGGCGTTGGCAATGGGCCTGGTTAATTGCGTGGTGGCGCGCGAACAGGTGTTGGCGCGTGCCCTGGAACTCGCCAATACGGTCGCAAACATGCCGCCTTTAGCCGTGCGCTTGGCCAAAGAGTCGGTGCTGACGGCGTTGGATACGCCGCTTGATATCGGATTGACGCATGAGCGCCGATTGTTTAGCTTGCTGTTTTCCTCGGAAGATCAAAAAGAAGGCATGACCGCCTTCATCGAAAAGCGATCGCCTCATTTTCAAGGCCGGTAGTGGCTATTAGGCCAGTGGATCCAAAAGAAGTCGTTCGGGATGGGTAAAAACGCTAAGCTCATGGCCGCGCAAAAACCCAACCGTGGTGACGCCGGTGGTGCGCCCGACTTCGATTCCCAGACTGGTTGGGGCAGCGTTGGAAACAATCGCTTCGACGCCCATGGTGCGCACTTTCCAGACAATCTCGGCGGAAAGCCGCCCCGAAAAGACAACGTACGCGTCATGCAACAGGTCAGGCTTGGTCAGCGCCGCACCGTACACCTTATCGAGTGCGTTGTGGCGCCCCACATCGGCCCGGGCAACGAGCAGTTGTCCGCGCCGTGCCAGACCTGCCACATGCAGTCCCCCCGAATGCTGATGGGACGACCAGCGACTGAGCGCGTCAAAGGCGGCCTTCAGTTCGTCGACCTGCAATGTCAGATTGGCCGCCAAAGCAGGCACACTGGTAGGGTTAAAAAAGCCAGGCCGGCTCTGTCCGCAACACGATCCCAAATAGCGAGACGTTGCCAGACGGGGTTGAAGGCCCGGAACCCTGACCCAAATCTGACCTTCTTGCGGCATCCATCGAAAGACGGTAACTGCGTCGCCGCTGGCGATGACGCCATCCCCGGCTAAAAAGCCCAGAACCCAGTCATGCAGATCGATGGCAGTGATGGCAGCTGTCACATATTCGGCTCCGTTGACAAAAAGAGTGACCGGAGTTTCGGAAACGACTTCGGCATCCTCGGTGTGCCAGCTTGCGCCGTCAAAATGATACCGAAGCACAGGGCGTATTCCGTCAGTCAGTTGCGTCATCATAATTTGGCGGCGCAGACCTCGGCCTTCAAGCCGGGGAGGAAGCCGCCTTCCCCCTTTCCTGATTGGAAGGTTTTTGAGTATAGACCCAGCCATTGCCGCGCTGGAGCACGTGACCATAGCGATACGAGGTCGTGGGATGAACGCCAATGCTCGTGACAATGCGGATCGATCCACTCGCTTTCACAGTCGCCCGCCCGGTCCAAGTACCCGCGTATTTCCCGTGAGGGATGACGGCTTGCACGAGATCCCCGGTCTGAAATCCAAAATGGTGTTTCTGCCGAGACAAGTGACGGATCGGAAATCCATGCTTGTCGGTGCGGCAGCGCTGGCGATTGCCGCGTCCTTTCGCTGACCAGATCTGGACGAAAGCCGGCAGGGTCAGGAATTGCGCAGGCGTGCTTTTCCCGACACAGAGCGCATCGTAGTAATGTTCTTTGGGCAAGTCGTGCGCAATCCGTTGCTTTTTGGTCCGGCCACCGGAGCCGCCTTCCACCGGCAGGCTCGTCGCTTGCAGTTGGTGGTACAATCGCCACCGCGTGGCGTTCATGAGCGCTGCATCTTTGAGAGGCTGACGGGCGTGGACTTGAACATCCGGATGGCCGAATTCCGCTGCGGTCTGCTTCCCCTTCTGGAGGTTGCAGGGTTTGCAGGCGAGGGTTAGATTGCTCATCCGATTGCTGCCGCCCCGCCGCTTGGGAATGATGTGTTCCACCTGCAACGGGACATCGGTGGCGCCACAGTACACGCAGGTGCGGCCCCATTTCTCCAACAGATACTCCCGCACTTCGTAGCCTAGGAGGGTGCCCTGCTGATACTCCACGCCCACGATTTCCGGGTTTTCGAGCTTTTGGGTGTCGAAGCGAACATGCTCCACACTCATGGCGGTGATAGGCGCATGAGCGCGAATTTTGTCCACGGTACGGAGCGTTTGATTCACGCGTGCCGCGAGCGACGGGGGCAACCACCCGTCCTTCCGCGTCCGATTCTGAAACCGGGCCGCACGATAGCGGGTATGGCGAAACCGTCGCCCGCGACGTACCGCTCGTCGGGCCTCGAGTCGGGCCTGGATCCCCGACTTGTGGACAATCTCGCCGAGAAAGACGACGTGCGTGCCGTGGATACCATCCAACGTGATCGCCATGCCCGTCGTCTTCGAGCCCGGATCGAGCTTGAGGCGCATGTCTTGCAAGACCGAGTTTTCTCGAAGGCGATCCACCAAGCGAATCGTGAAGGGCACTATGTTGACGACCCGTGCCCGGCGGCGTTCGAGAAGGAGCCGCGCCCGCTTTTCGGAACAGGGCATTAGAGGTTTCTTCTGCTTGTCGAGAACAAAAACCATGCGTTCCTGCTTTCTCCCCCTTACGGGGCTAGTGACAGATTCGAAAACTCTCTCTCCTCGCCAATGTTCGGTCGGCTTGTCGGGTCCGCCACACCGCGCGCGCTACCCCTAGCTGGCTTTTAATGACGGACGACAGGGCCTCAGACTGGAGAAGCATCCAAGGGTGTCATGACCGACCGAACGGAGCCCCACATCCGCAGGGCCAAGGCTGGTCAACTCAGGAGCTTTCTCAAGCTCCGGCCTTCAGGCCGGGGTAGTTGCCCGTTTCACCCTTTCTTTGGTGTTGCGGAAGAACGTCGTCTCAACTCCGCCTGCCCATATCATAGCAGGTTGGGCGTGTGCGGCGCTTGGTCGATCGGTGGTTTCGGCATTGCTGCAATTATTGCATTCCCGACGGCAAGGGGTCTGTATTGACCAAGCTGCGTTTCGGTGCCAGGCGGTCGTTGAGACGCCTGTCTCAATACTTGTTGGGTATCTTTTCGTGAGGTTAGGAACTCACACTTCGGGAGTGGGCCAACCTGGAGGTATAATGACGGGAGACATCCGCTTTTTTGCCACTGAGCTTGAATAAGGCGGCATGACAATAGATGTGCGAGGGGGAATCGGAGTGTCGGAAGAAGAACGCGATATTGCGGTGCATTGGCGAGAGGAAGATTATTATAATCCCTCGCCACAATTTGTCAAGCAGGCCAATGTCTCGGATCCAGAGATCTATGACAGGTTTAGTCTTGATAACTTCCCCAACTCATTTGTGCAATATGCGGAGTTGTTGGATTGGTACAATCCCTGGAATACGGTGCTCGACACGTCGAATCCACCATTTTGGCGGTGGTTTGTCGGCGGTCGCCTTAATGCGTCGGTTAACTGCGTCGACCGCCATTTGCCACAGTATCAAAACAAGGTGGCCTATTACTTTGTGGCAGAACGGGAAGAAGATCCCATCATTGCGGTAACATATCAGGAATTGTACGCGCGTGTGAACGAATTTGCGGCTCTTCTGCGCGATTATGCGGGTGTGCGCCGAGGTGACCGAGTCACCATCCATTTGCCGATGGTGCTGGACCTGCCAGTGGCCATGCTGGCTTGTGCGCGATTGGGCGCCATCCACTCAGTGGTGTTTGGAGGATTTAGCGGACAGGCTTGTGCCGACCGCATTGTCGATTCGGGCAGCAAAGTGCTGGTGACTATTGACGGCTACTATCGCAACGGAAAGTGGTTGAACCATAAGGAAAAAGCAGATGTGGCGGCACAACAGGCGGCCGCCCAGGGACAAACCGTCGAGCATGTGTTGATCTTTCAACGCGATGCGGGCCACTATGGCGGAAGCCCGTTGCTGGCGGAACGGGATGTGTTGGTGCAAGATCTTTTGTCGCGCTATCGCGGCGCTCGTGTAGAGCCGGAGCGCATGCTGTCGGAAGACCCGTTGTTTTTGATGTATACGTCGGGGTCCACCGGGAAGCCCAAAGGGGTGCAGCATGGCACCGGTGGGTACCTTTCTTATGTTGCGGCAACCAGCAAAAATGTGTTGGACATTCAGCCTGATGATGTGTATTGGTGTATGGCGGACATCGGGTGGATCACCGGTCATTCGTATATTGTGTACGGACCATTGGCGTTGGGTGCCACTTCGGTGATCTATGAAGGCGGTCCAACCTATCCGGATGCAGGGCGCCCCTGGCGGGTCGCGGAACGCCTCGGCGTCAATATTTTTCATACGTCGCCGACGGCGATTCGCAGTTTGCGTCAACATGGTGATGCCGTGCCCAATCACTACAATTATCATTTCAAACTGATGGTGACTGTGGGCGAGCCCATTGAGCCCGATGTGTGGCGATGGTACTACCATGTTGTCGGCAAAGAGCAGGCTGTGATTGTCGACACCTGGTGGCAAACAGAAACGGGCGGTCATGTGTGCGCCACGATTCCGGCGGTGAAAGCAATGAAGCCCGGAAGCGCGGGACCGGGCCTGCCCGGGATTCATCCGGTGATTTTGGATGAGGAGGGCAACGAAATTGCGGCCGGCTCAGGCGAGGGCGGCAACATTTGTGTGCGCAATCCTTGGCCGGGTCTCATGCAAACCATTTGGCATGATCCCGAGCGCTTCGTCAAGACCTATTATGGGAAATACAACAAAAACCCACAATCCAAAGACTGGCGGGATTGGCCGTACATGGCGGGCGATGGGGCGATGCTGGCCAGTGACGGATACTTTCGCATTTTGGGCCGGATTGATGACGTCATTAATGTGGCCGGGCACCGCATGGGTACCAAGGAACTGGAGTCTGCGGCCTTGCAGGTCTCGGAGGTGGCCGAGGCTGCGGTGATCGCGGCGCAAGACGCGATTAAGGGCAGTATTCCGGAGATTTATGTGTCGCTGCAACCTGGCGTGACAGGCGATGAAAAACTGATTCAAAAGATTGTCGACGCGATCGTACGCGATATTGGGCCGATTGCTCGTCCCCGTCGCGTTTGGATTGTTCCAGACCTGCCTAAAACCCGTTCCGGAAAGATTATGCGCCGTATTCTGGCGTCCATTTCCGATCATCGAGAAATTGGAGATGTCACCACCTTATCCAATCCGGAAGTGGTCGAGACGATTCATCAATTGGTTGTCTCGCAGTCCGATTCGTAATGGATTTCGGGGTCAGCGGCGGGCCATTGGGGAGAGGACGCCCTAATGGCTTCCCGCCCGATCGCTCCCCGCCGGGAGAGGCCCCCTGGGCTAAGGTGGTGGACGTGCTATCTCGATCGTCGTAGCAGCGGTGCAGGGGAGGTGTCGCCGCGGGCGGGCCGGTTTGACCGTACACAACATAGGGAGGACGCAATGAACGAAAACCGGTGGCAAGTCTTGTCGACGACCAGTTTGGGAACGTTGCTGTCTGCTTTGAATTTTAGCACCTTGATTATCGCGCTGCCGCAGCTCATGCGGGGGTTGCATGCGACCATCTTGCAAGGAGTGTGGATTCTTTTTGCTTATATGGTCGCGCAAACGGTCATGGTGCTGATGGGCGGCAGCCTGGCTGATCGGTTTGGTCGGCGCCGTTTGTATATTGTGGGATTAGCGGTGTTTACGCTGTTTTCTTTGGTGGCGGGCGCCAGTCCCAATGCTCCGGAACTGATCCTCTGGAGGGTTTTCCAGGGGATTGGCGGGGCTTTGGTCATGGCGAATAGCACCGCGATTGTGGCGCAGAGCTTTCCGCGGCGTGAACTGAGTCGGGCGCTGGGGATCAATGTGATGGTGGTGGCCGTTGGGCAAATTTTGGGTCCCGTGGTGGGTGGATGGCTGACGACGTTGTATGGGTGGCGCTGGACGTTTTGGTTTAACGTGCCCATTGGCCTTATTGCCGTTTTCTGGGCGATCTGGGTGCTGGGCTTTAAGGGCACGAGCAAGGACCGTGTACCTGTGGACGTGGGTGGGATTATTACCTATGTCTTTGCGATTACGGGATTGTTGTATGCCCTCTCGGTTGGCGCTGTCTCCGGCTGGGCCAGTGCTTCTGTACTCATTGCCGGGGCGGTTTTTGTCGTGGGATTGCCGGCCTGGATATTGATTGAATCGCGCAACCCGGCCCCGTTATTGCATCTGCCGTTATTGAGGATCCGTGCGTTCGGGTTTGGATCGGTTGCCGCGGCGCTCAATGCCATTGCGCGCATGGCAGTAATCTTTTTGATGATTTTTTACTTTCAAGGGGCAGAAGGGGAAACGGCGTTGGTAGCCGGGTTGCGGTTGATTCCTTTGGCGGCGGGCATGTTGGTATTGGCACCAATTGGCGGGGCCATAGCCGATCGATTTGGCACCACCCGGCCGGCGACGGTGGGACTGATTGTGTCCACTGTCGGATTCGTGGGATTGGCTTTAGGGTTACATTTGCATAGCGCATATCTCATGCTGGCGCTGTGGATGGCGATTATTGGCGTAGGGGCCGGGATATTTAATTCGCCCAACACCAGCCGCATGATGACGGCGGCGGGACCGGCGCGCCGGGGCGAAGCGTCGGGTATTCGGGCGCTTACCACCAACACCGGAATGATGTTGTCCATTGCGCTGGCGTTTGCGGTCGTCGCGAGTGTTGTTCCACGAGACGCGATGTTGGCGATTTTTACCGGAACCGCCCGGGCCTTGCCAAACGGCACAGCGGTGTTGCCCAAATTTCTGGTGGGCATTCGCGGCACGTTTTGGGTGATGGCGGCACTGAACGTGTTGGCAGTCTTCTTTTCCGCGAGCGGCCGGGTGGATAATCCCGATGAGCCCGACCAAATGCGGCGCCAGCCAGCCCCGGGATAGCGGGCAATACAGGGATGGGGAGACTAATCCGTGAACCCTAGTTTTTCGCAGCCGTTCTCCTTTTGCGAGCGCCGTTTTTAAGCCCCGTGGTGCGGCCTTGGATAACAGAGGGGGCGGCACCTGATCGAATGCAGGAAAAACGGTTCTGCCAAGATATTGCTGTCTGCCAGTGGACCGCACCCAAGTGGACACGTTAGTGGTGATCTCTTACAACTGCGGGTAACCGCCAAGGGACCACCTGGGCAAAGAACGGCGACAGGTAGACCAACGTCTGCTCCGGTTCCCTGGATTGTCGTAAAAACGAAGTTAGGCCCCACTTTGATGCGGCCGGCGGGGAAAGCCCCACGACACCATTAACCCCAACAGCGCGATGCCGCCCAGAACGATGCTATGCACGGCAGGACTGAATAGCATGAGACTGATGAGCGCCGATGCAGTAATGCTGCCGAGATAACGGAAGGTGGAGTAGATTCCCGCCGATACGCCCGCTATTTCGATGTCGACCGATTCCAGAGCCGTAGCCTGCATTGTCACGGTGCCGACGCCGGCGCCCAATCCCGCTAGGATGAGTCCGATAATCACCAACCACAACCCGCTGTGATGCACAAGGTCTATATACCAGCCAACCACCAACAAGTCCAGCACAAAAGCGAGGGCAACGACGCGCTGTCCACCTAATTTGCGCCCGGCATAACTTCCTCCCCACGACGTGAGCGACATGGCGAAGGAGAACAAAAACAGCAAAATTCCCGTGGCAGTGGCGGTGTAGCCGTGATTTTTTAAGTAAATCGGCATGTAGAGGAGGGTGGCATACATGAAGAAATTGCTCAACAGGATAGCGCCGTTGGCGCTGGCGAAGGGTCGGCGGCGAAAGAATTGAAAGCGAACGATGGGATTAGCGGCGCGCCGCTCAACGACGACAAAAAGCCCCATCAACAACACACAGGCGGGGAGTGTCTCAATCCATCGGTGAAAGTCTCCCGATCGTGGCAGCGAAAGAGCTAAGAGCGCGAGAAAACCTGCCAAGGCCAGTGCACCTAATCCATCGACACGACTTGGCGCACCGGGCTGGTCTTGCGGAACTTTCGTCCTGACGGTCCATAACGCGAGCGCCACGACGGGCACATTAACCCAGAAAATAGCTGTCCAGCCGCCCCACGCCAACAACGCGGCGCCGATAAGGGGACCACTGGCTGCTCCCAATCCTTGGGTTAAGCCCACAATACCAAGGGCGCGACGGAGGTCGTCCCGCAGGAAGTGACGCCGAACGACGCCCATCGCGTTAGGCACGATCAAGGCGCCGCCGACGGCCTGGCCCGAGCGAAAGCTAAGCAAAGCCCACAAATGCGGCGTCACGGCAGCCAATACGGAAGATACCAGAAAGATGGCCAGACCGAGAAGCAACACGCGGCGACGGCCATATAAATCTCCAAATTTCCCCGAAATCGGCTGCAACGCCGCCATGATGACCAAATAACTGGTCACCGCCCACACCACCCGGGTGACTGGAGTGTGAAGGCCATGGGCAATCGGCACCAGACCCACCGCAATCATTGTCGAATTGATGGGAATGAGCACCACCGACACCACAACGGCAGCTAAAACCCATTGGCCAGACCGATCCAAGGACTTAGATGCGGCCATGAAGTGGCTTGCCAACGCTGGTAATGGGGCGAACTTGTAGACAATAGACGATGTTGTCGGCCAGCGCCCATTCCCAGTCGACCGGAAATCCGCAATAGGTTTCAAGAGCCGTGGTTAAGCGGGCAATTTCCTGCACTTGGTCGGCTTGCAAGCAGAATTGGCTGGCTAGCTCAGCTGGTGTGTCAATTTGCTCGGTGCCACCGCGGGGACTGCGACGCACGAGATGTTCTTTAAATCCGAGTACAGACGTCACCTGACCGGTTATGGGATCGACTTCGAACAAATCGGGTGTGACCAACCCGGAGACGACGGACTCACCCAATCCATAGGAGGCATTAATGACCACTTGGTGTGCCCCAGTGACGGGGTGGCGGCTGAAACTCACGCCTGCGACTTGGGCTTCAACCAGCCGTTGCACGATAACGCCCATAGCCTGGTCGGTCAAGGCGACCCCTCGTTGGCGCGCATACACTTGCGCGGTTTCGGTGTCGGCCGAGGCCCAGCATTGCTGCACCGCCGCTAACACGTCTGAATGGGCCACGTCCAGTACAGTGTCGTACTGGCCGGCGAACGAGGCGTGCTCCAAGTCTTCCATAACCCCTGAGGAGCGCACCGCAAACCGTACGGTTGGGGGAAATTGGGCGAGAGATTCCTCAATGGCCCGGCGGACGGCTTGCGGCATGGTGGGGTTGGCGTCCGCCAGGAAAGCTTGATGGGCCGCCGTGGTCACCACAAATCCGGGTGGCACATGCATCCCGCACTGGACCATGCGCGCTAAGGACGCGGCTTTCGCTCCGACCTGCTGACGCGTTAAATTCGTTTGTGTCAACGACGCAATGTACATAGTGGACCCTCCCCAAATCTAGTGCTCGATTACCGCAATGCCGCGGTTCCCGTCGACCAAGACCCGATCGCCGTCGTGAAATACGCGCGTGGCTTCTCGCGTGCCGACGACACAGGGGATGCCGTATTCGCGGGCCACGGTGGAGGCATGGGATAAAATGCCGCCTGTTTCTGTGATGACAGCGCCCACCGTTGCAAAGAGTCCCGTCCAGGACGGGGCGGTAGTGCGACATACCAGGACATCACCGTGTTGCACCTTGAAAAACTCCTCCGGGCTGCGTACGATGCGCACGGGCCCGACGTAACGGCCGGGAGATGCGGCGAATCCCCGCACCTCGTGGGTGGCGCCTTCTAGCCCCGGCGATCCCGCGCCGAACACCAGGGACGACACGGGATCGTGATCGGCGCTGTGTTCGGGCGGTGTTCCCAATTGTGGCACGGGTGTCGTTTGGCGCTGCTGATGATAGGCGCGGCGACGCTCATCGATGCGGTCTTGTAGCGTTGGGGGAACACTGCCCGACAAGCTATCCATCACTTCATCGAGATAGAGGAAACAAATGTCGTCGGAGGTCCGGAGCAGGCCTTGATCAGCCAAGAGGGCCCCGACCCGACGGATGATCTGACGGCTGCGTGCCGGCAACATGGCGTCAATGTAAAAGTGGTGATCTTCGTCGATGGGCCAAGCTTCGAGGGCGTTGGCATATTGCTCCTGAAACCGTGTGCGCAGCGACGCGTCGCCAATTTGCTGTAAAAGCTCTTGGAATCGCTTCTCGCGGTTTTTGATAATGCCTCCCCAATGCTGATCGAAATCAAAGTCCTGTTCTACATAGCGGCGAACTATGGAGAGGCAGTAATTGGGAGACTCAATCCAGGTTTCGTGGATAAACTCGTGGGCATACATCGTACGCCAGCCGTATACCGAAAGGTAATTCTGAACAGATGTCCAGTATTCTTCACAGGCCGGACTAGATTGCAGGGCTTGTGCGATGTCCTCACTGTACAGAGCCTTCATAACCTGGGGCTCGCGTTTGGCTTGCTCTGCCAATTGCCATAGGGCGCGGTCGGATTCCAACGTTTTATTCATCACGCCGACGAAAAGATTATACGCCTCAGCGGAATTGAGGTCGGGGAAGGCTTCTTTGAACACCGCCTCAAATCCAAGTCCCGCAGCCATGCGAGGCATCACAATGCGGAAGTGCGCTTCCCAAAAGGTGGAGTAAATTTCTTCTAATCGGCTGAGTGTCGCGATGGCGTCGGCGTTGGTCTGGGTAGTGCGAGCCAGTGTGTCGATTTCCTCATGCATGGGCCACAATACGTCCTCCACATAGCGCGCCAAGTTTTCGCGCAGGTGCCCCATCAATGGCGCCACGACAGCGCGGTGTTCGCGCTCGATGGCGCGTGGATCCCCCTCGGCTGGCACGACTGATTGATAATAATAACCGTCATGTATTTTACTGATAAATTGCCGCATGGGGGATTTGAGCGATTCAAAGGCGCGACGTGTGCCGTCTGTCATGGCCGGAACCATGTAAGACGCAAACAGCGGAGTCAGGGGATGACCAAAGTGCAGTCCGTCCTGCGTCCATAATCGCTCTTTGATGTCGTCGGCAGATAATGTAATACGTTCTTTTAATTGACTCATCGAAAAGCCTCCTCGTGATCGTTCAGGCAAAGATGTGCGAGAAGTTTTGAGATCAGGTGTGGGCTAGACTCAGCCAAGGGTTGCGACGCCGATCCAATCATAGATGGACATCGTCACACCGCGATTTCCTGACTAACCTAGAGCGTTGTTGCCTACAAGTGGTTTCCCCAATCTTCTCGACGTCCCTTGCGAATCTTTATATTCTTTATCAATTCTTTATAAAAAAGGTATTTCCTGCTGCGGCGATGTTTTGTCGAGTATATAACTTCGAGTATATAACTTGAGGAGAAAATCTTTCCGCCGATTGAGCCAGAAGAAAGATCCTATCATGCTTTCTTCTACATATAAAAATCCTTGTGTGTCGGGTGGGGTGCAAATACCAACACTGTGAGTTGAGGCGTCCAGGCGCGTTTGGATGCGTGAAATCGGGCGTTATTTCGTCCAAAGGGGTCGACTGTGACGGTTCGGGGTGTCGCGACGATTGGGGCATGAAATGTGCCGAGACTTGGGGTATGATGAAGATGTCAAACGGATGCGGCGGCGGGATCCGGAAGGAACGGTGGTGGCTATGCCGTTTATTTTTTGGTTTCGATGGATGTTTCCTTTGCTTGGGGTCGTATTTATGGTGGTTGTGGGATCAGCGGCGGTGGCAGGATTTGCCTACTGGCTGCGTTCTCTGGACGGGTTGTCGGCCGAGGCAGGGCGGCCGGTGATAACGCGGTCGGAACAAGACCCTATCGAGATTGCACGCGAGCGTTACGCTAAGGGGCTAATTACGTCGCAGGAATTTGACGCGATGGTGGAACGTTTGCTGAAGACGGAGCGCGACCTGTAGCGATCGGGGACCGGCCGAGCAAAGGAAGGAATTTGTGTGGCTTATTCTTCTAGGGTTGTTGCCACGTCGTATTTTACTCAGGCTTAATCGACGGCCTGGCCCATATTGCGGTCGAACCTTGCCAGCAAAGCCCGGAATAACTCATTGTTGGTCGGGCATGTTGTCACAGCGCAGACCTCCAGATCGCTATTATTTCACTTGATAAAATACGGGAATCTGGAGTCATACATCCCTAGATGAGTCAGGTTATAGGGTACGGCTTCCACTAGGCCTATCTCTCGAACAAGAAAACTAGGACAAATTTCGCAGGCGTTTTCGTGGAACCGTATCACCGCGTGACACGATGGCGACCGCGAGCATATTGGATAAGCTGTGCGGGCATAACGTAATCTGCCCCGAAAGCCGTCGGTGCTGGGAGGATGTAATCTGGGGAAGTGTACCGACCGTAGCGTACAGTTGCCCGCGTTAGATCGTATTCGGATGCGGGTTGCTGCTGAGGCAGGCCGGGAGCAGGCGATCGGCAATCCGCGTCCCCAGGGGGCGGCGATTAAAGCGGTAGGTGAATTCTTCCCAATAGAGTTGGCGTCGAGCGCGGCCGCGCCCGTGGTGCGTGCCGTCGACAAAGGTTTTCACGAGGCTGATGACCGTGTTCACCCAATGGAAGACCGTGTGAGCCTCGGGATCGGTGCTCAAGATGACCTTGTGCGCGGCATGCTGGGCTTTGGCTCCGGCCGCATCCGCGGCGGCTCCATCGCTCATCCAGACACCGTCTTGCCCCACCCGGCGCGCTAACACTGCCAACACGTGCTCGTTGTGGAGCGAGGCCACGATTTCGAGAAATACGCTTTGCGGGGGGCCCCTGCCCATCCAGACTGACCCCGACGACCACGGGATCCTGTTTCGTCCCGCGGCCCGCCGTGCCGTGGCTCACGCCGCCCACATACGCGTCGTCCAGTTCCACGATCCCCTGAAGCCGGTAGGGTGCATTACGATCGGCCATCGCCGCCTGGATTTTGTGATGCAACAACTGAGCCGTAGTATATCGCAACACGTCTATCGCACCCAAATTGTGGGAATCGCCGATTATTTCGGGGGATGTTAGCAGGGGCCCACGCGGACAGGCGGTTCCGTAAAGACGGTGAGGGGCATGGGTAACATAAGCGCTAACTTTTGAAGCGATTGTCCAGACGGCCAGAAATGGGACCACGCGGCCGCGACGTCCGATGGATCACCATGAACGGGTCTATCGGAAGGAGATGACGGACACAGAACAAGTTCCCGAACCTCAGTGACCGATAAAGCGGACCTACAACATATGGGTTAAACGGGGATTCACGGGTGCCACGTCCCGCTTCGATTGAGTTCGGGTGTTCGCGCTAATACTTATGGTCATCACATTGACGAATCTTGCTGTCGCCATCGCCAATCGTTTGCTGACCCACGGGGCGTCATCGCATCGGTCGGCTGGAATGGCATTTGTGCGGGGCCCGGCGAAAACCGACGACCGACACTGCCCATACGGGGTGTCCGTGTATGGGAGCCAAACGGGCGGCGACCCGTCGCCTCACGACCCGAGCGCCACTGCGCGGCACGCTTCCCGTTTAGTGGTCGTCGGGTTCCATCGCCGCACGCACGAAGGCCATGCTTTTCGTCAAGGCTTGACTTATACTCCCGTCCACCGTGCCCGTGTGGGCGTTAATAGCGACCAACCGTTCGGTACCCCGACGGTGGAACAGGCCGACCCAAAACGGAAGATGGACAATCGTTGCGTGCTCGACGGTCAAGCTGACCACGGTATCCGGAACTCCGAGGGTTTGTAATTGGGTGCGATACCGGGCTTTGCTGGATTCCCGAGTAACTTCCTGATATTTTTTGAGCGTGTTGACCAGTGATGCACCAATCGGCTTTGCTGTGGTTTTCGGGGAAATGGCTACGGGAACCTGAATCTCTGCGGGGACCATGCTCTCGGTCGTGCTAAAATAATGGCGATTGTCCAACGCATTGTAGAGTGCCCATGCGGTCGTAACCTTCGTCGTCGGTCGCCGCAAAAATTCCCGCACGACGGTCGACAAATGCAGTTCCAGTTGATGAAACGGCACCCACGCCAGTTGCTCCCAGACCCGGTCCTCGCGACCGGTGCCAAAGAGGCCGCGCGACTGCGTGTCCAAGGTTTTGCGCAAGTCTTGCTCCGCCACCCGGACTGGGTAGGGTGCGGCGACCACCAATCGATTCGTTGATGCCGCATTCAAATCGGCCAGCATCACGGATCCCAAATGTTCGGTTAGCTCGGCGGGACCCCATAATTCGATCTTCTCCTGTCGAGCAGCGGTTTCCGCGCCGCTACGCCAACCGTGTAACGCCACAATGATGCCCTTGTTGATCCCCGTGTCCGCAAGCACCATGGATAGCTTCGATACGACATCTTTCTCAATGGGCGTCGCCCAGGCTTTGCATTCGACGGCCAGGATAAAATCCGTGATGCCGTCCCACTTACGAGCCCACACATCGATTTCATGAATGCCGCCCGACTTTCCCTCGATTTTGACATTCTGCTCGACCTCATAGCCGTTCAATCGGAAATACGCCGCCACTTGCTGCTCTAAGCGGGCGCCTTTCTCCTGTGTGTTCATGGATGGATTGCCCTCCTTGTATCGCACCGGATGATGCGGAAAGTGCGCGCATTCGACAAACTGACTAGATTCCATCATACGGCAGGCTTCGCCCTTCGGCAATTTTTTCGTGTTATCACCGTATCCACCGTCGTCCCGTTTAACTGCACAAACTCCTCGCCTTCCGGCGTATGATGACACCGAAAGACAGCGTCCAAGCCAACGGGGAGATTGACCGAAATAGGGGGCGGAAATTTTGGTGGATTGACTTCGAAATTCGTATGTTAACCCACTTTCCGCTGGTCGGCTAGCACGACGCGGTCTGGACGTGCGGTGCCATTTGGCGCTGACGGGCTATTCGTCCAACACCCGCACGAGGATGCGTTCTCCCGGCGAGAGGCGAGGTTGCCGGTCGTCTCCGCGCACCCTCTGATGGATGAGCGCACCCAAGGGAATGTGATCCGCTCGTGGTCGGAACCACGGGTCGGGTCATGGGGTCTTGCAGGTTGGCCAGCATCCCGAGGGATCGGTCGGAATTCCTAAACAGCCTCTTTTCCGCGCCAGAAAGCTCCGTAGCGGCCCGAATATTAGATTGGTGATGGAGGCTGATTATATGTCGGCTCATCAACGGGTAGAGCGGCACCATTGAGAATGTTCTGATCGGTGTGATTTCGTGGAATTTGCCTGTAACGGTGGCGTATACAGGGATTTGCGTGAGGCACGATGCTCCCGATCACTGTCGCGTCGTTGAGCGGTCCGCTTGAAGCAGGATTTGCCCCGATACCTGGCGAAGTTTTGGGTCGGTGATCACCGTATGACCCAACAGTTGAGACAAAATGCATGCAGGAATGCGCGGGGAACGGTCCGGTGGATGGTGCCGGGTTGGATTTCGCGGGAGGCTCTGATGGTCTGGTTCGGATCGTGCCCATCTTCCGGCCCTGGAGGATGGAGCATGGCCTATCGCCGCGACCCAGCGGGTGGCGGCATCATCACGGAAGTTTGGCGCTGGGTAGGAAATTCAGCCGACCCTGGCGAAGCACCCGGGGAGTGACGGGGTTCAGAGAACAGACGGGACCTTTCAAGAGAAATAGGCGGCCCGAAGAAAACCCTGCGGGGGCGGCGGGATCTGTCTTGGACACGGAGGCGTGAAGGACATGGCGACATTTGTGATGGTGCATGGGGCAGGCGACGGCGCCTGGGCGTGGACGCCGGTGGCCGATCGGTTGCGACAGCAGGGTCATCGCGCATTTCCGGTGACCCTGACTGGGTACGGCGACCGCCGGCATTTAGCGTCTCCCGCGATCACGTTGGAGAGGCACGTGCAAGATGTGATGGCCGTGGTTCAGTATGAACGCATGGATTCGGTGTGGCTGGTGGGCCACAGCTACGGGGGCTGGGTGATTACCGCGGCGGCCGAGCAGATGGCGGATCGCATCGCCCATCTGGTCTATGTGGACGCAGTCATTCCGCTGGCTAGTGGGCAGTACATGCTCGATCTGTATGATCCGGCATTTGTCGCACAGACGGAACAGGCGTTGGGTCCGGATGGCTGGCAGTTACCCGTGTCCCCCAACTTAATCACTGCCGACCGTCGCTATGGGCCGGCGTTGATACGCCCCCTGCGCGATTCGGTGGTCTTGGCGAATCCCCAGGCCGCAGCGTTGCCGCGCACATACATTGCGTATACGGATCGGGAGAACAACCCGCGGTCTGCCGCAGTCTTCCGAACCGAGCAGGCGGTGCGCGTCCGAGACTGGCGGGTGGTGACGGTGCCGGGGGATCATAACATTCACGCCACCCAGCCCGATCGGCTGGCGTCGGTATTGGACGGCATCGCGCGGGGGACCACGGTGTGAGCCGTGCTGCCACGAGCGCCTACACTGCAGTCGTCGCGACAGGACTCTACTTCATCCTGGCAACGTCCCCGGGTTCGTAGGTCGCCCCGTCCCAAAGTGACGCTCCGTTATCCGCCACGCGATGTTGGCCCGAGATTCGACAACACCCGACGGAGACCCATAAGATTCGCAACCTACCTCTATCTGACGTTCAGCAAAAGTGCGGAAGAGCCAAATTCAGCTGGCGTTTATGCGAAATGTCAGCGAACGTTTTTGAGGATTTTCAAATTGTCTTTTTGGGGGAATTTCAATTGCCCTTGGCAGTAGCGCAGGGGTATGATCGAAACGTCCGAAACGCTAAACAGAAGGAGGAATCTCTATGCGCCGACGATGGTTCTCGGGCGGACGTCGGCTGTGGGCCCTGATGCTCGGAATCGGAGTGTTCTTGTCGGCCGTGTTGGGCCTTGTGGCGCCTGCGGCTCATGCGGCCCCCTTGGCTCCGCCTCGCAGCGTGGCCCCCTTTGTTCCCACCAACACGCGCCTCCTCGGGAAGGAATACCTTCCCGCGCTCGCCACCCTGGTACTGTGGGCTCAACAGAAAGGCGGCTCCTACCCGCCGGGTCTCTGGGTAGTCTTCGTGCAGCATCGTGAGACCGGTTGGCAGGCCGTGACAGTACGGCGCTGGTCAGCCTTGCCTCTCGCGTCGAAGCCGTTAGTCCGCATGAACCCGGCGGGCCATGAGGGCGCGGTCATCTTGCCCGTTAGCACCGGCGGCAATGCGGCAGCCGAGACGATGTTTCTCAACTTCGTGGTGTCGCCGACGAAAGTGACGCTCGCCTATACCGTCACGGGCTATTCCGGGTACGTTACCGGCGGATCGCAATCGTTTCGCGAAATCTTCTCCTCGTTTGCCGAACAGTTCACCTGGCGGGGGCCAGCGCTCATCGCTCAGCACGAAGGCTTGCTGGAGACGATTCCGCCCGGGGCCCATGTCATCCCGGTCTACCTGTATCCGGGCCAGCCGACGCCCACCATTCTCGGAAGCCCCGTGATTCACCTCAAGGTCGGCCAGCCGATTGCCATGCGGCCCGATACCGTGGATGCCTTGCATGCCGTGGAACACGGCACGCTCGCCATGTACGGCCCGTTTCCCACGCGGGGGGATGCCGACCCCCTGAGCATCTTCGCGGCGGACACAATTTTGGGTTTGACCTATCCGGGATTTTCCCGCCCTGGTACCTACTATCTGGATTTAGCGACAAGCACGACGCATTTTGTGGTCCTGACCGTGGTGGTGTCTCGGGCATAACGGCGACGAACCCCGAGACGCCGCCACGCGGCACCCTCCGAAACGGTCATTTTGGATGCCCTGCGTCCCCTGTGGCTCCTGTGCAAGAGCACGTCGGAGGCCCTGTGGTACCAGTGGGGTGCGGTCCCCGCGCATGCCGTGCGCATTCTAGACGCCCTCGGCGTGGGCGCGTCCGTGCGGTTTGAGCCGTCCGGGTAGCGCCGGGGTCCCGAAAAAAATCGTCGCGGTGGCGCCGAGTGAGATGCGGAAGTTGAGTCGCAACCCCAGTTCGCGGCTTAAGGCCAGCGCCGATTTCCCCCTTTGTCGACAGCCATCAGAAAGATGGCAAGAAACCACACGCGTAGCGGGACTGAGGTGCGGTGAAAGATCGTGCCCGCAGTCACGGATACCTGCTGCCTGCAGGCTGGGCATTCGTACAGGGGCGCGGTCCGCCCGGACCGCTGAATCGTCCAATACTCGTTACCTTCGCAGGCGGGACAGCGGAATTCCTCCGGCCAGCGTTGGCGAAACAGGTACTCCCGACACGCGTCCTCTGTGCCAAACCGGTCTTGTTACTCAAGGAGTGTCATGGCCGCCTGCCTCCCCCTGAGTTTCCTCATTTCTACCGCATTGCCTCCACTGGAGAACGTTAACCTGACTCATCTTGGGATGTATGTCGTGGCATCTACCAGTTCCCAAAAGGGGCTGGTGGTTGACCTGCCCTTGATCATCGGTAATGCCTTTAAGCTGGTTCCAGCGGTCGGCTAAGCTGGTGTCATCGAACGTAATCGGATGCACTTGATAACCCGCCGTTTTCAGGCGGGTGCCAGTAAGCGCCAAGAGTTCATGCTTCGGGTCGGCGATGACCAGTAGCGGACGCTCCCGGTGTGGGACCTCAGGGACGGCGAGCAGCAAAGGGAGATACACGAGCGAGGACTTGCCCAGCCGCGTGGGGCTAATCACCACGTTCGTCGGTGCGTCTGGGTAGGCACAAAAACGTTGGCCGTAGTCAGGACCTACGCGATAACTTAAAGCTTACGGCAGGGATTGCAAATAATCGAGGGCATCGTAGGGACTTAAAATCAATGTTTTGGTCGCTAGCAAGGATTCGGGCTCCGGCTCTATCGCATGGGGGCGACGAATCGCGGTGAGCGCCAATAATTGCTTGTCATCGGTGATGATGATGTCGGCATCGGCAGCTACGGCGACTTCTAAAAGACGATTATCGTCCACGTCAGGCAAATCAGGATGAACAATCGTGAAAGTGGGAACGATAGCCATAATATGCGGCGCGCTCAGCAACGACTGGGCCATCGTCACGCGCTCCTTTTCGGTACCGAGGCGTGTGAATTTCGGGCGAACAATAACGGCTCCCAGCTCCACGGCCATAGCCAGCGACAGGACGAGGGTATGCGATGTGCGAATCTGGTCCAGTAGACGGTTTAGCGTGCTGGTTGGAGAACTGAGCAACGAGGAGAGCAGAACATTCGTATCAACGACGATTTTCACTTTCCTGCGCGGAAAGCCCGAACCTCGGCTATGATTTCCTCTTCCGAAAGATTGGCTTCTTGAATGCGGGTAGCGAGGCGTGCACGTGCAACCTGAAACCGTTGCTCTCGCACGGCTTCCGCGTCAGTACCCGTGAGTACTTTCACCTCGACCGGCGGCTTCTTTGTAGTCCGCATGTGATTGACCTCCCATTCTGGATAACCTATTTCTATTATAACCGCCCGTAGCAAAAAAAGGAACGTGCCGAGGTGACGTTGAAGAATCTATCGATCACCACGACGGTTGTGGCGTCTGTTTAGGTAAGGGGTCGAGGTCTGGTAAAGTCCATCGGCTGTTTCTTCGCGACTTTGGGGATTGCTTAAAGGGGGGAGAACAGGTCTCAGCTGCTTTCTTTCCTTTGCCGATATCGATTGGTAACATGAAAAGACGATGATACGTCACAGGAGGCTAACGTGGATCAGGCGCACATTCGCAACTTCTCCATTATTGCTCATATTGACCACGGGAAAAGCACATTGGCCGATCGGCTCATTGAGACAACCGGGGCGTTGACATCCCGGGAGATGGCGCCTCAGGTGTTGGATTCTATGGACTTAGAGCGTGAGCGCGGAATTACCATTAAAGCGCAAGCGGTGCGGCTGTTTTATCAATATCAGGGCGAGCAGTATGAACTGAACCTGATTGACACGCCTGGCCATGTGGATTTTACCTATGAGGTGTCGCGTGCCTTACAAGCTTGCGAGGGAGCACTGTTGGTCGTCGACGCGGCTCAAGGCGTCGAGGCCCAGACATTAGCCAATCTCTATATGGCATTGGAAAATGACTTGGCGATCATTCCGATAATCAACAAAATTGACTTGCCTAGCGCTAATCCTGAGGCGGTTATGGAGCAACTCTTGGATATCGGCATTGACGGTACTGAAGCGGTGTTGACCTCGGCAAAACAGGGTGCAGGCATTGATCGGGTGTTGGCTGACGTCGTCGAGAAAGTGCCGCCGCCGCAGGGTGATGCGCATGGACCGCTGCGCGCGTTAATTTTCGACTCCCGGTTTGACAGTTACAAGGGAGTGCTAGTCTACATTCGTGTGGTGGACGGATGCTTGAAAGTTGGCGATCAGGTGCGCTTTATGGCGACGAATAAACTGTTCGAGGTATCGGAAATCGGTATCTTTGGCCCCAATCCGGTGCCGGTACAAGAGCTGGCCACGGGCGAAGTGGGATTTTTTGCTGCACAAATCAAGACGGTACAGGACACGCGCGTCGGTGATACGGTAACGCATGCCCAGCATCCCGCCGACGTTCCGTTGCCGGGATATCGTCCCGCCCAGCCCATGGTCTATTCCGGATTGTATCCCGTCGATTCGGAAGATTATCACCGCTTGCGGGAAGCGCTAGAAAAACTGCAGTTGAACGATGCTGCGTTAACGTTTGAGCCGGAAACATCGGCTGCGTTGGGTTTTGGCTTTCGTGCCGGGTTTTTGGGTCTCTTGCATATGGAAGTGATTCAAGAACGCCTGGAGCGGGAATACGATCTGACGCTGATTACCACGGCGCCCAACGTCGTGTACGAGGTGACTTTAACCGGCGGTGGTCACCTTCGGGTGGACAATCCAGCCCGCATGCCGCCGGCCGGGGACATCGCATTGATTGAAGAACCGGTGGTAGACGCCGATATCATATGCCCCAGCGAGTACATTGGCGCGGTGATGGAGTTGGCGTCGGAACGCCGCGGCACCTATCTTAACCTCGACTATCTGGATACGTTGCGAGCTCGTCTGAGCTATCGACTGCCATTGGGAGAGATTATGTACGACTTTTTTGATCAGTTAAAAAGTCGCACCCGAGGATACGCATCGTTGGATTACCGGCTGTCGGGCGTGCAGCCAGCGGATCTGGTGCGGATGGACATCCTATTAAATGGCGAGGTGGTGGACGCGCTGTCGTCCGTTGTTCACCGCGACCGAGCGTATGATAAAGGGCGGGCGTTGGCGGAGCGCTTGCGCCAACTGATTCCGCGCCAGTTGTTTGAAGTGCCGATTCAGGCGGCGATCGGCTCGCGCGTGATTGCGCGAGAGACAGTCAAAGCACTGCGCAAGGACGTCTTGGCCAAGTGTTACGGCGGTGACATTACCCGGAAACGCAAGCTTTTAGAAAAGCAAAAAGAGGGGAAACGGCGCATGAAGTCGGTGGGGACGATTGAGATACCGCAAGAAGCGTTCATGGCCATTTTACGGACGGAGCACGAGTGATGTTGCCAACGGAGGATTGGGGCATTTACGTCCATATTCCCTTTTGCGAAGCGCGGTGCACCTATTGTGACTTCAATACCGTGACAGGCATGGGTCAGGCCGAACACCTGCGCTATACCAAGGCGCTTTTAGGCGAATGGCAAAGCGAAACAGTGCCCGAGGGGTCGCTGGCATCCGTGTACTTTGGTGGGGGAACGCCTTCTATTCTCGACCCGGTGCTGATTGGGCATGTGCTCGAAGCGCTGTGGGAAAGACTCAGTGAACCGGTGACCGCTCCAGAAGTGACCATGGAGGTCAACCCCGGCACGGTGACTGCACAAAAGCTGGCATCGTGGCAAGATTTTGGGGTGAACCGACTCTCGATTGGCGCTCAGGCGATGCAAAATCATCATCTGCGGGCCTTAAATCGCATCCATGACGTGTCGATGATTCGACAAACGGTATGCATGGCTAGAGAGGCCGGATTCACCAACATTAATTTGGACGCGATTTATGGGTTGCCCGGCCAAACCCTGCAGGAATGGCAAGAGACTGTCGATGGGCTCCTGCATCTCGGGCCGGATCACCTCTCGCTGTATGCCCTCATCGTTGAAGCGGGCACGCCTCTGCACCGGGCGGTCGAGCGCGGCCAAGCGGAACTTCCCGACCCGGACTTGGTGGCGGAAATGGCCGATTGGGCCGAAACACGCTTGACTGCGATGGAATTGCAGCCTTACGAAATTTCCAACTATGCCCGGGCCGGGTACGCATCCCGGCATAATCAACTGTACTGGAGATTGGCACCCTATGTGGCCCTGGGGGCCGGGGCCCACGCCTATCGCCCCGGGCGCCGCTGGTGGAATGTGCGCGGTGTGCGCCGTTATATGGATTTGGTCGAGGCAGGGGTTGACCCGCTCGATGGCTATGAAGACTTAACGGTGGACGAAGAGATGCGCGAATGGCTGTGGCTGGGGTTGAGACTGCGCGAAGGGGTCGATTTGCGGAGGTTTTTCCAACGGTTTCGGATATCGGCTTCACAGGTTTTCGGTGGAGTGTTGCAAGAGCTCGAAGCAAAGCACTTATTGTGTGAGGATGGTCATGCCCTACGTTTAACCCCGCGCGGACGCGATTTAGCAAATGTGGTCGCGCGTGCTTTGGTGGACGCACCGCCGGATATGTTGGTGCAGGATTCCAGAGCGGGCGATGTCGAGCTAAAGGATCAGTCGTGTACCGGCACGGATTAAAAAGTCGGCAGGGTGGGGGATGCACAGCGTTGGCAGGTTACGCCAACGGAGCAATGACGGCGGGGAAATCACCCGGATCGCTCCCTTCGCGGGGGTGCCTGGCACGGGATCAGGACCGGGTCAGATGGCGGATCGGCTCGTACCCTGGAATGGTGGAAAGCCACCGTAAACTGCTCCTATTCTTAGCCTAAGACTTCTTACTTTGCAGGTGCGACCTGTTATCAAAGGCGCCGCAACACCGCCCACTTCAAGACGCCTGCCGTCGGACGAATTCTTGCGTACGGACGTCATGCGTTGGGGTTGCGCGTCATCATTTCGCGTCTGGGATGGGGTCCCATCCTCCACACGGCCGTTTTGTGGGTTCGCGAAGGCAACGTAGCCTGCGACCGGCGCCAGAATGGGCGAGCGTTCGGAAGCCAGCAGGCCACGCACGCTGAACGAATGGCCAGATCGACGCCGAACGCTCGCGTCATCGTCTCAGACGAAAATCGCTAAAGACAGGTGCTGCCGACGTTCTAGTTTTGGACGCCAAGCGTGGGACATTCTTGACCAACGCCAACGCTTCACCAATGGCGATGGCGACATTAGTCGTTTCGTTTCAGGATTGGCTAACGTGATGCTTTTTGACGGCCCTCAGGTTGGGGAGTGTTTCCCGACAATAGTTCTCAAAAGTAGGTGGCCAAGCCACCTTTTGATATCATAAGACTAATAAGATCGCGGTTCCAAGTATGAATGCGGTGCTGAGTCTGATAAAGCATCCGCAAATATCTGAGAGCGATGCGTGTCGAGATCCGGGACGCCGATGCTGGTCAAGCGCAGCGACGAAAAGGACTGGCCGGGCCTTATTCACCAGAGTTCGGTTTGAAGCATCCCGTAGGGTGGCGAGAGTGTGGCAAGGAGAGATGGCGGCGGCATGAAGACCACCATATACGACATTGCGAAGGCCAGCGGGGTCTCGCCTTCGACGGTGTCCAAAGTTCTTCATCAGAGTGGTCGTATGAGCGAAAAGACGCGTCAACGCGTGCTGGCGGTGATCGAGGAGCTGTCATATCAGCCGAGCATGGTGGCTTCGGCCTTAAAAGCCAAGCGTACCTTTACGGTCGGTCTGGTGGTGTCGGATATCACCAACCCGTTTTGTAGTAGTCTTGCCAAATCGATTGAGGATGTGGCGATCACGCGAGGCTATAACGTGATCGTGGCCAGTACGGATAATGACACCGATCGCCAGCATAAATTGATTGACATGTTACTGCAAAAACAGGTCGACGGCTATATCATGTCGCCGTTTAGTGAGGACGACGAAGATTGTAGCAAAATTTTGTCTAGCGGCCGTCCAGTGGTGCTGGCCGATCGCTTGATGTCTAAAGTCCGGACCTGGGCGGTGACGTCAGACAATGTAGCGGGCGGCTACCTGGCCACGACCTACTTGTTGAATCAAGGGCACCGCGACATCGCTCTATTCTTGGAAGACCCGCGACTTTCATCGTCTGCGCAGCGGCAACGCGGCTATGTGACGGCGCTGCATGAACAGGGGATTGACGTGCGTCCGGAATGGATCCTGTCGGGCCATTTTGGCTTGGACGGCGGACGGTCCATGCTGCGGCAGTTGTCGCGGGTATCGGTCAAACCCACCGCAGTTTTTGCGGCCAATGATCTCTTGGCGATTGGCGCCCTGCAAGAGTCCTTTGCCTTGCAATGGCGCATCCCGGAGGAACTGTCGATTGTGGGCTATGATGACATTCCGGTGGCATCCATGGTGCACCCGCCCCTGACGACCGTTCGACAACCAGTCGAGACCATGGGCCGGGTCGCCTTCGATTTGCTCCTTGAGGCCCTCGAAGAGAACGCCAGTGCTCGTGATGTCGTGCTATTGCCTCCGCGATTGATTGAACGGGCGTCTGCCATTGCACACCCTGCGCCCGCGCTGCGCTAGCAGCCGTTACGGTCTGAACAGGGCTAATGCCGCCATTAATCAAATTATTTCTGTTGACTCTGACGATTATTTCTGCAACCATGTGGTAAACCGGTTTACCTCTCTTGTAAGGATTGAGGAGGACGAGAACAGTGGTGAAACGGAGCATCGCGTTGCTGGGCGTGTCATGTCTGGCGCTGTTGTCTGCTGCCGGGTGGGGAACGACGCATGCACGGGTGGCGTCGACCTCGGCAAGCGCGGATACAATTGTCATGGCCACGGCTCCCTTACAGGCGCCTAATTGGTTTTTTCCGGTGGGCAGCGATACGGGGGCTACGCTGCAAAACAGGCAATTGCAAAGCCTGATGTATGTGCCCTTGGTGCATATTGGCACGAACGATGCCCCCGATTATGCCCAGTCGATTGCCACGGGAGTTACGGTCAACAAGGCTTCCGATCAGTTTACGGTTCATTTGGGCACGAAGTATAAGTGGTCCAATGGGCAGCCAGTCACGGCCCAAGATGTGGTGTTTACCTGGGATTTGATTAAAGCGGCCAGCTCCAAACACACACCTTTTGGATATCCGTATGTAGGAATCGGCGGCGTTCCGGCTGATTGGAAGAGCGTGGTCGCGAAGGGGTCCAAAACGGTTGTGATCACGACCACCGCGCCCGTCAATGCCGTCTGGTTCATTCAAGACGGTCTGTCTCAGATTATTCCGGTGGATCAGAGCGTGTGGGACAAGTATCCGACCAATATGTATAAAGAGCTGGAGTTCATTGACTTGCTGGCCAATTCACCGACGAGTCCCGAGTACGACGTCGTGGACGGCGCTTTTAAGTTCTACAAGATGGTTCCCGGCGACTACTGGGAATTTGTCCCGAACCCTTCCTATGGGGGACACAAGCCAACCATCAAAGCCTTTATCGAGCAGTATGAAACATCGACGGCGGCGGAGTTCGAGGCGTTGAAGGAAGGCACCGTCAACGTGGGGTACCTGCCGAACAGTTCTTGGTCGGCGCGCGGCCAGTTGACCAACGATGTCATCAAGCCGGTTTACTTCGTGGGATTCACCGAAATGCCGATGAACGAGAACGCGCATGCACCAGGAGGACTGGGACCGGTCTTCCAACAACTGTACCTGCGCGAAGCGCTGCAAATGGGCATCAACGAACCGGCCATCATCAAGGGGATCTATCATGGGGAGGCCTCCCTCTGTTATGGACCGGTGGCGGCGCTGCCAAAGACCGTCTACGTCGACCCGGCCACGACCAAGGCTGACTATCCATATAATCCCGCCAAAGGGAAGAAACTGTTGGAGGCCAACGGTTGGAAGGAAGTGAACGGTGTGATGACCAAGGGCAAATTGCGCTTGGCGTTCACGGTCACTTACATCTCGGGCGACCAGACCACCACGGATATGATGGAGCTGCTGAAGGCGGACTGGGCCAAAGAGGGCATCGACGTGACGTTGCGCCCCGAAGCGTTGGCGGATGTGGACATGAACCAGACGATTGATCCCACCAAGTGGTCCGTCGAAGGTCCGTTCAATTTGACCTGGGGGACATTTTACCCCGACGGTGAATCGATCTTTGGAACCGGCGGCGGGTCCAACAATGGCGGGTATAGCAATGCCACCAGCAATGCATTGATGGCAGCTGTGACCAAGCCGGCATCAACCAAAGCCACGTTGTCCGCTCTGTTTAAATATGAGGAGAATATTTCTAAAGAGGTGCCGGTTCTGTGGCTGCCTTGGCCAGCGGGAAGCGTGTCGGTGCAAGGCGACTACCTGACTTACGCTAAAAATGTGCATGGTGTCGTCTCGACCGCCGGTGTCGCCGGCAGCATTGCCCCCCAATACTGGACGATCAAGTAAGGCGTCGTTTAGAAGTTGGAGCAGGGCGAAGGCGTATCGCCGTGCATGAGGGAAACGAGCGCCGCCACAAAAATGACGAGGGCTGAAAGCCCCACATCGTGAACCAAATTCTCTATTGTCATAGGAGGTAAACCGGTTGACCTCTTTTGGCAAAATGGACGAGGAGGGGGTGTCCTGTGCTGAAACGAAGCATCGCGTTTGTTGGCGCCTCTAGCTTGGCCTTGTTGTCGGCGAGTGGTTGGGCAGCCTCTGGCGTGACGGTCGCGTCGAGGTCGGCCGGCACTGACACCATTGTCATGGCGACGGCGGCTCTACAAGCCCCGAATTGGTTTTTCCCGATTATGAGCGACACAGGGGACACCCTGCAAAATGCCCAACTGCAAGGTCTCATGTATAAGCCGCTCATTTTCGTGACCAGTCAAGATACGGTGGACTACGCCCGGTCGGTTGCCTCCAAGATTACGGTGAATAAGGCGTCGACGCAATTTACCATTACCCTCGGCAACAAGTATAAATGGTCTAATGGCCAGCCCATTACCGCCCAAGATGTGGTGTTTACATGGGACGTCATCAAAGCCGCTAGTGAAAAACACACGCCCTGGGCGTACGCCAATGTGGGAACGGGCGGGGTGCCGACCGCTTGGAAGAGTGTCGTCGCGACCGGGGCCAAAACTGTGGTGGTTACCACGACCCACCCCTATAATCGTTTGCGTTTCATTATCGACGGGCTTGGTCAACTGACGCCCATGCCTATGAGTGTGTGGGATAAATATCCGAAGAATATGGATAAAGAATTGCAATTTATGGCATCTGTGGCGAATTCGCCCAGCAACCCGGTTTATCATGTGGTTGACGGCCCCTACAAGTTTCTCAAGATGGTGCCCAACGATTACTGGGAATTTGTACCGAACCCGGCTTACGGGGGACATCAATCCCATATTAAGGCATTTGTGTTGCAGTATGAAACATCGACGGCAGCGGAATTTGAAGCGCTGAAGGAAGGTACCGTCAATGTTGGCTATTTACCCAATAGCTCTTGGGATGCGCGCAACCAACTGACCAATGACGTGGTCCACCCCATTTATTTTCTCGGATTCACGTACATGCCGATTAACATGAATAGGCACGCTCCCAATGGCTTGGGGCCTGTGTTTCGCCAGTTGTACATCCGCCAGGCGCTGCAAATGGGTGTAAACGAACCGGGGATGATCAAAGACATCTTTCATGGCGAAGCGACCCAGTCCTATGGACCGGTGGCGTCTTTGCCCCAATCGCAGTTCGCCAGCCCTGCAACGGCCACTGCCGCATATCCGTTTAATCCCGCCCGGGGCAAGAAACTCCTCGAGGCGCACGGCTGGAAGGATGTTCGCGGCGTCATGACCAAAGGGAAACTGCGGCTGGCGTTCATGGTGACGTACATTTCGGGCAGTCCCACCATTACTGACCAGATGGAACTCTTGAAATCGGACTGGGCTCAAGAGGGGATTGACGCGACTCTTCGGCCCGAGCCGTTGGTCGATGTGGACATGAATCAGACCATCGATCCTACCCAGTGGTCCATTGAAGGACCCTATAACTGGACTTGGGGTCCCTTTTTCCCCAGTGGCGAACAGCTTTTTGGGACTGGCGGCGGGTCCAACAATGGCGGGTACAGCAATGCCACCACAAACGCTATTTTAGCGGCGGGAGCGAAGCCGCTCAATGCCGCTAAGACATTGGCGGACCTTTACGCCTATGAAAAGAATGTGCGCCAGCAAAACCCCGTTTTATTTCTGCCCTGGCCGGCGGGTAGTTATTCGGTGCAGGGCGATTACCTCACTTACGCCAAGAATGTGCAGGGCGTGGTTTCCACCGCGAGCAGTTCGGGGTTGATTTATCCGAATTATTGGACAGTCAGTGGTTAAAGGGGTGGAGAGGGCGTCATGCCAAACCTCTTGGGGTGGTGGCGGACCAGCGGGCTTCGTGGGTCAGTGTCGGGATCGAAACGGGAATAGGGCATGATAAGAGGCAAATGGGTAGATCGTCGGAGTAGAGGAGGATGCATGTGCGGTTTTTAGCAGTGGGAGCGCACCCGGATGATATTGAAAGCAACGCGGCGGGCACGTTAGCGCGAATGAAGCGTGCTGGCCACGAGGTTGCATGCCTTATCTGTACCGATGGCGCAAAAGGTTCGGAAAAGGTAGAAGACGGACCGCGGCTCAAACAAATTCGACAAGAAGAACAACGTGCGGCCAGTCGGGTGATCGGCGTCGACGAGGTCTTTTTCTTGGATTATGTGGACGGGGAGTTACGGGCGGACTTGCCGCTGAGGCGCGATATTTCCCGGATCATTCGCATTTTTAAACCGGACGTGGTGTTGAGTTGGGATCCGTCTAGTTATTGGTTTGGAGCGTATGGCTTAAATCATCCCGACCACATGGCCACCGGACAAGAGACGGCCTATGCCGTGTATCCCAGCGCGCGCGACAATTTGATGTTTCCGGAACTGTATAACGAAGGGTTGGAGGGATTCAAAACAAGGGAATTATGGATGTTCGGGACCAATCAACCCAATCTCTTTATCGACATCGGCCAGACGTTTGATAAAAAAATGGAGGCACTCTCCCGCCATGTGTCACAGGTTAACGTGGCCGACTTGGCCGAACGCATGCGCGCACGATTGCGCCGCCGCTATCGGGCGTTTTCAAACCCGATTACGCAGGCACTGCAGGATCATCCCGAATATGTGGAGTCTTTTCGCCGCATTGCCCTCGATCCGATTGAGGACTTAATGACAAAAATAGCGCCTGCCTGGTTCGATGACTGAAGGTTGCGCGTTGGTGCTGCACAATCGCGCGTTTCCTTGCAAGGAAGGCTAAGGCCTTCTCAAAGTGACGTTCAGCAGTCGTCGATTGTTTGAGGTAAGAGAACAATGGAAACGAGGGATTGCGAGCGAAATGAGTGTTCCCGTACGGATTGCGGTGATCGGCTTAGGCGCGATGGGGCGAACTCATGCGGAAAATTTGCAAGGTCGCATACCGGGAGCCGTGTTAGGGGCAGTGGCTGACCCTCATATTGAGAAGATCAACGCTAACTGTCTGGGATTGTCAGCAAAGCTCAGGGTTGACGACTATCGGTATGTGCTCGATCAGTCAGACCTGGATGCGGTCGTGGTGGCGTCGTCGTCCACCAGTCACGGCGAGTTGTTGAAGGCGTTGGTAAAGCGTCGCTGGCCCGTATTTTGCGAGAAGCCATTAGCGTTGACACTTGAGGAATCCCTGGAAATTCATCGCCTCTACGAGACGGCCGGGGTGCCATTGCAAATGGGATTTATGCGTCGCTTTGACCCGCATTATCTTAAGGCGAAGGCCGTTATCGACCGTGGCGAGATTGGGACCCCATACCATTTTTTTAGTATCAGCCGTGACCGCATGGCTCCGGCGCTTGAAATTGTGAAACACTCGGGCGGCTTCTTTCTAGATACCGGGGTACACGACATCGACTTGGCACGTTGGTTTTTAGGCACGGAATTGACAGAGGTGTTTGCCCGGGGCGGGGTGTACAATCATCCCGATTACCGCACGGTTCAAGACGTGGACCATGCGCATATGAGCTTTAAAACAGTGGCCGGGGCCATGGGCCTGGTGGAATTGTCGCGCGATGCGGTGTATGGCTATGAAATTCGCACAGAGATCCTCGGAACCAAAGGGGCTGTCAAAATTGCTGCGGCGAGTCCGAGTGATACGGTGGTAATGGTTGAGAGCGCGATCAAGCGAGACACCTTTTCAGATTATCAGGAACGATTCCAGACGGCATACCTCAACGAGATGTCTGCATTTGTCAAAGTTGTGCGCGGGGAACAAGTGCCTTTGGCGAGTATCGACGGAATTCGCGCGACGTCCGTTGCCCAAGCAGCACAGCGCTCGCTGGCATCGGGGCGCAACGAAATGGTCGATTTGCCCATTTAACTATGAAGCGAGGGAAGACACAATGATCACGAGGTGGCAATACGCGGCATCGCCGATAAACTGGTGTAACGATGACCTTTTAGATTTAGGGGACGAGTACAGCGTCACCGACATTTTAGGAGATATGCAGGCGTTAGGATTTGTCGGGACTGAACTGGGACGGAAGTATCCCCGAACGGTCAACGAGCTCAAGCCGCTGCTCCAGGCGTATGGCCTTCAACTGGCGTCAGGTTGGGCGCAGATTCATTTGACCCAGCGTGACCGATGGGATGAAGAATTATCCCGTTACCGGCAGCATGTGAAGTTTTTGAAGGCGATGGGAGCAGACGTCGTCGTCACAGCAGAGGGAAGTGGCAGTGTGCACTGGGATGTTGATGGGGACCGTCCTCATAAGATTTTATGGGATCAGACGACCTGGCAGACGGTGCTGGAGGGACTGCAGCGAGCGGGCGCACTATGTGCCGAGGAGGGGCTCACCCTGGTCTATCACCCTCATCTTGGCACGAATATTGAAACCCGTGCTGACGTCGTGCGCCTGTTGGACAACACCCCGGCAGACTTAGTATCTCTGGTGGTTGACACGGGGCATCTTTCGGTGGCGGGAATCGACCCAGCCTGGGTGATCTCACAGTATCCGGAACGGATCGGACACGTCCACATGAAGTCGGTGCGGCCTTTGGTGGCAACCCAGTACGATCAGGGCCTGGGGTTCTTGGAGTGCGTGCGGCGGGGGATTTTTACGGTGCCCGGTGACGGGGCGGTCGACTTTGCTCCGATTGTGAAGGCCTTGCAGCAGATGGGATATTCTGGTTGGTGCGTCATCGAGGCGGAGCAGGATCCACTTGTGGCCGAGCCAGTCGCGGCAATGCGCACGGCGCTCACGTATCTGCACAAGTTAACGGAAACTTCCGAAATTGAACCTTCGCACGACACGCCATTGTGAGCGGCAAATGGGAGGCATGAAAAAATGCGCAAGTACAAATCGCGCCAGGCGTCGGCCGAGGATGTCCGGACAGTGTTCGTCAGGCCGGGCATGGCCAATTTAACGTTTGTGGGTGCAGAAGTCTGCCGTTTGGGTCCGGGACAATCGTGGACTGCAACGGTCGATGAGCACTACGAGTACGCGTTAGTGCTCATGTCGGGATCGGTCGAGGTGGCCAATCGTGTCATCGGCACCAAGAGACTTGACGGGCGAGCATCAGTTTTTGACGATAGCGCGCCCTACGTGGTCTATGTGCATCCCGGCGAGGCACTTCGCGTCGACGCCAACTCGGAGGCCGAGTTGCTGTGGGCGATGGCCAGGGTGGACAGCAGCGCGGTGGCCACGCGAGTCTATGAGCCCAAGGACATGGCGATCGAATCGCGGGGCACTGGCGAAACTGCCCGCTTGGT
Organism: Sulfobacillus acidophilus; assembly: GCA_003023745.1. Lineage (GTDB taxonomy): Bacteria > Bacillota > Sulfobacillia > Sulfobacillales > Sulfobacillaceae > Sulfobacillus_B > Sulfobacillus_B acidophilus_A. The sequence goes on along the minus strand of PXYV01000004.1, from coordinate 58,095 downwards.
TCGCCATCTATTAGAGGAGCCTGGGCAGGCGGAACGGTTGCGACTAGTGGAAGTCATCACTCCGGGCGGCCATTGGTCGAGCTTTCCCCCGCATAAGCATGACCGTGAGGATCCGCCGACCGAGTCCCTGCTAGAGGAGCTCTACTACTATCACATGAAGCCGTCTACACTGTGGGCTATTCAGCGCGTTTACGGCGACGATGGACTCGGGGAGGCCTGGGCTGTCTACGACGGCGAACTGGTGGTGGTGGATCGCGGATATCACCCCGTTGCCGTGCCGCCTGGTGCGACCGCCTATTACCTCAACGTCATGGCTGGTCCAACCCGCCAGTGGAACTTTACCGTTGACCCCAATTTTTCACACGTACCGGGCTTTTCCGTCCCGAATGATCGGAGGGTACCGTGATATCAGATGACGTGATTCTACGGCACATACTCCAGGCGCGGATAACGGAGCCGTCCCTGGCGGAACAAATCTTGGCGCATCGGCGCCGTCGGCCGCGATGGCAAGAGCAGCCGTTGGTCTTGGTGGCCGCCGACCATCCCGCGCGCCGCACGGTAGCGGCCGGTAACGATCCGTGGGCCATGGCTCGACGGGTCGACCTCATCCGGCGAATTGCCCGTCTTATGCTGCAACCATTTGTGGATGGGGTATTAGTCACGCCGGACATTATGGACGAGTTGGCAATTCTCAACCACTGGGTGGTTCATCACGGCGGCCCCGACTTTCTCGATAACAAGGTCCTTATTGGCTCTATGAACCGGGCGGGTCTGGCAGACACCGTCTTTGACCTCGACGACTTTGTCAGTGCGTATGACGTCTTGTCTTTGAAGAAAGCCCGACTGGATGCGGGCAAATTGCTGTTGCGGGTGGATCCTGCGGTTGACGCCTCGTCGCGCACCATTCGGTATGTCGCCAGTGCCTTGGCAGAGTTGGCGAGAGCCGACATTCCCGTGTTCTTGGAACCGATTGCGGTGCCGCTATCCACGGACGATCTGGTGCGGCTCATGGGGGTCGCGTCGGCACTGGGTCCGACGTCGCGGGGACGTTGGCTGAAGGTTCCGATGGTCGAAGATTTCGAGCGCGTGGCGCAGGCGACCACATGTCCGATCGTGCTGCTGGGAGGAGCCAATGTCGGCGATCCGAAGACATTGGTGGCGGCGGTGCAGCGCTGCCGTCAAGCAGGTCCCCAAGTGCGCGGGGTTCTGATCGGTCGGGGCCTTTTATTTCCGCAAGATGGAGCGGACGCACGCATGGTCGTGCGAGAGATCGCGTCGCTAATGCATGGTGGTGCGGTGGCGGAGGTGATGCAATGGCCGGACCTTTAATTTATACGGTTGGGCGAGTAATCGCCGATCTTTATGCGGAGGAGATGCGCGTGCCGCTTTCCCGGGTCGCTTCATTCCGCAAGTACGTGGGAGGGTCGTCCGCCAATACCGCCGTGGGGCTGGCGCGATTGGGGTGTTCGGTCGGATTGATAGCCCGCGTTGGGTCCGATCCGATGGGTGACTTTATTCGAGAAAAGCTTCAGCAAGAGGGCATAGACACAGCGATGCTGGTAACCGATCGCCAGCTCAGCACAGGTTTGGCTTTCGCGGCATTGTTTCCGCCCAGCGATTCGCAAGTGTGGTTTGTGGGGACTCCTAATGCCAATGCCAATCTCAGCCCCGTTGATATCGATGCGGCACAGTTGCAGCGTGCCCAGGTAATCGTGATGGCGGGGACCGCATTGGCGTCCGACTCGAGCCGCTCCGCTTGCCACAAGATTATTCAGATTGCCCAACAAGCAGGCATTGCGGTCGTGTTTGATGTCGATTGGCGGCCCGTATTCTGGCAGGATGCGAGCGTGGCGCTGAAGGTATATCAGGACATCCTGCCTCAGGCAACAGTGGTATTGGCTAATGAAACCGAGTTGGCGTTTGTCGGGCAATCCGGCTCCATGGAGGAGGCGACCGCAAACTTATTGAGTCTTGGGGTGCCAGAAGTTGTTGCCAAACGCGGGGGAGAGGGCAGTTGGTACTTTAGCGCCACAAAATCGCTTTTTATGCCTCCATTTTCGGTGGAGGTGGTCAATACGTTGGGGGCAGGGGATGGTTTTGGGGCCGGCTATACCTATGGTTTGGCTCAAGGGTGGGAACCGCGGCGGCGGTTGCAGTTGGCGGCCGCTTGTGGTGCCCTGGTCGTCAGCCGCCACAGTTGTTCGGAAGCCATGCCATACATGGCGGAAGTCATGGCCTTGATTCAGGCGAGGGAGGGGAACGAAGACGGATAGCACCAAGACAGTACGAATGACCGTAGCGCAAGCGTTGTTGCGCTACCTGGACCAGCAATATGTGGAACGCGATGGCGTGGAGCACAAGTTCGTGGCCGGTGTGCTAGGCATTTTTGGACACGGCAATGTTCTCGGACTCGGTGAAGCGCTAGAGCAAAAGGTATGCGGGCTAAAGTTTGTCCAAGGGCACAACGAGCAGGGAATGGTTCATGCGGCTGTTGCGTATGCCAAACAGAAAAATCGCTTGGGAATGTGGGCTTGTACCAGTTCCATTGGCCCGGGCGCGTTGAATATGGTGACGGCGGCGGCGGGGGCTACCATTAATCGTCTTCCGGTGTTGCTTCTGCCGGGGGATTATTTTGCCGATCGTCAACCTGACCCCGTCTTGCAACAACTGGAGGGGAACACTGACCGTACGGCGTCTGTCAACGATGCGTTCAAGCCGGTCAGCGTCTATTGGGATCGCATTACCCGTCCCGAACAATTAATTGCGAGTTTGACGCAAGCCATGGTGGTGCTAACCGATCCATCCGCTACCGGTGCCGTCACCATAGCCCTGCCGCAAGATGTACAAACGGAGTCGTGGGACTTCCCGGCCGCCTGGTTGGAGCGCCGCGTCTGGCCGATCCGCCGTCAGGCTCCAGGATTGGAGTTGGATGGCGTTGTTGACCTTATCAGACAAGCCGCCCATCCCCTCGCGATAGCGGGCGGCGGCGTGAAGTATTCCGGAGCAGAAACGGTCCTGGCGGATTTTGCCGCGCGCTTTCATATTCCCGTGGTGGAAACTCAAGCAGGAAAGGGTTCATTGCCCTGGAATCATCCGTGGAATCTGGGAGGTGTGGGTGTGACGGGGAGTCAACCGGGCAATGCCCTAGCCTCGGATGCGGATTTCATTTTGGCTGTCGGTACGCGTCTGACGGACTTTACCACAGCATCGAAGCAGGCCTTTCAGAATCCCCAGGCGGTGGTGGCGACCATCAATATCAACCGCATGGACGCGTATAAATTGCGGGCGGTGCCGCTGATAGCCGATGCCCGCGTGGGCCTGCAGGACTTGATGGATCGGTTGGGCAGGGCGAAGTATCGGTCCGCGTATGAAAACGATGCGGTAGCGGACGCAAAGCGCAATTGGGATGCCGAAGTCGATCGCTGGTATCACGCATCCAATCAGAGTGGTCTGACACAGACTGAAGTCTTAGGGGTTTTGAATGAGATGTTAGGCCCCGACGACGTGATCGTGGCGGCCGCAGGCAGCCTGCCCGGCGACTTGCATCGGTTGTGGCGCTGTGTCGGGGTGGACAATTACCATCTCGAGTACGGGTTTTCCTGCATGGGCTACGAGGTTGCCGGTGCGCTGGGCGTCAAGTGGGCTCAGCCGGACCGGTCAGTGTTTGCTCTGGTGGGTGATGGCAGTTTCTTACTGTTGCACTCTGAACTGTATACGAGTCTGCAAGAGGATACCCCCATTACCATTATTGTGCTGGACAACCAAGGCTTTGGTTCCATTAATGCTTTGCAGAAAGCGCACGGATCCCAAGGGTTTGGCACTGAATTTCGGCGCCGTAATCCTCTCAGCGGGGACTTGAATGGTGATTGCCTGGACGTAGACTTCGCCCACATTGGCCAGGCTCTGGGCGCTCGCGGCCTTCGTGTGACAACGCGAGACCAACTATCCGAAGCTATTCTCAAAGCCCGTCAGCCCGGCCCAAGTACGGTCATTGATGTGAAAGTGTTGCCGGGCACGGCCACAGACAGCTATGGGGGCTGGTGGCGCGTCGACGTCGCGTCGACCTCGACATCGGCCGATGTCCGTCGCGCTTTTGACGTTTCTCAAGAAGAGTTGAAAAAGGTGTGGTGGACTTGAAACGCCCCATGCCCAAACGTAGGGGATTCTTGGGCGGGAGCTCTCGGAGGCAGCTTTATTCCATGGATTTAACAAGATTCCCCTAGCCTATGCCCCAATTTGCAAAGCAGATACCCGCAACCCGGGTGTCCGCTTTCGCCTGGCTGTAGGAAGGTGAACAGTTACGATACATTAATACTGGTATTGTTACCTGGGCAATGATGACCTGTCCATCCGTTATAATGCAGGAAAGAGAGACATCATCCTGCAAACAGGGCGATCCGGGCGCAAACCCTTAAATCCGTTATTCTTGCATGCGGACGTCGCGTGTTGCCCTATGCGTTGTGGCCTCCCAAGTTTTTCAACGCCATGGACAGTTCCTCAACTGAACGGATAGACCACAACGTGGACCCTAAGTGCAGCAATTGTTCGTGACTTAATTTCCGCATTTCGGTCAAAACAGCATCGGGAATTAGTCCGAGACGAGTCTCCAATAGCGTCTTCATCATGACCCACTCTCCCTGCCACAGCCCTTCTGCATGACCTTCTGCGCGACCTTCTGCACGACCTTCTGCACGACCTTCTGCACGACCTTGTTTGTGGCCCTGTTCGTGACCTTGTTGCCATCCTTTATTCCATCCGCGCTGAATGGCTTCTTCTTCTAACTCCCGAATTAAGTCGTTCACCCGTATCACCTCTTTAATCGATTGTACCACCGCCTCATCCAAAAACGACAATGTCAATCCTAAAAGCATCGCGCCCACCCGCTGTTGTATGCCTTTAGGCAATTGCGTTGACAATCGAGCTGCCTTCAAAGCACGCTCTGACTGCGACTTATCATCTCGCATAAATGGATAGAAGGTCAGATCTAATATCTCGGCATCCGTCCATTCGTTAATTGGTATTGACTGGATACGGTCCCATGCGGCTTTCCCAGATTTCTCTGATATAAACACATTCTCGACCGAGTACTGGATTGCGCCCGCATTCAGTCGAACCGGAGCTGATGGGATCGAATACAGGTAGACGATAACGCTCCGTACCGGTTGATGATGGGCTACCGTCAAAGCAGTAGCATAAGACAGAAACCGATAAAGGTCGGGTTCTGCAGTCGACTGAAACTCGATGTGCAGGAGGGAGCCCTCATCTGTCAAAAACACATGGTCAAGCACACTATTCTGAATGACGATTTGCGGAATCTCCGAGGGCATCGATACCACGACCCGGGTCTGGCCCAAACCATACCAGTCGACGAGCGTGCTTTGGAACACGTCTGCCATTAGTTTTTGCACGTAATCTTTTGCCGTTCGTGGAACCTGAATATCCATGTGATCGTTGACGGTGCGGGAAGTTGTTCTTTACAGTGCGGCGGCGCACCGTCTGCCTTCTTTCCTACGTTAGGGCGTATTGTCGCTCCTACCAGGTGATGATTGGGTTTTGTGCCTAACCATACATTAACCAGAACACCGCTGTCTACAAAATGCACCAGTGCTGTCGAACGATTCCAGAGACCTCCAAGCCCGTCCCGCCCATCTGTCGATGCGGCGTTGCATTCGCACAATCGAAGCCTGTCGTGCCGTCCTCCATAACCACCGGTGCATCGTAACTTGGCTGGGGGCTTTCCTCAAACCCGGCTGTAAGGTTTGCTTCGCTAACTTCCAGGCGCTCACCATCCTGTCGCTGTCAATGCCCATGACCTGACCTCATTGCGGGCAAGACGGTTCGAATAAGGGGCTACCGCTATGCACACGGACATTCATCCCAAGCCTTGCACACGCCAATCCGGCAAGCGTCTAATCTTGACAGAAAAACGGCGTCAATGCTATGGTTTTTACGAGTTAGCACTCTCTTCTGCGGAGTGCTAAATTATGGCCGGAGGGATAGTCGATGGATACCCGCAAACGGCGTTTGCTTGAAGCGTTAATCGACGACTATATTGCCACCGCAGAGCCCGTTGGGTCGCGGACTCTAGCGCGCAAATACGGTCTAGGAATCAGCCCGGCGACCATTCGGAACGAAATGGCAGACCTAGAGGAGTTAGGGTACTTGGAGCAGCCGCATACCTCGGCTGGTCGGGTCCCATCCGACAAGGGTTACCGCTATTACGTCGATGAAATTATGCGCCCGGCTATTTTGGACCTGGAGGAGCGGGAGCGCATCCGTCACGCCTATCAAGTACGCGTGCGCGAATTGCACTGGTTTATCCATCAAACCGCACGGTTAGTTTCGGAATTGACACAGTATCCGTCGCTGGTTGTGGCACCACCGCTGGCTCAAGCGACATTAAGCGACTTAAGCTTTATGCCGTTGGGGGCCGATACGGTGCTGATGGTGTTGAAGACCAGCGGGGGTATGGTTGAAAGTCAAACGATGCTGGTGCCCGACGATTTGGACGAAGAGAAATTAGCGTTATTGGCGCAGGATTTTACTCGGGAATTTCGGGGGATCAGTCTGGAAGAATTGAAAGATCGCATTCTCGACCCCCTGCAAGGTGATATTAACCGCTATCAAGAGCTCTGGCAGTTGGCCCTCAAGTGGGTCACGGAACACGACGGGGAAGAAGATAAGGTGAGCTTGGCGGGACCGTTGAATATCTTAAATTACCCCGAATTTAAAGATGTGGAGAAAGTGCGCCGCGTATTAGGATTTTTGGAACGGGAAACGGCCGTAGAACTGGCCAGCCGTTATTTTAGCGAAGGTGTGCAAGTCGTCATCGGAGCGGAGTCAGCTTTTGATGACATTCAAGATTGTAGTTTGGTTACGGCGACGTATCGCTCCGGAGGAAATGTGGTAGGACATCTGTTGGTTTTGGGTCCCAAACGGATGCACTATAACCGAGTGACCAGTATTGTGGAAGCCGTTTCGGAAGAATTGAGTCGTGTATTGCACGGTTAAGGGGGATCATGCATGAATGACGAAACGCCAAAAGACGCACAGACACAGTGGGAGGATGTCCCGGTGCCAGAGACCGACCAGCCTGAGGCTCGTGCTGACGAAGACCTGGAAGAACCTGCGGCTGAGGGCGAGTCAGAAGAACCCCCTACGGATTGGGAAGCTGTAGCGCGTTCGCGCTATGAGCAACTCGTACGATTGCAGGCTGACTTTGAGAATTTTCGCCGACGGATGGAGCGTGAGCGCAATGACATTCAGGGGCATGTGGCGGAACGTCTGCTGGGCGACTTGTTGCCGGTTTTCGATAACTTAGAGCGGGCGTTGAAATACATGCCGACCGAGGGCGAAGCGAAAAATTGGCGAGTAGGCGTCGAAATGACGCTGAACGGGTTTCTGGAAGCGCTGGCTCGGTTGGGCGTTACGCCGATTGTGGCGGTTGGGGCGAGCTTTGATCCCCGATTTCATGAAGCTGTGGAACAGGTACCGAGCGAGGAGCCGGAGGGTACGGTGGTGGAGGAGTTAAAGCGCGGGTTTACCTGGAATGACCGGGTGTTGCGAGCGAGCTTGGTCAAGGTTTCCACCGGCGATCAATAGGGGAAGGGCGAGATCATGGCTAAGAGAGATTATTACGAGGTGCTCGGAGTTAGCCGTGGCGCATCTGCGGACGAAATCAAGCGCGCGTTTCGCAAATTGGCCGCCAAATATCATCCCGACGCCAATCCAGGCGACCACCAGGCGGAAGAGCGCTTCAAGGAAATTAATGAAGCGTACCAAGTGTTATCGGATCCGGAAAAACGGGCCCGATATGACCAGTTCGGCCAGGCCGGCGCGGATGGTTTTGCTGGAGCAGGTGCGGCAGACTTTGGATTTGGTGGATTTACGAACGGCTTCGGCGATATTTTTGATATGTTTTTTGGCGGGAGTGGTGGCCAAACGCGGCGCAATGGCCCGGAACGCGGGCCTGATTTGCGTTATGACTTGACCGTGACGCTGGAAGAGGTGGCCACTGGCACGGAAAAAGATATCAAGATCGTACGTGAAGAGACGTGTTCGCGATGCCATGGCAACCAGGCGGAACCGGGAACACGCATTGAGACGTGTCCTGATTGCCGCGGGCGCGGTGAGGTTGAACGCATTTCGGAGAGCTTTCTGGGACGAGTGCGTCGGATTGAACCCTGTCCGCGTTGTCGCGGGACCGGTCGGCTTATTCCACATACGTGTAAGGCCTGCGCCGGGCACGGCGTGGTTCGGGCTGAAAAGCGACTAACGGTTAAAGTGCCGCCGGGGGTGGACGAGACCACGCGTCTGAGGGTTCAAGGCGAAGGGGCTGCCGGCCGTCGCGGCGGGGGACCCGGAGATCTTATCGTGTTTATTCATGTTGCAAAGCATGATCGTTTGCGGCGCGAGGGTGACGATTTGTGGCTTGATCTGCCGATTGGATTTGCTCAGGCAGCGCTGGGTACTGAGCTCGTCGTAGAGGGTTTGGGCGGGCAGCGAGAAACGGTGCACATCCCGCCGGGTACTGAAATCGGTACGGTCTTGCGTGTGCCAAAGGCGGGATTGCCACGGTTGGGATCCAGTGCGCGCGGTAATCTCAATGTACGCGTGGTGGTATCGGTACCCACGCATTTGACGCCAAAGGAGCGGGAGATTTTGCGGACGTGGGCGCAGGTGCGCGGAGAGGAGGTCTTACCGGAAGACAAGGGGCTCTTGCGGAAGATGAAAGATGCCTTGGGCCGATAATCGGCAAGTGAAGACACAGTATTGGCGCGTTACCTGGTACCCGCCGTACGACGAGATCAATCAAGCCTTGGACGTGGCCCAAGATCTAGCGGCAGGTGGATTTGAATATGAAGACGGGCAACCCTCAGATAGCAGTCCATTTACGGACATTCCCTTAGAGCCAGGTCGCCCGTTTGTGCGCGTGTACTTTCCTAGCGAAAAGGCACAGATAGTTGAATCCCTTTGCCAGGTGTGCGAGGAGCACGGCTGGGCATTTCAGGTTGAGTCCGTTTACACCGAAGACTGGGCGAATGCTTGGAAAGCGTACTATCATCCCATCCTAATTCCTCCGGACTATGCGATCGTCCCGGCCTGGTACGACACGTCGCCTAAAGACGCAGAGCATACGCTCTGGATTGACCCAGGCATGGCGTTTGGGACGGGGACCCATGCGACTACCCGTATGTGCCTGGAATTTTTGGCAAGCGCTGATCTGCACCGCAAAACGCTTTTGGACCTGGGGGCTGGGTCCGGAATTTTGGGATTGTTTGGATTAATGGGTGGGGCGGAGCGGGCCGTGTTGGTGGAGCCGGATCCCGTCGCGATCCAGGCAATTTTTCATAACGCCGGCTTGAATCATTGCGACAGGCGGGTCGCGGTGGTGCCGGGAACGCTGGCCGATCTTTCCCCCGAACGCTTCGATGTCGTTTGTATGAACTTAATTTGGGACATCATCCAAACGGAGTGGATGCCGCTGCAACAATACCTGGCGCCAGGAGCCCTCGTCTTATTGTCTGGGTTGTTGGCTGAGCACGAGGCTTCGGTGCGCCGATTGCTGAACCAGACCAATCACACCGTTTTGCGTGCCCAAGTGTGCGAGGGCTGGCTTTTAATGGTGACGACACATGATTCGCCTAGCCATTGAAGGCCAGGGGAGGTCGTCTCGAATATACCCGCTGGCACCGGCGGATTGGCATTATGTGACCGTGGTGATGCGTCGCGCCATTGGCGACGCCATTGAGGTGATGACCGCAGACGGCCAAGTCTGGCAAGCGCAATTGCTGGACCGGGGCGTGCAGCTTCAAGTGCCGCTAATGCGCCATGGTCTTCCGCGTCGTGAGATCACGCTGTACCAGGCCCTTTTAAAAGGTGACCACTTTAGTGCGGTAATAGACCGTGCCACTCAGGCGGGTGTGATGCACTTTGTACCCGTGTTGACGGAGCGATGCATCGTGCGAGAAGTCACGGCAGCAAAGGCTCGGCGCTGGCGTCTGGTGGCAAAAGAGGCGAGTGAACAAAGTCGGCGAGCGTATATTCCGGATGTAGGCGAGATGCTTTCGCTGGCCGAGCTGCGGTTGCCGCCGCAAAGTGAAGGATTTGTGTTAGATCCCCAGGGAGAATATCGCCGGGTATGGCTCTCACAGAGCGTTCAGCCGCTAAGCTTGGTGATAGGGCCGGAAGGAGGGTGGAGTGCGGGCGAATTGGAGGTGTTGCAAGCCGGAGGCTTTGACCGTATTTCCCTAGGAGAGGGAATTTTTCGCGCGGAAAACGCGGGCGCCTTTGCAGCGATTTTGTTTTTGCAATAGGGATGGCACATTTGGTCAACACTGCTAGAGTCGATTCGTCCCAGCGCGGCCATGCTAGCGGCAGGGAGGTCGATGTCAGTGGGCAAAGTCATCGAGCTGAAATTTTGCGATATCTGTCATAAGCCCGTTATCAAACGGGAGACCACCTCGTTTGCCTCCGGATTTTTGGACAGCACGTTGTGCAAAGAATGCCTCACGAAATACGGCCACCTGTATCGTCCGTGGTAGTGTGGACGGTTTGACACTGTTTTAGGCGTGCTCGTATAATGAATAGGATTACGTGGTCTTGCCGGGGATGAGAGGAACTGTCCAGAGAAATTATCCGTTGATCAACAGGATGCTTGGACCATCGGGACGAAGGCCTGTTCCCATGGTTGTCGCAGGCAATTTCTCCAGGGATGGCTAGCAAGACGACCCAGTGATTGTGTGTCACGATTAGACCCCAACCCGATTGGGTGGAGGGGAGGGAGATCGCATGTCAGAGGTTAAGGTCGGCAAGAATGAAAGTCTAGAGAGCGCATTGCGGCGCTTTAAGCGCCAAATTCAAAAAGCGGGCGTATTGTCGGAGGCTCGACGGCACGAACACTATGAGAAACCGAGTGTGCGGCGCAAGAAGAAGTCGGAAGCGGCTCGCAAGAAAAAGAGCAAGTAAGGAGTGTTTGGATGTCGCTGCGCGACCGCCTTGATGATGATTTAAAGTCTGCGATGCGCGCCCGTGATTCTTTGCGTCTTTCGGTCATTCGGGGAGTTAAAGCGGCCGTTTTGCAAGCTGAAACACGCGGAGAAAGAAAGACCTTAGACGACGCGGGGATTGTGCAGGTCATTGCGAAGGAAGTAAAAGAGCGCCAAGACAGCATAGCCGAATTTGAACGGGCTAGCCGACCTGAACTGGTTGAGAAGCTGGTCCAAGAGATGCAGGTGTTGCAAGAATATCTCCCTCAACCTTTAACCGAGTCGGAATTAATGGAGCTCATTGATGAAGCCATTCACGCCACGGGGGCGGGTGGCCCCAGAGACTTAGGCCGGGTGATGGGCTGGCTCAGTCCTAAAACGCGTGGTCGAGCCGATGGTGCTATTGTCTCTGAGCATGTCCGCACAAAGTTGCAACAACTTTCCGGATAATACCAAAAGGGCCCTGATGGGCCTTTTTGGCATGACAATGGCCGACTACGGTCGCTAGGGTCCGTGTAACCGGTCGTCGGCCATCTCCGATCACCCCCGGTTGAAACGGTTGCGTGCCCACGGCGATCTGGCAACAACGGGCAACTCTATAAATTAGGCGCGGCATGATGCTCTTAGATAAAGACACCATGGTGAGCTGAATTTCGGGCAGCCTCCTTCGGATCGTAGACGCGCGGGTGATGGAAGAGATCGTATCCTCCGACGAGATAACCGACGCGTGGAAACCCACGCATCATGGTGTCGCGAGCTGCCAAAATAGCTCGGTCATCGCGGCCGGCCACGAAAATCGTGGGACGGGCAGCGTCTAAGGCTTCGCTTCCGTCCGGCCAGCATGAAAAAGGCAGCGATCGGGTCACTTGCGGGAAAGGGAAACGCATTTGCTCGACCGGCTCCCGCACATCGACCAGGTCGATGTCAGGATGGTCATGGACATAGGCGAGAAATTTCTCGGGGAATACCAATTCACCGAGTTGGACAGCCAATCCTTTACTTTCCCAGGTTCGAGGCAAACTGGCAAAAATGCCAATGACGTCCACCCCAATGGCATCAATTTCTTGGGCGGCTACCTGACCGCTGACGGGCGACTGCGCGACAATGATGACGCGCTCGCCCGCCGTCAACAGATGTCCCGATAGTTGGCGAAAGCCAAAGCGTGGGGCTGCCAGAGGAATAGCGCCAACAAGGTGGAGATAGACATACTCCTGGGGAGTGCGCACATCTAAGATGCGGGCGCCCCGTTGAATTTGACGCCGGACGTCTTCATAAGACAGGACCACGACCGTCAAGTCGAGCATCATCCACCACCCCTATTTTCGTATGTCATTATCCTAGCGGGACCGCTCCCACACCGGCAAGGTCTTAAGCACTTTTGCTGGATCTTTGGCGTGACTCCATTGCAGCGGTGGGGGCAAGACGCGCGGCGGCCGCGGCGACAAATCTTGTAGGACCAAGCGGCGGTTCAGCCACTGGGCTATCTGCGAGAGGCGCCAGAGGTCCTGATCGGACACGCCATGGACCTGGATCTGATCGCTGGCAGCGATCAGATAGGACACTGCGTTCCACCCAAAACTGGCCGCGTCGATCCAAATGCTTGGCGTAATCGTGTCCAACAGCGTATTGATGCTCACCACGATCCGCGACAAGGCAATCTGTGGCGGTCGATACAGGACTAGTCGCCGGATTGGCCCCGCCGCTTTGGCGGATTCGAGTACGTGTAAGATCGGATCGAGCGCACCCGTGGGTACGGGCACCGCGACACTGACGTCAAGTGGTCTCAGCTTCTTGGGAACTTTTCGGGCTTGCGTACAATACCAATGGAGGCCTGGGGACGGATCGCTCACTTCGATAGATGGCCCATCGATGACGCTCTGCCCCGATGCCACAATATGGCCTATGCCGGCGTGGCTCTGCAGAAATCTTTTGGCGGTCCATGTGGCCAGCGGGTCCGGCATCTGGCGCAGGTCTAATGTTGGCATCCAAATTAGGGGCTGACTCACGCCGGTGTAACCTCCCAAACTGAAGTCAAGAGGCCATCAGCACCTGCAGCGGCAAAAATCGCGGCGGCATCATCTAGGGGCTGCTCATCCCAGCAAACATAAAGAGGGAGCGACGGTGTGGCCTCACGCAGGCGTTGAATAGCGGCGACAGTTTCAAGAATGGAAGCGCTGTCGTGAGCGGCCCAACGCGTGCCTTCGCTGTTCAGTGGCTTTACCTCAAGTTCTTGCGGGTCATGCTGAAGAATGACAGCGACATATTCATTCCACTCGGTTTCGCCCATGTGGGCCCCGATGATGGGGGCCATCGAAAATCCCAGACCGACCTGGCGGGCCGCTTCGGCCACGCTCAACCACTCGTTTGGCTCAAGCCGGTGGGGTGTCCAACGGGCTCGCAATTCCGGCGTCCATGTTTCGGAACCGCCGGGACCGAGCAGATCCACGCCGGCCCACTTTAAAAGGTGCAAAAGGTCTCGCAGGGATCGGCGTTCCAGCACGTGAAATTGCCAAATCTCAACGGGCGAGAAGGCGATTAAACGTCCTTGGTACTGCGCGCGCAGATGGCGCAAAAAGTGAATCCAATAGTCAAACGGCTCGCGCAGCGACAGTCCGCCCCGCAACCGTATCTGAGCGGTCTGGTCTAGGTTGACGCCGCGAGCAGCGAGATGCGCTAAGGTAAGACCCGCGGGGGCGTCCGTCATCCGCACTTTGGGCAACGGCCTGGCTAGACGGCAAAAGGCGCACCCGGCCCAGCAATATGGCGTGGTGGTTAATCGACCCACGGGAATGATGTCCAGGTTAGCGCCGGCACGCAGTTCGGGCATTCTCATCACCACACCTCGCTTTCACAAGTCGCTCCATTCGACACGCCCTGCGCTTATCCCTTCTTATCGAACAGGCGCGAACTGCTTTCATGACTGCTAGCCTTTCGGCATAGCATGAATGGACAGGAGGTGCCAGATGAGCGAGAGGGGACGGACCGTTCAACGCGTGACCGAGATGCTGGAAATTCCGCCCGAAGTATTGGTGAATGTTCCTCGCGTCGAGGTCGTCGGACATCTTCAGTTTCGCGTAGAAAATCATCGCGGATTAGAGCAATATCAACCGCACCGGATCGTGCTGCGGATCCCCGATGGGCACCTCATCGTCACGGGGCACGATTTGATTATCGGGTGGATTGACCGAAATGAGATCTTGGTGACCGGGCCGGTAAGATCCCTCATCTTTAGGACGGATCGCGTATGAGCGGATGGCTGTGGCGCCAGTTGCGGGGATGGCGCCATCTGTATATGAGCGGGGATCACTTAGAGTCCGTGGTTGCCGACGTGATTGCGCAAGGCTTTCGTATCTGGCGCGTGCAACGCTGCGGCGATCAGTTCGAATGTGTCGTGACGGAATCTGCATACGGCTATGTGCAAAATCTAGCCGGTGCCTACGGGCTTTCGATTCGCACCGAGCGTCAGGGCGGCATTCCCTTTCGCTGGCAGCAAATTCATCGTCGCCCGTTTTTGTTGCTGGGGTTAGTCACGGCGGTGGCCATGATCGTTTACGCCACCAGCCACATTTGGGTCGTGCAAGTTAACGATCCCGATCTGAGCGCCTCCGCCAAGGCCAAGATGGTGCAGGCCGTCGCCAAGGCTGGGCTGAAAGTCGGCGTCAGCCGCTCCGCATTGGATATTGCCGCCATTCGCCGGCGCACGCTAATGCAGTTGCCCGAATACTCATGGATCGGTATTCGCGTGCAGGGGGTCGTGGCGAGTCTGGACGGCATTCGTTTTGTCACGCATCCTCCCGAACACTTATCGCTGCAGTTGGTTGCGTCCCATCCAGGGCGGGTGAGTGCGGTCTATGTGTACATGGGCGATCCGCAAGTACGTGCGGGCGAGATGGTTTCTCAAGGACAGACGTTGATTGCGGGGGTGGTCCGCGAGAGTTCCGGCGATGCCAAAAGCCCCGTTTCTCACAGCCTGGTGACTCCCGCGGAAGGTGTCGTGATGGCTGATGTAACCTATCGCGCGCGTGTGTTTCAGCCATGGATTGAACACACCTGGCAGAGTACGGCCGAGCGGGTCGTGCACCGCTACATTGAGCTCAGTAACGGCGAGATGGTGCCCGTCTGGGGATTCGAACCCCTGCCGTTTGAGCACTTCACGGTGCAAAAAATTGTCCGCCCGCTGCACTTTGCGGGGGTTGAGTGGCCGGTCCGGATGGTGGACTTAGTATATAATAAAAGGGTCAGCCGCACGATCCGGCTTACGCGACGGCAGGCCGTGCGGCGGGCACGGGAACGGGCGATGGCAGACATCGGCAAAATGGTTCCAAAATCCGCGAGCCGGGTCCAAGACCAAGTCCGTGTGACGCTGGCGCCAAATGGGGTGTGGGTTAGCGTAACCTGGGTGATGAATCAGAACATTGCGGTGCCTGGGAGATCAGTAAAACCGTCATAACGAGGGGGACACCGGTTGCCTCAAACTCAATGGGTGGTTCAAGACAATCAGGCCGCGACGCTCTTGATGGGTCGCGGCGATGAGCATTTGAAGGCTCTGGAGCGGGCGCTTAACGTGAAACTGACGGCGCGCGGCAATGTTATCGCAATACAAGGGACTAAGGACGCACAAGACCAAACGTATCATGTACTAGACTTGTTAGGGCAGTGGGTGTATGCAGGTCAGCCGCTGCGTCCGCACGTGGTGGATTCGGCCGTTCGGGCTGTGGCCGAGGGGACAGAGCGACAATTTTTGCACCTTTTGACGGAGAATATTTACACGACCACGTCTGGTCGGGTGATCCGACCGCGGACGCTGGGACAGCAAATTTATGTGGAAGCGATGCGTGAAAACACTCTCGTGTTTGGTGTGGGCCCGGCAGGCACTGGCAAAACCTATTTGGCGATGGCCATGGCCGTTTATGCATTAAAGGCGCATGAAGTGGAACGGATCGTGCTGACGCGCCCGGCGGTGGAGGCAGGAGAAAAGCTGGGCTTTCTACCGGGGGCGCTCGAAGATAAGGTGGATCCCTATTTGCGGCCCCTGTACGACGCGTTATACGACTTGTTGGGATCAGAGGCGGTGGACAAGTACCGTGAACGCGGCAGCATCGAGGTGGCTCCCCTGGCGTACATGCGCGGACGGACGTTAAGTCACAGCTTCATTATTCTCGATGAGGCGCAAAATTCGACCTATAGCCAGATGAAGATGGCGTTGACGCGTCTAGGCGAGGACTCCAAGATGGTGGTCACGGGCGACCAGACCCAGGTCGATTTGGGTCGGGGTCAGCGCTCGGGACTCAAGTTTGCAGCCCGCATTTTGGAGGGGGTGGAAGGCATTCAATTGGTGACATTGACGGATCGCGATGTGGTTCGACACCCCTTGGTGGCGCGTATTATCCAGGCATATCAGCGGTATGAGGAGGGCGAAGGGGACACCCAAGATGAAGAAAACTCCCAATGAGGGAAGATGGGGAAGCCGGATCCTCACGCGTCTGGGATGGCGAGGACGGGGACCGTTGGTGAGTATGGCGTTACTGGTGTGGTTGGTGCTTGTGGGGATTTTCATCCTTACGCAGTTTTCCCAGCGCGTGAATGTGCAGGTGGGGGATTTTGCGCCGCGCACGATTGTAGCGCCCTTTGGTGTCATTGACTACGCGCAAACCGCTAAAGCGCGCCGGGAAGCTATGGCCGCCGTGCCGGAAGTTTTTGTGACCAAGCCCCATGTTTTACGGCAACAAAAGCAAAAGGCTCGCCAGGACTTCGCGTATATTGCGCAACTGGCACAGGACACGGCAGCTCCCATCAGCGAGCGCACGGCCGCGTTAAAAGTTGCTATCCCGATTTCGCTGCCCGGACCCATTTGGGCTACCATCCTGACGTTGTCGCCAGCACAGTTGTCGCAGTTGCAGCAAGACACGCTGGTGACGCTGTCATCCGTGATGGGCAACGGCAACGGCAACGGAATCCGCGATAACGCGCTGGGGCTGCAAGAAGCGCAAGGGTTTGTGGCGCGCCTGACACGTCAGGAAACAACGAGTTCTTCCCAGCGCTTGTTTTTAACCACCCTGACGCAGTCCTTGGTTGCGCCCAACACGTTCTTAAACAAACAAGCGACTGATCGGGGCCGCGCGGCAGCGGCGGCGCGGGTGCCACTGGTCAAAGTGTTAAAAGGCGAAGTGGTGGTTCAGCAAGGACAGGTGGTTACGTCGGCCGACATGGAAGTGTTGCGCCAACTCGATCTGTTAAGCCAAGGCTGGGATGTGGGACCGATTGTCGGCTCCATGGTTTTCGTGACTGCGGCCTTGGCACTGGTGGCCGGGTACTTTTGGTTTTTGCGCCGACAACTTTTGGAGAATTGGCGTATTGCCACGATGACGGGCATCATTTTAGTGGTGGGCGTCGGCGCAGCTGATGTTTTGAGCGCGGTGCCGGGTTTAAGTTATCTGGTCGTGCCTACGGTGGCGATTCTGGTGACCGCACTGGTGGATGCGGGTCTCGGTTTGGTGGTGGCGGGGGTGCTGGCGATGGCCACCGCGGTTTTGACCGGAGCCGATATCACCGTGGCGTTGGTGGCGTTTTTTGGCGGTATCGCGGGGGTTTTTGGCACGAGCCGCTTATCGCAGCGCTACGACATTTTGCGAGCCGGCCTTTTGGTTGGGACCGTCAATCTCGTCACTCTCTTTGGTTTGGACGTGATGCAGGGTGCTGCCCTATTGCAACCGCAGGTATGGCAATATTTTGTCTGGGCCTTGGTGGACGGGGTGTTTGCGTCGATTTTGGCGATGGGCTCTATACCGCTGTTAGAAGGGCCGCTCGGTTTAGTGACGGCCATGAAATTGATCGAATTGTCCAACCCTAATCAACCGCTTTTGCGAAAATTGCTAGTCGAGGCACCCGGTACCTATCATCACAGTATTATGGTTGGCAATCTGGCAGAAGCGGCAACCGAAGCAGTGGGCGGCAACTCGCTTTTGGCGCGGGTGGGCGCCTATTATCACGACATTGGCAAGTCAAAGCGCCCCTACTTTTTTGTGGACAACCAATTTGGGGCGGAAAACCCTCATGATCGCTTGGCTCCCACGCTTTCGGCCATTATTATTTCGTCGCATGTGCGCGATGGTATTGAACTCGCTCGGGAATACCATGTGCCTGAACCGATCGTCCGTTTCATTCGGGAGCACCATGGAACCACATTGATTCGCTATTTCTACGAGAAGGCGTTGGACCAGGATACCGGAGAAGGAGTAGAAGAACGGGACTTTCGCTATGATGGTCCACGCCCCCAATCCAAAGAAACCGCGATTGTGATGCTGGCAGACGCCAGTGAGGCGACGGTGCGCACGTTAAAGAATCCTTCTCCGCCGGCCATCGAGCAAGTGGTGCGACGATTAATTAAGGAGCGTTTAGAGGATGGCCAGCTGGACGATTCAAACTTGACTCTGAAAGAACTGGACGTCATTGCGCGGACCTTCACGCGCGTGTTGACGGGCGTGTTTCATCAGCGCATTGAATACCCGGACCGGGTTCTCAAGGAAATGGAAAGGAGTCAAGCCAATGGAAGTCGCGGCGCAAAGCCAACCCGACTGGTGCGCCGAGTGGGAGACGATCGCCCGCACGGCCGCCCACGCCGCCCTAGTTAGTTTAGGCGAGGACGGGGAACTTTCGATATTGTTGACGGATGATCGCACGGTCCAAGAACTAAACCGCATCTATCGCGGGATGGACAAGCCCACGGACGTCTTGTCGTTTAGTCAGCGGGAGGGCGAAACGGCGCCGCAATGGGGCAGCCTATTAGGTGATGTCATTATATCGTGTGAGAGAGCGCAGCGGCAAGCCACCGAATTTGGGCATAGCATGGCGCGTGAGGTGGCGTTTCTTACGGTTCACGGGGTGTTACACCTACTCGGATGGGATCATGAAGATCCTGAAGACGAAAGGCGCATGATGGCGAAAACAGAAGAAATCTTGTCCGCGGTGGGATTGACGCGTGAAACCCCCTAATTCCTTCTGGGCTTCGTTTGGTTTTGCGGGGCGTGGTGTCTGGCATTCGATGCGTTATCAACGCAACTTACGCGTGCATGTCTCCATCGCGCTGATCGCCGTGACGCTGGGCTGGCTGATTGGATTATCGTCGCTTGAGTGGGCCCTGGTGGTGTTGACCATGGCGTCGGTGCTGACATTGGAACTGGTGAATACCGGAATTGAGGCGCTCGTGGATTTAGTAAGTCCGGGCCAGCACCACTTAGCGGCAGTCGCGAAGGATGCGGCGGCGGGCGCGGTGCTTGTGGCCGCTGCCGCCTCGGTAGTGGTGGGGCTTTTGGTCTATGGCCCACAATTGGGACATTTTGGACAGCGTTTTATGATACGATGGCAGGAGAGCCCCGCGGTTATAGTGGCTTGGGGTGTTGTTTTAGCATTGTGCTATGTCGTCATTTGGGGCGTCGTGCCTGCGCGCAAGAGACGTGAAGGGGGCCAGAACCGAATCGGTGGCACACCGTGAATGGATTTTTATTGTCGCGCTTATTGTCGTTGTAGCCTTTTCGGCGCTTTATTCCATGGCGGAAACCGCGATGATGGCTCTGTCTCGGGGGAAAATTCGCAGTCTTGCGGACGATCCTCAAGCGGACCGCTTGTCTCGGTTATTGCGCGACCCTAATCGTTTGCTGGGAACTGTGCTCTTTGGAAACAATCTGGCCAATATTTTAGCGTCAGCTGTCGCCACTGCATTGTTTTTGCACTATTTTGGGGACGTCGGCATTGTAATTTCGACTGTCGTGATGACAGTTTTTATTCTTCTGTTTGCGGAAATTACTCCTAAAACGTTTGCGTCGCATAATGCCGAGCGTACTGCTCTCCGATTGAGCGGCTTTCTCAGGGTTTCGGCCGGGATTTTTAATCCGGTGGTGAGGGCTTTGACCTGGGCGGGCGTGGGCATTATCCGGTTGCTGGGAGGGGATGCCGAAGGCGGCCGCCTGATGACAGAGGAAGAGTTGCGCACGTTGGTGGAGGTGGGCGAAGAACAAGGACTGCTGGAAGCCAATGAACGCGAGATGATTCAGGGGGTATTCGATTTCGGAGATACCGTGGTGCGCGAAGTGATGGTGCCACGCATCGATGTGCAAGCACTGCCCGAGACCGCTACCTTGGGGGAGGTTTGGGACATGCTGGTCACCTGGGGGCATTCGCGTGTGCCGATTTTTCGCAATACCATCGACGATATCACGGGGGTCGTTTATGCGCGTGATATTTTGGCTTACGGGCGGGAAAAGCCGCTGGATACCTTGGCGCGGGACTTAGCGCGACCGGTACCCTTCGTGCCGGAGACCAAGAAAATCGATAGCTTGTTTGCCGATTTTCGTCGACAGAGAACGCAAATTGCGGTGGTGATGGATGAATACGGAGGTACCGCTGGGATTGTCACCATCGAGGATCTATTGGAGGAAATTGTCGGAGAAATACAAGACGAGTACGACGATCAGGAGGAAATTCCGCTCAAGGAGGTGGCGCCGGGCGTGGTTGAAGTCACGGGGTTATTTGCCTTAGATGAGTTAAACGAACGATTTGACTTGAACCTGCCCCACGAAGACTTCGACACCGTAGGCGGATTGGTGTTGCATCTTTTGGGGCGAGTGCCGATCGAGGGAGAAATTGTACGGTTGGACGACGTAGAGATCACCGTCGCTCAGGTGGAAGGACGGCGCGTAGCCCGGGCTATTGTGCGCATGCTAAAGGAACCCGAGCAAGAGTGACCGAATTTTAAGGCTAGAGGAGAATCGCGCGCATGAACGAAGTCGATGACGCATTGTTAGAGGCAGCGCTTAAAGCTCGGCTTAAGGCGTACGCGCCTTACTCTAATTTTTATGTCGGGGCCGCCTTGTTAACGGAAGACGGAACGATTGTGACAGGGGCCAACGTGGAAAATGCCAGCTATCCGCTGGGGTGCTGCGCCGAGCGCACCGCGGTGTTCGCCGCCGTGGCCCAAGGGTACCGAAAGTTTACACGCATCGTGATTGTGGGACCCGGACCACAGTTGATTTCGCCGTGCGGGGCCTGTCGCCAAGTGCTGGCGGAATTTGGCGATCTTGAGGTCGTCATGGCCGAGGCTCAGGGACGGGTGGTTCCGCGTCGGATGCGTCTGTTTGAGCTGTTGCCGTTGCACTTTGGCCAGGATGCTCTGCATGGAGTATAGGGCAGGATTTGTGGCGCTCGTCGGTCGGCCTAACGTCGGGAAGTCGACGTTGCTCAATAGTCTTTTGGGGCGGAAAATCGCCATCGCCACAAAAAAGCCGCAGACGACGCGCAATCGAATTGTGGGCGTGTTGCACCGACCGGGCGCGCAAGTGGTGTTGGTGGATACACCCGGTTTGCACCAACCGCGGCACAAATTGGGCGAACGGATGAACAGCGCGGCCAGAGTGAGTGCCAAAGACGCCGATTTAGTCTGGCACATCGCCGATGTGAGTCGCCCGCCTAATGCCGAGGATCACGCCGTCGCAGCATTTTGCCGGCAGTTGGCTATTCCCACCTGGATAATTTTAAACAAGGCGGATTTAGTGAGCCGAGTCAAGGACCGCTGGGGTCCGTATCGGACCCTCATGGATTATCGGAATTATTTTGTGGTGTCGGCGGCGCAAAAGACCGGCCTTGATCCCCTGATTGAGGCTACCATTGCCGCGATGCCGATCGGGTCTCCCTATTATCCGGAAGATATGGTCACCGACCAAAGCGAAGATTTTTACGTTGGCGAGGTGATTCGCGAACAAGTTTTGGAAAGCACGCGCGAAGAAATTCCCTATTCGGTGGCGGTGATTGTTGACGAACGGACCGCTAGACGCCCGGATTTAACCTATATTCGCGCCACGGTACTGGTGGAGCGCGATGGCCAAAAGGCCATCCTGATTGGCGCGGGGGGGCGCATGTTGAAAGACATTGGACAGCGGGCCCGCATGCAGTTGCAGGAGTATTATGGCCATCAGGTCTATCTCGATCTGTGGGTAAAGACACGGGAGCGCTGGCGCAACCAGGATGGCTGGCTAAGACGCCTCGGCTATGGCGTTTCGGAGCATTGACGTGGCACTTTATCAAGATCAGGTCATTACATTGAAGGCGCGCCCATACCGTGATCATGATGCGTTAGTCACGGTCTTCGCGCGCCAAAACGGCAAGTTTTCAGCGGTGGCGCGTGGTGTCCGCCGCCCTAAGAGCAAGCTTGCGGGTCAACTGCGACCCTTGACCGTGAGTGTGGCGACTTTTTACCACGGGCGATCCTCGCTCGACACGGTCACCGAGGCGGACTTGGAGCACGGGTTTTCCAAGCTGGCCGACAATTTGGAGCGCCTGAGCTGGGCTATGGTGCTAGCCGACATCGTCGATCAATTGGTGCCGGAACGGGAGACGGCGAAGGACAGTTTTACCGTGTTAAAAGCGGCGCTTAAGGCTTTGCACGAGGGGCGCCATGCGGCCAGCGTGGGGCTTCGAACCGGCTTTTTATTGCTGGCGGCGGCGGGGTTTGCGCCCGATTGGACCGTGTGCAGCGACTGTCACCAGCCGCTGGTGCGCGGACCTGTAGCCATTAGTGTGCAGGGGGGAAGCGTGCATTGTCCGGCGTGTCAGCGGCATCTGGCCCAGGTTGAGGAACTGATTAGCCTGGGAAGCCTCCGTAGTTTACAATATTGGTTAAACGATTCTCCCAGCAAATTTGGTCAATTTGAAGTCAAGGGTCTGATGGAAGAGGAGCTAAAGCGCCTCTTATTCCGTTATATGCTGCACGAGACGGCGAGACCGCTTAAATCCTACGAGTTTTTAATGAACATTGACCGATTGCAGCGCGGTCCGGAAGGTGGATCAAAGCGTTGACCATTCAAGAACTGATCATGACCTTAAAAACCTATTGGCAGCGCGAGGGGGTGTTGCTGGCTGAACCGTACGATGTAGAAATGGGGGCGGGGACGCTTAATCCGTTCACCTTTTTTCGCGCCTTGGGTCCTGATCCCTGGCGCGTTGCCTATGTACAGCCGAGTCGGCGGCCGGTGGATGGCCGCTACGGCGAAAATCCCAATCGCTTGTATCAACATCACCAGTTTCAAGTCGTGCTCAAGCCTGCGCCCGAGGATGTCATTGAGCTCTATTTGAAAAGTTTGGAGAGACTGGGATTAAATCGCCGTCAGCACGACGTGCGGTTCGTTGAGGACAACTGGGAGGCTCCGACCATTGGAGCGGCCGGCGTGGGGTGGGAAGTTTGGCTGGATGGGATGGAAATCACCCAGTTCACCTATTTCCAACAAATGGCTGGTCAGGAATGTCGCCCCGTTTCGGTGGAATTGACCTATGGCATCGAGCGGCTCGCCAGCTATCTGGCCGGCGTGGACGACGTCTGGTCGGTTCTGTGGGCACCGGGCATTAGCTACCGGGAATTATTTGAGCGGGTGGAGTGGGAACAGGCGACGTATAGTTTTGAAGCCGCCGATCCCGACTTGTTGCGCCACCTGTTCGATATTTACGAGTCCGAATGTCGCCGACTGTTGGAGCGGGGGCTCGAGCGTCCTGCGTACGAATGCCTACTGAAGGCTTCGCACTTGTTTAACACGCTCGATGCGCGGGGAGCGATTGCGGTTGTGGAGCGCCAAGCCTATATTGGCCGGTTGCGGCACCTGGCGCGCCGCACAGCGGAAGTCTATTTGGGGAGGATCGCCGTCCATGCCTAAGTCTAAGTACCGGGAATTGCTCATTGAAGTGGGCGTGGAGGAAATACCGAGTCGTTACGTAGAGTCGTTAGCGGCAGACTTTTTGCAAGGGGTCAAAGAGCATTTGACACGGGCCCGATTGGACTTTACCCACGAGTCGGTATGGTGCACGCCACGCCGGTTGGGGTTTCAGGCTCGTGTGGCGGCCTTTCAAACGCCGCAGCAGGAAGTCGTGCGCGGTCCGGCGGTGGCGGTTGGCTGGCAGGACGGTGTCCCGACCCCCGCCTTGGTGGGGTTTGCCCGGCGGGTGGGCGTCAGCATCGAGGCGTTAGATCGGCAGATGGTGGGGGGCAATGAATACGTGACGGCTACCCGCGCCAAACCCGTGGCTTCGGTTGAAGCGATTGCGCAGTCGCTGGTTGAGGAAGTGCTGTCTGCCATGCCCAAGCCGCGCACCATGCGCTGGGATGAGAGCGATGCGCGTTTTGTGCGACCGGTGCGGTGGCTTTTGCTGCTGCTGGACAACGTCGTGGTGCACGGTGACGCCTTGGGGGTGGCCTCGGCGGGGAAGACCTTTGGCAATCGCACCGACCATCCTGAACCGATTGTGGTGGGTTCGGTGGCGGAGTATTGGAAGGCGCTGGAGGCAGGACGGGTTGAAGCGGACGGCCAGCGCCGTCGTCAGGTGATTGTCGAGGAGGGGATGCGTTTAGCGCGGTCGGTGGGCGGTCACATTGACTTTGATGTAGATCTTTTAGAAGAAGTGGCGAACTTGGTGGAGTGGCCCACCCCGTTTTTAGGGACGTTTTCTGCGGAATTTCTCCAGATTCCGGCTCCTATTTTAGTGACATCGATGCGGGTGCATCAGCGCTACTTTCCAGTCCGTAATGAGGCCGGAGCGCTTTTGCCGTATTTTGTGGCGGTGCGCAATGGCGTGGGCGATTCTCTCGATCTGGTGCGTCATGGCAATGAAAAGGTTTTGAGGGCGCGCTTGTCTGATGCCCAGTACTTTTTTTCCAAGGACCGGCAAAGACGGCTGATTGACCATGCCCCGGAACTCGCTCAAGTGACTTGGCACGCACGCCTTGGCACCTATCAGGACAAAATTAACCGTATCAAGTCTCTGTTTACCGAGACGAAGGCTTGGTGGGGGTTGGAGTCCACAGTCGAACAACTGTTTTTGCGCAGTGTCGACCTCTATAAATGTGATTTGCTGACCCAAGTGGTGAGCGAATTTCCGGAATTGCAAGGGGAGATGGGGGCTATCTACGCTCGCCTGGATGGGGAAGACAGCCGGGTGGTGGAGGCGATCGCGGACCAATATCGGCCAGCCTTTGCCGACGACCGGCTTCCGCCCAACACCGTGGCGCAGCTTTTGGGATTGTTGGATCGAGTGGATACGCTCACCGCTTTTTATAGCGTCGACATCCGCCCGTCCGGGTCGGAAGACCCGTTCGGCCTGCGTCGCGTCGCACTGGGATTGGCGTTGTTGGCGGCCCAAACCCCGATTCTGGGGGATCATACCATCACCGAACTGTTGACTGTGGCAGCGCGCCAAACTGCTTCAGGGCAAGAGGTTATGAAGGCCGTGCGCAGCTTAGTGGTGGCGCGCCTAATTTCGGTGATGGAGACGCGTTGGCCGGTGGAGTTTCTTGAAAGTGTGTTAGCGCGTGATTTCCCCTGGCGCCGCCTGCATGAACGCTTGACGTTTTTACAAGAGCACCGTTCGCAGGCCGAGGTGGTCATCACGGCCTACAAGCGGGTAAAGCGCATTGCGCGCCATATAGTGACGAAGAGCGCGGCGCTTGACCTGGAGGCTGGCATTGAATCAGAACTGGGGGCGGCGGCGCGTCAGGCCTTGGCCGCGGAGGAGAATGACCTTCAGGCGTGGTGGGACGCCATTGGACAACTGCTGCCGCTTATTGCTCAATTCTTTGCCGAGGTGCTGGTGATGGATCCTGATCCGAACGTCCGCAATCGTCGCTTAGCCCTCTTGCTGGACGTGCAGCAGGCATTGGGACGGTACTTTGATTGGGAGTTGTTGTAAGGGAGGATGGTATGGCACAAGTCCGGGTTTACATTGTATCGGATTCATTGGGGGAAACGGCGGAGCGCGTTGTTCACGGCGCGGCTATTCAGTTTGATCACGATGTCAAAATCGAACGTGTCCCCTACGTCGTCGATCAAGACGGCATTGACCGAGTGTTGAGTCGGACGCAACGAGAGTCTTCGGTGATTGTGTACACCATGGTCCGGCCGGAACTGCGCGAGTATTTGGCGGAAGCGGCCCGTGCCCGCGGAGTGCCTCACGTCGATGTCATGGGTCCGATGCTGGATGCGCTGCAAGGGGTGTTGCAGGTCCCTCCGCGACTGATCCCCGGGTTAAGCCACCGGTTGGACCACGAGTATTTTGCGCGGGTGGAGGCGGTGGAGTTTGCCGTCAAATACGACGACGGCAAGGATCCCAAAGGAATTCGGGATGCGGACGTCGTGCTTTTGGGCGTGTCACGCACGTCGAAAACCCCAGTCAGCTTGTATTTAGCCAACCATCGCTTGAAGGTGGCGAACGTGCCGTTGGTGCCGGAAGTACCGGTTCCCAGCGAAGTGTTTCGGGAGGGACGGCGCAAGGCGGTGGGACTGATGATTGACCCCGACCTCTTAATGTCGATTCGGCGCCAGCGGCTGAAGAGTTTGGGCCTGGGGTCGACCGCACAATATGCGACGATGGAACGTATTGTGGTCGAGCTAGAGTACGCCTGGGACATTTTTAATCGACTGAAGTGTCCCGTGATTGACGTGAGCAACCACGCCGTAGAAGAAACGGCGACCCGCGTGTTGGAACTGCGAAACAAGGAGGGGGCCAGCTAGTGACGCGTTACGTCTTTCAATTCGAGGAAGGGAACGCCCCAGATCGCCAGTTGCTGGGAGGAAAGGGTGCTGGGCTAGCCGAAATGAGCCGGATCGGGCTACCGGTGCCGCCGGGCTTCACAATTACCACGCAGGCATGCAATCACTATCAAGAATTAAAGCGGTTGCCGGAAGGACTGATGGACGAGGTCTGGACGCACCTGGCACTGTTGGAAGAAAAAGTTGGCAGGCGTTTAGGGGATTCCAAGCGGCCGCTCTTAGTGTCCGTGCGATCCGGGGCGCCGATTTCTATGCCCGGCATGATGGACACGGTGTTGAACTTGGGATTGAACCCCATCACGACCGAAGGAGTGGCTTCACTCACGCATAATCGGCGGTTTGCGCTGGATAGCTATCGCCGATTTATCCAAATGTTTGGGAATGTGGTGTTGCACATGGAGCACGCCCAATTTGAGCAGATTCTCGAAGAACTTAAGCAATCTCGGGGTGCCGTGGACGATACGGCGCTGGCTGAACCAGACCTGGAAGAACTGATCCAGCACTATCAAAACTTGGTCCGTCAAACGGTTGGACAGCCCTTTCCAGACGATCCGCGAGTCCAATTGGAAATGGCGATTGAGGCGGTTTTTGGATCATGGATGAATCCGCGGGCCGTGGTCTATCGCCGCTTGCATAAGATTTCCGAGCGTTTGGGAACCGCAGTGAACGTTCAGTCCATGGTGTTTGGCAATATGTCAGAGCAATCCGCAACCGGCGTGCTGTTCACCCGCAATCCCAATACTGGTGAGGCCGGGATGTATGGCGAGTACTTAATCCAGGCGCAAGGCGAAGACGTGGTGGCGGGGATCCGCACCCCTAATCCCATTGATCAGATGGCGCGCGAGTTGCCTGAGACCTATGCTCAGTTGAGCGAGGTCTGTCGGCTCTTGGAACATCACTATCGCGACATGCAAGATATCGAGTTCACGGTCGAGGAACAAAAGCTCTACGTGCTGCAAACGCGAAGCGGCAAGCGCACGGCCAGCGCTGCCGTCAAAATCGCCGTGGATTTGGCTAAGGCGGGCACGATTTCGCAAGCCGAAGCGATTCGGCGCCAGGATCCCGAGCAGGTGCAGCGTCTGTTGTATCGCCAAATCGATCCCCAAGCTCAAGTCGACGTGTTGGCGGTGGGGCTCCCGGCTTCCCCTGGGGCAGCGACGGGTCGGGTGGTCTTCAGCGCGGATGAAGCGGAACAGCGCGGCGCGGCGGGGGAATCCGTGATTTTGGTTCGCCCGGAAACGACCCCGGATGATATTCACGGCATCGTTGCGGCTCAAGGTGTTCTGACGAGCCGTGGAGGGATGACGTCGCATGCGGCAATTGTGGCACGCGGCATGGGGAAGCCTGCCGTGACGGGGTGTGAGTCGCTCAAAATTTCCCTAAGCGACGAGACTTTTACGGTGGGCAACGAGGTTGTGGCCAAAGACACCTGGGTGACGATTGACGGGGCCAGCGGCCGGGTCATTCGCGGGTCGGTGCCAACCATCGATCCGCAATTGTCGGCTGAGTTTACGGAGCTTTTACAGTGGGCCGATAGCATTCGGCGGTTGGGGGTCCATGCGAATGCGGATACACCCGACGATGCTGCCAAGGCCCGGGAACTAGGAGCAAACGGCATTGGATTGTGTCGCACGGAGCACATGTTTATGGGTCAGGAGCGCTTGCCTGTCGTGCAAGCGATGATATTAGCGGAGAGTGTGGAACAACGGCAAGCGGCACTAGATCAGCTATTGCCCATGCAACAAAGTGATTTTTATGGCATCTTGCGGGCGATGGACGGCCTGCCGGTGACGATTCGCCTCTTGGATCCGCCCTTGCACGAGTTCTTGCCGGACATCGGAGATAGCGAAGAGGCGCTTGCGCAGGCCCAAGTCCGCGGCGATGTCGCGGACATCGAACGCTTGCAAGTGCTATTGCGCCGGACTCGGACACTTTTTGAATTTAATCCCATGCTGGGATTTCGGGGTGTGCGCTTGGGCATCGTATATCCCGAGATTTACGCCATGCAAACCCGAGCCATCTTTCAGGCGCAAGCGGCTCTTCTTAAAGAAGGGTTGCATCCGCAGGTGGAAGTGATGATTCCCCTGGTGGGAACGGCTGAAGAACTCGCCCGCATGAAAATGTTGACGGCCGACGTGAACGCGCAAGTGGCCGCCGAGCAAGGGGTTGAGTTGCCCTATGCGATAGGGACTATGATTGAGGTACCGCGCGCAGCGCTACTGGCCGGTGCGATTGCCGAGCATGCGGAGTTTTTCAGCTTTGGCACCAATGACTTAACCCAAACCACATTTGGGTACAGTCGCGATGATGCTGAATCCAAATTTCTACCCACTTATTTGGCGGAAAAAATACTGCCCGACAATCCCTTTATGGTGCTTGATCGACCTGGGGTGGGTCGACTGATCGAATGGGGTATTAAAGAAGGCCGCGCTGTACGTCCCGATTTGCACGTCGGCATTTGTGGCGAGCATGGGGGCGAGCCGTCGTCCATCGCGTTTTGCCACGAGATGGGGCTGGACTATGTCAGCTGTTCGCCTTTCCGCGTGCCGGTCGCGCGCCTGGCGGCCGCGCAGGCGGCTTTGGAATAGCAGGTGAGAAAAAGTCACATTCACGACCGGGGCGCGCCGGGTAGATGGCATTGCGTCCCGGGGTGTCATTGACCCCGGCTGCGGGGCTGGACCGGCGTACTCCGCGGAGGTACTGACGATGGCGACGCGATCTCCTTCGTGTCGATGCGTGCCTCGTGAAGGAGAAGGTTTCAGCCAGGAACACTTTGGTTCCGAGGCGAGCGGATTTGCCTGTTGCTTCAAGTGCAGCCATGCCGGTGGCGATTGGGTTACGGCGTATAGCTTAGACTGGGC
Organism: Sulfobacillus acidophilus; assembly: GCA_003023745.1. Classification (GTDB taxonomy): domain Bacteria; phylum Bacillota; class Sulfobacillia; order Sulfobacillales; family Sulfobacillaceae; genus Sulfobacillus_B; species Sulfobacillus_B acidophilus_A. The sequence goes on along the minus strand of PXYV01000004.1, from coordinate 28,665 downwards.
CAACACGCGCGCGGGCAATCGCAATAGTTAATCCGAACCCTGTGATTACGAGCCCACCTTGGGGAGTTTCTGTTGTGTTGACCCGTTTACCGATGGTGAGTAGCAGGCGTTAAGTCCAGGCAGGCCCCTAGTCAAGAACCTCTGTCGTGTCGAGGCGAGCCTATCAGGACATGCGCATAAGACTTGCTGAACCTCTCCGGGGATAGACAGTGATGCCATTGATGGAAAATGGCATCTTCAGTCCTCCATTGCAAATCGCGCATGGGCGCACTGGGTCTGGCCTGTGGTGGCGTCAACTGGGGCCAATGCTTGGGTATTGTGCCGGGATTGTCTACGAATTGACGCAAAACACGCGATATTCGCTGATTAATCGGATTGCCGGGAAGTTTTTCTGAGCAGCAGGAGATTTACGATCAATGACGAATTTTGATCGGTACGAACGGGAGTGGTTCCCATGGCCTATGAGAGCCGGCAAGCGTGGATCGACGCGGTCCGTCAGTCAGTCGACATCGTCGAGGTGGTGGGACGCCATGTCGCACTGAAACGCAAAGGACGCCATTGGTGGGGGATTTGTCCATTTCATGCGGAAAAGACGCCGTCCTTTAGCGTGGACGCTCAGCAACAACTGTTCTATTGTTTTGGTTGCCATGAAGGCGGCACCGTATTCACATTTCTCATGCGCCTGGAAGGCCGTGAATTTCTTGATGTCGTGGAGTCGCTGGGCGAAGCCGCTGGGATCGCGCGGATGGACCAAGAGGACCATGATCCGTATGGACGTCTCAGGGCAGTGCTGGAATGGAGTCACGAGTATTTTCACGAGAGTTTTCGGCGCAACGCCGAGCATTTGTACGACTATTTGGATGGACGAGGTGTTGATCGACCCATGGTCGATCGATTTCAGTTGGGGTTTGCGCCGGACAGTTGGCACGGTCTGACTGATTTGTTGCGACGCCGTGGGGTGGCAGTAGAGGATATGGTGCAGGCGGGCGTGGTGGTGCGTCGAGACGACGGGGGTGCCTATGACCGTTGGAGAAATCGGCTCATGTTTCCAATTTGGGACAAGGATGGCCGGATCGTAGCGTTTGGAGGCAGGGCCTTAAATCCGGGACAGGACCCCAAATATATTAATTCACCGCAGACGCCGTTGTTCCATAAGGGGCGCCTGTTATATGGCGGTCATTTGGCTCGTCCAAGTTGGCGAAAGGGTGAACGGGCGCTTATTGTTGAAGGCTATTTCGACGTGGTAGCCTGTCATCAGGCCGGTCTCACGCAGGCGGTGGGCCAGTTGGGAACCGCGCTGACGGACGACCATGCCCGCTTTTTGGTTCGCTACACGCAGGAAGTGGACCTGCTGCTGGACCAGGATAGTGCTGGCCAAGAGGCGATGCGCCGGGCGTTTTTGAGTTTGTCGGCCTTTGGGCTCAGGGTTAATGTGGTGACGTTGCCCGCTGACGTGAAAGATCCCAGCGAACTTGTGCAAAAGCGGGGGGTGGACGCCCTGGTCAAGCAGATTCAGCAGCGGGTGCCGTACGTACAGCATGAAATTGAGCAGGTCGGACAACTGGGCGGATTGGTCAATCCGAGGCGTCAAGCGGAGATAGTCGACACGCTGAAACCATTGATCCGGGCGGTTCAAGATCCGGTCGAACAGGCTGGATATCGGGAGATGTTGGCCAAGACGCTACGGATACATCCTCAAATTTTATCACAGAGTTTACGGTCTGCGCAAGAGGTCCGGCATACAATCGGAAAAAATAGGCATAATATGGAGGTGACGGCACCCGCTCGTCGCGGGCAACCCATCGATGTGTGGCTGCTGGCAGCGTTGATGAAGCATCCCGACCAAGTGGAACGCGTAAAGGAGGCTGTGCCTAACTGGGCGGCGCAAGAGCGGATTCGTGCAGTTTTGGATGATATTGAGACCGGTCAGGTGGCAGAGCCGGACCAGTGGTCGTCGCGATGGGCCGATCCAGAAGTGGGTTCGCTGTATGCGGCGATTTGGCAAAACCAGGAACCCGATGGAGGCACTGAGGTCATCGAAGATTTAATAAGGGCTTTGCAACAGGACAGTGCTCTACGTAGATATGCGGAAATTCGCGAGTTGGCGCGGCAAGGCGATTTGAGCCCCGACTTGCTCGAAGAGGTTAAACAACTGGGACCGCAGCTAGAACGGTATCAGTTTCGAAAGGAGGGATAGCGTGGCTCAGGGGAAGGGGAGTAGCGTTCCGCAGATTGACGAAGTGAAGGATCTTATCCGGCGCGGGCAGGAACGCGGTAAATTGTCCTATAGTGAAATTGTCGACACCCTGCAGTCGGTTGATCTTCCTCCCGATCAAATTGACAGCATATACGAGATGTTTGGCGAGTTGGGCATTGAGTTGGTGGGCGAACAGATTGCATTGGACCCCGAACATGGCCCGTCTCCAGACGATGTGGAACCGGAAGAAGAAGTGGAACGTGAGGTGTCGGTGCCCGACGGCGTCACGATCGATGATCCTGTGCGTATGTATCTCAAGGAAATTGGACGGGTTCCGCTATTGACTGCCGAGGAAGAGGTGCGACTAGCTAAACGCATCGAAGCCGGCGAAGAAGAGGCCAAGCGCGAATTGGCTGAGGCGAACCTACGGTTGGTGGTATCGATTGCTAAGCGTTATGTCGGCCGGGGCATGTTGTTTTTGGACCTGATTCAGGAAGGCAATCTGGGCCTCATTAAAGCCGTCGAGAAGTTTGACTATCGCAAGGGATATAAGTTCAGCACGTATGCGACGTGGTGGATTCGTCAGGCCATTACGCGTGCTATCGCGGACCAGGCCAGGACCATTCGCATTCCCGTGCATATGGTGGAAACCATTAACAAGTTGATCCGAGTACAACGCCAGTTGTTGCAAGAATATGGCCGCGAACCTTTGCCGGAAGAAATTGCGAAAGAAATGGGAATTACGGTGGAACGGGTGCGGGAAATTCTCAAGGTGGCTCAAGAGCCGGTTTCGCTCGAAACGCCAATTGGAGAAGAAGAAGATTCTCATCTTGGGGATTTTATCGAAGATGAGGATGCGCCGGCTCCTGCCGAAGCGGCGGGCTATCAACTGTTAAAGGAGCAGTTAGAAGAAGTGTTGGATACGCTGACAAACCGTGAGGAAAAGGTATTGCGGCTGCGCTTTGGGTTAACTGACGGTCGTGCGCGTACGTTGGAAGAAGTTGGCCAGGTGTTCGGGGTGACGCGGGAGCGGATACGACAAATTGAGGCCAAGGCGTTGCGCAAGCTGCGTCATCCGACACGGAGCAAGAAACTTAAAGATTATCTCGATTAATGAGTCATTCGGTGTAGCGAGGAGATGGCGCCAATCGTCTTCCCATGCGGGGAAGATCTTTTGGTTTGCGGATAATCTGGACATACTGATGTCAAATACCCAAACCATTCATAAGGAGTGAGACCCATCTGCGGAATCGCGGGCATTTGGCGACGAGATCGGTTGGTTTTGGAGCATGAACTGACGGCGATGCTGGATTTCTTGAAACATCGTGGTCGGGACGGACAAGGAACCTTTGTGCAGCGCGGGTTAGGGATTGGAATGCGACGCCTGGCAATTATCGACGTGGCGCATGGTCACCAACCTTATGTTTCGGAAGATGGCCGGATCGTGGCGGTCTTCAATGGAGAATTATACAATTATCCCCACTTGCAGCACGAATTGAAGGCACGGGGACATCGTTTGCGGTCTGATGCCGACGGCGAGACGCTTGTGCATCTGTATGAAGAATACGGAGACAACCTGTTATCCCACATTGCCGGCATGTTTGCCCTGGCCGTGTTTGACCAAGAGCGCCAACAGCTCTTGTTGGCACGGGATCGGATCGGACAAAAACCGCTTTATATCTTGGAGATGGATCACACGTTGGCGTTTGCTTCTGAGATGAAAGCATTTTTAGGTTTGAACGAATTCAATCCGGCGGTGGATGAGCGGTTTTTGGCGAGTTACCTGGGACATCGATTTACGCCGGCCCCCCATACATTGATGCGTCGCGTGACGAAACTTCGACCAGGTGAAGCACTTCGGGTCAAGGCCGATGGTCGCCGCGAACGCTGGCTATACTGGCAGCCGACGGTGGTTGAGCCAATCACTGAGGGAACCATCACCCAGTGGGCTCGACAGCTTGACCAACTTTTAAGCGATGTCGTCAAGTCGCATTTGGTGGCAGATGTGCCCGTGGGTCTGTTCTTGTCAGGAGGCTTGGATTCTAGTGTGCTGGCAGCGCTGGTGTCGCAGGCGAACGGGCCCAGGGTAGAGGCTTGGTCTGCGGCTTTTGCTGCACGATTTCCCGGATACGATGAATTTGGGTGGGCCAAGCAGGTCGCGGATCAGTATCATTTTCCTATTCGCCGCATCGCCGTGGACTCCCAAATCACGCCCGACAGAGTGCGGCAGTTGGCCTATATTTTGGACGAGCCGATGGGCGATCCCACTGTTTTGCCGCTGGATGGCGTGGCAGAAGCGGCAGGCCAATTCCATCGGGTGATGCTCTCTGGCGAGGGAGCGGATGAGATTTTTGGCGGATACGCGGGATACGGAGAGGTGCAGAGTCTTCAATGGGTGCGTAAGGTACCTTACCGCCTGCGGCAATGGTGGGTGAACCAAGGATTTAAAGGAGCGGGTGCGTTCGCACGCGCCGCGGAGCCGATGGCTGCACGCTATCGTGGTGTGGGGATGACTTTTAGCCCAGCTGAACAAGAGCGACTGTTGACAAAAGATCTGCTGCATCCGGACCGTCCGGCTGCGGTACGCGAATATTGGCAGGCGGTGAGCCATCTCTCGGAATTGCAGGCCATGCAGGGATTTGATGTGCGTTGGTTTTTGCCGGATGACGTGTTACTAAAAGCCGACCGCATCGGCATGCACCACAATATCGAGATTCGTGTTCCATACTGCGATCATGCCATTGTCGAATTTGCACTGCAGATCCCGTTGGCGCTGCGCCGCACGGGCCGCCTGGACAAACGGGTATTGCGCCAGGTGGCGCGCCGCTATTTACCTGGCGAAATCGTGTGGCGTCCGAAAAATGGCTTTCCCACTCCCCTTACCGCGCTCATGGCAGGCCCCCTCTACGACACCGTCTACGATAGTCTGACGGATCATCACTTTACCCAACGCGGTTGGTTTCAACGGTCAGCGGTGCAGGCGTTGTTGGGTCAGTTAGCCGCTCACAATCCGGTTGCGGCGCGCCAAAGTTATGCCCTCTTGATGTTGGAGCTGTGGACCCAGGAATTAGTGGACAAGGGCGTCCGTCAGGCGGCGCAAACACCGTCTAGTGGCGCGATTCTGCCAGGTCGCCCGCTGTGATGGCATCAACGGCTCGAGGTCCTGGCGGCAGCTGCAGATCGGGCGGCACACCGTAGGCATGCCGAGCTTGGCGCAGGATCAGGGCGACTTGCTCTTTGGCGGCTTGAATCCGATAGGCGTGATAGTCGGAAAATTCGGCGTCGGCCCACTCGAAGGCGTGTTCGGCCTGGGCTAGTTGGTCTAATGCCTGGTCTAAGGCAGATCGCCACGGATTTTGAGCTGTGTTACGCAAGATACTATCCCTCCTTGTTAACATCTTATGCAGCAGGCCGCTTCCATATTACAGTTATTTCCAAGATGGTCGTGGTAAAATAGCTAAGAGTTCCCGTATTTTAGGCCTGGCCCCCAGACAGGGCAAACGTGGAGGAGCAGGTAGTCCCTCTTTCAGCCCGAAGGGGAGGCTTTGCCGTGAAAGTTTTGGTGAAGGAAGTGGATAGTGATGGCTGATGGGGGTCCGGATTTGTCGCTGGTGCGCCACCTCAAATCCCGCGGACGATGGGATGAAGCGCGACTCAGGCTCGAGGTCTGGCTGAATGCGGATCCGGAGAACCCGCGTCTTTTGTATGAGATGGCGCTGGTATTGGACAATCAAGGGCGTGAAGAGGAGGCCATCGCCTATTATCAGCAAGCCCTGGCCGGGGATCTGGACCAGATGCACCGCGTGGACGCGATGTTGGGATTAGGGTCCAGCCTTAGGGCGGTAGGCCGAGTCCACGAATCATATCAGGTGCTGGCGGACGCGACCAGTCAGTACCCCAATCATCTGGCATTAAAGGTATTTTTCGCGTTCACGCTGGAGCGCATGGGCAATCATGGAGACGCTTTGACAGAGCTGTTGGATGTGATTTTAGAAAGCGGCCGATCCGATTCGCTCGACCTCTATCGAGCCGCCATTCAGTACGCACGCGATCATCGACACGACGGCAAACTGCCGAGGGAGCAGATTTAAGGCTGGTAGCGGGCCAGCGTCAATCCGTCACCAATGGGCAGCAACAACGGCAACAAGTGCGGGTGATTGGCCACTTGGCGATTAAAGTGACGAATTGCCTCGACGTTTTTGCTGTGGTTGTCCGGGTCCAAAATGTGTCCCCCCTGTAACGTATTGTCGGCGGCAATAATTGCACCCGGCTCCGCTAGCTTGAGGGCATAATCCAAATATAAGGGATAGTTTTCTTTGTCCGCATCAATAAAGAAAAAGTCAAACTGAGCGTTTTCGGCTTCTAAGTCACGTAGGCTGGCGGCGGCCGGACCGACGCGGAAGGTTACGCGATCGGCGAGGCCGGCCCGGCGCACGTTGGCCAGCGCGACATCGCGGTAGTCGGATCGCAGTTCCAGCGAGGTTAAGTGCCCATCTGACGGCAAAGCCCGAGCCAGCCAGACCCCCGAATATCCTCCCAAGGCTCCGATCTCTAAGGCTTGACGCCGGGCGAAAGCTTTAATGAGCCAATGCAAAGTTGCCGCCGTCACGATCGGAATATAGATGGCCGGCATGGCGTGGTCGACAATGTCCCGTTTGATTTCACCTAAGAGGGGGTCCTCATGGATGAAGGTTGCATCCAGATATTCGTCCAATGTCATCATCTATGCTCCTCTACGATTGAATCAGCCGCAAAATTTCGCTTCGAAGCTCTGGACGGGTGTTAAAATCGCCTCGGGCTGCCGTTGTGACGGTGTGACTGCCGGGTTTTTGAATGCCGCGCATCGACATGCACAGGTGCTCTGCTTGCACCATGACAAACGTCCCCACGGCGGACAGCTCCTCTTCCAAGATATCGGCAATCTGGTTGGTCATGCGTTCTTGCACTTGCGGCCGTCGGGCGTACACCTCCACGAGGCGGGCTAACTTGGATAATCCTGTCACCATGCCTCGATTCGGGAGATAGGCTACGTGGGCAACACCGAAAAAAGGCAAAAGGTGATGCTCACACAACGAATAAAAGTGAATATCCTTGACCAAGACCACCTCGTCGTGGTCCACGTGAAAGCGGGTGGCTAGAACGTCCCGACCCTCTTGATGCAATCCCGCACAAATTTCCGTATACATCCGTGCGACCCGGCTCGGGGTTTCTTGTAACCCTTCGCGCGTCGGATCTTCGCCGATTGCTTCCAAGATCATCGACACGGCCCGCCGAATCTTTTCTTGGTCCATAGCGGGTGCGGCGTCCAAAAGTTCCTGCGCGACATCCCACTCCGCTTGACTTGCCAGTTTGCCTGGGAGCTTTCTCTCTGCCATCAATAGAAGCCTTCTCTCCTGGGCGCTGCGCTATCCTCCGATGCGGAACATCTCCACTTTGGGGATGCCCACCGTTTGTTCGCTGCGCTCTTCTGAATAGCGAACCGAACGTCCCTGCCAGATATTCTCAATGACGCGGCGAATCTCGCTGTCATCATGACCCTTCCGCAGCCATCGACGCAAATCAAAGCCCGTTTGGGCAAAAAGGCACAGAAACAATTGGCCTTCGGGGGAGAGGCGGGCTCGACTACAGTTTTGGCAAAATGGCTGGCTGACGGAACTAATGACGCCGATTTCGCCCGCGCCGTCTTGATAGCGAAAGCGTCGTGCCACGTCGCCGGAGCGCTTGGGAGCAATGGGAATCAAAGGCCACTTCGACTCAATCCTGGCTACGATCTCGCTTGCGGGTACCACATCATCTAAGCGCCAGCCATTCGCGGTTCCCACATCCATATATTCGATAAATCGAAGGATGTGTCCTGTCCCGCGAAAGTATTCGGCCATGGGGAGCACGTCGCTGTCATTAACCTGGCGTTTGACCACCATATTAATCTTGATAGGCGCCAGACCGACCTGGGCGGCGTTGTCGATGGCCTCAATCACGCGCTTCACCGGGAATTTCACATCGTTGATGGCCTGAAATTTGTCATTGTCTAACGAATCCAGGCTGACGGTAACCCGCATAAGCCCGGCGTCCTTCAGGCGCTGGGCCCGTTCGCGGGTCAACAGGGACCCATTGGTGGTCATCGCCAGGTCGTCAATACCGGTAATCACCCGTAATTGAGACACCAGTTGTTCAATATCTTTGCGCACCAAAGGCTCCCCGCCCGTCAGGCGGATCTTGTGCACCCCAAGTTCAGCAAAAATAGACGCTACGCGGACAATCTCTTCGAACGTCAATAACTCCTGACGCGGCAAAAATGCGAAGGAGGGTCCAAAAACGGCCTTGGGCATGCAATATACACAACGGAAATTACACCGATCCGTGACGGAAATGCGCAAATCCTGCAAGGGCCGTCCTAGCCGATCGGTTGTGTGCGACATCTGTGCTCCCTCCCTCCAGGCGGCTTGCCTTATAATATTGTAACATGTGGGGCACTGGTTGGGGGAGCGTCGGAGCGTTGTCCGTGTCCGCATGCTGCGGCGTCGACCGAATAAAGCCTCTGCCTTGAACGGGTAGTGCCTGTGGCGAGTTGCAGGGGATGATGTCTGAACCTACTCGAGCCTTGAGGCGAAACGCCGATGGGGTCGATTCTATAAAACACCGTCTCGGGCCAAGTTGCGCAACTCCCGTTTAAGAATCTTGCCGCTGGCATTATGCGGAAGCTTATCAACAAAATGATAGCGCACAGGAATTTTATAGGTGGCAATCCGTCCGTGGGCGAATTCCGACATTTGGTCAGCAGTCACTTTCCATCCCGGCTTTTGGACAATCACGGCAACAATTTCTTCGCCTAAAATCGGATGCGGCACACCGATAACGGCACATTCCAACACGCCCGGGTGTTGGTAGAGAACATTTTCTACCTCAATGGGATAGACATTTTGTCCACCGCGGATAATCATATCCTTCTTGCGATCGATGACGTACAAGAACCCCTCTTCGTCGAGATATCCAAGGTCTCCGGTGTGGTACCATCCGCCGCGCAGCGCCAACGCCGTGCCCTGCGCGTCATGATAGTATCCCTTCATCAAGTTAACGCCTTGCGTCACCACTTCGCCGACGACGCCCGGCGGGACCTCATGGTCTAAGTCGTCAAAGATGGCGACGGACATGCCAGGTAGGGGTCGTCCAACGGAACCCGGCTTGGTGAGGACGTAGCGGTCATCCAGCCCACTGACAGCTGGACTGTTTTCGGTTTGGCCATACAAATTGTGAATAGCGGCCTGTGGAAACCGTTGTTTTACAGCCCAAACTGTGTCGATTGGCATGATGCTGCCGCCATATGCCAACAGGCGAACGGTGGGAAGTGTCGCAGCTGAGAAATCGGGATCTTGCAACAAGATGTGATACATGGCGGGGACGGCAAAAAAGATCGTGATCCGCTCGTCGGCTAAGTGCGAAGATACCCGTTTAGGGGAGAAACTGTCAATAACTACGGTGGCTCCAATCGTCAAGGGAGGCTGTAAGAACACATGTTGAGCGGTATGAAACAAAGGGAACACGCACGCGACGCGGTCGTCGGTGCGGATGCCCAAGAGGGCACTGGTGGACTGAAAGAACTGGGTGGCAATATTTTGGTGCGTCAGCATGACACCCTTGGGGTGGCCGGTCGTGCCGGAAGTGTAGAAAATGAGCGCGACATCGTCGGCGCTCGCAGAGGCTAAAAGCAACGGCGCGTCCTTTTGGGACTGGACATGGCGCTGCCAGTGGGATAGGGCCATGACGCGTCCGGAAAATGTTTCAGGCACCTGCGCCATCAGATTGTCGTCGGTAATAATGAGGCTGGGCTCGGCGTGTCTCAAGATATCGGACACTTCGGGACGGGCCAAGCGCGTGTTCAGCGGGATAAACACCATGGCACCCGCTAAGGTAGCCAAGTAGGCGATGACGTAGGGACTGTCGTTCCCCAACATCGCAGCGACGCGCGATCCGGTCGTTAAACCCAGCGACTGCAGCCCGGCCAGATATGATAAGACGTTGTTCACTAACTGCCGATAGGTGAGGCGGCCGCTCGGCGAGACAATTGCCTCGCGGTCGGGGAAGTCTCGAGCGATTTTTTGAATTTGTGGCCACACCAGTAAAAATCTGTCCGACGGAAGTGCGGGACCAGAAACCGGCATCGTATAACCTCCTGCCTCATGTTGTCCTGATTCAATTCGTGACGAACTCCGATTTTCCTGCCGTCCGATAGACGGCGCTCCTGAAGGCCGCCTTGTCCACTCATGCATGATGCAGTGACTTGCACTTTGACGCAACAACGGGGCAGATGGCATGATGAAGAACGGGAGGTGCCTAGGATGACCCTGTATTTTCGCGAAGCGGTGGCCACTGGTCACAGGCTAGCGGTGATGCTGCATGGCCGAGGCAGCGACGAAGAGGACTTGTTGCCCCTCGCGTTTGTGTTTGGGGCGGATACCCGCGTTATCAGCGTGCGGGCGCCGTTTTCAATGCATCCGGGATACGCCTGGTTCGTGAGCGATGCCGGCCAGATTGATGAGAGCGTGGCCGCGCTAAATGCGCTGATTGATCAACAAGCGGATGCCGGTTCAGTGATTTTGCTAGGGTTTAGTCAAGGGGGACTCATGGCCTGTGCAACGGCCGTGCATCGGCGCGCCCGCAATATTCAGGCGGTGGTGAGTCTTAGTGCGCCGCCGCTAACGAGCCATGCGACCGACAAGCCCTTGCGTGATGTGCCAGTGTTTTGGGGTCATGGGCGGCAGGATCCGGTGGTCCCGTTCGATCGCGGCCAGACCATGCGAAAGACGTTGGAGCAGCTCGGGGCTCATGTTCACGCCCGAGACTACGCCATGGGGCACACGATTAGTCCGAAAGAACTAGAGGCCATCGCCCAATGGTTGACCCACATAGATGCGGGTGGCTAGTCTCTGTAGGCTTACGCCAAACCGGCACTGGACAAGATTGGAGGCTAACGGGGAACACGTTTGGATTCCCCGGTGGACAACGCCGGGGCTCTTGAGAACCAAACTCGCTGGGCGGCAAGTACAACATCCAAGTCGCCCAGTACGCCGGCAACGCTTACGGCAGTAGACGCGCTCTGGCGCAAGTCGGATCATCTGTCCATCGAGTCGCTTAACCGTTGCTGATAGTAGGCGGCCAGGATAGCTTCGACTTCAGGGCGGATGACTGTGGGCGGCAAGCTACCACCTTGCTCTAGCGTAGCGCGCACGCGTGTTCCCGAGAGCGCTTCATGGTCCGTCTCTTGGTGCGGGCAGGTGTTTTTCGTGGCCATTTGCTCGCACTTGCGGCAGTAAAATGCCGGCTCGCTGGCGATGATGGTAATACCGAGTTCAGCGGGGTCGAACTGGTCGAAAATTTGCTGGCTGGCTTGGGGATGGTAGTAGGTCCCCACGCCAGCGTGATCGCGGCCGATAATGAAGTGGGAGAAGCCATAGTTTTTGCGAGCCAACGCATGCAGTACCGCCTCTCGCGGGCCGGCATAGCGCATGGCTGCGGGAAATCCCGAAAGGCCGGTGCGGTGAAGGGGGTAGTATTCCTTCAACAACGTTTCGTAAATGTGCCAGCGCACGGCGACCGGCACATCGTCGCGCTTGGTCGTTCCGATGAGCGGATGAATGACTAAACCATCAACCTGCTCGAGCACTACTTTTTGAACATATTCATGCGCGCGATGCAAGGGATTGCGAGTCTGAAAGGCAGCAACGGTGGACCATCCGCGCTCACGAATGAGCGTTCGCATGGCCCGGGGAGTGAGCACCGGGGATTGGGGCCATTGGGGCTCTTGTGTCAGTGTCACGGGGCCGGCAAGGCGGATGGGACTCATCGTCAAGGCGTGCGCGACCCCGGGGTGATGCGGATCGCGGGTCCCATAGATGATTGCGGCTTCTTCCTCGGGATCTTGCCAGAAAATGTCGTCCACATGCAGCAACGCCCGAGTTTGCCCGGCGTGTACTAATCGGACCAACCGCGATTTTTTAATGCGGGCTGAGATAGCGCCTGAAATCGGTAATGTGATGGGAATGGGCCAAATGGCTCCGCTGGGTAAATGCATATTCTTTAAGACCGATTGTACCTCGTGCCGATTTTGAAATCCGCGCAGGGGGCTAAAGACGCCCCAAGCCAGACAAATGGCGTCGTCCAGTTGAAAGCGGTCAATTGGGATGGCGGGCAAATGATCAAAAGCATGACGCAATTCCTGCGCAATCGCCACCGGCAATTCTTGCTCAGCTAAATAGCCGCCATGCGGGGCGATCAGAGATGGAGTCCGCATTCTGTTTTCTCCTGTCCGGCCCATCGGCCTGACCGGGGGTCATCGCCGGGCTTGATTGCATGCGTGCATGGCATACAGCCGATACTGGGGTAGCCGCAGTCGTGCAGAGGGTTATAGGGCACTTGGTGGCGCACCAGGTAGCGAAAGACGTCTCGCTCATTCCAACGCACTAAGGGGTTGATTTTGATGAGATGATATCGTGCGTCGTATGCAATAACAGCGGCATGGCGCCGTTGGACGGTTTGATCGCGGCGAATTCCGGTGATCCAGGCGGTTTTGTCGGCGAGATATTGTTGTAACGGCTGCACTTTACGGAGCGTGCAACAGTGGTCAGGGTTGGTTGACCAGAGGGCCTCACCATAGTGACCGGCTTGTTCCTCTAAGGTCAAAGAGGTGGCGACGCGGATGGTTTGCACCCGATAGTGTTGCTCGACACGCCGAATTAATTGGTAGGTTTCGGTGAACAAGAGGCCCGTGTCGAGATAGAAGATGGTGGGATGCGGGTTGACCTGTATCCACATATCCACGAGGACCATGTCTTCAGCGCCAAAGCTGGATGCTAACACCAGACCCACCCCATACGTTTTATCGGCCCACCGTAAGATGTCGAGCGGATCCCATTCTTCTAATTGGGCGGCGAGTTGGTCAAGAGCCGTGTTCACAGGTGCTATATCCTCCTACCGTAAGCGGATGTCATCGGTACACCATACGAATGCTGGCCCAAAAAGGTGCATTTCCAGTGAGATTGAGGCTTCCACGATTGTTGCTGGACGTGACAGGCCTCGGGTCTTCTTTCGGGAAATGGACAAGATGTGGCCTGCCCTTTTTACCCGTGACGGGAGCGTGTATGCGAGGCATAAGCAGTGGTTGGTGGTGTTAGGGAGGAGTTGTCGCGCCCGTGATCTTGACTTGGTGAAAACCCCAGTTCAAAATTTTCTCCGCATCCTCGTCCTCCGGCGGAAAGCCGTCTTGCCCATGCATAATCACGCCCAATAGCGTTACCTTATGACCATCGACCGGGCGCGTGGCGGCAAATACTAAATTAAAGCCAGCTGCAGTGGTCCAGCCGGTTTTGATGCCGATTACAGAAGGGTCGAGAAACAAGAGCGTGTTGAGGTTGCGCACCACCGGGTTGTTGGGCAAGGATATTTCCTTGGTTTTGACGATGCGGCGAAATAGAGGGCTTTCCATGTCAGCACGGGCGATGATGGACAGATCCCAGGCACTGCCAGCCGAACCCGGGGAGAGGCCATCCGGGTCAGCGTAGGTTGTCCCCGTCATGCCTAGGTCGGTGGTTTCCTTTCGCATTTGCGCCAAAAAGGCCGGGACCGTGCCGGCCTCCTGTTGTGCCAGAGCTACCGCTGCATCATTGGCGGACGCCAGCATGAGAGCATAGAGCAGTTGGCGTACTGTAAAATGTTCGCCGACTTCCATGCGGATATCTGAGCCAGTTGTGCCGGCCGCCAGCGGCGAGATGGAGACAACTTGGGAGAGGGGCAGGCGATGTATGATGAGGTAGATGGTCATCAGCTTCGTGGTGGATGCATAGGGTTCCCTGAGATAAGGATGATATGCCCACAGCAGTTGTCCCGTCGAGAGGTTCCATAGGACTCCCGAGTTTTCCCCGATCGAAAAGGGCAACATGGCGGCGGCCGATTTTCGAGGCAGTGTGACCGTGGCCGGCGCCGAAAGTTTAGTCTTGATTGCGATAACTTTTCGATGCGGTGACAACGCGATGCTTGGTTTAGAACTCCGGTGTAGCATCGCGACTGTGAATAGACTTGACACCAACAAAAACAAAAGCCAGGGAAGTCGTGCCCTTTTAGCGATACGGTACCTGGTGCGAGGCAACAATCCGTCACAATCCCTTCGAGCGAATACAATTTAAGCTTACCAAATCGTTCAGCAAGATTCGACATTCTAGATGGCATAATCTCATCAACAAATTTTCCCTGCGGGCTTAGGCACCCTCCGGACGACGAAAGAACTTAGCGAATCACTCATTGCAGGCTAGTGGACATCGAGTGAATGAGCACAGTTATGTCTTGGAGTATGGCATAATTAGTTTCGGCGATAGAACAATGGACGAACAGTTTGTCAGTATTGGCAAAGCCGCGAAGATGCTCGGGATGAGTATCGAAGGGCTCCGGAAATGGGAACGCGAGGGACGGTTGATTCCCGTGCGTACGTTGACGAATCATCGCCGCTATCGGGTGGCGGACTTACACGTCTTGATGCACGAGACGGTGCAGAATCCCGCGCTGGACACCCGGTGTATCCTCTATGCACGGGTCTCCACAAAAGAACAACAAGAGGCGGGGCATTTGGATCGGCAATTGGGCCGGTTGACGGCATTCGCTGCCGAGCAACAATGGCCGTTGGTCGCCGCGCTGACCGATGTCGCCAGCGGTTTGAACGAACAGCGCCGGGGCTTGCATCAACTGCTGGATCTGGCCCGAGACCACCGGGCCAGTCTGGTGATTGTCGAATCCCGTGACCGCTTAGCCCGGGTAGGCTTGGGCTATCTCGAAACCTTTTTGCACGCCTTTGGCGTGCGTGTGGTCGTGGTGGAGAGTCCGGTGAACGACGATCAACAGGAACTCGTCGAGGACTTGATTGCCATCACCACTTCGTTCTCGGCGCAAATTTACGGCCAACGCGGGGGACAAAAGATGGGCGCGGCCGTGCGTCAAGTGATGGCCACCTTAGCGCAGGAAGGAGTCCCGGAATGAAAATCACGATTTTTGGGGTCTTGCTCGATGTCACGCCGGAGCAGGACACGATCCTTCGCCGCCTCATGCGCAAATATGGCTTTATGGTAACGATTGGTCGACGGACCCCTGAACGTGGGGGCCTTGGAACGTCACTGTGCGCGTGAAACGAGTTGCCGCTGTGTTACGGGAAAGATGTGGTGCACGAATCGCAAGACCTGATTCGGGCCCACCATCAAGCCATGAAAGACGGGGCGACTTTATGGACGCAACGCGTGAACAAAATCCGAGACCGTGTGACGACGCTCCAAAAAACACGCCCCGACTCCCGGCGCATTCTGGGGTTGGAGCGGAAACTCGCGCATCAAAAAGCACGGCAGGCGTTCTATCAACAGCACGTGGATGCGCACATGTTTCCGCCGGTGGTCTTTGGTATCAAAAAACGGTGGTTGGACCGTTTCAAAACCCTCGATGACCCCATCGCCGAACAGGAACGCCAGCAGCCGCGGCGGGAAGCATGGGACGAGAGCCGCAATGGTCAGCTGTCCGTCTGACACGGCGATCACAGCACAACCCGTGCGCATGATGGGACCTGTGTGGGCTTACAACAAGCGCGGCACCAAAAACCGTCAGCGTAACCGTTCAGGAGGGATCCCGTGCTCAATGTGAGTGGCATACACAGTTACCGCCTTAACGAGATAACATTCGTCATTAATCCGATATTGAAAAGTGGCGCCAACCGATCTGAACGTCAGGGATGGACGAACTCTCCTGTGGTTTAAGCCGTGGCGGGCGACCGTGAAAGCGGATGCCCTGCTCCGGCCTATTTCTACGCCCTCAAAGGGAGAGGCTTCAACCGTGAAGCCGTGGTCCAACGGGAACCGTGATGATAAACGCTGCGAAGAGGCATTTTGCAGCAGATGGTCTTAATCCTGCGGGAAGTGCAGAGGACGGCGAGCTATCCTGGGACAGGTGGCGCATCGCCCAATCATGCCTTATACTGTGCAAGATGAGTTTGTCGCTAATTTGATACTAGGGGGAAAATGCGTGAGGATTTTAGTGCTGGGCGGAGATGGATATCTGGGGTGGCCGACAGCCCTACACCTTTCCGACCGAGGGCACGAGGTGGCGGTGTCCGACAATTTTGTTCGACGACAGTATGATTATGAGCTCGGAGCCGAGAGCTTGGTGCCCATCTACACATTGCAGGAGCGCATTCGGACATGGAAGGAAATATCCGGTCGGGAGATGGCCCTATACGTGGGCGATCTGCAAAACGCCGAGTTTGTCTCTCACATGATCCGCGACTTCCGTCCGGAAGCGATTGTCCATTATGGCGAACAACGTTCTGCGCCATATTCCATGATAGACCGTGAACACGCGGTCTATACTCAGGTCAATAACGTGGTTGGCACGCTCAATGTCTTGTACGCGATTGCGGACATTGATCCCGAAATTCACCTGGTCAAGTTAGGGTCAATGGGTGAGTATGGCACACCCAACATTGATATTGAGGAAGGCTATATTGAGATCCAACACAAGGGCCGGACCGACGTATTGCCGTTTCCGAAAATGCCCGGATCGTTTTACCATCTCTCCAAGGTGCACGATAGCCACAACATTCACTTTGCGTGTCGCAACTGGGGACTGCGGGCGACGGACCTGAACCAGGGGGTGGTATACGGAGTCGAGACGGAACAGACGGTGAAAGACCCGCGTTTGGCTACGCGTTTGGACTATGACCACGTGTTTGGAACCGTGTTAAATCGTTTTTGCATTCAGGCTGTTCTGGGACATCCTTTGACGGTGTACGGTCAGGGTGAACAAATTCGTAGTTTCCTCGATATCCGCGATACCGTGCGTTGCATTGAAATTGCCTGTACTCATCCGGCCAACAAAGGTGAATTTCGGGTGTTCAACCAGATTACGGAACAATTTTCGTTGAAGGAACTGGCGCTTTTAGTGCAAAAAACCTATCCCGGCGACGCTACAATAGAGTATTTAGAAGATCCGCGGACGGAGGCGCTCAATCATTACTACAATGCCCAGCACACCAAGTTGATGGAATTAGGCCTAGAACCTCATCTCTTGTCCAACACTCTGATTGAATCGCTGTTTGGCGTCATTACCCGCTATAAGGACCGCGTAAATCTGCAGATGATTCGACCAGGTGTTAATTGGCGCCGCACCAAAAACCAAATATCCGAGAATAAATGAGAGAGAGCGGGATGCCCCGCTCTCTGTTTAAAGATTGTCCAGCGCCCGCAGGACCTCTTGGGGGTCGGGCGGCTCGCTGATTTTATGAATGTCGACATATTGCACGACACCTTGTTTGTCGATGATAAAGACGGCTCGTTCGGTATACCCTTCCGCACGCAAGACACCGTAACGCTGAGCCGTTTCGCCGTGAGGCCAAAAGTCGGAGAGCAGGGGATAGTTTAACCCTCCAAGAGATTCTTTCCAGGCGGTATTGCATGGCACAGAATCTACACTAATGCCCAGAACCTGAGCATCGCGCCGGTCGAACTCGCCTAATACGGCGTTAAAGGCCGGCATTTCGTGACTTCAAACGGGGGTCCAAGCTAACGGATAAAAGAGCAGCACCACGTTCTTACGCCCTCGATACTGCGCGAGTTCCACCGTCTGACCCTCAGAGCCAGGCAGTGTAAAGAGTGGTGCTTCTTGACCGATTTGAATGCGGCTCACACTCATCCTCCCTCTCAACCCCTACTTGGGGGTTTCCACTTCAGTATGCCCAATTTAACGGCAGTTTGCATCACCCGGGTGTCGTCTGTGAGATTGGCAGACCCCAAGCGTACAATTTGTCGATAAGGATTGCGATTGACAAACATGGTATGATGCCAACAAACGCGCATAAGGAGTGGACGTTTTGCAGCGGATTGAGAAGCCTTGGGGCTATGAGCTCTGGTGGGCAGTGACCGATCGATACGTCGGGAAGCTGATTCACGTAAATCAAGGGCATTCATTGAGCCTTCAGTATCATGTACAAAAGCATGAAAGCATGTTCTTGTTGCAGGGAGAAGCCGAGCTTTTGTTAAACGGGGACGTTCGTGCGTTTCACACGGGCGAGGCCGTGGTCATCCCCCCTCCCACGCAACACCGCTTGACGGCGTTGACCGACATTGACGTCATCGAGGTGTCCACACCGGAACTGGACGATGTTGTTCGGCTCGAAGATCGCTATGGTCGAGCGGGGACTTCTACCCCTTAAGACAGGCCGCGGCGGTCCTTAGACATGGGCCGCCGCATCGATTTTTTGGGCTACTTGTAAAAAGGTCGCGGCTGATTCCGACTCGGGAGCGCTAAGTAGAACCGGGATGCCGCGGTCCCCGCCTTCACGCACCGAACTCTCCATGGGGATCTGTCCCAGCAGGGGCACGCTAAGCGTGTGTGCCAGCTCTTGGCCGCCGCCTGACCCGAATAACTCCATACGTTGTCCGGAACCCATCGGAATATAGCTCATGTTCTCAATCACGCCGATAATGCGCTGGTTGGCTCGGCGTGCTACGTCGGCGGTTCGCATCGCGACTTCCTGGGCGACCACCTGGGGTGTAGTGACAATCACGAGAGAGGCTTTCGGCAATCGCGTGGCAACGTCTAACGCCACGTCGCCGGTTCCCGGCGGGAGATCGATAAGGAGATAGTCCAGGTCTGGCCAGGCTACATCGGTGAAGAATTGTTGCATCATTTTCCCTAACATGGGGCCGCGCCAGACTACTGCTTGATTATCTGTCACAAACATCCCCATGGAAACGATGGACAGGCCATGAGCATTCCAAGGGACGACTTTCTGGTCAGCATTAGCTTTCGCTTGGCCTTGGGCACCGAGCATGCGCCCTTGGGAATATCCATAGATATCCATGTCCATGACACCAACGCGAAATCCCAATCGTTGCAGCGCCACAGCCAAATTGGCCGTTACGGTGGACTTGCCCACACCCCCCTTGCCGCTTGCAATCCCCAGTAAAACGGTCCGGCTCTCCTCGGCTAATAGCGGAGACCAGGCCGCTCCTTGCGGCCCTGGCATGGTGGGCGCACGCGTGGCGCCAGCCGACTGAGAAGCACGTTGTTTTTGACTTTGCTGAAAGGCTCGGGCGAACGCGGTGCGCCGCTCCTCATCGTTCATGACATCTAAATTGACGTGAACGGTGGTGATACCCGGCAATTGGCCCACTGCTTCTTGCACATCCCGCTCGATCTTCTGATGAAGCGGACAGCCTTTGACGGTAAGGGCCACGTCGACCGTCACTTTGTCGCCGGAAATGGCCACATTGCGTACCATGTTCAGCGTGACAATATCATAATGCAGTTCCGGGTCAGTTACCTTTTCTAAAGCGCTGAGGACCATGCCGTGATTAACCACGCTCTGTCACTCCTACAGTTAGAATCCGAGAAGGCGCCGCCCTTCATCGGTCAAACGGTCTGGGGTCCAGGGAGGACTCCACACCATCTTCACGTGCGCGTCTTTGACGTCCGGCAAGGTCTCGATGGCCATTTCCGCGGCCCGTGCAATGGTCTCGTGCATGGGGCACCCCGGTGCCGTCAGCGTCATCTCGACATTAACGTCGCCGTTGTCCACGGCCACCGTGTAAACTAGTCCGAGGTCCACGACATTGACGCCAATTTCGGGATCCTCAACCTCTTTCAGAACGTTTAACACTTCATCTTGCGTGGGCAAGAACAACACCTCCCCTATGCAAATCTGAGTGAACTACTCAGTATTATACTCTTCCGAGACGCGGTGCAATAGAGTGTGACAGCCTTACTAGTTTGCTCGCCAATGGGCATACTACAGTCATCCAAAAGTTCTGGGGCCTCAACATCGGCGTGCGCGCTCTTATCTTCCGTTACTATCGCCCCTGGCGACGAACGTCTACGATGGAGGATTGAGACCATATGAGGCATCCAAGCTTGCTGCGAGTGATGTGGTGGAGTGTGCGACTGAGCTGGTCGCGGAACAAACGCACTCGCCGGCGTTGTCGAGAACACATTTTGACGGGGTTGGAAAGCCGTTGGCGTGAATATGCGCCGCAGACCACGCCCAATGGGGAGCTCGCGATCGTGCGGGCGGTCTGGTTAGGCGCGTGTCTGGCATCGCGGTCGTTAGTGCGGTATCCGCTTTTGCCTCAGCTCCTTAAGCACCGGCTGACCTGGGTGATGCGTCTTTTAGGACGCAACACCGGTAAGGCGGTGGTTTCGGCCTACCTTGCATGGATTTGGATGGCCGAAGCCGCAGTGTCTTCCGTGTTGGCCGCTGGCACGAGTGTCTAGTGATTGCGCGAAAAACGCTGCTGGCGCCACCAGAACCACAGCGATCCACCAATAAATAAGGCGCCGATGAAGATTCGGCCCACGGAGTTAGCATGACCTTTGCGAACCGGATAGCTGGCCTCGGCAACTAATTGGTGGTGCGCCGTATACGCTTGAAAGTGAACGTAACCACCAGCGGTTGCCGACCAGACCGTTTCGTATTGGTAGTGGTTAACTTTTTTAAACGTACCGCTGCTGGTTGTGTGCTGGCCCAAGGAACTGGCGAAATGGATCACCGCGATGGCTGGAACTTGATGGCCATGGACCAACGTCACCAAGAACACATCATTTTCGGGATACCCTGGGGGATTGGGAAGCGCGGTGACCTTGCCGGCAAGTTGTACATCAGGAGCGGAGGACGCCGGGGTGGTTGTTGCCGCCATTGCTACTCCAGCTAAGATCATGACAAATACTGCGCTTGCCAAAGCCCAGCCGAAAGCTCGGCGCATCCAATTCGACACCCCATACCCCTCCTGTTAAATTCATTATATCCGAATGCGTGCTCGTGCGGAGATCCGGGAGCGATACGGTGTGCACGGCTCCTAGACATACCTGAGTTGAAGTTGGTATTCTAAGACGTTACAATGTGTCCAGTGTTGTTCAAGGGAGGGCCTTGGTCGGTGAGGTATGTCCGAGCCACCGCGGAGGATCAGGCGCGGATACAGGAGTTTTTGTCTCAGTTTGTCGATGATTATTTATCTGAACATATCGAGGCCTATTTGTCCTCCGATTCCGGTGGTGTGTATCTGGCGCTCGATGAGGATAGCCAGGTGGTGGGCAGCGCCATCGTCGACTTGGTGAAAGCGCAAGAAGCGTATGTGAGCGGGATGCGAATTCGTCCGGATTTGCAAGCGACCGCCTTAGGGCAGGAGTTTGCCGAGTTTCAGGTGCAAGAGGCCAAACGGTTGGGTGCTCAGGTGATTCGTGCTTTGGTGGGCAGTGGTAACGAGATATCCCAGAAGGTATTGCAAGAAAAACTGGGATTTCAGGTCGTGGACGAGTGGGTGGTCGGCAGTTTACAGGGGTTTGAAGCCCCTCCGTTTGCGGATTTGGATGCCGGACCCGCCTGGGCAGTCGACCGGGATCGTCTGGCGGCGTTTTTTCACGAGCACGAAAATGATTTTTGGTCCGATCGCGATCACTGGCTGCCTCGCAAGCTGACATTTGAGGACGTATGGCAGGGCGTGGAGTCGGGGTCGGCTGCGGTTGCCCCGCAAGACGCCAACCAATCGGTTGATGCGTTGGCATTATTTCGGATTCATGAGGGAGATATGCACCTAAATTACTTGCGGTCGATGGGTCAGCATTTAAAGGCGCTGATGCAATATTTGTGGGTGGAATCGCGAGCATGGGGCGTGAAGACACTGCATTTTGGTCTGCCTCGAAATTCTGCCGACACCTTGATCGAAGTGGCGGGGCTGCCGCTTCAGCGAGAGTGGCACGGCATCATATTAGAAAAGCATGTCGGATTGACATCGACGTCGATGGTCTAATATGGGGCGCCTGGTCTTATGGGTGAAGCACTGGTGGCCGCAAGGGAAGGCCGGGCGGGAGCTATGGCAGCAATTGCTCTTTAGCCGCGTGGCCTTGGTTATGGTCGGGTGGGTTGCTTTGGCGGAATTGCCGTGGCAGTTTTACTCGCCTACCTACAACCCGTCCAATAATCCCTTGATTATCATGTGGATCCGCTGGGATGCCTTATGGTACACGGGTATCGCGGCACATGGGTATTGGCGCGAAGCTTTGGCGTTTTTTCCACTTTATCCACTTTTAATTGCGGCGGGTCACTTTTTCTTGCGGATGTCGTTTGATGTCTCGGCGCTGGTGATTTCCAATGTTTCACTCATCCTTTTTGGCGTAACGTTCTATCGGCTCGTGCGATCTTATTATCCGGACAACATAGCGCGTCGCGCGGTCTGGATGGTATTGATGTTTCCGACGGCGTTCTTTCTGTCGGCGGCTTACACCGAGGCGCTCTTTTTGTGGTTAAGCACGGCAGCTTTTTTGGCGGCGCGCCAGAACAATCTGTGGAAGGCCTGTATCTTTACGTTTTTTGCGTTTATGACACGAAACGAAGGCCTTTTTGTGATTATTCCCGTGCTATGGCTCTATTATCAGCGCCATCAGTTTCGGCTGAGCCGTGATTTAATCCCGGTCATTGTGATCCCGCTGGGGCTGATCGCCTTTATGGTGTACCAGTGGTTTGATTTTGGAAATCCACTGGCGTTTATTGCCGCGCAAAGTTATTGGGGACGGCACATTACGTGGCCGTGGGTGGGTGTGGTGTTGGCCGTGGAAGCGATCGTACGGGGTAGTCCGTTGCAAGCCAGCACAGTTCTGAGTATGATAGATCTGTTGGCCGCCATATCATCAGGTGTTCTGTGGGTATACGGGTTTAAGCGGAGAATGCCGCTCGACTGGTTGGTGTATTGGGGCGCTTTGTTGTTGATCGACATCTCGGCTCCGGATCCGTCAGGAGAAAGTCCGTTGCTCAGTATGTCACGGTTAGTTCTGGTCTTGTTCCCGAATTTTGTGGCATTGGCGATGCTCGCCAGAAATTCGGGTTGGCGAAGGATGTTGCAGTGGGTGTTGCCATCGCTTCAGGCAGTATTCTTCGTTATCTTCGCGACATGGCACTGGATTGCCTGAGCGAAATGGAGGAGGACGGACGAAGCGTGCAGGCATTAGTGATTTTGCCAACGTACAATGAGATAGGGAATTTGCGTCCGATTGTCGACGCGATTTTGGATCACGGATCGATGTATGATGTGCTGATTATTGATGATGGATCGCCCGACGGTACTGGGCTTTTAGCTGAGCGGCTAAAAGACAGCTATCCCGGCCGGATTGAAGTTATGCATCGGCAAGGCAAGTTAGGCTTGGCGACGGCTTATTTGGCGGGATTTCGCTACGGGATGCAACGGGGGTATGAGTACTTTTTCGAAATGGATGCGGACTTTTCGCACAACCCGGATTATTTGCCGGTTTTTATCGAGACGATGGAGCGCACGGGCGCAGATTTAGTGTTGGGGTCGCGCTATGTGGCAGGTGGTGGCGTGACGCGGTGGCCTTGGTACCGCAAGATGGTATCCCGCGGAGGGTCACTGTACGCCTCTAAATTGCTAGGGGTGGACATACGTGATCTGACGGGCGGGTTTAAGTGCTTTCGGCGTTCTGTGTTCGACGGCATCGATTTGGAGTCGATTACATCAACGGGTTATGGGTTTCAAATTGAAATGACCTACCGGGCTCTAGAGTCCGGGTTTCATGTGGTGGAGATGCCTATAATATTTGAGGAACGGCGTGAGGGCAAGAGCAAGATGTCCCCCGCCATTTTTCTTGAGGCCTTTTGGATGGTGACGAAAATGCGCGCTGAGCGGGTGGCCAAGGAGTCGAGTACTCAACCGGAGCGTTTGCGTTCATAGATGATTAGGCGCATTATATGGTACTGCCTGGTCGGGGCGAGCGGCGTTGTCGTGAACTTAGGAGTGTTGACGGCAGCTCACTTTGTGTTTCCCCAGCTTAAGACCTTTGATTCGCTGGTGGCAGTGGAAGCATCGATTGTGCCCAATTATATCCTTAATGCCTATTTCACATTCCAAGATCGGATTACCTGGAAAGGGTTTGGCCGTTACAACTTGGTGATGGCGTTTGCTGAAATTATCCAAGTGGTAATTGCACGGTATCTTATAGCGCGTGGGATTGATTATCGCTTGGCCCAACTTTTAGCAATACCGTTTGGTACAGCGTTTGGGTTTTTGTTTTCGACGATTTGGGTTTTTCGCAAGCGGGAGGCTTCCCATGAATCCGACGTCCAGAGGTCGAGCGCAAACCCCAGACCCCGACGTACTGAAGGTCATAGCTGACGCTGGAGCGGCACTTCTGGCTAGCGGTGGCGAAGTAGCGCGCGTCGAAGACACTATGCAGCGCTTGGCGCGAGCGTATGGAGTCGAAGCGGTCGAAGTGATTGTTCTCCCGACGGCGCTATTCATCAATGCGGGCGGGAACACGGTGATTCGACGCATCCGCAACCGCTCCGTGAATTTAGCGGTTGTGGCTTCGATCAACCAGTTGTCACGGGATGTAAGCCGTAATCCGATTCCGCTAGGGGAATTAGAAGAGCGGTTGGCACAAGCGCGCCATGCTTCGCGTTATCGGCCTTCCGCCAATCTATTATTTGCCGGAGTCGCGGCGGGAGCTTTAAGCCAACTGGTGGGCGGACGCGGCGCCGATGTATTGCCAGCCGTTATCGGCGGGGCATTGACGCAGATCGTGCGGCAATGGTTTCGCCGCATTGGTTTAGCCAACGGCGTGGGCGACATGGGGGCGGCGGCAGTGGCGGTCTTGCCGGCGGTGGCGTGTGCGTATTGGCGTGTTCCGCGCCCCGGCTCCGTATTGGTGGGAGGCATCATGGTCTTGACGCCGGGACTTCTGATGACGACGGCGGTGCGCGATGGCATCGAAGGCGATTTGTTGTCAGCGGCGGCGCGCGTCTTGGAGGCGCTTTTGTCAGCGGGAGCGATTGCTGCAGGCGCAAGTTTGCCGCTTTATCTCTATTTGGCCTTGGGGGGCCATTGGGCATGATTGTGGGCGCGATGCTCTCCGGAGTGACGGCTGTCGCGTTTGGGCTCTTATATCAGGTTGCCGGCAGTACCTTGGTGGTAGCGGGGATTATTGGCACGCTATCGTGGGCGGTGGCGAGTGTGCTCAAGTTGATCCATGGCTCGGGTTTGCTGGGTGACTTCGTGGGCGCATTAATAGTGGGTGCTTTAGCAGAGGTCGCGGCTCGATTGAAGCACGAGCCAGCGCTTATGTTTGTGGTGCCGGCCATTATTGTGTTTGTGCCGGGAGAACTCGTATACCAGAGTATGGTGGCCTTTTTGCAAAACCACTTCTTGTCGGGTGCCCAGTCGGGCCTAAGTGCTTTAATGGCGGCGGGCTCCTTGAGTATTGGGCTGGCGCTCTCTACAGCTGTCTTGCGCCCACTTTTGCGCCAACATCAAACCCAGCTCCCTACTCCATTAATGCATTTGAAATGTGGCAGTATTTTTCATCGTCAAAGGATCTAAGGCGTTCGACGAAGAAGGCTTTTTATTCAGCCAGTCGTGCGGTTATAGGGTTCGGATGTTCCGCCACTTGGAGAATAGCTCTATGGTCTGCCGACAAGTCCGACAACTACGCCTGGTGATGTGGCGTATCTGATTCGGTCAATACGAACGGTCTAAAGCCAATCCCTTGGATGGTCCGCTGCAACTGTGCGCCCGTGAGCACAAGCGGATCGAATTCAACTGCCACGACATGTGCCTTCGCATCGGCATGGGCATGGTGAACGCCCGGCATCCTGAGCGCTACTTCGAGGTTTTGCTGATTGAACGGCGGAATCGGATCAATACCAAAGATAATGTGCGCCATCGCACTTGCCTCCTAGTGGGGTCTTAACCCCTAATCTGCCTCAACTGAGGTTGATAATATTCGCGGCCAAAAAAGAAGCACGTTGCAAGGATGGCACTGCGTATGAACGAT
The DNA here is from genome assembly GCA_003023745.1 of Sulfobacillus acidophilus. Taxonomy (GTDB): domain Bacteria; phylum Bacillota; class Sulfobacillia; order Sulfobacillales; family Sulfobacillaceae; genus Sulfobacillus_B; species Sulfobacillus_B acidophilus_A. The sequence continues at coordinate 2,615 of PXYV01000004.1, read as the reverse complement.
CATGGACGAATCAAGAATTGCACGCGCCGGACACCACGGCGCATGCTCATCCCTTGCAGCCATTGACCATGCGATTGGCAAAGTAAAATCACGGTGCAGTCGGCTCAAATTATGGGAAGCCACTGACCGCAAAAGGCGACCGCCGCAACTGGGGCAGCCGAATGAACCGCTCACGTTTTATGCCGATATGGTGGAATATCCGGACGTTGATCAAGCGGTTCAACGCCAAGTTCGCCATGAGTTTATCGCGGTGAAATTGTCCGACCAATGCCAATAGCAGCGAGTGGCCCTCTCCGTGATCCTCCATCGGCGCGCACGAAAAACATTAGCCGAACGCGGCAATAGACATAGATTTTTGTGAGCCTCGGCAGGGTTGTCCTAGGGTTGAGGCGGCATCGAGGGTGGAAGGTGTGGCCGACCGGACAGCAGACCAAGCTGGTAGAGATTCCGGAGAGCTGTTTGCGGGTCGCCTGAAATGACGAAAATTTCTTGGGCTGCAGCGCTGGACCGACCGATCAACTTGAAGCCGCTTGGGGTGAGGTACTGAAAAGTGAACCCGAGCGATCCACCCGATTTGGGGCGGATGATGCCAGGAATGATGCCGTCAATCGCAGGAAGTGAGGATAGCGTTTTCAGCCCATCTTCCAAGTCTGCTAGAACATGGTGCTGCCGCTTGACTTTATTCTGCCGATATTTGGCCATTTTTGGTCATCCCCTGCACTGGACCTTTTTTCTTATTGTACTCTGTCGTATTACTCACCCGCGACCGTTGCCAAACTATTTTCAGATAGGCTGGGACAGACGCCAGAATAGGTCAAGGCGGCTCATATCCTTAATTGATCCAGATCCGTGTAGACGCCACCCAATTCAGAGAGTCCGTATTGCATATACGACCAATTGGTCCATCCACCGAATTCTGCGGGTGGGCAGCCGGACTCGCCGTTCATTGCCGCGACCCACAACTTTAGGGTAGACCAATCTTTGGGATTATCCAGCAAAACGGCCCAGGTATTGTAATTTGTGTAAATGGTCAAGTTACTCTGATTGCCATCAAGATCTTTAGACAAGGAGTGGACGAAGTCATTGAGCACGGTACGCGATGGCTTTGTGGTAGAGCTGAGGCCGTTGGGCTCTTCAACATCGATCACAAGCATGATGTCAACGAGCCGACTGATGGGATTGAACAGTGGCTTGATAGTCTGCCAAAAATGTTCTGCTTGTTCTGTTCCCGAATATTGCCAGTCGATAAAATGATATAGTCCGGTATGTTGTGTACCATTGGCCGCAGTACAGGCTAGCCATGATGATTTGAGGTAGGGGTTGACATAGGAAATGCCTTCGGACGCCTTAACAATGCCAAATTGAATGTGGTACTGATGGCGCAAGCGCCGCCACCAGGTCAAAGAGCAGGGATAAAGACCTTGGGCGGAACTGACGTCGATACCTTTCACGTGTGTTGGACTGCCACAAGACCAGGTCATGATCGCGCTCCCTGCCTCATGGCGCAAACGCACCATGACAATCGGCTGACTTTAGGTGAATTCTGGTCAGTACCCTAGTCTCATGGTATTCGCAAGGAACGAGATGGTTGCCTGATCCCCCAGATTTATCGGGTTCTAAAAACCTATACCTTCACACTCTCAGCGGCTCTCGTCTCCGCTGGTGCGGGAGTTGCATCATCCGTTGCTTTCTGCTCCGGCAGGCTTTCTTTCTCGGACGCCCCACTTTGACTCGGACTAATTGACTCGGACTAATCGGATAGCGGCCAAAGGACGAGGGTACATGCCCCATAATCCGTTTTGGCAGGCTCGACGCGCCACTCGTGGTTGTTGGCCGCACCCCGCTTACGGCAACCGTAGGGTCAACGGACGCCCCACGGCGCGCGACAGCCGTTGCAGGGTGCCGATGGTAGGATTAGCGCCAGGCCGCTCCCATTTTTGGATGGCCTGGTATGTCACTCCGAGGCGTGTCGCCAATTCCCCCTGCGTCAAACCCGCCGCTTCGCGGGCCTGCCGCAGCCACATGGGGACCATGACGCGCAGGTCGGGTACCATCCAGATAATGTCGTCGGCATCCGCGGTGTCTGGAACCTCCGGCACCGGATCCCCTCGATCCAGCAGGGCGGCCAACACCCCACTTAAGGCGTCTTGTGCCTGACGGATGGCGTCTTCCCGATCAGAACCATACGTCAGCACATTATCCCAGGGTGGCAGACCTTGCACGAACCAGACATTCTCATCGGCCCAGCATCGTAAAGGCACGCGTTCTACCATGCATCATTCCTGGTTAAAAAACCTACGATAATCTCTTTCGGCTTTTCTCGGCCCCTCACGGGACCCGCAGTCCTCACAGGATTCGCCGGCTCGGGGGTGGCTTCTGCCCCATCGCGCGGGGATATTTTCCCCCCACGCACCGCTCAAGATCCCGGCAGGAGAAGGATGAGAGGCCGTAGGTCCCATCGGTGTCCCGTCGGTGGTGCCCTGAGCCCCAGTGTTACTGGGCCCTCATGAAGATGCCCCGTCGCTCCTTTCGCCACGTGGTGTCGACGGGGGAATGCGATGTGGATCATTCGGAGAATAACGTCTTGCGATACGCTAACCAGCTATCCAAATACT
>PXYV01000039.1 GCA_003023745.1 Sulfobacillus acidophilus | reverse complement strand
TCCCTCCTCGACAGAGGGTCTTCGCCATCGGGCGCCTTAGATCCTTTGAAGATGGAAAATCCTGCGAAACTTAAGGTGCATTAATATAGAGCAATTAGTGCGGAAACCAGGACCGGACGGTCTTTCGCATCTCGGATGCCGGGTCCCGCCACAATATCCAGATCGGCGCGCGTATGCATAATTTCGCAATTTAGCGCCGCCAAGAAGAGCTCCCGCTTCGGTACCGCTATGGGGAACTTACGACGCATTACCTGCGTGACCTCATCCAGGCCATAGCCGTACAACACAGGGTGATGGTCGCCGAGCATTAACGTGAGTAGTGGGCTTGCGACGGACTTGGGCGAGAGTAGTGGCGAGATGAGGATGTTGGAATCGAGAAACTTCGCACGTTCAGACCGTCGTCAGGATTGCCGGTCATGCCAGCGCTCTTCCCGGAGGTGTTCCAATGCACGCAGGGGCGCCTCTTCGGTCAGGCCTTGGACCGCCGCTTCCTTGCGGATCGCCTCCTTCAAGTCTTGCAAGGCAACCACCCTGGCCTTGGTCAGGATCACCTGGTTGTGCTCCTCACAAAAGGCCACCCGGTCCCCTCTCGGAGATTCAAACGTTCCCGAACGGCGTTGGGCACCATGACTTGCCCCTTGGCACTTAACCGCGATCGCTCCATAGTACATGCTCCCTACTGCGTGAGTTTCTTATGGTTGTTATACCAACTGTCACGAGCGAGGGCCGTGATGTATTGTCAATCGCGCTGCTCCACCCAGGATTGAGTTTGACATGAAAGCGGAACGGGCACGCCCTCGGCGCGGAACGCCGCCCTCTTCCTTTCTGGTATCATTTGATCAGGAGAAAACCGTTGATCAAGGCACTCCACTATGCCCTTTGACAACTGTATCTGCGGGGTTGCAGAAAATAGTGCTTTGCTGTGTACAAGATACAAGCCGCCTCACGATGTCTGCCGACTTTGGAAATCCAGGACGAGCGGCAGAAGCTATGCGGGCATGTCCCGTATGGTTGGGTGGTGGTCAACCCGCCCACGATGTCACACCACGTCTGTGAGAGCTGACGACAAAAGACAGGCGCATCGAACGATGCGCTCGGACTATTGGGTAGTTGACTTCCTACCAAGACTTGCAACACTACGCGATTGGGTGAATCCACGGCTGAAGAGCTCAGTGCGGAAAACCGGCGCGCTGGGTTCCGTGGGGTTGGGCTACTCAAGGTGAGTAGCCCTTCTGCCCGGCGGTGCGGGTTAATCACCCGCCCCCACTCGATTTTTGGATCCTAGGCAAGATTGCCCAGCACGGTCTGCAAGATGCCGCCGTTGCGGTAGTACTCCACATCGATCGGTGTATCGAGTCGAGCGGTCGCTTGAAACTCCACGACGCTGCGATCGGATCGGTGGACGCGGACGCGGACTTGTTGTCGGGGTTGGATTTCGGCGGGAATGTCGATGTCGACCACTTCGTCCCCGGTCAAGCCCAACGTGGCGGCATTGGTGCCACTGGAAAATTCCAACGGCAAAACACCCATCCCGACCAGATTACTACGGTGTATACGCTCAAAGCTCTCCGCTATCACCGCTCTAACTCCCAAAAGGGCGGTACCTTTGGCAGCCCAATCGCGCGACGACCCCGTGCCATATTCCTTTCCGGCGATCACGATCAAGGGGACTTGTTCGGACTGGTAGCGCATCGCGACATCATAGATGCTACCTTGTTCGCCATCGGGATAATGGACTGTGACACCGCCCTCGACACCGGGGACCATTTGATTACGGATACGGATATTGGCAAATGTACCCCGCATCATGACCTCGTGATTTCCGCGGCGGGCACCATAGCTATTGAAATCTTTGGGCTGGACTCCGTGTTCAATCAAATACTGTCCGGCTGGGCTGTGAACGGGAATATTACCGGCGGGTGAAATGTGGTCCGTCGTGACTGAGTCGCCGAGGATGGCCAAGAGTCGGGCCCCGCGAATGGACTCAATGTGGTTAGACTCCGGACTCCAATCAGAAAAGAAGGGTGGCTCTTGAATGTAGGTTGACTGGCTGTCCCAGACATATAATTGTCCCGATGGAGCGTGTATTTGATTCCAACGCGCGTTGGCCGAAAATACCTGTGCATATTGTTCACGAAACATCTCCGGATGGATCGCTTCTTTCATCGTGGCCAAAATTTCTTCAGTGCTCGGCCAAATGTCGCGAAGAAACACGGGCTGGCCAGTGGGGTCGGTGCCGAGTGGATCCGACTGCAGATTGATATCCACAGTTCCAGCCAGGGCATACGCGACAACAAGTGGAGGGGATGCCAGATAGTTTGCTTTGACGAGGGCATGCACTCGTCCTTCAAAGTTGCGATTGCCGCTCAGGACCGAGGCCACGGTCAGGTCGCCCGATTGGATGGCGTCCGCCACCGCCGGGGGCAACGGGCCGCTGTTGCCGATGCAGGTGGTACAACCGTAGCCCACAACCTCGAATCCCAAACGATCGAGTTCGGGCAATAGACCAGCTCGCTCAAGATAGGCGGTGACGACGCGAGAACCCGGGGCGAGACTGGTTTTGACGTACTGCGGGGGGCGTAGTCCCCGCGCCGCAGCCTTCTTGGCCAACAGTCCGGCGCCAATCATGACCATTGGATTAGAGGTGTTGGTGCAGCTGGTGATGGCTGCAATAACGACCGCACCTTGACGCAAAACCTCGTCGGCGCCATCCGGATGATGCACGGTCACCGCTTTATCAACGTTGCTCGCAGCGAGGCCAAATCCACGTTCAGCCACCGGGGCCGTCAGAGCATGCCGAAAGGTCGATTGCATGGATGACAGCAACACGCGATCTTGCGGACGTTTAGGACCTGCTAGACTTGGTTCAATGGTATCTAAATCGATTTCGAGTACTTCGCTGTACATGGGGTCGGGCAGATCGTCGGTACGAAACAACCCTTGTTCCTTCATATACCACTCCACCAACTGCACATGCTCCTCGCTGCGGTTGGTTTCTCGCAAATAGCGTAACGTCTCGCTATCCACGGGGAAGAATCCCATGGTGGCGCCGTATTCAGGTGCCATGTTGGCAATTGTAGCCCGATCGGCCAGGCTCATATGATTCAGACCGGCACCAAAGAATTCGACAAATTTGCCAACCACCCCGTGCTGGCGCAGCATTTGCGTCACCGTAAGAGCGAGGTCGGTCGCCGTGGCTCCTTCTCGCAACTGCCCGATTAGGCGCACCCCGACCACTTCAGGGGTGAGAAAGTAAAGGGGCTGGCCAAGCATATTGGCTTCGGCCTCAATTCCGCCAACACCCCAGCCTAAGACGCCGAGACCGTTAATCATGGTGGTGTGGGAGTCTGTACCTACGACCGAATCGGGAAAGACCACCGTGGTCCCATCGCTGTGGCGCTCGGCGACAACACTGGCTAAATACTCTAAATTCACCTGATGCACAATGCCGGTTGCAGGGGGAACCACCCGAAAATTGGCAAAGGACTTTTGCGCCCAGTTTAAAAAGCGATAGCGCTCCTGGTTGCGTTCAAACTCCCGTTCCATGTTGAAATCCAGTGCGTCTAGGCGCCCGAACTGGTCGACCTGTACTGAATGGTCGATGACTAAGTCCACAGGAACTAACGGATTAATTGCGCTGGCCTCTTGATGGTGGCGGGCACGTACAGCGCGAAGTGCGGCCAAGTCGACAACGGCAGGCACCCCTGTCAAGTCTTGCAAGACAACACGTGCTGGCTTGAAGGGGATTTCGCGGCCTCCTGTAGCATGCGGAGCCCAGTGGGCCAAGGACTCCACATCTTCGGGGTTGACTTGATAGTGATCGAGCTGGCGCACCAGGGACTCAAGCAAGATTTTGATGGAAAATGGCAAACGTTCAATATTGACGCCGGGAATCTGACGCAGCGCGTTGAGACGAAAATACGTCACAGTGCGTCCTTGTACCTGGGCGGTTGTGCGAGCTGCAAACGGGTCGGTGTTTTTTAGGGTCAAACTATTCACCTCACTACGATGGCATGATGTTCATGGTCTATTGTACCTCTCGCGAACCGGTGATGCGATGAATACCAGCGTGCTATAATTCTTGCGAATGGTCTGCAGCCCAAACCATCGACCAGGGGTTAGAGGAGACAACAATGCCACAAGCACCCAGTACGGAGATTCGTAGACGCCGCACATTTGCGATTATTTCTCATCCCGATGCCGGCAAGACGACCTTGACAGAAAAGCTGCTCCTGTTCGGTGGTGCTATTCGCGAGGCTGGAGCTGTCAAAGCGCGACGCGCGCAACAGCACGCGCGTTCTGACTGGATGGACATTGAGCGAACACGGGGCATTTCCGTTACCTCGACGGTACTGCAGTTCACGTACCGCGATTATCGCGTCAATCTCCTCGACACCCCTGGTCACGAAGACTTTAGCGAGGATACGTACCGGACGCTGTTGGCCGCCGACAGCGTTGTGATGGTGCTTGATGCTGCCAAGGGCGTGGAAGAACAAACCATCAAACTGTATCAAGTGGCGCGTCGGCGACAAATTCCTGTTTTTACGTTTGTGAATAAGCTGGACCGCGAATCTCGCGACCCCTGGGACATCTTGGAAGAGATTGAACGGATCCTTGGAATTTCCACGTACGCGATGAATTGGCCAGTGGGCATGGGGTCGGACTTTCGGGGGCTGTATGACCGACCGACCGGACTCTTTGAGCAATTCGATCGAGCACATCGTGAGTTTTCTCGTGTGCCACTGGACCAAATCCGCTTGGATGCGCATCACCAGGCGCGATTAGCAGAGGATTTGGAGCTGCTCGATGGTGCAGGTGAAGCATTTGACCAGTCACAGGTGAGCCAGGGGGGCCTGACTCCGGTCTATTTCGGAAGCGCTATGGCGAACTTTGGCGTACAGACATTTCTGGACGGGTTTCTTGACCTGGCTCCGCCTCCTAAGGGACGAGAGAGCTCTCAAGGGATGATTGAGCCGAATGCGGATTTTTTCTCCGCATTCGTGTTTAAGATTCAGGCGAACATGAATCCTGCGCATCGTGACCGTGTTGCGTTTTTGCGAATTTGTTCCGGGCAATTTTCGCGCAACATGACTGTAACGCACGTTGCAAGCGCGCGCACGGTTCGTTTGGCCCAACCACAGCAATTCATGGCTCAGGATCGCTCAATTGTGGATCAAGCCTACCCCGGCGATGTCATCGGCATTCACGATAACGGGCTATTAATTATAGGCGATACCCTCAGTGAGTCTCCAGAGGTGCAATTTGTCGGATTTCCACGCTTTTCTCCTGAACACTTTGCGGAGGTAGAGCTGAAGTATACCCTCAAGCATAAGCAATACCAGCGAGGCCTGGACGAGTTAGTGCAAGAGGGAGTGCTGCAACGCTTTCGAACTGACGCATATGGCCCACAGGTTTTTTTAGGTGTTGTGGGTCCGCTGCAGTTTGACGTGCTGGTCTATCGCTTAATGCACGAGTATGGGGTCGAGGTCACTCTGCGGAGTATGCCGTACACCATGGCGCGCTGGGTATTGCGGGGACCCAGTAGCTTCGAATTCGGTCGCTTCGATCGAGTCCGGATGGTGCTGGACGACGAAGGACAGCGTGTGCTGTTGTTGGAAGATCAGCGGACGTTAGATCGCATATTGGAGAAGTATGCCGGATTGAAAGTCGCTGAAAGCTCGCCCATGCATCAGGTGGAACGTTCATAGGCGAGCATGCGGCGATCATGAAGAGAATAGGTAGGAGGGCAATTATGCAATATCGTCGTTTAGGCCGGGCAGGCATTGAGGTCTCGGCCATTGCGTTGGGCAGCTGGCTTACATATGGGACCGTCACGGCGCAGGAGACTGCCCAAGCCTGCGTGCGGGAGGCATTTGAATTGGGTATCAACCATTTTGACTGCGCCAATGCGTATGGGAGCGAACCCCATGCCGCAGAACGGTCGCTGGCCCAGGCCCTAAAGCCCTATCGGCGGGACGCCTATGTTTTAACGACAAAGGCTTTTTGGCCCGTTGGCCCGCGCCCCAATCAGCGCGGCCTGTCGCGCAAGCACTTGATGCATGAGCTGAATGAAAGCCTTAGGGCGTTTGAAACGGATTACGTAGACATCTTTTATTGTCACCGCGCCGATCCTCAGACTGAAGTGGAAGAAACCTTGCGTGCGATTGACGACATGGTTCGTCAGGGCAAGGTGCTTTACGCAGGAATTAGCGAATGGCAGCCAGCCCAAATTGCTCAGGCCTTAGCGGTGCAGGAGCGACTGTCTTTGCATCCATTGCGTGCCAGTCAACCGGTATACAACTTGTTGAACCGCTATATTGAATCGGCGGTGTTGCCGCTATGCGAAGCTGCCGGCATCGGTCTGGTCGTGTTCTCACCTTTGGCTCAAGGTTTGTTAACCGGAAAATATCGCAAGGGTCAAGCCATTCCGCCCGGGTCGCGCGCTAGTGAAGCTCGGGTCCGTTCCAGCATTGAGCGGGCATTGACCGATGAAAATCTTGATCGGGTGGAGCAACTGGTGACCGTGGCGCAGGAGTTGGGGGTCACGATGAGTCAGTTAGCATTGGCTTGGGTCCTTCGTCAACCGGCTATCTCCAGTGCGCTCATCGGCGCGTCATCACCGGAGCAAATCCGGGAAAACGTCAAGGCCGTCGACATGACCTTGAGCGAAGAGTCGTTGGCGCGTATTGACGCCATTTTGTCATAGAGATACGCCCCCTTGCTTATCCATATAGGGGGGCGAGGCGAGATGAGGTGGCAACAAAGGATCCGGTGGCCAGGGATTTCGTCATCGGATCCGCATTTTTTGCGGTTCGTCGGCCTGGCGCCGACTTGGCGGCTTATCGTCGCGACCGTGGCCGCCAGCGCCACGGTCCTCATCATGGGAAGTGTGGCACGGTCCAGCACGGTGGGGTATGGCTATGGGGGGGTGTTTTTTGTCATTGTGTCTTGGCCGTTAGTTCGTCCGGTGCTCCGCTCGTTGCAATGGACCGACGCCACTATTTGGCAAACGATTTTGCTCGTCATTGCCAGTTTAGCTATGGGCGCAGCTGCACAAAAGATCTTGGGATTTAATCCCCAATCCGGGCGTTTGCAGCATCTGCCATGGTCCTCGGGACAACATCTTTTGTGGCAGTTCCCGTTGGTTTTACCTGTTGAAAACCTTGTGCTGTTGGGCGGTCTCGTGGCATTATGGCAATTAATTCGGCCTCGATCCGGATTTGAACGGTTCATGGTGGGGCTAGTGGCAGCCGGTGTATTTGGGTTGTGGCATGTACCGGTGTGGGGAGGCTGGACCTTGGTGGTGGTCAGCTTGACGGTTTTTCCATGGACCGTGTATTTGTTGGCCACAGGAGACATGCTGGTCCCAATGCTGGCGCACTTGGCCATGGACACCCTAGCCGTGCTCAGCACAGCTGCGCCTGAGCGCGCGTGGTTTCGCGTATTTGTCGACCCGATCTTGTTGCTGTCGCTCTTGGCATTGGGGTTGATGTGGTCCGTGTACCAAGAGTGGCGGGAGCGGCATGCCCGCCGCTGGTGATATTATCGTGCGTACCATTCCAGAAAGGAGATGGATGATGCCGGACGTATGGCCTGTGCTTTGTCAGGGGATCTTGCTGCGAGAACAGCATGTGTTGCTGATCCAAAACAAGCGGCAGGAATGGGAATTGCCGGGGGGCCTTGTACACGCGCAAGAATCGTTGCGGGAAGCTCTGGAGCGCGAATGGCGTGAGAAAACAGGCCTGGCCATTGAAGTTGAGGGGCTTGTAGGTGCGGAATTTTTGGCTGCAGTGGCGGACAAGCCTTCGGTTCTACTGCTAGTTTATAGGATTCGGGCCGAAGATGGGACGCCTCCCCTGACGCTGTCGGACGAACATTGTGACCATATGTGGGCCAATATCGACCAAATGGCAGCGATGGCATTACCGCAAGTGTCTCGCGACGCGATTTTCCAGGCTGTGCGATCGTGCCACTTAGATGGGCGTATTGCCGGTCGTCTGCAGGCGCGCTTAGCTACGGAAAACGGAGCCCGCATGACGCAAATGTCGGTGTGGGGCAGCGATAGTCCTCGCATCGGACTACAGTGGCTAGGCGCTACGGCTTGCGGGCGGGACATGAACCCCACGGGGCGCTCGCAATTGTTGACATGGCATGAGGAGTTTCGGCGTGGAACACGCAGTCCCGTCCTAATGATTGAGGAGAGCCTGCGATTGGCGCAACAGTGGCAAGTAAGGACCCCCCTTTTTATCACCTTGAACCCAGAGAAGGCGCTTAGGGCTGCCCATCAGTCGGCCGAGCGGTACGACAATGGACGCCCCTTGTCTCGGCTAGACGGATTCGCGATTGGATTGAAAGATTTAATCGATGTGCGCGGTGAACGTACAACGGCTGGATCGGCCTGGCGTGAGACAAGCATTGCGCACGAGGACGCCGAGGTGGTGGGGCGCCTGCGCGCACAGGGGGTTAACGTAGACTTTGGCAAGCTCAACTTGCATGAATATGCCTACGGGCCGACTGGCGACAGCTCCTATTTTGGAGCGGTGGCCAATCCGTACGATCTGACTCGTATAGCGGGCGGTTCCAGTACTGGTTGTGCCGTCGCTGTTGCGACCGGCGTTCTGCCGGCGGCAATTGGCACCGACACAGGCGGGTCGATACGCATTCCGGCCGCGTTGACCGGGATCTCAGGCTTTAAGCCTACCTATGGATCTTTGTCATTGCAGGGGGTTGTGCCGTTATCCTGGTCCCTTGACCATATTGGTCCGATGTCTCGACGCGTGAGTGATTGCCGGGTTGTGTGGGAGGCCTTGGGTGGATCCGCGCTACCCGCATTTGAAAACGAGATAAGGTCTCTTGCGGTTTTTTGGCCTGAGGACAACAGGACGCGCTGTTACGATGAGGAACTTGAGCAGTATGTGCAAGAAGCCATTAGCGAGATTACGGGATCATTCGCGGCGGTGGTTGAGCGTGGCCCACTGCCGGAACTGGACAGTATTTGGCTAGCGCAGTCTATCCTCATTGGAGCGGAGGCGCTTGATTATCATTATTTTCAACTGCGCGAATCTGCCGACCGTTATCAAGTGGATGTCGCTCGACGGCTGGCCGCCGGCGGCGCGCATCTGGCGCACGAGTACATTCAGGCCTTGCGCTATCGACAAGCCCAAGCAGAGCGCTGGGACGAGTGGCTGCGCACGTTTGACGTGTTGATTTTACCCACCGTACCTATCTTGGCACCGGCGTTGCAGACCCGCACCGTATCCTCAAGAACGGGCGATGCAGAGGATGTGCGCAGTGTGTTGACGCGTTTTACGTCACCCTTTAACTTTCTCGGCCTGCCAGCGCTCTCGATTCCTTGGGGCATGTTGCGCGGATTGCCGGTGGGCATTCAATTGGTAGGTCAGCGCGGTCAGGACGCGAAGGTTTTGGCCTTAGGCGAAGCGATTCAGGAGAGATTTCCGAAGTCCCTACCGGCGTTGCCGTCACTGGTATAATTTGTGACGAGCTAAAGATGCTAACCGCATCATGCGTATGCCCAAACAGATGTGGGAATCTCTGAATCACTGGGGGATTAGTCTTGAAGTCATTAAAACCGCCCTGGCCGCAGGCTTGTCGTGGGATTTGGCGGTCCGCCTGTTTGGCAGCGCCAAACCCTATTTCGCTCCTTTAGCCGCCATTTTAACCGTGCAGGCCACGATTGCTGAATCGCTGTCGCGGGGATTGCAACGCATCGTGGGGGTTTTAGCAGGCATTGTTCTGGCTATGTTATTTTCGCATTGGGTAGGCATCAATGATTGGTCCTTGGCACTGCTGGTTTTTGTGGCGATGGCCCTGGCGACGCGGCTGAAATTGGGACCCCAAGGCATTCCGCAGGTTGCGATTAGCGCCTTATTAGTAATGGCAATCGGAGAAGAAGCGCCGGGCTATGCGTGGAATCGCGCTGTAGACACGGTGCTAGGCGAGGTTGTGGCGATCATCGTGGCGACCGTGGTTTGGCCTCGCGATTTAACTCCCAGTGCGTCTGCGAGTCTGCGCGCCTTGGCCCTGACGTTGCATGACCTTTTAAATCGAACACAGCACGACTTGTTTGAAGGACTCGAACCTGCACAAGCCCAGCGACGCCTGTCTGAGGCTCGGGCCATTGATGCAGCGATAGTCCAAGCTCAACGCGCGGTGGACCTGGCGGAAAAGAGCTTGCGGTTTAATCCGTGGCGTCGCGATCCGAGAAATCTTCAATGTTTGCACCGAACTCTTGAGGTTTTGGATCACTGTGCAATTCAGATTCGTGGTATTGCCCGCACCTTGTTTGTGACTTTACAGCATCACCAAGCCGATGGATCGAGCCAGCTTCCACGACCATTGGCGATCCTTCTGGGAAATGCCCTGGCTTTGATGGGAGAGGCGGTCAAAATTTACGGCGAATGGGCCCTGGGCGGATCTACTCAAAGCGCGGCCCATTTGCAAGATCTGTTGCAACAGGCTCGGCAGCAACGCCTATGTTTGCAGCGCGAAGCTTTGCGACTTCTGCCGGCAGAAGGGCTGGGCTTTGTGGACCTGTCCGCAATTTTAGCCGATCTAGAAAAAATGAGCCAGGACCTGAATTAGCTCCTGGCCGAGGGACTAATATGTCAAAAATCCAACCTAGTGACTGTTGTGATAGCGTTGGCGGCAGTCTTCCAGTACCGTTATCGCATCCGCTTCACCACGCCACTCACCGATGTGAACCTCTTTGTTTTCTAACTGCTTGTACGTCTGGAAGAAGTGCGCAATCTCTTTCAGAATATGTGGGGACACGTCATCCAGCGTCTGAACATGGTTGTAGCGCGGATCGTCAGCGGCAACCCCGAACAACTTGGTATCTACCCCTTTATCATCACTCATCTCTAGCATTCCGATGATGCGGGCACTCACGATGCAGCCAGGAAATGTCGGAAAACTGGTCAAGACGAGTACATCAATCGGGTCCCCGTCTTCGGCCAAAGTTTCATCGACAAAGCCGTATTCGGTAGGATAGTGCATTGACGAATGCAGAACGCGGTCCAACCGAATTCGGCCGCTTTCATGATCCACCTCATATTTGTTCTGACTGCCTTGCGGGATCTCGATGAGAACATCAACCTTCAATGTATCGGCCTGCCTTTCTCAACATGTGTCAATGAGGGAGTGTGCGCTCAATAGCACCTTTCTTGCGCAAGGCCACCCCCGTTGCTCAAAATGAGCGGAAACAATGCGGATGGCTTGTTTCTTGCCATTCGGCGCAACCCCACAAAAATGGAAGCGCACAGACGCAACAGATTTTGCTAGACGTTATGGAGTCTCGCACACAATTGGTCCGTGTATGCAGCATTTTACCGTCGCGCTTTATATTGGACTATCGCGCTCAATTGGTAAAGCCCCTGAGGGTTCCCTACGCGACGTCTGATGAGCAATTAGTCATTTTGGCACAGGGGCCGATTGTTCGCTGGCTCCAGGCTCTTTCGGGTCTTTCGGCTTCGTCCTGCAGGAGTGTGCGAATTTCGTTCGCCATGATGGTCGGCACGGAGCTTCCGGTCATCCCCGAGCCTCCAAGACCCAAAGGCCATCAAGGCAGGCGGGACGCCGCCTTTGGCAAGAGATTAAATCGGGAGACACTGCCCCGTCAGTATAGAACGTGAGGAGGTAGGGTAGTTCGTTCGGCGCTGCCTCGTCCTTCGCCCGTTCTCTTTGTGCCGGTGGAACGCGGCCGATAGGACGCATTAGTTCCCCGCCTTAGGGCCAAGTGCAGTCATGACCTGATCCAAGACATTTCGATCTATGGTATGGTGGTGACAGCCTCGCAGTAGCGCCTGCAGGGGAGTGGGTTGACGAGGAGGCTGATTATGCAGATACATGCCTTTCGCGATAGTCCAGGACTGGCATTGGTCCACGTTGCCGATGCGGTACGCTGCGCACAAGTGGGAGACGAGGTGCGGGTCGTCACAGATGTCTGTGCACTCATCTCCGATATGCGCGCCTTTGCACACATGTCGGGCAACACCGTAGAGCAGGTCGAAGAAGATACGGTTGTCACTGTCGACCTGTTTGAAACGGAACCCTATCGGTTTGCTTGGGACCCGAACGCAAGCGGAGAACTAACGCCCTGTTGGGTGATTGTATTGCGAGTTCTTCCTACTAACCGCCTAATTAGCCGTAGCGAATCAAATCCTGCAAAGCCTCTTTAATCGCATCGGTGGGATCGGGCGTGTTGGAAATTTCTGCGACCCGCTCGGCCACACTGCAGGCATTGATGATGCGAGAGACTTTTTTTAGCGCCCCTTCAATGGCCGCCACTTGCACTAAGATCGATTCGCACGACTTATCGGCGTCGATCATGGCTTGCACACCACGAACCTGGCCTTCGATTCGTCGCAGTCTTAACAGCAGATCTTCGCGATCCCAGTAAATCTTTCGTGTCGTCATGAAACGCGTTAGCTCCTTTATTGGGGTAAGTGCAGAGCTTTAATGGCCCAGGCCTCATCCACTCGCTGATTCCACTGTTGCCACGCCTGTGGTGGCAGTCGGTGTTCTACTAACCATATACAATACCATAAGCAGGCCCGTAACTCTGCCGGGGCAATGCCAGTGTCAGTGGCCAGCTTGTCAATCACCGGATGTTCTTCGAGGTGCTTGAGCACAGTTGCCACATCCTGATGGCTTGCACGTAAGTACGGAACACCATCGCACTGGTCCGGGCTATGACCGATCAACCTAAAGATCACCCACACGGGAAACTCCGGGTGGCTACGGGTATCCTCCCAATATTCGAGCCGAAGCTCCTCTTCGTCCATGCCGTCCCTCCACTTCTATCATAGCGGATTGTGTATTGTGTGTATCAGAAGAAGAATGAATTGCGGGAGGTGGTCGCATGTGGATTGACTCTGTAACGCTGGCGGTTGGCCGTCTGGATGCGTTGGACGGATTGTGCGACGGTCTTGGGTTAGCTCGCCGGACTGTGGCCTTAGATCGCGCGGGCGCGGGCCATACTTGGATATCATTGGGAACGACGTGTCTGGAATTGATTTGTGTGAGCGACCAGGCACAACTGCGGTGCTTCACCTGGGGTCGCGCGCTGGGGGTGAATTTTTGGCCGCCCATCGATGAGATCTGGGAGCGGTGTGAACAAGGGCCATCGGTCGTTCGTATATCGCAAGTCGATGCGCTTTTCCCCTGGGTCATCTCATACCCAAGTCTAAGAGCGCCAACGTCCATGAATCCGTTCACCCAGAAACCCAGCGCGGAGGTCCCGTCCTTCAGGGCGGGGAGGAAGCGCGTCTATTCGCGAACCATTTGCGTTATTGAGCTTTTTGTACGATACTCCTTTTATGAACCTGACGTTGTTGATCAAACTCCAACCGAATTCTGACCAAGTGCAGGCCCTGCTCCTCACGATGGAACGGTTCAATGCGGCGTGCAACACCATTGCTGCGACCGCATTTCGCGAACACACCGCGAACAAAATCCGATTGCAAAAGCTGGTCTATGCCGAGATTCGCGCCACCTTTGGCCTGTCGGCCCAAATGACGGTGCGGGCGATTAGCAAAGTGGCCGAAGCCTACAAGCGGGACAAAACGGTGCAACCGACGTTTCGCCTGCACGGGGCCATCGTGTACGATCCACGAATCCTGTCGTGGAAGGGTTTGGATCGGGTGTCGATCCTGACCTTGGACGGTCGGCAAATCATCCCCGTCGTCCTGGATGGTTACCATCAGGCGCGGATGGATCGCATTCGCGGACAGGCTGATCTGATCTACCGTGACGGGACGTTTTATCTGGCCGTCGTTGTGGATGTCCCCGAACCGCCCCTGCTTCAGCCTGACGACTGGTTGGGCGTGGATCTCGGGATCGTCAACATCGCCGCCGATTCGGATGGCCAGACCTACTCG
Organism: Sulfobacillus acidophilus; assembly: GCA_003023745.1. Taxonomy (GTDB): domain Bacteria; phylum Bacillota; class Sulfobacillia; order Sulfobacillales; family Sulfobacillaceae; genus Sulfobacillus_B; species Sulfobacillus_B acidophilus_A. Next base: position 18,009 of record PXYV01000039.1, on the reverse strand, counting down.
GGGGGTCAGGTGAATGGCCTGCGGAAGCGCCATGCCAAGCTGCGCCAACGGTTGCAAAAGACGGGAACGAAATCGGCCAAACGCCTGCTCAAGAAACGTCGTCGCAAGGAACAACACTTTGCGGCAAACGAAAACCACCGCATCGCGAAACAGTTGGTGACGAAAGCCCAAGACACGAGGCGCGGGATTGCTTTGGAGGATCTCCAAGGGATTCGCGACCGGATCACGGTTCGACGGGCGCAGCGGCGTCGCCAGCACAGTTGGGCATTCCATCAATTGCGGGAGTTTATCGTCTACAAGGCGAAACTGGCAGGCGTGCCGGTCGTCTTGGTCGATCCGCGCAATACCTCGCGGACATGTCCCCACTGTGGATTAATCGATAAACGAAATCGTCCCCACCAAGCCTCTTTTCGGTGTATCGGTTGCGGGTTCGCTGGCCACGCCGACACCATCGCTGCGGGCAACATTGCCCGTAGGGCCGCCGTCAACCGGCCAGACGCGGGGCCTGCCGCCGAGCAGGTACCTGCAAGCTCCGCCCTTTAGGGCGGGGTCGTTGACTTCCCTTACCATTGAAGTGGATTCTGCCGATCCTGCGGCATTAGCGTTTCAATATCACACCGTGCTGGGAGTCCCGGCAACCCAAGCCCCCACCGGTACCCTGTCGCTGACGTTGGATAACGGTGCGTTTGCGTTTGTGCAGCAAGGCGGATTGGGCTTTAGCGGCCTCATCCTGCACCACGGCCAGCATCAAGCCCTGATTAGCATCCGCGGCCGCGCGCTCTTGCTACGCATCGAATAAAGGGGGCTCTTCGAAAAATGGCTCGCCACGATCGCGATCGTCGCTTACCCTCCATACGATTTCCCCGAGTTCGTCTTCATGGTCGCGTTTTCCTTGCAAGACTAGGTAATATGGTTTGACGTCATGGTGCACCTCGAGTTGCCAGTGCCCCATGGCGGGGGGCTTTCCCGGCCCTTGCGGAATGAGTTCTGAATGGATGCCCAAATGATATCCGTCCACAGCCTGGTCATACGGCAAATAATCCATTTTTCCAAGATTGATGTTGCGTAAGGCGCGATTGATCTCAGGCAAGACGCTAGCCAATTCGGGAAAGAAAGCGTTGCAGTCCGCAAGGTTGACGCGCTTTTGATAGGTTTGCACGTGACACCACCTTAAGTAAACAGAAAACAGTCAATAGCCGGAGAAAAAATGTAATAAAAATATTGTAAATCAACTGACGGCGCAATAGAATAGATAATGTAATTTCACTACCCATACCCGTATCGGCTTATTGCAATGTGAAAGGAGTCAGTCCGATGGAAGACCGTCTTGCCATTGTTTGTTCGAAGGGCAGTTTAGACATGGCCTATCCGCCGTTTATTCTGGCGACCGCCGCGGCAGCTATGGACATGGAGGTCATGTTGTTCTTTACGTTTTGGGGTCTTGACATTATCAATCGGCATAAAATTGATTCGTTAGAAGTCTCCATTGCGGGCAATCCGGGGATGCCGGCAATGGCGAAAGTGGCCGGCGTCGTGCCGTTCGGCACCAAAATGGTGAGCAGTATGATGAAAGATCAATTTGCTAAGTCAAATGTGATGCCCATCCGGGAGTTCGTGAAAACGTCTGCGGAAATGGGTGTGCACATGGTGGGGTGTCAGATGTCAATGGATGTGCTTGGCGTCAAACGTGAAGACCTAGTTCCTGAGGTGGAAGATGTGGTAGGCGCAGCCACCTTTTTAGATTTTGCTCGCGATGCCAAGATTCAGTTGTTCATTTAATGGTCAGGAATCGATAACGCGCCCGCTGTGATGTTCCAGGTTCTGGTTCGATCGGTGCAGTAGAGGTTACTGCCAGAAGACAGCAGAAGGAGGTGGTCGGCGTTGCTGTCCAACCTGTATCCTGAGGTCCCATTACAGGAAAAGCAACGGCTGTTTGATCAAGTCAAAGCCGATCCGCGCTACGAAAGCTATTTATATGGCTGCTACGAATGCGGCATTTGTGTTGCGGCCTGTCCGTCAGCCCGTTTTTACGATTTTTCGCCACGCAAGATCACGCAGACCATGGCGCGCGAAGATATTGAAATGTTCTATGAACATCTTAACGACGATATTTGGAATTGTTCGCAATGTTTCTCGTGTACCCGCTGCCCCCGACAAAATAACCCTGGCGGTCTCATTACCATCATGCGAGAAGTGGCGGTCAACAACGGGTTAAAGTCCACGAAAGAAGCACTGGCTGGCTACACCCGGATAATCTACAAAATTATGACCACCGGAACGCAGGTGTCGCCCGACATGCTGCAAGAAGATGCCTTCCCCGATTGGGGTCCACAAGTCAAAGAGGTAGCGTCCCATCTTGATTTGTGGCGCCGCGCATTGCCGCCTGAAACGTTACACACCACGGGATTGTCGTGGCAAGTAGAAGAGCGCACGATGCTGGAACTTTATACCATTTGGAAACTCACCGGCGTGCTGGACATGATTTCCGAACTCGACGAAGGTCTGCACGACATCATGGAAGAAGTGATGGATGACGCTTTGGAAGATCAAGGGTTTACCGTGGGATGACGATTCGTAGAGGATAAGGAGGGATTGCGATGAACCCGAAGGATTTGCCAATGGTCGGCCGCGGCACCGTACCTGAGACACAACGTGTCTTTAGGCCCGATCCGGACCAGACGCCCGACGACGATATTCGCGAAGCCGTGCTGGAATTGGGACGTGAGGGCGAATGGATCGTTCAGCCGGTACCCGAACCCTATTATTTAGCGCCGACCAAGTACGGTCGCAGCAAGAAGGTTCCTTTCGAAAAAACTTGGCATCACAAAAGTTGTGGCCAGTGCGGACACATTCCCGGCTATTCGACGTCAATCTTTTGGCTTAATCGATTCTTGGGCTACGACTATTTTGATCCGCGCGATCAGACCTCGTGTACGGCATGGAACTACTATGCCTCCGCCACATCTAATCAGGTGGCACAGGCCGCAGTGGCGATGCGAAACTTTTCGGCAGCGTATGAGACGGGATATTTTCCCATTATTCACTGCGGCACCAGTTTTGGCCATTACAAGGAAGTGCGTCATGAATTGGTGCATAACCACGAACTTCGGCGCAAAGTGCGCGACGTCATTACTAAACTGAACCGTCCTTTCGTCATGCCAGAAGAATTGGTTCACTACAGCGAATGGATGTACGCCATCCGCGACCAGCTCAAGGCGCGGGTCGTGCATGATTTGTCCGGCATTACCGCGACGGTACATCCAGCCTGCCACTATTACAAGCTGCAAACTGGCGACGCCATTTATGATCCGGAAATATACGGCGGACAACGCACGGCGGCTGTGACTGCGGTTGTGCAGGAACTCGGGGCCCAGGTGGCCGACTATTCAACTTGGTACGACTGTTGCGGATTTGGATTTCGCCACATCTTGGTGCAGCGGGACTTTACGCGAAGTTTTGCCACGATGCGCAAGATTGAAGTCATGAAAGCGGAGGCCAATCCAGACGTGGTCTTAACCCACGACACGGGTTGTGTGACGTCACTGGATAAAAGTCAATTTGCGACGCAAGCCCATGGGCGCAATGTGGGCGTGCCGGTCATGTCCGAGTCCCAGTTTGCGGCGCTGGCCGTGGGGGCACATCCCTTTCGGGTTGCTCAGTTACACTGGCATTCCACGGACTACCGGCCTCTATTGACCAAAATGGGGATCGACGTAGAAGCCGCCTGGGCTGAGTTCCAAGAAGACTTAGCCAAGATTGAGCATGGGTCGATGGAATATCTCACCTGGGAGTCTGTACTCTAAACAGCCAAGGAGGAATTACGCGGATGACACACGACCGGATACTGGTGGTTGGAGCTGGTCCAGCGGGGCTTGAGGCAGCTCGGGGGGCAGCAGATCTGGGAAAGGACGTTCTGTTAGTGGAGGCGACAGACCAACTCGGAGGCACGCCGTATGCTCACTATGCAACGCTCACGCCCTATCTCAAAGACACCCACGAGGCCATGGGGCCGATGGTTGAGGGGGTGCAAACGCACCCTCGTATTGATGTGCGGTTAAAGACCCGCCTGGTGGCTAGCCAAGGTGAGGCGGGCCAGTTTGTGGTGACTTTGCAAGACGACCGGGGCAACCAAGCTCAAGAAGCGGTGGGGGCGGTCGTCATTGCCACCGGGTTTCGGCACTTTGACCCAGGCCGTGAAACACAATTGTATGGTTATTACGAATTTGATGATGTGATTACGTTGGTCGATGCCGAGCACATGATGCAGCAGGGTAAGATAGTGCGTCCGTCCACGGGTCTTCCCCCCGAACGGGTTGCCTTTATTCAATGCGTAGGGTCGCGGGATCGCCAAATTGGCAATCAATGGTGCTCTAAAGTATGTTGCGGCATTGCCTCCAAACAGTCGATTGAGATTAAGCGGATGGTGCCTGAAGCAAAAGTCTTCATTTTCTATATTGATATGCGCATGTATGGCTTCTGGGAAGATCAACTGTATTGGAAGGCCCAAGAAGAATACAAAGTCAACTATGTGCGAGGCATTGTTACGGAAATTTTGAAGAAGGGCGACAAACTGTTGATGAAAGGCGAGGACACGACCATGGGGCGGCCGGTGGAACTTCTGATGGATCTAATCATCCTATCAGTGGGCATGGAACCCTCGCAAGGTACCCTAGACATGGCACAACAGTTTCATGTGCCGCGGGAAAGCCACGGGTTTATGGCGACCGTCGGAGAACCCCTCGATACCGTGACAACCCCCGTGGCCGGAGTGTTTGTGGCGGGTGCAGCGGCCGGCCCCAAGGATATTGAAGACAGTGTGTCCATGGGCGGGGCAGCCGCCGTCAAGGCCGTGACCTTCCTAAACCGGTTGTCCCAGCAACTGGCGTAAGGCGCGATGAATACGCCGCTGATTGATGGCGAGGTGCTGCGCGAGTTTTTCGGCAAGGCCGATATCTTTCTGACGGCAGAGTTTCTGTCGAAGCTGTCGGGGGACTTGGAACAGCGCACCCACAGGGTTCGCCAAGAGTTCCCGTCTTGGCCTCAGCTATGGGACTTAGCGCCGGCGACACGCCGATTGTCCGAAGTAGAGCGCACCGCTTGGTTACCGCACCTTGACGCCGTGTTGCCAGCCGTGCAGGCGGGCGATCTCATCACGGTGCTGGGAGTCACCGATAACATCTTGAACCGGCCCAAGTGGTTGGTCGATTGGTTGACCTTTTGGATACATGTTGCCAATCCCCGGGTTGCGTGGTGGGCGCGATGGGTTTACGGGGCAACCACTGATACCGGTGCGCTGCTTTTGGTGCTGGACAATCCCAGCGTTTTGCACCAGCCCGGTGTGAGCCAAACCTATCAGGCGGTCCAGGCCGCCTTCGAGTATTTGGCGACACTGTTAGACAGCACGCAGGCATTACGTCCGCTGGCATCAGTATATCGGGCGCCCGTTATGCTGGCAGTGGTGTACACCGTGTACATGTTTACGATGGCGTCTTGGAAACTGACCGAAGAATTTACCCAGGTATTGCCACCCTTTCCGGTGGTCGTGCGCACGCTGTTAGGTGTCAATCGATGGGAGGGATGATGATTGGCTCAGAAAGCCACCCCAATTGAATTAGAAGTAGCCGTGGTAAATGGCGTCGAACTGAATGGCCATTGGAACCGGATCTTTGAACCGCGGGCCATTTCCGAGTACGACTTATCCGTACTCGAAGAGGTGACGGCGATCCCAGGCGCCCAGTCTTTAGGCTTTTGCTATCAATGCGGAAAATGCACCTCCGTGTGTCCAGTGGAGGAGGCAGGGGGTGATTACTCGCCCCGTAAGGTGTTTCGTCGCACGCAGATGGGGATTTCACTGTTCGAAAGTGCTGACCTGTGGCTTTGCACCACTTGTTCAGACTGTTTGAGGGTGTGCCCCAAGGAAGTGAATATGATCGATATCATGCCGGCCGTGCGGGAAAAGGCTGTAATGGATGGCAATGCTCCCCAAGAGCTGTTGACTGCGTTTGAGAATACCGCTCGGTATGGGAATCCATTGGGAGAACCCGCCCGTAAGCGGGCCGGCTGGGTCAAACGAGCCCAGGTGCCTGTCCCTATCATGAGTGCGCATAAGGCTCCCGTCGACGTGCTGTGGTTTGTGGAATGTTACCCCGCGTATCATCCGCGCGGTCAAGACGCGTCGATCGCGCTGGCTCGCATCCTCAACGCGTTAGGCATCGACTTTGGGATCCTGGGCATCGAAGAAAAATGTTCGGGTGACTCTCAGCGCATGGCGGGCGAGTCGGGACTTTTTGAAATGTTGGCCGAAGACAACGTCAAGACACTGTCAAAATACACGTTCCAGACGCTGATGGTGACGGATCCGCACGCCTTTAACGCCTTTCGACATGAGTATCCCAAGTATGGAGGGGACTGGCCGACCTATCACTACACGCAGTTTTTAGCGGCGCGGATTGAGGCAATGACTATGACGCGCGAGATTGTGCGTCGGGTGACCTTTCACGACCCCTGCTATCTGGGCCGCCACAATGGCGAGTATGAAGCACCGCGCGCATTGTTGCAGGCGATCCCAGGATTGGAGCTCATTGAAATGGGCCGGTGCCGCGAAAACGCGTATTGTTGCGGCGGGGGTGGCGGAGGAATGTGGATGGACAGTTTTACGTCGGAACGGCTGACCATGCGGCTATCTGAACGGCGCGTCAAGGAGGCGGTGGAGTATGGCGCCGAAATCCTGGCGGTAACATGCCCCTATGAAGTCTCGCGCTTTGAAGATGCCGTGAAGTCGACCGGTAATGCAGGGCGGTTGAAGGTCTGCGACATCGCAGAGCTTCTAGGTCATGCGATGGGGCTTGTGACGGCGGATATTTAGTGATGGGTGGGGGGATTAGGGGTGAGTGAAGTAAACGGGTGCCGGTTGCCTGATGATCTTTGGTACTGGCCGGAAAAGCATGTGTGGGTGAGAGGACCGGAACAAGACGGCACAGTGGTGGTAGGAATGACCGACGTAGCCCAAAGTCTCGCCGGAAAAATTGTGGTGGTCAATCTGAAGCCGCCAGGCAAGTCGCTGGCCCAGGGGAAAAGCGCCGGGACGTTAGAAAGCGGCAAGTGGGTTGGCAGCATTCCGACTCCGCTTGCCGGCGAAGTAGTGGAGATTAACGAGGCAGTGAAGAGTGCGCCCCAGTTAGTGAATGACGATCCGTACGGAGCCGGTTGGCTTATTCGAGTGCGGCCTAGCGATTGGGAGGGTGGAGCGCATCTCTTGGTTCATGGGGAAGAGGGCATTGCAGAATATCGAAAGCGCTTGGAGGCAGAGGGCATTCAGTGTCAACACTGAGTTGACAGTCAGGGTTAGGAGGGGGAGCATTGGCCTTTGTCTATGCGTGTGAACTCCCGGATCATCTCTGGTTTGACGTGGAGCGGGACGTCTGGGTACAGCCTTGGGAAGACGGCACGGTGCGGTTGGGAATGACCGATCCGGCCCAGACCCGCGCCGGCCGGATAGTCTATGTGCGGGTGCGGGTGGGCCGAACCATAGCGGCTGGCAAGAGCGTCGCGACGATTGAGAGCGGCAAGTGGGTAGGGCCGTTTCCGTCCCCGCTATCCGGCACGGTGCTGTCTGCCAATCCTAAGGTCATGGCGGACCCCAATGTCATCAACCGCGACCCCTACGGCCAAGGTTGGCTCGTACAATTGCGCCCTTCCGATGCAACCTGGCGTGAAGCAAGCGGACTTTTATGCGGATCGGATGCGGTGAGCGCGTACCGCACGAAACTGGCGGCTGAAGGCCTAACCTGCCTAAGATGTGCCGACAGTAACGGCGAGATAGGGCCGCCGCAGACGGAAAGGACGATCTGAGGGATCTCCCTGGGAGGGCTCAGCATGCGCTATCTGGATCTTGGTACGGTGGATGCCCAATCTTCTCAAGCGGTGTACCATGCTTTGGCCGAATTGTGGCATCCCGATGATGAAACCACATTGGTCACGGTGAGACCTGACCGGCCCTATGTCTGTGTCGGATATCACCAGATTGCGAGCCGCGAAATCGACCGCCAATACTGTGCGGACCGGCATATTCCAGTGGGACGCCGAATGATTGGAGGTGGTGCGGTCTGGTTGGATCAGGACCAGGTGTTTTGGCACCTTGTCATGCCACATCAACAGATCTCGATCGACACACTGTACCGTCGATACTTGGCAGCGCCTGTCAACGCCTATCGCCAAATGGGAATTTTTGCCGAGCATCGCCCCGTAAACGACATTGTGGTCGGTGCGCGCAAGATTGGCGGAACCGGCGCAAGCACGATCGGGGATGCCGATGTCCTGGTTGGTAGTCTCATGATGGACTTTGATCCCCAAGCAATGGTACGCGCCTTGAACGTGCCGTCTGAAAAATTCCGAGACAAGGTCATCTCTTCGCTCAGCGACTACATCACAACCGTCAAACGGGAATTGGGGAAAAACGCACCTAGCGCTGCGGCCGCGACACGCATTTTGGTCGAGGCATTTGCCGCAGTACTCCAAGAGGAGGTGAGGCCCGACGGCTTAACCGACCAAGAGCATGAGCGCATCCAGTGGTATGCAGATCGGCTCTTCGATCCGCTGTTTGTCTACCGAGACGAAGGCTACCTTGTGCCTGGCCTCAAGATCCGCGAGGGAGTGCGTGTGCTTGAGGGGCTCTATAAAGCGGCCGGTGGGCTTATCCGCATCGTGTGGCGGGACGTCAACGGAATCATTGAGGATGTTACCGTCGGAGGAGATTTTTTTATCGCGCCGCCAGACGGACTGGAGCGACTGCAGGCGGCTTTGATTGGCCTGAGAGTGGGAAGTGACCAATGCGAGGAGGTGGTGCGGAAGGTCTGGCAAACCGTGGAGGCTCCCGGAGTCACGGCCGGGGATATCATTGCCGCCCTTGCTAAAGGTGAGGCGTTGAATTCTGATGGTGGCGTCCAAAAGTCATAAATGGCTGCCGGCGCAGACGTAAAAAGGAGGATGACGCGATGGAAACGCAAGCAGTGGCTTTAGTAATAGACGCCAAGGGGTTGGCGTGCCCGATGCCGATATTTAAAGCGAAGAAGGGGTTGCAAGCGGTGGAAGTAGGGCAGGTGGTGGAAGTGTTGTGCACGGATCCAGGGTCAATGGCAGACTTTAAGGCTTTTGCCAACTCGACCGGCCATGAACTGGTGTCTGCCGAGAAAATTGACACCACCTACCGTTTTTTGCTGCGCCGCACCAAATAGCGGGTCGCTGAGATCACGAAAGCGAGGTGCTTCATGTCGGAAGAAACCAAGAAATACTTGTATGTCGTGACGCATGGCATAGAGACCCCGGAGCGTTCTGCCTCTCCGTTCTTTTTGGCGACAACCGCAGCCCTTTTAGACCATGAGTCCACCATGGTGTTTACCATTACGGCAACAAGTTTGCTGAAAAAGGGGGTGGCGCCGTCCTTGCATATTAAGGAGGGCGGCGATAGTTCTACGCTGCAGTTCTTTATCGATCAGGCTCGCGAGGCTGGAGTGAAATTTTTGGTGTGCGCGCCGAGCTTGGATTTAAACGACTGCACAGTCGACGACCTGATTGAAATAGACGGCGTTGTGGGAGGAACGGCCTTGAATGAGATGGCCGCCCAGGCCGATGTCGTGATTTCGTTCTGATGGAGGACTGGGATCGCCTGTGGAAGGACACGGCGCGTTTGTCGCAAGCGACCGCGCGCTCACAAGTGGATGACACCATTGATCAGTGCCTGGATCTGAAGTTGCCATGGGCGACGCGACTGGCGGGGATCCTGGCAATTCTTCACCAAGTGCTGGGCGATGACACGGGCGTATCGTTCTACGGGGTGACGCGTCCCTGGCAGCCATTGGTGCTGGTTGGCGCGGCGGGGCGACCGGGTGCCTTGGCAACTGGGTGGGGTGTTCCGGTGGCTGGAATCGCGGCACAGGAACAGGCGGCGCAGTTTGCCGGGGAAGTCCGGACCTTCGCGGATTATCTGGGTGGTTGGATCGGCGTCCACCAATGTGTGGCCGTGCCAGTATTGCACAATCAGCATTTGTACGGGGTCTTGGAGGTGCGGGCGTATTCGCCCGATTATCTTAACTTGGCTCACGCGGAACTGGTCTTAGCGGTCGGTGCGCGGATAGCTGCAGCCTGGCCCACAAATCAGAAAACGGGAGGACTAGAGCATGCGAATCGCAGTACTCATGAAAGATGTCCCTGACCTCGTGGAAGAGTTGGAGGTGGAGGACGGCGCGCTTCCTTTGGACGACATGAGCTTTGTGCCCAGTGAGTGGGATGATCAGGCACTGGAGGAGGCGCTCTTAATTAAGGAGGAGACAGGGGCTGATGTAACGGTTGTGGCCATTGACACCGGCGAGGTGGACGGGCTCATGTTTACGGCTTTAGCGAAAGGAGCCGACCGGGCAGTAAAACTTGCGGGGGGCTTTTCCCGCCGCCTGGCTAATCGCCAGCGAGGAGCCGTTTTAGCCCAGTATTGCCAGACACAAGGATTTGACCTGGTGATGACCGGGGTGCAAGCGATTGATGATTTAGACGGGCAAATTGCGGGATGGGTGGCCGGAAACCTGGAGGTGGGACACGCGTCGGTGGTCCGCGACGTGCGCGCCGGGGCCGATACGGTAAAGGTCGTGCAGGAGTATTCGGGTGGCAAGATGGCCGAGTTGGAATTGCCGCTTCCGGCTGTCTTAGGAATTCAGGCAGCGCGCAAGCCGCCGCGGTACGTGACCGTCGCTAAGGTGCGACAACTGCAAAAGACGGCCAGTGTAGAAACCGTCGACGTTTCCGAACCCACCGCGCCAACCCTATCGGTTCGAAAAATCTATAAGCCCGAAGCGGCAGGGCACGCGCAGATGTGGGGAGATGATGTCGATGAGGTGTCCGAGAAAATAGTCAACCTGTTAGAAGACAAAAAGTTGTTAAGGAGTTGAGAGCATGGCTGACATCGTAGTTGTGGGCGAGATCCAAAACGGGGTCGTGACCGATGCCACGCAAGAACTGCTGACGCGAGCACGAGATCTGGCCACTGCGCGCAGTAGGTCGGTGGCTGTGCTGGCTTTTGGTAAGGATGCCGAGGCGGCGGTGAAAACTGCCGATGCGGATGAAGCGGTTGTAGTGGTGGATCAAGCTGTCGAGGAATATAATCCCGGAGTCTACGAGGCAACTTTGGTGACGTGGCTAACGGAGAATCCTGCCCTGTTAATTTTGTTGAGCAACACAACAATGGGAATGGACTTGGGAGCCGCTTTGGCCGCACGTCTACAAATCGCGATGATTGCGTATTGCACCGACTTGCGTATCGAGGGTTCGAGTGAGTTGGCCACCTGCCAAATTTACGGCGGGAAGCTGGCTGCCGAAGTGGAACTGCCGGACCGCGCAGTCGTTACGGTGATACCGGGGTCATGGGCGGCAAGCGGAAGGTCGGGTATACCTATGGTACATCGGTTCAATGCGCAACCGTCACCTATAAGTGTGGTGAAAGTGATCGAACCCGACGCGAGTGGAGACGTGGATATCACGCGCGCCGATATTCTGGTGAGTGTGGGTCGAGGAATCCAGGATCCGGACAATCTGGAGCTGGCTGACGAACTGGCGCAGGCTATCGGCGGAGTTGTCAGCTGTTCTCGGCCGGTGGTTGATGCGGGGTGGTTGCCGCGTTCGCGGCAAGTGGGCAAATCCGGGCAGACCGTCAAACCCAAGTTATACCTGGCGTTGGGAATTAGCGGGGCGCCTGAACATTTGCAAGGGATGAAGGATGCGGAACTAATCGTGGCGGTGAACAGTGATGAAAATGCGCCAATCTTTGATGTGGCGCACTATGGCGCCACGGCCGACATTTTAGACCTGATGCCAGCTTTGACTGAAAAACTGAACGGGAGGAACGGCTGATGGCATTGCGCGGGTGGTTGATGGCGATCACCGTGGCGCTGATCGTGGTGAGCCTGGGGTTGTTCTTGCGTCGCCTCAACACCATCTTTCAGGTGATGCGAAAAGCACGTCCGGCCCGACGCGGCGACCACCTGGGAGAACGGTTCAAGTCGCTATTTACCAACGTCGTATTGCATCGACGCATGTTTCGCATCACGTATTCCGGCGTCCTGCATTACTTTATTTTTAGTGGGTTTGTGGTTTTATTGATCGACATTGTCGAAACGATTGGCGAGGTGTTCTTTCCCGGTTTTACGGTGGGTCGCATATTGGCGCCGCTCGTCGACATCTGGGTGATCTTGGTAGCCATTGGCATCGTTTTGGCACTGTATCAGCGGATCATTATACGGCCCGCGCGCTTTCATGGATCAGACGAAAAAGATGCGTACCTGATATTGGGCATGATTGGTGCAATCATTACGGGTATTGTGATTCACGACTCGTTCTATCCATTTGTGGCGCGGGAAGTGTTCCATGTGGCCGACCCCGTGGCTCGCTCGCATTTTCTCGGTTACGCCCTCTCAGGATTGTGGCGCGCGCTGGGGTGGACCGGGCCCAGGGCGGCCAGCATCGGCTACACGGTGGGATATCTGATGGACCTGGGCGTGGTGTTTGCGTTTCTCGCCTATCTGCCCTACTCCAAGCATCTGCACATTTTTGCCGCCGTTCCCAATATCTTTGTGCGCAACCTTGGCCCTAAAGGGGAACTCGTGCCACAGCCCATCGAGGACAGTATGGCGATTCGGACGTTTCAGGATCTCACCTGGAAGGATATCCATGACTTATATACTTGTACCGAATGCGGGCGTTGCCAAGCGGTGTGTCCTGCCTATGCGGCGGGCCAGCCTCTCTCGCCCAAAATGGTGATTTTAGAGTTGCGTGACGCTCTTAACGAGCGCATTGCGTGGGGCACCGTCAATGATCCGACCCAACCCGCCCTGGCGGGCGGTGTGGTTTCAGCCGCCGAACTTTGGGCATGCACCACATGCGGGGCCTGCCAGGAGGCGTGTCCGGTCTTTATTGAGCACGTGCCCAAGATTGCCGGTATGCGAGCTGCGCTGTTAGAAGATGGCAATGTTGACGCCAACGCTCAAAAGGTGCTGGTGTCTTGGGATCGGCAAGGCAATTCGTTTGGCCAGGCGGCGCGCAAACGCTCGGCTTGGGCGAAGAACATTGATGTGCCCATTAAAGATGCGCGAAAAGAGGCCGTGGACTGGCTATGGTTTGTGGGAGACTTTGCGGCGCTTGATCCTCGGGTGCAACGCCTGACCCAATTAATTGCGCGTCTATTACATCATGCCGGTGTCGATTTTGGCATTTTATTCGAGTCAGAAGTGAACGCGGGTAATGAGGCCTTGCGGCTAGGCGAGTATGGACTTTTTGAGACCCTGGCGCAAAAGAATATAAAAGCTTTGAATCAAGCCCAGTACCGCCATATTTTTACAACCGACCCGCATTCGCTGAACGCGTTGAAGAACGAATACCGCAAGTTTGGATTTCACGCCGAAGTCATGCACTATACGGAAGCGTTTCTAACACTCATCGATCGAGGACAATTAGCGGTAGAACCGGTCGGCCTGACCGCCACTTATCATGATCCCTGTTATCTAGGGCGATGGAATGGCATTACGGAGGCACCGCGGCAGTTACTGCAGCGACTGGGAGTCAATTTAGTGGAAATGCCTCGGCATGGCGCCCAAAGCTTTTGTTGTGGTGCAGGCGGCGGGCGAATTTGGATGGATGAGACAGGCATTGAGGATCGGCCGGCCAATCAGCGCATTCGCGAAGCCTTAGCCTTGCCTGACGTTCGATTTTTCGTGGTGGCGTGTCCTAAGGATGTCTCGATGTTTTCGGCCTCGGTAACCGCTATGGGCGTGGAAGATCGCTTGCGGGTCGTAGACATGGCCGAGTTGCTGGCCGTAGCAGTGGGGCTCCCGGACGTGGCCGAATCGGATCTGCGCTCTTTCCCCAACGAGGCCGGCATTTTGTCTTGAGTTTAGGAGAGGTTGTGATCTTTGGATTGCGGGCTAGGCCCGAAGGCGAGGTTTGGCGGACTCTTTGCTTAGCTGGGGTTTGTAAACCTGGCATCACGTCTTCGCCTGGACTAGATGTCCGGGCGACTATCGTGAATCGGTTGAGTCTGGTATGATGCCTGCAGGAGTTGGATAGACTCAGAACGGACATCGTGGGTGAAGAGAATTCGACATGACCAATGTGCTTAGCCCGACAACGCGGCGCCTCGTTCTCACGTTCGCCGGATCGACGACTGCCAGTACAATTGCGTCTACGTTCGTTAACTTGTTTGTCTTTGTCGTATCGGGACAATTGGCATCCCTGGCCTTATTTAATGGTGCTTACTTTTTTTCCCTGACGTTTGTCTTTTATTTGACCGGATATTTGTTCCGCCGCTCTTCTCCGCTCGTTCCGTACCGCTGGGGCTTAGTTTTGACTGCCGCTTTTTACGGAGTTTTGCTGATCTTACTGCATCGGGCCGCTCATTATATTTTGTGGTTGGGACTTTTGCAGGGAATTTCGCAAGGGTTTTTCTGGTTTGGCGCGAATTTGATGACCTTTGATACAGTCGCCCCAGAGCAACGCATTCGCTTTTACGGGGTAAACTCGGCCGTGGGCAGCATTTCGGGTGTCGGCGGGCCTTTGCTGGGGGGCGCGCTTGTAGGGTTGCTTCCGGGCTTGCACGGTTATTTAACGGTGTTTGCGCTGGCATTACTGGTGTATGCGGCGACCTTTGCGATTTCGTTTTCCGTGCCTCCCGGTCCGGCATTGGGCAACGAACCGCTGCGATTAAGCTGGGTCCTTCACCGCATTCAACCGCTCTGGAAGGATGCCATGAAGACTTTGATGGTACGCGGCACGCGTGAGGCGATGATGGGCTTGGCGGGTGTCTATCTCATCTATATCACGACACACAGCGCCTGGGTTGTGGGCGTGTATTCCAGCGTAAGCGCGTTGTTGCGAATGGCTGGGGCCTTTGCTGTGAGCCGTGTGGTCACGCCCCAAAAAAGAGTTTGGTCGATGGGATTTGGGGTTTTGGGAATGACCGTGGGAGCCCTATGCCTGTTTTTGTTGGACGTGAACTGGATCTGGATTTTGGTCTATGCCGTGATTGCATCGTTCAGCATGCCCTGGTTTACCATTCCCAACGAGGCCATTCCATTAGACGTGATGGATTGTGATCCCGCAGTGACACACCGACGGGTGGCCTACATGTTGAGTCGGGAAATGAGTTTGAATACGGGGCGGTTAGCGAGCATGCTGGTGTTGATGGGATTATACTGGTGGCATGACACCCCCTTTATGCTGGTGGCCATGGTTGTGGCAAGCTCCGTCGTGCAAAGCTGGGTGACTTGGATGGGCTCGCGCATCTGGCGTGCAATTCGGCCCGCCGCGGCCTAAGGCCAGGGAACCGACCTGAGTCGCCTGCGCTTCTTAGGGTTGTGGCCGTGGCGGGCTCGTGCGATATCATAGGATGCAGAGGGGGCATCGCAATGCAGCGGCGCTGGGCCAATGTGTCATTGTTGGCACTAATTGTGCTCTTATTGACAGCCTTGGTGTTTCACCACACGGGCTGGTCACCGTATCTCTTGGGCTTGGCACTGGCGGGACTGGCCGGCGGAATTGCCGACTGGTACGCGGTGACGGCACTGTTTCGCCATCCCTTAGGCATGAAGTGGTTGCCTCACACATCCATTATTTCCGCCAATCGCGATCGCATCATCGAGGCCCTAGCGACGTTAGTAGAGACAGAGCTATTGTCCTCAGAATTTTTAAATGCAAACATTCAAAAATTGTCGGTGAGTCAATTCCTCATTGGGGCTTTAGACAAGCCATTGTCTCCCGACATTGGCCGATTCTTTTCTCAAACGGCGGCCGATTGGGTGAGGCACCTTGATGATGCACGTTTGGCCGTGTTTGTCGAACGCATGGTGCGCAACAAAGCAGACGATGTGATGATTTCGGACTGGGCCGTGCGGTTAATCGAGTGGCTCATCCGCTCGGGCAATGACCGAGCCTTGTTCTTGTTTTTATCGGAACAAGCGGAAATTGCATTGGACCAGGTGGAACTGACCGAAGATTTAGAGCGACGGTTGCGGGAAATGATTGAGGATTATACCAAAACCGGGACGCAGAAGTTCTTTCTAGGCGTACTCGAATCACTGGGAACCGTCGACTATCATGAACTGACAACATCCATTAAAGCAGCTTTAAAACGCTGGCTGGCATCGGACAGCGCATTTGAACAGTTTGATCTTATTTTAATGCGGATTATGCGGTCGCTCCGCGATGATGCCGTGGTACGGGCACGGGTGGAAGAGGCCAAGATGGGGCTTTTGGGCCAAATTCCATGGGAGCAGGTCGTTGCCTGGGCTCGGACTCAAGCGGTGGAGGCATTGGAGGCCGGACGGGTAACCGGAGGATTGCAGCAAGGCCTCAAATCGGCGCGCGATTGGTTGGAATCGGAGCCCGGATACCAGGCGCAATTAGACGCGCTGGCACGAGGCATTCTGATGAAGACTGCAACGGATCATCACTCGTTGATTGGGCGACTGGTACGGGATAATTTGCAGGGCATGGATGAGCGCGAATGGATTGATAAGCTGGAATTTTACGTGGGCCGCGACCTGCAGTGGATTCGCATCAACGGCGCAGTCGTCGGTGCGCTGGTGGGTTTGTTGATCACGGTTCTGACGCATTTATAGAAACCTTTTGAGCGACGATGGAGCGCGCTAAACCTGTGCCCAAACGACTCGAATTCCTGTGCGGCGCCGGGGCTGAGATATGGACCGGAGCGACACCACTTTGGACGACTGCGGTCCCAAGACGGGCCTCTCGTGCGGCAAGCTCGCTGTGGCTGAGGTGCTTGGCCGCAATCGCGTTCAGGAATCATTCAGCGTCGGTGTTTCTCAATGGTGGGCCGTCGGAGTAAGCCGTGCACTATTGGCGTGTTGCACCCGCAAGGCATCGATTTCTCCGCCTAGCAACAGCGCGAACGATAGAATATAAAGATAGAGCATCAAGAGGATGACCACGCCAATACTACCGTAGGTTTGGTTGTAATAGCTAAAGCCGCTCGTGTACATTGAAAACCCGATGATGATGAGGACCCACAAGCACATGACAACCCCGGTGCCGGTGCTAAACCAGCGAAAGTGAGCATGGTGTTCTGGAAGCCAATTGTAGATAATGGTGAGAATAATCCACATAAACAGCAACACGACCAGCCAGCGCATGGCCTCTATTAAAATTGGCGCGGGTGCTGGATGCGCGAACACCAGGGACAGCCAGCGCGCAATGTCACTGCCCCATTCGGCCAGGATTTCCGAGACTACGAGTAACGTGCCTAAGAAAAGTCCCATGCCAACGCAAAGCACAAAATTCTGCCACCAAGGCCGAGTGGGCTTGGTGATGCCGTACGCGAAGTTTAAGGCCAGCATCAGGCGATGCAGCGCGGCCGACATGGCCCAGATAAACCCGAATGCACCTACCGACAACAAAGTGGGACTTTTAAACCGGCTGGCTTCCGAAATAACCCGAAGAATCAAACGGCGCAAATCCGGTGCTAAAACAACGCTTAATGGTCCTTGGATATATTGGCTAATGCGGGGAAGGTGGAATAAACCCAATAAGGCCGCTAAAAACAACAGCAAGGGAAAGAGAGCAAATAAGAAATTATACGCTAAGGCCGCCGCATGCGTAGCCGTATCAGCTTCCTGCATTCGCAATCCCAACTTCTTAGCGAACTGGATGATCGAGGACATCGTGCACGTGCCTTTCACTCACATCAATGGTCGAATCTGGCTCGGGATTCTAGCGTTGATCAATCATAAGCGGGTCCTGGTCGCCGCCTGCATGCCGCACAAAAAATCGAGCGGGTCCTCACGGACCACCTGTCGACGACATCCCCACTTTAAGCCTCTATTATACCGAACTGACGAGAAAAGGCACACCGCCTTTGCCGTGGGGGGTGCACCTCAAAATTGTGATCACGCCGCAATGCGCCTTTGGACTGGCACGAGTTGGGCGCAGGGGTGTTGTGCCCAAAGGTTATCCCAGCGT
>PXYV01000038.1 GCA_003023745.1 Sulfobacillus acidophilus | reverse complement strand
TTATTAGGAATGGATTCTCGGCGATTTGTTCAGATCCCGTCCGGATAGCCGAAGGTCTCATCCTCACGGCACTCTTACTAAGGGTGCGAAAGGTGAGATTCCGGTTCTTGCTTCATACGTCGCCTCATTCCTGCCGGCGAGTCCCGTTCGGAATGACCAAAATCTCAACCCTAACCAAGAGTCCAACATCGTACGGCAACAGTCTGCGAACACGATCGTTGAATTTCGTGCTGAAATTGCCGTCACCAAACACGGTGTTTTGTTGATGCTAACTTTTCGTAGAACATTGACCACAGGCTCGAATATTTGGTGTAATAGAGAGAAACTGCCTGGCCGGGAACACCACGATGGGAGTGGTGAGGCATCATAAATGAGGTCGCCAAGCGGCGCGAATCGGGAGGAAGACGATGACGGGACGGATTTTCGTCCTGATTGGACCCAGCGGCGTGGGAAAAACCACCTTGGCTGAAAGAGCTCAGCGCGATGGGGTGGCGGACCGCGTCGTGACGTGCACCACACGAGCGCCCCGCCCCCATGAAACGCCAGGTCAAGATTATTATTTTCTCAGTTTGGATGAATTTGAAAAACGTGAGCGAAATGGTGATTTTGTTGAAAATGAGTGGATACACGGAAACCGGTACGGCGTGTTGGTGCGAGACCTTTCACGGGCGGTCGAATCAGGACGCACAGCCGTCATTTCGCTTGGTTACGGTGGCGCTCAACGAGTCAAACAGCTATGGCCACAGCAAGTCACCATTGTAGGCGTGCTACCGCCATCCTCAGAAAGCCTCAGGGTCCGTTTACAAGGACGCGGGACAAAGGACGACGAAATGGCAGTCCGGTTACAGGCGATTGACGACGAGTCTCAGCGTGTGCACGCCCTCGCTGATGTCATCGTAGTAAATGACGAGTTCACTACCGCCTATCAGCAGCTATATCAGTGGCTATTCCACGGCCCGACGCCAAAATCATCGCCTGATCGGTAGTTTTAACGCAGGTGCGGTGTCTAAGGACCTGCCTACATGAACGAAACCTCAGTCCGCATGCCGCGTGGTGCGCGCTAGGTCAAACAGGTCAAGCAAGCAGCCCCGTCGGAGAGATATCCCCGGCGATCGATTTTTGCCAACTGTGGGGTTAAAACCTGAGGATGGACGCGTGTGACCTGATGGGGAGCACACGTGTTACGGCATATCCAAAGTGACACCTTGGACCTGTTAACGCGCTCAATTTACAGTTTAATCCAGCTCCGGCCGACGAGCTCAATCATCGGAGCGACAAACACCCATAGGACGTTGAGCAACAATAATGCCGGTAAAGTTGTCAGCCAGAGCGGATCGCGGCGCTTTCGCGCTTCTTCTTCATAGGCGAGTCGTTCCTCCACATGGCGAACGTGCGCTTGAATTTGCTCCGATGACACGCCGTGCAGGTACCCATGTTGCAACAACAATACGCTTAACTGTCCATCATCACCGGGCAGGTCGGTGGTGTCAAGCGCCGCATGGGACCGCCGCGTAAGCTGATTCGCGGTCTTGGCGATAGCGCTGGTCAACAACGGTTCTGCTTGTGCGGAAACTTCTACGGCCTGCCAAAACGTCAATCCCGCACTTAACAACACAGCCACTTCTTGCCAAAATCTCCCCAGGGCAGCTCGCAACTGTCGTGGGTCCGTTTGTTCTCGGCCTTGCGAAGCCATAAAGTACATCAGCACGCTCAATCCCGCAGCCACAACCAAGGCCCAGAGATTGCTCGCGTTAAGCGCCGCTGGCATCACGCCTGCCAACGCTAGCCAGGATTTCTTCTCCTGCTCAAACCACACCAGTATCGTCATGCCCACACACCATGCCGCCAGGACTGTCACCGCAAATACGCCTCCTTACGCATGTGATATGCCAATGTGACAAATACCGAAAAAGTCGTAACCCCGACCAGCCCTAACGCCCCGTACCCAATGATGCTACTCGTCAACGCACGGTAAAACGCGGGGACCATGATACGAAAAATAGCGATGACGCCCCATGGAGCCAGGGACAAAACGATAATGGTTGACCTCTGCGCTGCTTCTTCCAGTTGGCGCGCATGGCGTCGCGACTGCATATGTTGAATGCTCTCGGCCGCCCAGTCCAAAAGCGGCTGCAACGAACCGCCATGCCGGCGGATTAACGTTCCAACCCGGCTTACAAATGTGAGCGAGGCCACCCTATATTGGTCAGCTACGTCTTTGATGACTTCTTCGCCAGAATCGGATCCGCTGCGGGAGACCCGATACCCCATTTCCTCCAGGGCTCCTGCCAATGTCCCACGGACGGTAAGCAGTTGCCTCAAACGTAGCAAGAAAATCAAGGCCGATTGCTCATCGCTATCGCGCTTCACTTCGTAATCGCGAGCCTTAAGGTAGATGGCCAACCCTAGACCCACCAGCAGATCGGCACTCATAATCGCTGCGTTCTCGGTAGTTAGTCCGAATCCCCAGCCAACCGCCACGGTCCACCAAGGCAAATTTTGCAACCAAACGTACACCGCAGCCCCTGCGGCTATGGCCATTACCGTCTGGGTCGTCATGTCACATTCACCCGCTCAAAAGACGAACCGGACCATCGCCATCGGGGTTTCAACCCATCCGGTGACACGTCCATGACCATGTCTACCCGGCGACGGCCCCCAGGCTCGCGAACAAGATAGACAATGACCTCGATGGTGTCCATGATTTGGTCAACTAACGAGTCAAAGGTCAGTCCCACCGCTCGTTGCAATGCCATACGAGCCAAACGGTGAATAGTCCGCATGCCGCCGTCGGCGCTGTGCACGCTGCATAAGCTTCCGGGATGGCCACTATTCATGGCCTCGATCAAATCGAGCGCTTCCGAGCCGCGAACTTCCCCGACAATGATGCGATCGGGCCTCATTCGCAGGGCATTCACGACCAAGTCGCGCACGGTAAATTGACGAAATGCCTCAAGCCGCACCGTATTGGCGTGGTCCAGATTTAATTCTCGTACATCTTCGATCGTCACGAGCCGTTCTGCAGAATCGATAGCTGTCGCTAACAAACGCAAGAACGACGTCTTACCAGTACTCGCTCCTCCAGCCACAATAATATTGTGGCGCTTCACCACCAACTGAGCCAAGTCCTCCCACATGGCCTGGTTGATCGATCCATTGCGCAAGTAATCAGCTAAGCGAAGTGGTCGCGACTGAGCCCGGCGAATAGTAATGCTGGGCACCTCGCTCACCGGCGGCAGGACACAATGAATACGGGATCCGTCACTTAAGCGCGCGTCGCATAAGGGGTTTTCCGTATTTAATTCGCGGCCGGCCCGATTCGCGACGCGTCGGGCCAAATCTTGAATTTCCTCACTGTCAACAAATTCGACGACACAGGGCTCAATCACGCCGTTGCGTTCCACGTACGCTTGTGGGCCGTTTACCATAATCTCGGTAATGGTGTCGTCGAGCAAAAGGGGATCCAACGGCCCCAGACCGGTTAAGCGGTTAATCAAAGAGCGGCGATAAAAGGCGCGCAGGTGCGACGGACACTCGCCGTCAGCGTCAACAATGATATCGAGCGTTTCCTCTAAACGTTGGATTTTCTCCTGATCCCACACCAAGTGAGCCAATACCTGAGGAAACTCCTGCTGCAACTGTTGTCTCCAACGCGCCAGGGTCGGTTCCAAGTCGCCCGCCGCTTCGCCAACTGCGGTCGGCCACACAACCTCTTTCTCAGGACGCCAAGATTCCGCCATCGCTATTCCCTCCATATCCGTGGAATTTTAAATGTGCGTCGTCTCAAGGGTTCAAACTGACCCTTAACGGGGGATTGTTGCTCTGTCAGTTGCCAAAACCGCCAGGTAGACCGAGCATGCCGTTGCACGGCCGTTAACCCATCTGGGGAGCACAGCCAAAGGCGCAGATCGGGCCGATATACCCGCAAAAACTCCTCAGATCGTTCGATGACACTTAATGGCGTATTGTTAGTCGCCCAGATGATGACGTCGGAAATATAACGCAGCAACTCAACGCTCCAGGCAGTCGACATTTGCGCGCCTACAAACCACGCTTGCCATGACCAGTTAAGTTGTAACAATCTGTGCAGCATGGCAGCATCCGGCACGGATTCCCCGGGATACCAAGGAGGAGGGGCGAGTACCAGTCGGTGTCCCTTCACCATTTTCACCCGCAACTGTGAAAACGAATAATCTGACTTTCGATACACTTCCGGTAACCAACTTAAAGATAACTGAGCTGTCTGCCAGTCGAAATCGATCCAGCCTCCCTCGGCACCAAAGTGCTGGTCTGCCCACCAGGTCAAGTGATCAATCAAGGGCGCCACCGGCGAGTAGGGGAAGACCGACACAACGATACACAACCGACCAATGTCTGGTTCGGGTCCAATCTGCGTCGGATTCCACCACTCTTGAAGCCGCTGTGCGTCAATCTCTCCTCTCCACACTAAAAGCTGTGGTAGTCCTTGGTCTAAGATGGCGTGTGTAAAGTCCGGCTCAACCCACAAGACGACTTGCCGACCGGATAAGCGGTCGCGATGTTGTTCCAACCAATCCAATGCCGCCTCAAATCCCATGACGTGCTGACCGATCAATATGCGGCTGGCCTGGTTCCATTGGGCCAACACTTCATCCCAGCTCCGCACGGATACAACGTTGGCGGGTTGAGTGTCCCGCCAAAACTGATCGATGCCGCGATGCCCGCTTGCTAATACCATCATGAGCTAAAACCCACCAATTCTACTGACCCCTGATTCTCCGCTTGTTCATAAGCCAACGCTTGACGTAGACGCATGGCCACTTCCACACTGGCTTGACTTCCGTCTGCCAGACTGCGACTGACGACCGGCAGCGGACCCGACTGCCACTTGATAAAATGATTGGCCGCGACCAGGACATCGACATAACCACCCGGCACGGCGGTACGCGCATCCACCGCATTGCTCGGTTGCACGGCAACCAGGACTGTTTCCGCGGAAAATTGACCGACGTCTGCAGGTGCCACGATTGTCCCCGGAAACAACGGGATCTTGGCAAACCCGGTCAAATGGCTCATAGGCACCGTATGCAATTGACTCTCGGACACCCACTCAATATCTGAAGTTCGCACACGACTGCCCTGCGCGACAAACCGCTTCATCACTGGAACCAACACGGTGGTTTTGGACACATGAGGCTTTGCTAATGTTAAGATGGCAAATACCAGCGCACTCATTGCAAACGCCACCAGTCCCGCGTGCGCCTGCAAGCGCTCTTTCCACGATTTAATGGTCACGACCCCCTTACGGTAGCTGTGGATAACAAATCTCGCTCGTGTGTCGATGCGATCACCTGAATCGGCAGATGATCGTCACCCAACAGCAAGAGCCCTTCGCCGGGGCTAGCCGAGACAATCATTTGTACCTCCCTCTCATGTAAACGCAACATGTGCGCTACTTCCGCCACTCCCTCAGCATGCTGTCGCAGCAAGAGCACCATCGGCGCGTTGCGCAAGCACACTTCGGCAGCGCGACTACGTAGAAAGTCCCCGATGTCTTGCGACAACAGCGATACGGCTGTTCCCCATTTACGCGCCCGTCGAAACAGCTCTTCAAGATAGGAAGCGCTTTCGACATCATTGAGGAGATGCCAGGCCTCATCAAAAATAATGAGGCGAGGCAATTGCTCCCGTCCCATGCGCCGTAACAACCACTCTGTCAGAGCCAGATACACAGTGCCCTTCATCGCCGTACCCACGCGCCGGAGGTCAAATACTTCAAACTGGCCATCTCCACAATTGATGATAGGGTGTCCTACGGCCATTCCCCAGCGTTGCCAGGCGAGATTCAGGCGGTCATGCGCCGAACCCGCCATATCGCTCAACCCCTGCCAGAACCGGGTGGGGCTCGCTGCCGCGTCCTCCATCGGAGAAAAGCTCGCGTTTTGCCGCGCCAGTGCATGCCAGACCGCGTCATGCACTAAATTCCCATAGTCCTCCATCAGTTCTGGGGCTAAACGACGCAAAAACCGCAGTAGAAAGTCTGTCTCTCGAGCACGCTCGTCCGACGACGCCGCCGCCGAAATAGAAAACGGATCAAACGGGAACCCCGGGGACGTTTCGTCCCCCAAAGCCCACACCGTCGCCCCTACTCGATCTAGCCAGTAATATTCGCCTTCGGGATCGATGACGGTAACAGCCCAGCCTCGGTACCGTGACCGTAGGGCGTCTAGCTTAGCCGCAAAACTCTTGCCCGAGCCGGACCAGCCTATTGTTATCGAATGAGGCGACGCCATTTGAAACCGGTCAACGATTATGAAGCTCTTAGTAAACGAGTTGACCCCCAAAAGCTGGCCTTGCGGATGTATCACATCACGCGACGCAAACGGGAATAGCGTCGACCAGACCCGTGTGTCCATCTCGCGCACTTTGTCTTCAAAATCTCCCAACGGCAGAATTTGCCGAAGGCCTAGGTCCTGTTGATAGCGCAGGGGTCGAGCCACCATCATCATGCCTTGAGCCAGGCTCTCGAAAAGACGGCTGCTCTGGTCCAACTCGTTCTGATCGTAAGCCCATAGTGCAACCGTCAGCCCGACCTCAATCATGCGAGTTTCTCCCTTCGCCAGTTCCAACCGCACGTGCTCGGCATCCGCTAACGCGACGGCCTGCGCAGTTTGGCTTATTCCACCCGGCATCCGCTCCGAGTTAGTCGACCCGCGACTCCAAAGCATACGCCGATTCATTGACCGCACGGCTACACCCGTATCCACCGGAGCGCTGTGAAAGACAAAAGACGCCGGATTTGGGAACGCCAGCAACGGTTCGAACCATCCTGCCTGGACCTCCCGCGGATACGCAACAATGGTGTAGGTGCGGATAAGTCGGTCGCCAATCTCGATGTAATCGGGGTGAAACCGTATGTGCGATGGCCAAAGCGCATCCAAATCATCGCGTGGGTCCAGCTTACGACGACGCCTTATCAGTTCCATACCCAACTGGCTCCTTTGGGCAATTCCTGTCCGCCTCCCAAACTGGCATATATAAATCGAAAGAGATCCTGTCGCTCCAGCGTTTTCAGACGAATGCCGAGCGGCTTCAGGCCTTGCGCCACCACATCGTGGCGACGTTCTAACTCGAGTTCAGCCTCATCCCACAAGAGCTCGCCCCGACGCAGCGGGCGTGAGCGCGAGTCAGCACCCTGCCACGACAAAATTATGAAGAACCGCCGACGCACCAGATGTTGAAGGTTTGCGGTCTCGTGCAAAAATTCGATGTAGTCCCCAAGAGACGGCCGCAAACAGGGCTCAATCTCGTCTTCGTGCGATTTCAAGTCACCAAGATAGTCGTCAATGCGCATATAATCCGATCGCACCAAGATCTCGACCGGAAAACTTAATCCATTTAAGAACGACGTATAGGCTTGAACAAGTCGCTCTTGCTCATGGATCGACCGCAACCCGAAGTTAATCGGTACAGCTTCTAAAACTGCCGAAAACCGATCTTTGCCAACCAAACACATAGTGGGGCCGATCGCGCGAATGGGAAACAAATGGCCAATTCTTGCAGCCAATTCATTCACCTCACATTTCATCATTGAATGATTTAGAGTACGGATCATTTCGGGAAAGACGAGAACGGTCGAAGCCTGGTGTGGGTGCCGAGATCTCACGTCTGCTTTAAGCAGCTGTTGTCTGGATTTGGCTATGTTTACGGCAGATAGAGGCGCGGTTTGAGGCAAAAAAGCGCAATCCGGGTGGCCCACTGCGGAAGGCTCACCTCTTCGATGCGAACCTTCGCCAATGTCATACCCGCCGCCATCACCAGCGCACTGAAGGCTAGGCGAACACTCACGTCAATCTGCGCGTCATGCCAAATGACCAGTGTAGCCAGAATGGAAGCCGCCGGCCAAACGAGGTCCGCCAGCGTAAGCCCGAACAGCACCTCAGGCTCATGACTAAGCGGCACAAATACGGTCCGGATTACCGCCATAATTGGGTCACTCCTGTACCAGCTCCAATCACGCGGCGCAATTGGCCTGGGATCTTCGTCATATACCACAACATCGCTAACTCTAGAAAAAACCCGGTCAATCCTAGTGATGCTGACATCAGACGCAAGGCCAGCCAAAAGGCCCCCGCGTGGACAGCCTGAATGAAAATGACAACAGCCAATTCTCGACTCAGATTGGATAGCACATCATCGTCATCCCGGGTAGCCCACCACAAAGCAAACCAAGGGATGGCCACGGTTAAGAGATACACTTCAATAGTGCGCACGGCATAAAACAGTGCAAGATACAACATGAGTGCTACCATCGCGAGGCTGGCAATCAGCACTGCCAAGGGAGAAAGGGCGCCGCTGGGCACAGGCGCGGGGGTCCACCCCACAGCACTTCCGAGCAATGTCGATACCAAGGCATTGTTGATTTTTAATGCGCTTTGCACAACTCCCAAACCAGCTAAGTCGATCAGCGCTGCGACGACAAGCCGCTCCAAAAATGTCGGCACCGCTAAGCGACTCCACGGCCCCGTCAGTTGCGGCCACAGACTTCGCATCGCCACCAGAATCGTGATGATCCCGATCAAACTCCACGACAGATCGCGACTCACGTTGTAAAATTCTGTGACAACACTGGGCCATATTAAGGGGTGAAACACGAAACGCTCCATCCAGGTGTTGCTTAATTCCAGCACTTGCCGCCAAGACCAACTCGAGATGGCATCGATAATGCCGACAACCGGGTCGACATGCAAAGCGATGCTCATGACACCACATATTGAATCAGTTGCCTTAACATGTCGACCATCAACACTAGCGCCAAACCTATGGCGGCCCGGGCCATCAGCTCTTTACTGCTTTGTACGGCTCGCGGATTATGCGAAAGCATAAAGCGAATTCCGCTGTAGACCATCACCAACGTGAACAGGCCGCCCGCCAAGTCCACCAAAATGGCGGTCATTCGAGAAATCGCGTCTACCAACGGCGCATCCGGCACGAACATCTCCTCCGATACCGCAATGTCAATGAGGAATACCCTCACCAACAATACTAGCGGTATTGAACAGAGTAATTCCCTGTCTAATCGCGCGACTATTTTCGACATGTAAAATTTTTCAAAAACCAATAATTCGCATCAACTCTCATTTTCAGATTGTCTTCGGGCTAATTCGACATTTTTACCGAAACACCCCCTTCCTTCGACCCATATCGTCAGGGCTTGCCGTGCCGGTGTTTCAACCGTTCATGACGGCGCGATTCGGCCGCGTGAAATCGCTCTTCTTCTTCAGGATTTGTCAAGATTAAAGAGGGGACTTCAGTGGGTTGGCCATTTTCATTGAGTGCGACAAAGGTTAAATAAGCCGTCGAGGTTTTGCGCCGCTCCCCTGTGTCCATATTTTCACCATAGACTTCGACTCCCACCTCCATCGAGGTTCTACCGGCCCAATTGACTTGGGCCACAAGATGAACCACCTCACCGACTTGAATCGCGTGCAGAAATTCCACCCGGTCCATGGAGGCGGTTACGGCTACTCGGCCGGCATGCCGATTAGCCGTAATGGCGGCCGCCAAGTCCATCCAGTGCATGACGCGTCCCCCGAGCAGTTTGCCTAATTGGTTGGAATCTCCAGGCAGCACTAATTCCGTCATTTCCGTGCGCGATTGCGCCACCGTCTTGCCTTTTGCTTTGTCCATATTCCTCCCCGCTTCCGTATAAACCTGGTGCAACAGGCCATGCTACTGTCGCCTAACTTCCCTTACCAGAAAAGGAAAGCCATTGTCAAACCCAAAGGGGTGATGCAAGTGGAAGTGAAGACACCAAACCCGAGATCTCGCTTTAAGTCGGCTAGGAGCCATCATCCCAGTTTTCAGCGGGATCTGACGGCGCTGCCCCTCACCCTGTTGACAATTGGGGGTGTGATGGGTTCCGGCCTCTTTATGGCGAGTGGACTCGCCATTCACTATGCGGGTCCTGTGGTGCTTGCCATGTTTGCCTTCGGTTGGCTGCTGATGGCGTTAGAAATCAATGCGTTGGCAGAGATGTCGATTGCCACACCCAGCCCGGGATCCTTTCTGGTGTTTACGCGACAGGTGCTGGGGCCGGGATGGACCTTTGTTTCCGGATGGATCTTTTGGTTCTCCAGCGTCTTGACGATGTCAAGCGAAGTGACCGCGGCAGCGCTCTTTTCTCGGTATTGGTATCCCGGAATCCCGCTATGGATTTGGTCCCTGATTTATTCAGCGTTGATAATTGCCGTTAATTTCATCAGCGTTCGCGGATTTGGTCAGGTCGAAGGATTTATGGCCGGAACCAAAATGCTAGCGGTCCTAGCGTTCATTGCCGTGGGCGCTTTGATGTTGACACACCAAATCCCGACACGCCATCCCTTAGACGGAGTTTTGCACATGCTCGACGGATACGGTGGCTGGTTGCCTCACGGATGGCACGGTGCCTTACCCGCGATGATTCTGGTACTGTTTGCCTACGCCGGAACGGGCGTGATCGGGCTGGCCGCCGCCGAAACGAAAGCGCCCGGCGAAACAATTCCGAAGGCGGTGCGGGCCACCGTCCTGTTCGTCGGGATTATGTATCTCGGCTCTGTTTTTCTCATTCTCACCCTAATTCCTTGGACCATCCAGTCCGACCACATCAGCCCGTTCATTATGGCACTCCATACCTCCCGAATACCCTATGCCAGTTTCATTATGAACCTGGTGTTGCTGTTTGCGGTCCTGTCGACGATGAACGCCGCTTTATACTCAAATGTCCGCGTCTTGTATTCCCTGGCGCGACAGGGGGAAGGGCCGAGCTGGCTGGCCCACCTCAATCGCAAAGGGCAGCCATCCTACGCCATCTGGACCAGCGCCGCGCTTTTGGCGCTGACCATTATCTTGGCCTATGTACTGCCGCAGAAAGCGTACAGTTACTTAGTCACGGCGACTGGCTTTCAAGCCATGTTTATCTGGTTAATGGTGCTTTTAACCCAGCGCCTGTATCGGCCGTACTTAAAAACGCATCACCCTGAGCGGCTCACATATAAGCTCTGGGGCTTCCCTTATACCACGTACTTTGTTATGGCCGCCGTAATCGGCGCTATGGCTGTGTCGCCGTTTGCGCAAGGAGAGCTGGTCGGGGCCTTGGTCGGCGTGGGAGGCATTGCGGCAGCCGTCATCGCCTGGCTGTTCATTCGCGAGTATGGTCCATCCCGTCGCTAGTTCCCGTTCAGCAAAAGGCAGGAGGCCACCTCCACATGATCAGTCCGGGGAAACATGTCGACTGGGACGGCGCGCTGCAAACTATAGACGGGAGCCAGTTGTGCCAGATCGCGCGCCCATGTCTCCGGATTGCAACTAATATAGATAATTTGCGCAGGCCTAACCTCTTGCAACGTCTTGGTGACGTGACGATCCAACCCGGCGCGGGGCGGGTCAACGATGATAGCCCAGGGCGGGTTCTTACCCTGCTTGGCCCACTGCGCCAGTAGTTCCTCGGCTCGTGCGGCATTCATCTCGACATTGTCGATGTGATTGAGCGCGAAATTCACACGGGCGTCGGCCACGGCTACAGGATTTGTTTCCACAGCCCGCACCGTCGTTGCTTTGGAAGCTGCCAACGTTGCCAACGTGCCAACCCCGGAGTACAAATCCAAAATTTGATCAACGTGTTCCGGCAAACACGCCAACGCCGCTTCGTACAGAACGGCAGCCTGCTCGGGATTAACCTGAAAAAACGAGGTCATCGACAGTCGAAAGGTCGCGCCCAAAATGCGTTCGTAAATATCGCCTTCTCCAGCCAATACGCGGGTAGTCGGCCCGAGCACGCGGTTACCAGCAACAGGATTCAAATTAAGACCGACGCCATGCACTCCCGGCACCTCATTGAGCAAGGTCTGTGCCAACGTCATGATTCGAGGATCGTGGCGCGTTGCGACGATTAATACCAACGATTGACCCTGTAGCCGCGAGGATCGAATCAAGAGATGACGCACAATTCCGGTCCCGTGGACCTCATCGTAGGGCGGCAAGGCGATGGCGTTTACGATCGCTTCGGCCCTTCTCAACACCTGATTAACCCGATCGTCCTGGATATCGCAATGCTGAACGCCAACCACCTCGTGGGTGCCATGACGATAAAGGCCTAACACCGCTTGACCGACCTGACCGCCAAATGGAAACTGCCCCTTGTTGCGATAACCGTAGGGGTGCGCGCAAGTCCTAATCGCCTCGACCACGCCGGCGTCAAGACCCGCTAATCGCAAGGCCCGCCTCACGCGGGACTCTTTGTACCGGACCTCAGACGCATAGTCCCAATGCTGAAACACGCAGCCGCCACACACGCCAAACGCAGGGCAAATGGGATGCGTGCGGTCACTGGCACGCGCCAGCCAGTCGATTACCACACCCCGCATGAAATTTTTATGTTCTTCGCGGATTTCGACGATCACGGTTTCTCCTGGCAATGCGCCGGGCACAAACACTAGACGCCCATCTTTCCCGCGTCCCACCCCGTCGCCGTGTTGACCCATGCGGTCAATAGCCAGAACCTCGCGTTCTCCCACCGGCACTTATGATGTGGCTCCCTGAGGCAGATGCACGCGGTTATCCGTGCCAATCATCAATGGCACCCCCAGCGGCAGAGCCCGCATAGGCAGGCGATGGCCCGATAGTAGTCCCCACCAGGCCGGAATGCCCAATTCCTGCGCCATTTGCCCCACCAAGTTTTGAACAACTTTGGTCTCATCCTCGCCATCAAATACGGCGTCACCAAATACGATGCCCTGGACGCGCGAAAGAATGCCAGACAACCGCAGTTGCTGCAACAAACGATCAATCCGATACGCTACCTCATGCACTTCCTCCAAATACAAGATCGTGTTGTCCCACGCGGGCTCGAACGCCGTTCCACATAACGCAGCGATCAAGCTTAAGTTTCCGCCCCGCCACGGCATCATCGGCATGAAATGCCGCGGGCCTTGCGTCAACGGGATTAAAGGAGTCTCAGGCAGCATCAACTCGCCGTGGACCAGCCATCGGACCACCGCTTCGCCATCGCTGCCCCACCAATCGTGGTCGGCATTGGGTCCATGAATCGTAGGCCATCCGATGCGAGCCAGGGCTAAATGCAATGCCGTCACGTCACTAAAGCCCACCAGCGGTTTGACGGGGCTGAGCGACAAAACGTTCCAATCGACGTACGGCAACAGGCGCATGGATCCATAGCCGCCGCGCGCCGCTAATACCCAGTCAACCTGCGGATCAGTCAAGGCGGTCATGAGATCGCGGGCGCGGTCAACATCTCGGCCCGCTAAATCAAGTGGACTGCCGTCCCGATCGAACACATGCTCACCAAAGCTGACAGCAAACCCATAATGTTTGAGCGCGTCTTCGCACGCCCGTAGAGTCTGTGGCTCGCACGCCCGCGCCGGTGCCACAATCCGCACATGCGAGTGTCTGGACACACTACCGGGTTGGATTGGATTCACGCGCAATCCCTTCGATTAACAATCGGTTGACGAGATCCGGCTTCGCCTGCCCCCGTGTCGCCTTCATGACTTGTCCCACTAAATAGGCCAACGCCTTTTCTTTGCCGGACAAGTAGTCCGCAACCACGGCAGGATGACTGGTTAGCACCGACTCGACCACGGCACCCACCGCTGCCACATCGGTAATCTGGCTTAAGCCCCGTTCTTTGACAATGTCCGCGGCACTCTTTTGAGTCGCAAACATCGCCTCGAGAACCTCTTTGGCCATGCGGCCCGACAACGTTCCTTGGTCAATCAAGGTCAGCAGCTCAACCAATGCGCGGGGCCCCACCGACGCTTGACTGAAGCTCTCATTGCGCAAATTCAGCACCCGCAAAACATCGGAGAGCATCCAGTTGACCAAGGTGCGCTCGTCTGCGTATAAGGACCGGGCCGCGTTCCAGTATTCGTACGCCTCCCGATCCAGCACCAAAACCTCCGCATCCTTGGATGGAATACCGCGCGCGACTAAGGACTGACGAATGGCGTCGGGCAGCTCGGGCAAGTTTCGACGTAAGTCTTCAATCCACGAAACATCCAAGACCAGCGGCGGAAGATCCGGCTCCGGAAAATAACGATAATCATTGGCTTCTTCCTTGCTGCGCTGACTGTAGGTCTGACCCGTGGCATCATCAAATCCCCGAGTTTCTTTGACGATGCGTTCGCCGTGCACCAACAACTCTCGTTGACGTTCAATCTCATACTCGATGCCTCGTTGCACATTACGGATCGAATTCACGTTCTTTATCTCCACCCGAGGCAGATCCTCCACAGAGCCCGCATAGCCGACTGGGCGCAGCGACACATTAGCGTCGCAGCGCATCGACCCTTCTTCCATTCGCAAGTCCGAAACGTCTAAATAACTGAGCGTCGCCCGCAACTCGGTTAAATAGAGGCGGGCTTCTTCCGCCGACCGCAAATCCGGTTCGGACACAATTTCAATCAATGGCACGCCTGCCCGGTTGAGATCAACCAAAGAGCCGACGGCGTCGCCTAAGCGTTGGCCCAGGTGGTTCAGTTTTCCCGCGTCCTCCTCAACGTGAATGCGACGGATGCCAACCTTCTTCACGTCGCCTCCAGCCGGTCGAACGCTCACCCATCCGAATTCCGCTAGCGGCTGATCATACTGCGAAATTTGATAGGCCTTTGGCAGATCGGGATAAAAATACTGCTTGCGATCAAATTTTGACACAGGCCGAACTTGGCAGTGCAACGCCAACGCTGATAAACACGCCATGCGAATAGCCTCTTGGTTCAGCACCGGCAACACTCCTGGCATCCCCAAACAGACCGGACAGGTCTGAGAATTAGGTGCCGCGCCGAAAGTGGTTGAGCAACCGCAAAACAGCTTTGATGCGGTCTTAAGCTCAACATGCACTTCTAGTCCGATGATAACTTCAAACGACGCACTCATTGGACCACCTCCAGAGGCCATGGCACTGTATCCAAAACCTGTTCTAAACCAGCTGCTGCCCGAAACAATGGTCCGTCGTACA
The DNA here is from genome assembly GCA_003023745.1 of Sulfobacillus acidophilus. GTDB lineage: Bacteria > Bacillota > Sulfobacillia > Sulfobacillales > Sulfobacillaceae > Sulfobacillus_B > Sulfobacillus_B acidophilus_A. The sequence continues at coordinate 34,248 of PXYV01000038.1, read as the reverse complement.
GCGGCGGCGCCAACCACTGCAATCCCACCGGCAGTCCGTCTGCCAATCCCACTGGCATGGAAAGGCCGGGAAGGCCGGCTAGGTTCGCTGTCGCCGTAAAAATATCGCCCAGGTACATTTTCAAGGGATCATCGCTGCGTTCCCCGAACCGAAAAGCTAAATCGGGGGTTGTTGGCGTGACAATGAAGTCGACCGTGCGAAACGCCTCGTCAAAGTCCTGCCGGATGAGTGTACGCACTTTTTGCGCTGTAAGGTAATAGGCATCGTAATAGCCCGCTGAGAGCGCATGCGTACCGAGCAAAATGCGCCGTTTGACCTCCGACCCAAATCCGACATCGCGCGTCGTTTCATATTGACTTAACAAATCGCGACCTTTAACGCGCAAGCCATAGCGCACACCGTCATAGCGCGATAAGTTGGACGAGGCTTCGGCTGGCGCAATCAGGTAGTATGTAGCAATCGCGTATTGGGTATGCGGCAACGAAATCTCGACTAGTTCATGACCCCGATCCCGTAATTTGGCCAGCGCCGCTTCAATCAACGTCCGAATTCTGGGATCGATGCCCTCGCCATAGTATTCTCGCGGCAGCCCAATGCGCCATGTTGCACCACTCAACGGCGCCGGCTCCTCTCCCTCCCCGGGGAGCGACGTCGAATCTTTGGGATCATAGCCGGCAATCACCTCGTACACCAAGCGGCTGTCCTCGACGGTGCGCGCAAAAGGTCCGATTTGATCTAAGCTCGAAGCAAACGCAATCAATCCGTAGCGTGAAACGCGCCCATAGCTCGGCTTCATGCCTACGACGCCGCAATATGCGGCGGGTTGTCGGATCGACCCTCCCGTATCGGACCCAAGGGCCACGGGCACCAAACGTGCCGCTACGGCAGCCCGCCGATCCCCCGCTGGACCCCCCCGGCACTCGTTCAATGTCCCAAGGGTTGGCCGTGGGATGAAAGGCCGAATGCTCGGTGGAAGAACCCATAGCAAATTCGTCTAAATTGGTCTTGCCAATCACAATTGCCCCGGCCGCCTTCACCTTCTCAATCACGGTCGCATCATACGGTGAAAGAAACCCCTCTAAAATTTTGGATCCTGCACTAGTGGGCATGGTACGCGTCACGATATTATCCTTCACGGCCAGGGGCACGCCCGACAAAGGCCGCAATCGGCGTTCCCTTTCAGACCACCTATCCTGGCGGCGCGCTTCCTGCAATGCACCCTCCGCATCCACAAAGAGAAAAGCTTTGACCGTCGAATCAATCGCCTCAATGCGGTTCAAATGCGCCATGACGATAGTTTCGGCACTAACCGCCCCCTGTACAAATTCATCGTGCAGCCGACGCGCCGACCAGGACCACAGGTTACTCATCCTCGCCGCCCTCCCCCATGATCCGAGGCACGACAAACATCGCCTCACGGACCTCGGGCGCATTACGGAGCGCCTCCTCCACTGTCAGTGACGGCTGCACGCTGTCGTTGCGCAAAATGGCCCGCAACCCGCTCACGTGCATCGTCGGCTCAATGTTGTCTAGGTTAAGTTGATGCAGTGTCTGTACGTATTCCAAGACGCGATTCAAGTCCCGTCGAACCGGTTCTACTTCTGCCGCTGTGAGCTGCAAACGAGCCAAACGCGCCACGTGCAAAATGTCGGCGTCATCCAGTTCCAAAGCCATCCCCCCTGATGTATCGTTCGCATTATAGCACTGCTCCGGGTTCACGACCCAATCCAAGGTGCTTCGTCGCAGTTAGGCAGGCGGCGCCACGCGTATCAACTGAACCTCCGTGCTCATCACCAATTCTACCGTTTCGGGACTTTCATAGGGTCGTATGTAGTAGATTCGCTGGACCCCGGCCTGCACCAGGGCGCGGGCGCAATTGCGGCAGGGCATATCGGTACAATACAGATCAACCCCTGACGTCGCGATACCGTACCGCGCACACTGCAACAACGCGTTTAGTTCGGCATGGATGGTCCGAACACAATGGTCGTGCTCCACCAGGCACCCGACTTCCGTGCAATGCGGTTGGCCGCTAGGCGCACCGTTGTATCCCGTGGCAATCACGCGATGGTCCCGCACCAATACCGCTCCGACGCTGCGTCGCGGACAGGTGGATCGCGTCGCCACCAACTGGCTCATTTGCGTAAAATACTCAACCCACGATGCACGCATTGAAAACCCCACTTCTCAAACAAACCGCTTTGCCCACCCGACGTTCCCATGGTCACGCCTCAACACGAACGGGACCCGGGGAGGGTCCCGTCAACGTGGCCTTAACGAAAGTGGCAAGCAACCCAGTGGCCCGGCGCCGATTCTTTCAAGGGAGGTCTTTCCACTTTACACTGCTCTTGTGCAATAGGGCATCTAGTGTGAAAACGACACCCACTCGGCGGATTGACCGGGCTGGGTACATCGCCCTGCAAAATAATGCGCTCGCGTCGAAGAGCCGGATTGGGAATCGGAATCGCCGAAAAGAGTGCTTCCGTGTATGGATGCAAAGGATGCTTATAGATCGCATCTGAGTCGGCAATTTCCATGATAACGCCCAAGTACATGACTCCCACTCTCTCCGCAATATGCCGTATCACGTTCAGCCCATGCGCTATGAAGAGGTAGGTCAGCCCAAACTCGCGTTGCAAATCCTCCATGAGATTTAAGATCTGTGACTGAATCGACACATCTAGGGCCGAGACCGGCTCGTCCGCCACCACGAGCTTCGGATTCAAGGCCAGCGCACGCGCGATACCAATACGCTGGCGCTGGCCACCGGAAAATTCGTGAGGGTAGCGGCGGATGTGATAGGCGGCCAGGCCCACTACCTCCAATAGCTCGCGGACGCGGTTTTGCCGAGATTGACTGTCGCCAATATGATGAATAATTAATGGCTCCTCAATAATCTCTCCCACGGACATGCGCGGGTTTAACGACCCAAACGGATCTTGAAAGACAATCTGCATCTCCCGCCGCAAGGCCCGCATCTCGCTTTTCGGCAACTTGACAATATCCCGTCCTTCGAAGATCACCTGCCCCGAAGTCGGCTCAATCAACCGCAAAACCGCTCGCCCTGTGGTTGTTTTCCCACACCCGGATTCGCCCACCAGCCCCAGAGTTTCTCCCTTTTTAACATCAAAACTCACGCCGTCAAGGGCCTTAACATGCCCCACTGTGCGGGAAAACAATCCCCCGGTAATGGGAAAATACTTTGTCAAATCGCGTACCGACAAAATCACATCAGGATCTGTCTGGATCCCAGCCGACTGATCCAATACCGCACTCACGACGCCGCCTCCTTCCCGGATGCATGGAGCCAGCAGCTCACCTTACGTCCATCACCGACCTCTTCGAGCGTCGGGGCTTCACGTCGACAAATGTCCATAGCCTTGGGACAGCGCGGCGCAAATGAACAGCCCTTCGGCAAATGCAATAAATTCGGCACGGTGCCTTCAATAACATGCAGTTTATCCTGGCGCGTCTCGTCAATGCGCGGAATGGACGCCAACAACCCCTCTGTGTAGGGATGCAATGGCTCGCGAAACAATTCCGCGGTCGTTCCCTCTTCCACGACCTTGCCGGCATACATCACGGCAACCCGGTCGCACATTTCCGCCACTACACCCAAGTCATGGGTAATGAGCAAGATCGCCGCATGAAATTCCGACTGCAACTTTTTCATAAGATCTAATATTTGCGCCTGAATTGTCACATCCAGCGCCGTTGTCGGTTCATCAGCAATTAAGAGTTGAGGGTTGCAGGCCAGCGCCATAGCAATCATTACGCGCTGACGCATGCCGCCCGACAATTGGTGGGGATATTCTCGAGCGCGCCGTTCCGGGGACGGAATACCCACTAGCCTTAACATCTCGACGGCCCGGTTAAATGCTTCCCGACGACTCACTTGCTGATGCAGAATAACCGATTCGGCAATTTGATTGCCCACGGTATACACCGGATTGAGGGAACTCATCGGTTCTTGGAAAATCATCGCCATATCCTTGCCGCGAATTTTTCGCATCTGCTCAGGCGTCTTTTTGACGAGGTTCTCACCACGAAACAAAATTTCGCCGCCGACAATTCGTCCAGGCGGATTGGGCACCAACTGCATAATGGACAATGAGGTTACGCTCTTCCCACACCCCGATTCACCGACGACACCTAATGTTTCTTCTTGGTCGATGTAAAAACTCACACCGTCAACGGAGGGTACTACGCCTTCGTCGGTAAAAAAATGGGTTCGAAGATCGTTAACCTCCAGCACACGGTTTGGCACCGCTTTCGCCCCTTCCCTGGTGTTGTCTGCAAGATGGCTTCATTGTTAAACAGTCTATAAGAAACGCATGAGTTCGGGTAGTCCCCCCAGCAACAGCATAGCGCCATTATAAACCGGATGACGCGGACACTCCAATGGATACGTCTGCCTAACCACCTACGGCGATTCGGACATCCGGGCTACATTCGCCAACCATTGGAGAAATTCCTGCTCATTCATCGTTGTGATCCCTAACTGCTGTGCCCTTTGCATCTTAGATCCGGGCTTGCTCCCATACACCAGGGCACTGGTGTTGGCCGATACAGACGACGATACGTGCGCACCCAATGCCTGCAAGCGTTCCTCCGCCACCTTACGCGTCATCGTCTCCAATGTTCCGGTCAGCACATAAGTCATCCCCGTCAACGGACCTTCCGGAGCCTGATGGCCTGGTTCTTGCATATTTAACCCTAATCGCTCTAAGTCAGTTAACACTTGCCGGTTCACTGACGCCAGAAAAAACTGGCACACACTTTCAGCGGTACGCGAGCCGATGTCTTCAACCGCCATCAAATCATCTTTAGACGCCATTACAAGCGCCCGCATGGTTCCAAAATGGCGGGCCAACGCTATCGCCCCCTGTTCCCCTACGAAACGGATGCCTAATCCGTAAATCAGGCGGGATAGGGGCTTTCCCTTGCTTTGCGCAATCGAAGCGATCAACTTATCCGCGGACACTGCCTGAAATCGCGGCAACGCCAAGAGGTCGTCGCGTGTAAGACGATAGATATCGGGCACCGCGTGCACCAGTCCATGTTGCAGGAGCAAGTCGACCGTTTTCGCCCCAAGTCCCTCAATGTCCATCGCGTCACGCGACGCGAAATGAATTAACGATTCACGGAGTTGCGCCGAACAACTTAGGCCGGCGCTGCAGCGATAGGCAACCTCGCCAGGAACCCGTACCACTGGTGCACCGCAGGCAGGGCAGGTCAACGGAAATTCAAATGGCCTAGAATCCGCCGGCCGCAGACTTAGCTCGACCCGCACCACTTCCGGAATGATTTCGCCGGCCTTGCGCACAAACACACTGTCCCCGATCCGAACGTCCAATTGCTCCACAATATCGGCATTGTGCAACGAGGCTCGGCTGACACGCGTCCCGGCCAGCAGAACCGGCTCCAATTCTGCCGTCGGCGTGAGGGTGCCCGTCCGTCCCACGGAAATCACAATATCTCTCACGCGCGTCAGTGCTTCCTCGGGAGGAAATTTATAGGCCATAGCCCAGCGCGGCGTCTTTTGGGTGGCACCTAACTGGGCTTGCCAGTCTAAGCGATCCAACTTGAAAACCAGCCCATCGATGTCAAAGTTGAGCGGTGGCCGATCCGTTTGATAACGCTGGATATAGCTTTTGATGTCGCTGGCGGTGGCACATAACTGCCAATGCGGCTCCACCGGTAGACCCCAGTCCGCCAGGTGCAACAATGCCTGACTCTGACGCGATATCGTTGGCCCCCGGCTCAATCGCCGAATCTCATAGCAAAAAGCCTCCAGCCCACGCGATCGCGTCACTTCCGGATCAAGCTGTCGCAAAGATCCCGCTGCGGCATTGCGCGGATTGGCAAACGGCGCCAACCCTTCGGCCTGGCGCGCATCATTAATGCTGTTGAAGCGACTTCGCGATAAATAAACCTCTCCACGGAACTGCCCACTAATGGGCTTTTTCAGCACAGCGGGAACTGATCCAATCGTGCGGACATTTTGTGTCACGTCTTCTCCCGTCAATCCGTCTCCACGCGTGGCCGCCCGTTTCAATTGCCCGTCCTCATAATCAAGGATGATGCTCAGCCCGTCAATTTTCAGTTCGGCCGTCCACTCCAACGGCAAGGAAACAGACAGCCATTGGCTTACGCGGCGGCTGTACTCTGCAAACTCTTCATAGGAGTGCAAGTTCCCCAGACTTAGGACCGGCTGATCGAATCGCACAACCTTGAACTCGCTCGAAGCTTCTCCACCGACCCGCCGGGTTGGTGAATCCGCTTCAGCAAATTGCGGATACTGGGACTCCAAGCGCGCCAACTCTGCCAGTAATTGATCGTATTCGGCATCGGTGACCGGCGACTCGTTATTCATGTAATACTGACGACTGTAAGCCGCCACCTGCCTGCGCAAAGCCGCAATCATTTTCTGCGCTGCCTCAGGCGCCACCAACACTAGTCTCCTCCCCGACCAGTTGCGCAAATTTGGCCATAAATGACCGCACGCCGCCACCTGGAAAGGCGATGGTCACTTCGGTGTCATCCCCTTGCCCGCGCATGGCGACAATCGTGCCCCATCCGAAGCGGGGATGCCGCACCTTCTGCCCCAAGGCTAAGCCCTCAATTCGATGACTTACCGCCGCGGTCGCCCGATCGGGCGCAGCTAACCGCTCGCCCCGGCTCACCAAAGCATCGGGAATTTCGCGAATAAAGCGTGAGGGGGCATTCATCGCCGTACGTCCCAGCATCGTGCGACTTTCCGCATGCGTAAGATATAGCTCGGCTTCAGCCCGCGTCAAGGCAACATACATCAATCGCCGCTCTTCTTCTACCGTGCCTTCCTGCAACGACCGCGCATGGGGAAACACCCCTTCCTCCAGTCCCGCCACAATCACCACCGGGAACTCCAACCCCTTGGCGCTGTGCACCGTCATGAGCCAAACGCCCCCGCCATCTTCATTCGTCTCGTCCCAATCCGACACCAGCGCCACCCATCCTAAAAACTCGCCCAGGTCGGCTGTGCCTTGTTCCTCCTCGAACCGCTTGGCCTCGGAGATTAATTCCCCAATGTTTTCTAACCTGTCATCCGCCTCCCGGGTCCGTTCTTGGCGCAAATGCAACATTATGCCGCTTTCCTCCGCAATATGGCGAACCCGTTCAGCCAGGCTCAACCCCGCATCTTCTTGAAAGCGGCTCAATAGTGCGGCCAAATCGCGTCCGGCGCGTCGAGCCTGCGACGACAGCCCGTCCACGTCGTCCGTACGGGTTAAAGCCTGCGCCAACGATAGCTGGTGGACCTGCGCATAATCCTTAATTCGTTTTTGTGCCACATCGCCCATTCCCCGTCTGGGATAATTGATGATGCGCAATAACGATAAATCGTCGGCGGAATTAAACACGACCCGCAAATAGGCAAGCACGTCCTTGACCTCTTTGCGCTCATAAAAGCGTTTGCCACCCACCAGACGGTAACTAATGCCCGCGCGGGACAGAGCCATTTCAAAAGCCCGCGATTGGGCATTGGTGCGATATAACACGGCACAGTCTGATAATTTATGCCCGCGCCGCACGGCCTCGTGGATGACTTCCGCCGCATACCAGGCTTCGCTTTCCTCGTCCGGAGCCCGATATAGTCGGACTGTCTCGCCGATTTCCTTTTGGGTCCACAATTCCTTGCCCAAGCGTTCCCGATTATGGCGGACCAGGGCATTGGCTGCGTCTAAAATTATTCCGGTGGAGCGATAATTCTGTTCTAAGCGAATGATAGTCGCACCTGGAAAATCTCGTTGAAATTCCAAGATATTGCGCATGTCCGCACCACGCCAGCCGTAGATGGACTGGTCGTCGTCGCCGACCGCACATAAATTACCGCTCCCACCCGCTAGATGACGAATGAATTGGTACTGTGCCAAATTGGTGTCCTGATATTCGTCTACCAGAACATGCCGAAATCTCTGTTGATAGTGGGCTCGAATTTCCTCTTTTGTATCCAGCAGTACAACCGACTGAAAAATCAAATCGTCAAAATCCAGGGCGTTCAGTGCCTGCAATCGCTTTTGATAGCGCGTATACACCTCACGCACGCGTTCTCCAAAGTAACTGTGGTCATCCCAATTTTGCGGCGACATGAAACGGTTTTTAGCGCGACTCACAGCATTTTGGAAAAGGCTCGCAGGCCATTCTTTCTCGTCCCAGTTCAATTCCTTCACGATATCGCGAAGTAACGCCTTCGTGTCGTCGGCGTCGTACACGACAAATCGGTCATCATATCCGAGATGCTGGATATTCTCGCGCAAAAGCCGAACCGCCACCGAATGAAACGTTCCAACCCACATAAATCGCCCATCCGATCCTACCAGGGCGTGAATGCGGCTCTTCATTTCTCGAGCGGCCTTATTGGTAAAGGTGAATGCTAAAATTTGACTGGGATGAACTCCGCAGTGACGAATTAAATAGGCAATGCGATAGGTTAACGTGCGCGTTTTGCCACTCCCGGCCCCGGCCAGCACCAACACGGGACCCTCGACCTGCAAACAGGCTTGGCGCTGTGGCTCGTTTAGCTCATTCAGCAATTCCATCACCATTCACGACGCTAAGAACCCCGCTATACAAACGGGGGAGAAGTGCCGCTTCCTCCCTTGCTCAAGCGCCCCTGCGCTGTTGCTCGTCCGATCACCGCTCACCACTGTATCGACTGCTCTTTTGCAGTTCAAATCCATCCACCGCCATTTATCCATCTGCAGCGGCCAAAAGCCACCGATAGGAAGAGCTAGTTTTATTATATCAGGACGCAAGGGCTTAATGCCACGATTGGATCATACAACCGGCCTCGGAATGGTGCGGCAGCCGACCCAAGAATGTCGGGGACGTTTGGTTCAGGTCAACCACCAAGCCCGACGACGGCACGGTGGTCAACGTCGAGACCAACGCCACGCGAAACCCCCGCCTTTCCCAGCGCACTTTCTCTACCTGCGCATCACCAGGGTTAGACGCCACAATCCAGACGTCCGGCTGCAACGGACCTATCTCGACAGAGATCCGCCACCCCTGGCGTCCTCGCACTGAACCTTGAACAAGCGTTCCTACGCATCTATCAGCGAGTGACCACAACGCCTGTACCCGATGGGCGGCTTGCATCAAATCATGAATGGCTCTTGTGCGCGGCTGTTCGACCACCCAAAGCATAATCGCCGTTGTCCCGCGCAAAAATCCCTTCGGAATACCATTTTCCCAAAATCCCAATTCCAAGAGCGCTTCGACCGCATCCACACTGTCACCCCACCGCTTTAACGCACTACTGCGCCTCAGCTCAATTATTGTTGATCTGCGTAGTTCTGTCTACCACGCCGTTGTGGCGGGGCCCATCTTCGGGTCTCAAGGCATTGTGTGGCCCAAGCATTCCTCAACTCATAGACCGTCTTCCGAACGAAAATCATGCGGCTTTTAAGGAACGGCGTTGCCGTGGCGGGTCGATTTAACCCCGGCTACACCAGGCGTGAGGATGCCAAAAATGGGGGCAGCTCAAGTCAAACGAGGTGACACCCAATCAAATCCGAAGGACAGTGCGTGTATGGGGCGTATCCGACAACGGCAGTGTTTGCGGGAAGCACAACCCAGCCGCGCACGATTGAAAGCAAGCATCTCCAGCGGATATTCGCTGCAGGTCGTCGTTCGTTCGCATGGTAAAAAATGCCGCGGCCACAAAGGAAGGCTTAGCTCACCGGCGCCGCCTGGCTCCCTCTTACTCTCCGATGTGGTTTTTCACCATCCAACCACGGCAAGCCTCCAACGCGGGATTGCCTGGCGCACACGTTTGCGCCCAGGTCACGACACCGATGCTAACGACTCACCCGGCACACCTGGTTCACGCATTCAAGCGGTCCAAAACCAGGCGATAGCCGTCTGCGCCAAAGGTTAGGCAACGCTTCACCCGCGATATGGTCGCCGACGACGCGCCGGTAAGCTTTTCAATATCATCGTACGTCTGACCCTCGTCCAGCATGCGGGCAACAGCCAGCCGCTGGGCGATGGACTGGATCTCGCTGATGGTCAAAATATCCTCTAAAAATGCATAACACTCGTCTGTTGTCTTCAAGGTTAGCAATGCCTGACACAATCGGTCGGTCTCTTGCGTCTTTAACTTTGGATTCATTCCGAGCGGAAAATTCCGCGCACCCCCCTTTGCGGTGCCGTCATTGCGCTGCGGCTATGGCGCCTGCTGTTTGAGTCCCGAACCACCTAATGGTGAAAGGCTTGACGCGTCTCATCCGGGTGAGGATAGGGACCGTTTAGTCCGTCCAGATAGGTCACGGCACGCTTCATATCGTCCAAGAACAAATTGGCTAAATCCATCGAAAAACTATTGCGTACCACCACCCGCATAATGAGGATGTCGTCCATTTTAGGCGGAAGAGGATAGGCAGGCACCTGCCACCCGCGTTCACGCATCACATGTGATAGGTCGTGCAAATCCCAGTTTCTATGTTGATCCGCCTTCATTTTCCACGCGAACACGGGAATATCCGAGCCATTGCTCAATAGTTCAAAAGGCTCCATCCGCCCGATACTTTCGGCTAACATTTGGCTGACGGTCTGACAGGTTTTCTGCACCTCTTGGTAGCCTTCATAACCCAGACGCAAAAAATTATAGTATTGCAGCAACACCTGTGCGCCAGGCCGAGAAAAATTAAGCGCAAACGTCGGCATATTGCCGCCTAAGTACGATACTTCAAAAATCAGTTCCTTGGGCACGACATCGACACTACGCCACAAAGCCCAGCCCAATCCTGGAAAGACCAGCCCGTATTTATGTCCAGACGCGTTAACCGAATAGACCCGGTCGATGCGAAAATCCCAAAGAAGATCTGGCTGAAGAAAGGGCGCGATAAATCCGCCGGAGGCCGCATCCACATGCATCGGGATGTCCAATCCTGTCCGCTCCTGCAGATCGTCTAACGCCCGGGCAATAGCGGCCACGGGTTCATAGACTCCCGTGTAGGTGACCCCCAAAACCGGAACCACTCCAATGGTGTGGTCGTCAACCGCTTGCAAGACTCCTTCCGCGGTTAAATGCGGGCTCTCGGGTGTCACATCGACATACCGCGGCTCCACTTCAAAGTAATTGGCGAACTTCTCCCACACAACCTGCACGGCCGAACTAAAGACAATATTTGGCCGGTCGGTCGACTTGCCATGCGTTCGTCGCTGCGCTTGCCATCGGCGCTTGAGCACCAGCCCTCCCAACATGCAGGCTTCCGATGAGCCCGTGGTAGACACGCCTAAGGCCGCATGTGCGTCGGGCGCGTTCCAAAGATTGGCCAATATCCGAATGCACCGGTCCTCAATCGCGGCCGTCTGGGGGTATTCATCTTTATCAATCATATTTTTGTCAGCCGCTTCCGCATACAACCGCCGCGCCTCAGGCTCCATCCAGGTCCCGACAAAGGTTGCCAGATTGAGACGGGCGTTCCCGTCAAGCGCCAATTCATCATGCACAATTTGATAGGCCGTCTCCGGCAAGACTCCGTGGCGCGCCAGTTGAAAGCGCGGCACGCGGCTCTCCCCTCCGCGCGCATAAAGTGGATTAATGGCAATATCGTCGTCTTGTGGGTAACGCTTGTGCCAATGCGGCATGCTGATAGCCTCCTTTTAATCTCCTCATCGCCTTTACGAAAGCGCTCGCTAGGTGGGCGACGCTCAAAACAGCGAAAGCGACCGGAGCGAGACATCGTCTGTTCACGTCCCAGACCGGTGCCTGTGGGAAATGCATTTACTTCACCTTAACATATTCTCGGCGTCTTCTTGCGGGACGGCGTCAATTCCATCGCCGCTTCATGCAGCGAGCCCTGGGACAGAAATGAATGGGATGAGGCCGAGCACTCAAGCGAGTTCTCGGTCGGGCATGCTTTTTTGTGGCACTGCAGGCGTGACGGCATTGGGACAGGCGACACTTAGCGCGCGTCACGGGCTCAGCTGCCGCTTCCTCCCGACGATCCGGTTTGGCCTCCGCCGCTTGAGGAACTCGCTCCGCCCCCTGCCGACGAACCGGATGCGTTGCTGCTCGATGACGAACCGCTGGAGGACTTTTTGCTGGATGAACTGCTCGAGCCCGAAGCGGCCATCTGCATTAACGACGTGCGGACCGCTTGGTCGATGCTGCTACTGACTTGGGAAGAAGATAAGGCCGTCGTGACTTGTTGCAATATCTCACTCTTAAATGCGGGACTGGAAAGCACCATCATTAGCGAATGCTCTAACACGCTTTGTCCCGCCGGTGTCATCAACGCTTGATCCAACTGGGTCGACGAAATCGTCTGTGCTAACAACTTTTGCATTTTGGGCGTTTCCATTTCATCGCGCACAGCCTTTTGAATTGCTAACGAAGGACTACTGGACCCACTCTGGTTGGAATCGCCCGCACTGTCACCTCCGGAAGCGTGGGACCCACCGGCCGACCCACTATGGCTGGCGGTCGTCGTCCCATGTTCCGGCGACGGTGAACCAAGACTGATGCTGCACCCAGTCAAGAGGCAAATACTAGACAGCACGAATAGCGCACTCACCCATGGCTTGGCCATTTTGACCCCTCCGCTAGCCTTCTCCGATTTAAGATGCCCTGGGGCCGGTTCGTTACCATGCCAAATCCTTCCTTGGTGCTCCGAGACTAAAGATCACCGCATGTGTTGCCGGTACACGGGTGAAGTCGGGACTGCCTCACTTCTCTGATTGTTGCGATGCCATACCATCTTTTGAAGCCAGGCCTCAAATTCCCCGGGGAGTCTAGCCGCTCATGCATGCCTTCGAGGTAGACAGTTATCCAATCCGTTCCCTATAATTAATTTAATTAATGAAATCGTCGAAGGAGATTTGTATGGCATTTCAATATGGCGGCGGAATGGGGTTTGGGCGTCGCAATTGGGAACTGCGCGAAGCCGCGAAAGAAGAACGATTTGACTGGCAGATTTTAGGACGCGCCTTGGCCAGTTACTTGCAATATAAGTGGCGCGTCCTGTTAGCCGTGACCTTGCTCTTCGCCACGGCCGGTCTCAGTGTGATTCCCGCCCTGCTCACCAAAGTTATCATAAATCAGGGGATCGAAAAACGACAGATTCATCTGGTCGTCACCTTGGCTGGCGCAATTGTGGTCATCGCTTTGACCTCGGGACTATTTAGTGTGTTGGGCAACTGGGTCAGTCAGATCATCGGCCAAGACGTCATGGCCGATTACCGCGACCGGATCTTTCAGCATTTGTTGCGCCAACCCATGCAGTTTTTTACCGACTCCAAAGCGGGTGACTTAGTTTCCCGTACCACCAACGACGTCAGCGCCATCCAAACTGTCGTCACTAGTACGCTCTCGAGTTTAGTGCAAAATGTGTTTTCCATCATCGCCGCGCTGACCGTCATGTTCACGCAGAGTTGGCAATTGACACTCCTGTCCTTGCTGGTGTTGCCCGCCTTCATTATACCGACCCAACGAACCGGACATCGACGCCGCGACTTGCAAACCCAGATTCAGATGACGCTGGCACGCTTAACCGCACAACTAGCCGAAACCTTGGGTGTGAGTGGCGCTCTCTTGGTCAAAGCCTTTGCAAAAGAACAAGACGAAGCCGACAAATTTGCAAAAGACAACCGTACCTTGCGAAACCAACAAGTGGCACAGTCATTGGTCGGGCGATGGCTCTTCATGTGGCTGAATACCTTCAGCGTCGTCGGTCCGGCCCTATTGTGGGCCTATGGAGGATGGCTCGTCATCAAAGGCCAATTGTCGATTGGAGTCATCGTGGCCTTCGTCACATTGTTGGTCCAGTTGTACAGTCCCATGGCACAGTTGGCGCAGCTACACGTCAACGTGCTGACATCAGTCGCGCTCTTTCGTCGGATCTTTTCAATTCTGGATTTGGATCCCGGTATTGTCGATGGCCCCCAGGCACTCTCCTTGGGAAACCATCCGCCGGCCATTACGCTGGATGACGTCACCTTTCGCTACCCCACCGTCAGCAGCCCCCACCGCCCGTCCCCAGCACTGGATCATGTCCATATCACAGTAGCGCCAGGACAGCTGGCCGCCCTGGTAGGACCAAGCGGAGCCGGGAAAACAACACTCCTGCATTTGATTCCCCGTTTTCACGATCCGACCTCTGGCCGGGTTTTGCTTAATGGCACCGACATCCGCACCTTTACCCTCTCCTCCTTGCGCAACCACATGGGGATCGTGCCGCAAGACCCGTTTCTATTTCATGACACAGTTCTGGCCAACCTCTTCTATGCGGCTCAGCATGCCACGTTCGAAGATGTCGTACGCGCCACCACCGCCGCTCAAATTCACGACACCATCATGGCGATGCCGAGCGGATACGACACAATTGTCGGAGAGCGCGGCCACCGTTTGTCGGGCGGCGAGAAGCAGCGGATTGCCATCGCCCGCGTTCTCCTGCGCGATCCGGGATTGGTGCTGCTGGACGAAGCGACAAGTTCGCTCGACACCCTATCGGAGCGGCGCATCCAAGCCGCCTTTCAAATGCTTTTGCGTCACCGCACCGTCATTGTCATTGCGCACCGGCTGTCAACCATCCTGGCCGCCGATATCATTGTGGTGCTGGACCATGGCCGGATCGTCGGTCAAGGAACTCACACCGAGCTCTTGGCGGCTAAAGGCCTATATGCAGACTTATATCGCGAGCAATTTGCCGGCGCAACCATAGACCCACCACGCGAGTCGCGCCAAGATGGTGTCTAAACCGCACTGACCATTACAAACCGATGTCAGGGCGATAATATGCGTGAGGAAAGTCGACGCTTTGCACCCGCGCATACGCGCGTTGCCGCGCCTCATCTAAGGAATTGCCTAGGCCGACCACTGTCAGCACGCGACCTGCACGATTTTCCCATCCGTCTTCGGCTTGGCTGCTCGCGCCGTAATATACCATGGTGTCTGGCAAATCGTCTCCCAACCTAAATCGCAGTCCCGTTTGCGGTTTGTCCGGATACCCCGGTGCCGCCATGACCACCCCCACCGCCGATCGCTTGGCCTCAGGCACACTGGGCAACTGGCCTTGACTGACGTTAAGCCAAAACTCGTACCAATCAACATCTAATAGGGGCACGATGACTTGGGTCTCCGGATCGCCCAGACGCACATTGAACTCAAGCACGACGGGGCCCTGTCGCGTCATCATCAACCCCGCATATAAAACCCCGCGATAATCCAGGGCGTTATCGCGAAGATAGTGCATCATCGGATCCCAAATCTCACGATTGATCTGATCTTTCGTGCGGGCGTCCACAAACACCGGGGCTTTAGCCCCCATTCCCCCCGTATTGGGACTGTCGGGATCAGGCGTCAACCGCTTATAGTCTTGAGCCGGCGGCAGCCAGCAATAGTCCCGGCCGTTGGTGACCACTTGCGCCGAGACTTCGTAGCCCTCAACGTGATCTTCCCACAACACCCCATCTGACCAAATCTGGGGTGTACTCTGCCAATCTTGCAGCACCGCATGAGCCTGTTCGCGGCTGGTCACGACACGCACGCCTTTGCCTTGTGCCAGCCCGCTTTGTTTAAGGACCTTGGGCCATTGCTGTTCTTGCTCCACCCAGTCGGCCAATTCCGCCGCACTGAAGGCGGTACGGGCCTTAGCGGTCGGAATGCCATATTGCAACATTACCGCTTTGGCCAGTCGTTTACTGCTTTCCAAGCGCGCCGCCGCGGCCGACGGGCCCACGACCAAGAAGCCCGCCGCCCGAAAAACGTCTGCCCACCCGTCTGCAAGCGGGGCCTCAGGTCCAATGACAATCAAAGGCCGTCGCGAACCGAAAAACCGAATCACCGCATGCGGCGTATCTGCCGAAAAAGTTGACGCCCAGGCATTGATGCCGCCGTTTCCGGGAATAGCCCAAACCGATATCCCCGAACTCTTTAATCCCTGCGCCAACGCATGCTCCCGTCCACCGCTGCCAATCACGACCGCCTCGCGGTTCATGAGCCGCCTCCTTCGCTTAATGCCGGAAATGGCGCTCGTCTGTCATCATGAGCGTTATCCCCGCGGCATCGGCCACCATAATGGAATCCTGGTCCCGAACCGACCCGCCCGGTTCAATCACTACCGCAACACCGCATTCACTCGCCAATCGCAATACGTCGTCAAACGGGAAAAATCCGTCCGATGCCAACACCGCCCCGCGCGCCCCCGCCCCCGCGCGTTCTAAAGCCTGACGGGCCGCGTCAATGCGGTTAGTCTGCCCACTACCGATCCCCAGCGTCACCCCCGCTTTGGCCACGACGATGGCATTAGACTTGGCGCGCGCAACCACCTTCCAAGCCAGCTCCAGGTCTTCTTCGACCGCAGGAGATGATTCCGGTCCGGCGACATGACGCCACTTGCGGCGCGCGCTTTTAAAGGTGTCATGAGGCTGAACCAAAAACCCGCCCCAAATCCCTCTCAGATCCCAATTCTCAATGGGTTCTTTGGGCATGACCAGAACCCGCAAATTCTTTTTTTGCGCCAAAACGGCTCGCGCTTCATCCGTCACCGCCGGCGCAACCACCACCTCCAAAAAAATATCCGTCAAGTGCTGGGCCAACGGCCCATCCACCGGTCGATTGACCGCCACAATGCCCCCAAAAATAGAGACGGGGTCCGCCTCATGGGCCCGCACATAGGCCCTGTCAATGGAGTCGGCTACGGCCACGGCGCAGGGAGTTTGGTGCTTGACCACCACCGCGGTTGGTTGCTCAAAATCGTAGGCTAAACGCACGGCCGTGTCCGCATCGGCATAATTGTTATAAGACAAACCCTTGCCCTGCACAATCGAAGCTGTCGCGAATCCTCGGCCAGGCACGGTCCGATAGAAGGCACCGGGCTGATGAGGGTTTTCGCCATATCGAAGCGACCCTTGGCGTCGCCCCGCCAAGACCAGCTGTTCTGGCCAGGGTTCGTCCGGCGCTCGTAGAGCCTGCGCAATGACTGCGTCGTAATAGGCCACGTGTTCAAACGCCACCCGGGCCAAACGCCGCCGAAATGATGTGTCCTGTTCTGCCCAGGGCACGGCTAAAAACGCCGCATACTGTGTCGGCGACACCAATACCGCCACTCGCTCAAAATTTTTGGCGCCCGCGCGTAGGAGCGAAACACCGCCAATGTCGATCTCCTCAATGAGACTGGTGTCAACGTCTTCTCCCTGCCACCGCTGCTCAAACGGATAGAGATTGACAATGACGACGCGAATGTCGGGAGCTCCCAGGCCTATCCGCTGCGCCTGATGGGACGCACCGGATGACGCTAAAAGGCCGGCATAAATAACGGGATGCAAAGTTTTAACCCGGCCATCCAAAATGGCCCCAAAACCCGTGAGCGATTCGACCGTCTGCACGGCCAGCCCGCGTTCTTGTAGATACTGCGCGGTGCTGGATGTCGCCAACAGTTTCAACCCCTGCTCTTGCAAGGACCGTGCGACATCTTCGACCCCTTCTTTGTCACTGACGCTTATAAGTGCCCATGCATCCATGGCGATTCCTCCTCGTTGTAACAGACCCGGCCGTCTACGAGTGTCACCCGCCCGCGGTCCACTTCCTGAATTACACGCGGATATAACTGGTGCTCGGCCAGGTGCATACGCTCGCTGAACTCCTCCACGGTGTCGTTCATGAACCGGGGGACAGGTCTTTGGGCTATAATCGGTCCGGAGTCATGGCCTTCATCTACAAAATGAATGGTGACTCCGCTCCACCACACGCGATCCCTAAATGCCCGTTCAATCGCATGAAGGCCGGGATATGCCGGCAGCAAAGACGGGTGTAAATTCACGAGCGCCCCACGGTAACGGTCGATGAGGGGGCTCGTCAACCATCGTAAAAACCCGGCCAGCGCGACGGCCTCGACGCCAAAGTCCTCGAGGCTGTTGGCGATAGCCGCATCGTAGGCCGCTCGATCGACAAAATCGCGGGGCAGCAGCGCCCGGGATGGGACCCCGTAGGTCTGAGCAATACGCAGCGCTGGCACATCGGCGCGATGTGAGATGACTAAGTGCACCTTGATGCCGCTTTCCAGAATCGCGCGCAAATTAGACCCCGTCCCGCCAACTAAGACGGCCCACTTCATCGAAATCTGACACCGGGTGCTTCTTCCACCCGACCAATGGCATAGGCTTTCAGCTGATGTTGCTGCAACACCGCCTGGGTCTTTTGCACATCAGCCTCGGGCACCACCACCGTAAATCCAATGCCGCAATTGAATGTGTGCAGCATTTCTACCTCCTCAATATGTCCCCACTGTTGAATCAACTGCATCTCAGCCGGCCGCGGCCACGCATTTAAGCGGATCTGCGCCCCCAACCCCGCCAGCGTGCGCGGCACGTTTTCGATGAGCCCGCCGCCCGTAATGTGCGCCATCGCCCGCACTGCGACCTGCCCCCACAACTCCATGACTGCACGCACGTAGATCTGCGTGGGCCGCAACACGACCTCCCCCAGCGTCATATTGTCGAGCTCGACAAAGCGCTCGGACCAGGTGTGCCCGGAGTGCTCCACCACGGTGCGGATCAACTGATAGCCGTTGGAATGAAATCCGGTACTGGCCACCCCTACCAGCACGTCGCCTGGGCGCGGCAACGCTAAAGGCCGAAAAACCCGACGGCCCACCGCAAATCCCGACAGATCAAACTCGCCGTCGCGATAGAGATCTGGCATCTCGGCCGTTTCTCCGCCCAAAAGCGCACAGCCCGCAACCTGGCAACCGGCCACAATGCCTCTAACTAACCGTTGGACGCGTTCGGCCTGTAGACGTCCCATCGCAATATAATCTAAGAAGAACAAAGGCTCGCCGCCAGACGCCAGCACGTCATTCACATTCATGGCCACGAGATCGATCCCGATCGTGTCCAGTTGGTCTAAGGCGTGCGCGATCAACAATTTGGAGCCAACACCGTCTGCGCCAGCTAAAAGTTCAGCATCCCCCAGTTGAAATCCACCGGCAAAACCGCCGATGGACTCCGTCACCTCGGCGCGATGGGTCAGACTTGCTAGCGCTTTAATACGGTCCACAGCCGCGGCGCCGCGTCCTATACTCACTCCTGTGGACTCATAGGTGAAGGGGCGCTCCTTATTGCACATGGACGTTCTCCTGTGACTCGTCCTTGATTACGGGAACCGGATAGCCCTGCCCAAAACATGCTAAGCACCAGCCCCGCGGTCCCAGCGCATCCAGCAATCCCTGGGGCGAAAGAAAGGCCAAGGAGTCCGCCCCTACCATAGCAGCCAATTCTGGCAACGTTAGATTTCGAGCCGCCAATTCTCCTGCACGCGACGTGTCGATGCCGTAGTGACACGGTTCTAAATAGGGGGGAGAGGCAATGCGCATGTGAACCTCGCGGGCGCCGGCCCGGCGCAGCAACCGAATGATGTGGCGCGACGTCGTGCCGCGCACCAAACTATCATCCACCAGCGCGACCCGGCGACCCTCGACCACCTCTTTTACCGCCGATAATTTGAGCCGAACGCCCTGCGCCCGCAATTCCGCAGCGGGCGCAATAAAGGTCCGCGCAATATAACGATTTTTCACCAGTCCAAAATCAAATGGCAATCGAGACGCTTCGGCAAACCCCATAGCCGCCGGCAGACTCGAGTCCGGAACGCCCACCACCACATCCGCGTCAACCGGCGCCTCCTCGGCTAATTTTTTACCTAACAAGCGTCGGCGCAAATGCATGCTTTCTCCAGCCATTTGCGAGTCGGCCCGAGAAAAATAAACCACTTCGAAAGCACAGGCGCGCATATCAGACCTCGGCGCAAAAGAAAGGCTTTGAACGCCACTCGAAGAGATCCAGACAATTTCACCCGCCCCCACGTCGCGAACCCAAACCGCATCAATCATATCTAAAGCACACGTTTCGGAAGCCAGCACCCCAGAACCTTCCTTGGTCCGGCCCAAAACCAAGGGTCGGATGCCGTGCGGATCGCGAATGCCATAAAGCCCGGAGGTCGTTAACAACACGAACGCATAACCGCCTTGCAGTTGGCGCGCCGCATCAAGCAAGGCATCGCGAAAATCGCGTTCTTGACTGCGCGCCAACAAATGCGCCAGCACCTCGCTGTCGCTGGTCCCTTGAAAAATGGCTCCATTCGCCTCCAACTGCTTTCTCAACACGGCGTGATTCACAAGATTCCCATTATGGGCCAACGCCAAAGCGCCGAATCGGGTGTGCATTAAAAGTGGCTGCGCATTCATCGCGCTCGACTCGCCACTGGTTGAATACCGAACATGGCCAATGGCGGCGCTACCCGCCTGCATCCGCACAGAATCCAGGGAAACGGCATCTTGCAACAATCCCATGCCCTTCTCCACCTGCAACTGCCCCTCATGCAGCACGGCTATGCCTGCGCTCTCTTGGCCGCGGTGTTGTAGACTAAAGGTGCCCCAATAGGTTTTGGCCGGAGCGGCCGGGTCCCCCCAAATCCCAAACACCCCGCATTCTTCATGTAGCTCGCCTAGTTCCAGGCTCACAGGATCACCTCCCTTACGACCGGCGCCAAACTCCCAACAGATCACTGCGCGTCCAGCGATACCTCTTATCCACCGTCAATGTCGCATCATCCGTTACCACTCCGAGAGGCACAATGGCAATGTGCGCCCGATCCCAATATTCCTGCAATGCCAAAACCTGGTCGGACGCCACTACAACCACCCATTGCAGCGGTGCCTCGTTGTAAAACCGCCCTGTCTTATCAGCACCTGGCTCCGCAATCTGGATGTCAATCCCCAACTCCGGCCTAGAAACCGCCAAAAAACGCACCAGGGTGGCCGCCAGACCACCCACCCCAATGGTCCGCACCGAACCGGGATGTTCTCGCCTAGCCCAGTGCTGCATGGTCGTCAAAACATGATGGGCTTTTTGAAGACTAGGGTGCGGATAGGTACAGAGTTCGGAGACGAGTTCAGCAGCCACCGATCCACCCCAATCCGGCGGCGCCGGGTTAATGAGAAAGAGTTGCGCGCCAGCCTCAGGGAGGGCCTCACCAACGGGGCGTAAGGGATGCGGATGCCGTCCCAGTGCGCCAATCATGAGGGTGGGCCAAATAGCCTGGCTATCGGTCTCGTTATGCAACGAGACATTGCCACCCGTGATGGGGACCTGACAGGCACGCGCCGCATCGGCCAATCCTCGAACCAGGGCGGCTGTAGCCTCATAGCTCGCTTGATTATCCGGATTGCCAGCATTGACCCCGTCCGTTAGTCCTAGCGGTTCGCCGCCTTGTGCGGCGATGCGCGCCAGCGCCAGCAAGACGACTGCCGATGCACCGGCATAGGGGTCGAGCGCCGCCCATCGGCCTGATCCACAAACGGCCAAGGCCAGACCTGCCGCCTGCTGCTTGACTCGCAACACGCTCACCTCGTGCTCCGGGCCATAAACCGTGTTCGTCTGAATCATGGAATCATACTGGGAATAGACAGAAGCCCGATCGCGCACATCGGGATGCCCTAGAACCTTTAAAAGCAATTCAGACGAAAACATAGGCGGATCGACGCGCCTATGCGCTCCGCTTTGATCCAAACCGTCCCACCAGGCACGGGCAACGGATCGGCGGGGAGCGTCCGCGACCAACCAGCGGGGTTTGACGCACCCCACCTCCACCCCGTCTTGCAGAAGACGCAAATCGTCGCTTGCGGTTGCTTGGCCGATCACCGTTGCCGGGATGTCCCAGCGCTTACAAATCTGGATCACCGCATCAAGATGTTCGGCCCCAACGGCCATAAGCATGCGTTCTTGAGTTTCCGACAACATGATTTCGTAAGCGCTCAGACCTTGTTGCCGCAATGGCACGCGATCCAGCCACAGATCGGCCCCCACCCCTGAACTGTGACACAATTCGGCAACGGCCGACGTAAGACCCGCCGCGCCGAGATCTTGCAACGCGGCCACGAAACCGCCCAAGACCGCTTCGAGAGTCGCTTCCATGAGTAGCTTGCCCAAAAACGGATCGCCCACCTGTACCGTAGGGCGCAAGTCTTCCGAACTGTGGGTAAAATCGCGCGAGGCCAACAAACTGGCGCCATGAATGCCATCCCGACCAGTCCGCTGACCCAGCAGCACCAGGTAGTGCTGAGGACACGCGGTAGAGGCGTTAATGCGGTGATTTGGCGCTCGTATCCCGACGGCCAGCACATTGACTAACGGATTGCTGCGATAGGTGTCGGCAAACCCAATGTCACCCGTAACGGTCGGAATCCCGATAGCGTTTGCGTATAAGCCAATGCCGCGCACGACTCCGGCGCGCAGGCGCTGACTGGCCTCGTCCGTTCCAAAGCGGAGCATGTCGGCCAATGCGACGGGCCGCGCCCCCATCGCAATGATATCCCGCAATATCCCTCCAACACCCGTTGCAGCCCCTTGCACAGGCTCCACCGACGACGGATGGTTGTGGCTTTCTACTTTAAAGGCTACTTCTACGTCATCGCTTAATCGCACTACACCGGCGTTTTCGCCCGGCCCCTGCACCACGTCGGCACCGCTGTGCGGCAGGCCCGCCAACAAAGCCTTCGTGCTTTTGTAGCTGCAATGTTCGGACCATAAAGCACCGAACAAACCCAGTTCCAAATCATTCGGCGGACGCTTCATCAACTCGACAATCTTCTCGTACTCGCGGCGCGAAAGCCCAACCTCTTCAGCTCGCATGAAACGTTCGCCCCCGCACTCCGTCCACCCAGGCCTGCAATAGTCGCCGTCCGTCGGTGGACCCCAGTTCCG
This sequence comes from Sulfobacillus acidophilus, assembly GCA_003023745.1. Classification (GTDB taxonomy): domain Bacteria; phylum Bacillota; class Sulfobacillia; order Sulfobacillales; family Sulfobacillaceae; genus Sulfobacillus_B; species Sulfobacillus_B acidophilus_A. Next base: position 11,505 of record PXYV01000038.1, on the reverse strand, counting down.
CCATCATGGCCCGCTCGGGATGGGGCATGAGCGCCGCCACTGACCCGCGCATGACTCCCGCGATATTCGCCACCGATCCGTTGGGGTTGGCCCAAACACTTAACATCCCCTGGTCGTCAACATACTGCAGCCAGGCTTCATGGTCGCCAAAGAGCTGTCCGAGTTCGCCCGACGCCACATAATACGCTCCCTCGCCGTGAGCAATGGGCAAACGCAAGAGTTCTCCCGCGCTTAGACCCGGGAACAGCGCCGAGGCAGCCGTTACCCGCACCGTTTGCCAGGCGCAACGAAACTCTCCGTGAGCATTAGCCCTAAGACTTCCCGGCAACAACCCCGCTTCGGTCAAAATCTGAAAGCCGTTGCAAATCCCCAAAACCGGCAACTGCCGTGTCTGAACCGCGACCCAAAGGGATCGCATGACCGGCGCTTTGGCCGCCAAGGCACCGCTGCGCAAGTAATCGCCATAGGAAAATCCTCCCGGCAATATCACGGCGTCCAGGTCGTCCAAATCTCGCTCCTCGTGGAAGAGATGACGCACAGGCACCCCGATGACCGACAAGGCCTCTAATGTATCCGCGTCGCAATTGGATCCGGGGAAGGTCACAACTCCTATCTTCATCCCGCCTTCACCTGCACTTGATATGTTTCCATGACGGGATTCGCCAAAAGATTTTGTGCCATCTCGCCCACCAAACGTTCAGCTTGCGCGACGTCCGCTGCTTGCACCGTCAGGGTGATATGGCGGCCAATGCGCAATTGCTCCAGCGGGTAGCCCAGTTGCTGCAAGACGTGCCCGGTCGCCTCGCCCGCAGGATCGAGAATATCGGGCTTCAATTCGATCGTGACCACAGCCTCGAACTGAGGCATCACTGCATCACCCTTCGATAGACTTCCTGGTACGCTTCTTCAACCCCGCCGAGGTCGCGCCGAAATCGATCTTTGTCCAGCCGCTCCCCGCTTTGAGCGTCCCACAATCGGCAGGTATCGGGGGAAATCTCGTCTCCCAGTGTGAGTGCTCCGTCAGCATTGAAGCCGAACTCCAGCTTAAAATCGACAAGAACAATCTGGCGTTGCAAGAAAAAGGATTCCAAGATGCCATTAATCCGTAGCGCCTCTCGCCGCAGTTGCGCCAGCAGATCGTCACTGGCCAAACCCAATAAGCGGACATGATCGTCATTGAGCAAGGGGTCGCCTAACGCATCATTCTTAAAGTAGAATTCCACCACCGGAATGTCGATTTTGGTTCCCTCCGGCAATCCGGTGCGCTCATGCAATGATCCCGCCACGCGATTGCGCACCACGACCTCCAAACCAATCATCGTCAGTCTTTCGACCAAAAGGTTGCGGGCATCCAGTTGTTTGACAAAGTGCGTAGCGAGCCCATGATTGGCCAAATGCGTCAAGAGTTGCGCCGAAACGGCCGCGTTGACCGTCCCCTTGCCGCCTATCTCCGCTTTTTTTTGGCCATTAAAGGCCGTCGCAGAATCCTTAAACTCGACCCGCACTTGCGTCGGGCTCTCCGTTGCGTACACGCGTTTGGCCTTGCCCTCATACAATAGGACCACGCTTATTCTCCTCGCTTTCTGCTAGACCAATGCGGCGGTAAATAGCATCAACTTCCTGCAAATACGGGGCGACATCAAACAACGACTGTAGTGTTTCGTCTGTCAGTATTTGCTTCACCTCAGGGTCAGACCCCAACCGCTCACGAAACGACAAGCTGGGATCGTTGGCGGCTGCCAGCGCATGCCGCTGCACGACGTCATAGGCATGATTGCGCGTCATTCCACGGTCCACTAAGGCTAGCAAGACGCGCCCGGAAAACACCAGTCCCCCGGTCATCTCCAAATTGTGTCGCATTCGGTCCGTGTGGATCACGAGCCCCTGCACGATCGCCGTCATTTGAGTCACGAGATAGTCCGCCAACGTCGTGGCGTCCGGTAAAATTACCCGCTCCACCGATGAATGGGAAATGTCGCGTTCGTACCACAATGTCATATCTTCAAGCGCCGGCACCACGTATCCTCGCAAAACGCGGGCCAGTCCCGATATTTGTTCACACTTAATGGGATTCTTCTTGTGGGGCATTGCCGACGATCCCCGTTGACCGTGGGCAAACGGTTCTTCTAACTCGCCCACTTCCGTCCTTTGCGATAATCGAATCTCGGTCGCCATTTTATCGAGTGTGCCACCTAAAATCGCCAGTGTGGTAACCACCTCGGCGTGACGGTCGCGTTGCAAAACTTGGGTCGATAGCGGGGCTGCTTCTATACGAAGTTGTTGACTCACATAGGTTTCAATGGCGGGGGGGAGCTGAGCGTAGTTGCCAACCGCACCGGAAAGCTTCATAACCGCAATGGTTTGCCGAGCTCGGCGCAGGCGTTCTTCGTCCCGACCGAGTTCCAGCCACCACAGGGCCCACTTCAAGCCATGGCTCGTCGGTTCGGCGTGGATCCCGTGCGTGCGACCAATGACCGGGACCATTTTATTCTCCAGCGCCCTGGTGCGCACCGCCTCCCGCAGTTGCGCCACATCGTCTAAAATGACGTCAAGCGCCTCGGCCGTTAGTGAAGCGAGGGCGGTATCAACAACGTCCGTCGAGGTAAGGCCAAAATGGATGTACTTGGCATCTTCCCGCGATACGGTATCGCTGACGGCACTGACGAACGCCAACATGTCGTGATGATAAACGCGCTCATATTCCTCCACTTTGGCCGCGTCGACCCGTGCTTGTCGGCGCAACCGTTCACTCACGCCCGGGGGGATTTTCCCCAATTGCTGCCATGCCTGCGCAGCCAAAATCTCCACCGCCAGCCAACGCTCATAGCGCGTTTGATCCGACCACAAGGTCTTCATGACGTCTCGTGCATATCTGTCGATCATCGGCGCCCGCCTCCTCATCCGAACATTCTAATAGCATTCTATATTAATTGTTCGTTCAATACCACCCTATGCTGCAATTCATCATGACCTAATCGGGATAGCTTCATGCACCGCGGATCGCGTGCCGCGCGCAACGCATCTAGCATCTCCGCACAGCTCCCACTCTGAAATCCAGGGCAGCTTAAGCTCTCCGTTCAAAACCCGCGCACTAGCAAGAACGCCAGTGGGGCCAGCCATTGACGCAAATCAAGCGCCACACTGCCCCCACCCTCAAGTCTTTTGGAACGCCACCTAAACCGCCAAAAACACTAGATCGGGCCCTGCACCGTTCGCCTCAAAACCTGGTCACTGTCCATTGAAGGGGTCCTATTCCCACTCGATCGTGCCAGGCGGCTTCGAAGTGATGTCGTACACCACCCGGTTGACCGCGTCCACCGCACTGACAATCCGCGAGGCAATGCGATCTAAGAGCTCATACGGTAACCGCACCCAGTCGGCCGTCATGCCGTCCTGACTTTCGACTGCCCGCACCACAACGGGATAGCCATACGTGCGCGCATCCCCCATCACCCCTACCGCCCGCAAATCCAGCAACACTGCAAACGCTTGCCAAACCGTGCGGTCCCATCCCGCTTGCTCCATTTCTTCCCGCACAATGGCGTCGGCCTCCCGCAAAACTTGCACTTTTTCGGGGGTGACCTCACCGACAATGCGCACGGCCAGCCCCGGTCCGGGAAATGGTTGTCGCCAGACCAAAACGTCAGGCAGGCCCAATGCCTGTCCCACACGCCGCACCTCATCTTTAAAGAGCCATCGCAACGGTTCCACAACCTTAAAGGCGACATTGTCCGGCAATCCACCCACATTGTGATGCGATTTGATGGTCTGCGCGCCCTTTCCACCCGATTCGATGACATCCGGGTAGACCGTTCCTTGAATCAAGACGTCCCGATGGCCGATGACGGACTGAACCCGCTCGAATGCCCGAATAAACTCACGGCCGATAATTTTGCGTTTTTGTTCAGGGTCCGTGACCCCCTCTAAAGCGGTCATAAATTCGTTTCCCGCATCAACAATATGCAAATCAATATTAGAAAACGCCTGTTGTACTTCTTGTACCTCGCCTGCCCGCAAGAGTCCGTGGTCAATCAGAACCGCGCTGAGACGATCCCCAATCGCCTCGCGCGCAATGGCTGCTGCCACCGCCGAATCAACCCCGCCGGAGAGGGCCACTAAGGCCCGCCCCGCACCGACGGCTTCCCTCACCTGCGCGACCGCTTCGCCAATCACATTGACCGGTTTCCAGTCCGCCTGGATGTGGCTAATGTTGTACAAAAAGTTGGTGAAAACGCGCATGCCGGCCTCGGTATGATGCACTTCCGGATGGTACTGCACCGCCCACAGGTTGCGGACTGGGTCTCCCATCGCAGCGATGGGCGTGCGTGCGGTTTCGGCCAATTTTTCAAATCCGCGTGGCAAGGCCAACACCTGATCGCCATGGCTCATCCACACCACCGACCGGTCGGGCACATCGTGCAACAAGGCGCTGGCCTGACTGACACGCATTTCTGTCCGGCCGTACTCGCGCTCGCGCGCCGGTTTGACGACACCTCCCAACACGTGAGCCATGAGTTGCATCCCATAGCAAATTCCTAGGACCGGAACGCCCAATTCAAACACGCCCGGATCAATCTGGGGTGCCTCGGGCTCAAATACACTGGCCGGACCACCCGACAACACAATGGCAGCTGGCTGCTTTTGTGAAACGCGTTGGGCTGACGTATTCCCCGGCAAAACTTCGCAAAACACTTCCGCTTCGCGAATGCGGCGCGCAATCAATTGATTATACTGAGCCCCAAAATCGAGGACGATGACGTTCGCGGCCATTAGGTTCGCGTCACCCGGCACACGTCGCCCAAATTGCGATAGCGCTCCTCCACATCCAACCCGTATCCGACAACAAAATCATCCGGTATTTCAAATCCCTTATAGTGTACCGGAACCGCCACCTGGCGCCGCGACACCTTGTCCAGCAACGTGCAAATCTTGACCGACATCGCCCCCCGCGCCCGGACGTGGCCATAGATGTAATTCAACGTTAACCCCGTGTCCACAATATCTTCAACCACCAGCACATGCTTGCCCTCAACACTGTGATCCAAGTCCTTGATAATACGCACGACGCCGGACGATTGGGTCGACATCCCGTAGGAGGACACCGCCATAAAGTCAACCGCCAGGGGAAGATCAATACACCGCGCCAAGTCTGCAATAAAAACAAAGGACCCCTTTAAGATCCCAATGAGCATCAACTCTTTGTCCTCGTAGTCCCGGGTGATTTGCTCGCCCAATTGCTCGACCCGCCCTCGAATTTGTTGGGCCTCAATCATCACTTCCAACCTCTCCCCTGCTGCCGTCCGCACTTACTCTTTGTCCTCCCTTTCTTGATCGAGTCGGCGAAGAATCGAGGCCCGATCTTTTAGCGGATACAAAGATCCATGTCGGGAACGTTCTCCGTGGGCAATCCGCTTGCCCTCAAAATAACTTTCTGCATCGCGCTCGTACTCCTCTGGCGGCTCAAAAAAATGCGTACGCACTGCTTTCAGCGACATTCCGGAATCCAACAACTGCTTAATCTCATTCAGCCGCTCAATATCGCGTTGCGAGTACAGCCGTTGATTGCCTTCACTACGGCGAGGAGACAGCAACTGCAAGCTTTCATAATAGCGGATGCGCCGTTCCGTCAGCCCTGTACGCGCCTTAACCTCCCCGATGGGAAACAAGAACGGCTCACTGTCGTGCATCCCCAAGAACCTCCCCCACATCCCTTCGATTGGTTCTCATATTACCGGATTTAGTACTCAAACAACAGTCCACCCGCAGGAAAAGCGGGACGCCCTCATGCGCGTCCCACCGCTTCCTTGGCTTTTTGTGCAATCCTACTTGGCCTCATCAACGCGCGCGAAACTCCGCTCAGCCAACAAACGCTCCAGTCGTGCAATTTCTTGATGAGATTGCCCCAATTTATAGGACAACTCCTGCAATTGCATTTGCTGGCGATCCAAGCGGTCGTATCGGGTCCGCATCTCTTGGGTTAAGACTTGCACCAAATCCTTGAGCATCATGTGCTGCGACTCCACAATGTCAAACAGTTCCGTATCCGCACGGGCCGCTACCAGCGGGGCGGACACAGAAGCGCGCCGCGCGCGGGGGGCCATGACTTGCGGCGATCGGCCTACGAGTTCTGCCAGCTCCCGATATTCGGGACGGCCAAACGATTCTAGTTCCTCGGTGCGCAACACATAGGGACGGCCTGCTACGCCCCGTTTTCGCGTAGCGGCCAGCCTGCCGGAGCGCACATCCTCTCGTAAGAGCGATCCCAATTCAGGTGCCATGTGAATCAATTGGGTTAATGTGACTTCCATCATGTCTCCTCCTCATTCGATTTCACCTGTATCTTCCCCATTGTTTGGCAATTGTAATCCGATGCATCGAGAACCTTTCTCGGTTTCCCCAAAAAAAGAGAGGGCCCGAAGGCCCTCCTCGAAACAATCGAGCTACATCATCATGTCTCCCATGCCGCCCATTCCGCCGCCCATTCCGCCGCCAGGCATCGCTGGCTCTTTCTTTTCAGGCTTGTCGGCCACCAATGCCTCGGTAGTCAACAGCATCGCCGCAATGGACGCCGCATTCTGGAGTGAGAACCGCGTCACTTTGGCCGGGTCGACAATCCCCGCCTGCACCATGTCGACAACCTGATTGGTCGCTGCGTCGTAGCCGCGGTTGCCCGACTCCTTCTTCACCATATCGACGACAACCGAACCTTCCAACCCGGCATTTTGGGCGATTTGCCGTACCGGCTCTTCCAAGGCGCGGCGCACGATTGCGGCTCCAATCTTCGCGTCGCCGTCGACGTTAAGCTTATCCAACGCCGCAATGGCGCGAATCAAGGCCGTACCGCCTCCCGGCACAATCCCTTCTTCTACCGCGGCTCGCGTGGCAGACAATGCGTCTTCAATGCGCAATTTCTTTTCCTTGAGCTCCACTTCCGTGGCCGCCCCCACTTGTATAACTGCCACGCCGCCCGACAGTTTGGCTAACCGCTCTTGCAATTTCTCCCGGTCATAGTCCGAAGTGGTGTCCTCGATTTGGTTCTTGATCACGGCAATTCGCTTCTTAATCTCCGTGTCCTGACCGTGGCCATCGACGATTGTCGTCTCTTCTTTCGCGACCTTGACCTGGCGTGCCTGACCTAGCATGTCGGGTGTAACATTCTCGAGCTTTAAGCCCAGGTCTTCCGAGATAACTTGACCACCCGTCAAAATCGCGATGTCCTCGAGCATAGCCTTGCGTCGGTCGCCAAACCCCGGCGCCTTCACCGCCACGGCGGTCAACGTGCCGCGCAACTTGTTGACGACCAAGGTCGCCAAGGCCTCTCCTTCCACATCCTCGGCAATGATGACAAACGGCTTGCCGCGCTGCACAATCTTCTCAAGCACTGGCAAAAGATCCTGAATGGCCGAGATCTTGCGGTCCGTGATAAGGATGTAGGGGTCGCTCAGTACGGCCTCCATTTTTTCCGTATCCGTCACCATGTAAGGAGAGATGTAACCCCGGTCAAACTGCATGCCTTCCACAGTTTCCAACGTGGTTCCGGTGGTTTTGGATTCTTCAACCGTAATTACGCCGTCCGCTCCGACTTTTTCCATCGCTTCGGCAATCAGGGCGCCAATTTCAGCATCGTTGGCGGAAATTGAAGCCACCTGCGTAATAGCCTCTTTCCCTTCAATTGGCTTAGCAATTTTGCGAATCTCTTCCACCGCAGCATTGACGGCGGCCTCGATCCCATGGCGAATCCCCATGGGATTGGCTCCCGCTGTCACATTCTTTAACCCTTCATGCACCATGGCTTGAGCCAACACGGTGGCTGTGGTGGTGCCATCCCCGGCAACGTCCTGAGTCTTGGTCGCCACCTCTTTAACCAATTGCGCCCCCATGGCTTCGAATGGATCCTCAAGCTCAATCTCCCGCGCGATGGTCACTCCGTCATTGGTAATCAGCGGCGCTCCAAATTTCTTTTCCAATACCACGTTGCGGCCCTTCGGTCCAAGCGTCACCTTAACCGCGTTGGCCAATTTGTCAACGCCCCGCTCCAAGGCACGACGAGCTTCTTCTTCGTAAATCATCTGCTTGGCCATCGAAATTCCTCCTTAATTGAGGTCAATATGTCTAGGCTACGACTGAGGCTGCTGCAAGCTGCGCGACAATGTCGCCCTCTCGCAACAGCAGATAATCCGCGTCATCAATTCGCACCTTTTGTCCGGCTTCGCTCTGAAACAAAATGACGTCGCCGACTTTGACTTCCAAGGCGGCACGCGTACCATTCTCCAAGAGCCGGCCACTACCTACGGCCATGACTTCCGCCCGCTGTAATTTGTCTTTGGCAGTATCCGGCAGGACAATCCCAGCGACCGTCTTTTCTTCACTAATGGGCTTTACCACAACATGGTCGCTCAATGGACGAATTTCCACGATATTCCCTCCTCCAAGCAAGTCTTTATGTCATAGTGTTAGCACTCACCGAGCATGAGTGCTAACAGATTCCATATGGCATAATAGCGGAATTCAGGGTGGTCGTCAAATCCTTTCCAAAAAAATTGTGGGGTGGTTCGCGACCACTTCATTCAATGTCTTAGCATGATAATCGGGCTTTAGACCGAGCAGGATCTCAGCCCACGATGGCATTCACCGACAACCGTGGATAGAGGCGGCCTGCCTCGGTTGCCGCTACATCTTTGGGTTTGGGGACCTTAAGATGTTGCTGTGCTTGAGACATCAAGGACAAGCGGCAAAGCATCGGGGGAAGTTGTCAACCTGCCCACGATATCACCCTCTGTCTATAGGAGCCAGTGGCAAAAGATAGGAGCATCGGACGTTGCGCCCGGACGACCCGACAATGTCAAGCGTACGCCTTCAGGCTGAGGTGGTCGACGTTGCCTCGATTTAATTCAGCTTCACTCAGCAGTGAAGCTTTAATCCTAACCATCATTAACCCAACCGCCACCTACACGCCATCGAACTTGTACGCGGCTATACGGATGCACCGTTCATCCCGGGCCGGTCATCTCGCCGGACTCAGCGTGACGCGTATGGCCATTGATCAAGTCAACGATGTGAGGAACCACTGGAGAAACGACGGGCCAGAGTTCGTCAATCGCTTGAGGCGACCCAGGAAAATTGATGATTAACGTCTTCTCTGCGAGACCAACCACTTGACGCGACAACATCCCAAAGGGTGTGTGTTTAAGAGATTCGGCGCGCATGGCTTCAGCCATGCCGGGGATCTCCCGGTCGATGACCTGGCGGGTCACCTCCGGCAAGACGTCACGCGGACCTAGACCTGTCGATCCAGTCGTCAGCACCAGGTCAAACCCGCGGCGAACCCATTGCCATAGCTGCTCTTCCAACAATTCGGGTTCGTCCGGCAAAAGCTTCACATCTTCCACGTCCCCAAGTTGCCGAGCCCACTGAATCAGTTTTTGTCCGGACAAGTCCTCTCGTTCACCACGTGCCCCGGCGTCGCTACTCGTCAGTATCGCGATGCGCATCAGTATGCCCACCTTTTCGAACAAATTGGCCGGACCGTCCTCCACTTTTCGACAACAACCGGATCCCAGTAATCGTCATCGAACGATCTTGCGCCTTCAGCATGTCGTAAAGCGTCAAGAGGGCCGCGCTCACTGCCGTCAGTGCCTCCATTTCCACACCGGTCTGACCCACGGTCTTGACGCTTGCTACAACATGAAAAGCATTCTCTTCTGCACGCACTTCCACCTCAACCCCGGCCAGGTTGATCGGATGTGCCAGCGGAATCCACTCACTTGTCCGCTTGGCTGCAACCACGGCGGCCACGCGCGCCACTGCCAGCACATCGCCCTTAGGGGCCTGACCCGAAGAGACAAGTCGCACAACGTCCGGTCTGGTCATAATCCGACCCTCTGCTACTGCCTCACGCGCAGTAATCGCCTTGGCCCCGACGTCCACCATATGTACGTGGCCTTCACTGTTTAAATGCGGAATTCCTGTCAAATCATCCAAATTTCCGGATTCACCTCTTTTCGCTTGCCCCCAAGACAGCGCAACTTTGACCTTTTTGCGGTGAGCTGAGCTGCACGCACCGGACCCACTTTTGCGGCAAGACTTGGGCGACGGGCAAACGAACCACTCGCGTGTGTGGTATCAACGCCCACAATGAGGCGAGACTGCGAGCGTAATCATCCCTATCCCGCCATTGAGGCCCGCTGCCAACGCCCGATCGCGTGCTGATGCCGTCTCCCAACTATCAATTCTAAACGCGCTGACCCAATGATCCAAGCCGACCCAGCCCGCGCCTAACTGCAAAGCATAACATGCCACGTTTAATGGCCACCGGGGCCAAGACCGATGAAACGCCTAAAAATATCAGAGCGATGGCCGCACAGCACCTCCTCCTCAACAATGGTTCCGATTGGTGGAGAATCATCCTGCCGTCATCATAAGTTTCAGTCACCAGTCATACAATGGAGACAACCTTACGGCAGGTGGGATTCGATGAGAGCGTACAAATGGTGGGAAGTCGCTTTAGTCGCCTTTATGGTCGGTTCCTTCATGGCTGGCATTCGCCTGCCGTCTCAACTCATGCACCGCACCCAACCCTCGACCAGCCCAACACCGCGCATCATCGCGCTTACGTTTGACGATGGGCCATCACCTCGCTACACTCCGGAGATTTTACAACTGCTCACGCGATATCATGCACACGCCACCTTTTTCGTACTGGGAACCGAAGTGGCGCAATTTCCTCAAATTGTGAAAGACATCGTTAAGCAAGGGTCAGCCGTCGGCAATCACGGCTATCGTCACGTGAATTACTTTCATGTCGGGGTGGTCGGTGTCGAGCGCGACCTCGCCAAGGCGCAGACTCTGCTGAAAAAGGACAACATTCCGGTGACCCGCTTTTACCGTCCCCCCTTCGGCAACTCCAACAAACGGTTGGTGCAAGCCCTGTCCCGTCAAGGATATACTGTCACACTATGGTCTATTGATACACGGGACTGGTCCGAACCCGGCGTTCCCTATATCACCAAAAAAGTGCTGGCCGATGCCTCGCCGGGCGCGATCGTGTTGATGCATGACGGAGGCGGCAATCGCACCCAGACGGTTAGGGCGTTGGAGGCCATCTTACCCGTATTAGAAGCCTCTGGCTATCAATTTGTAACCCTTCCCGAATACGTTAAGGACATGCATCTGAAATCTCCCGCCAAACTTCCGCTTGCTCCTGCATCATCGCCATCGAAGTCCGGGTCCAACACATTAGCGTAACCAAGCGAAATGGCGGTTCGTCCCGGCACGAATGAATATGCTTAAGATTGCCATCACCGTGCGGGTCGACCCGCCCGCAACCTGGTCGGCCCTTCAGCCCAGTTGTCCTTTCTTAAAGTGCGCATTGGGGCCAATGGTACCCAGGCCAAGCGAGGGGATAGGTTGCTATATGAATGCTCCTTAATTTCTTCCGGTGCTATTCGGGAAGTCGGCCCAGACGGGATTGAATTTCTTCGGGTACGGTGGCCAGATAGGACAAAA
>PXYV01000037.1 GCA_003023745.1 Sulfobacillus acidophilus | reverse complement strand
GCAAGCGCGGGGATCGACCGCCGATGCGATTGACATTTTTTCCCTGGAGTCCGTTTCCCCCGCAAGCGCGGGGATCGACCCGGCGAGGGGGTGCGAGCGTGGATTCTGTGTTGGTTTCCCCCGCAAGCGCGGGGATCGACCCGGCAGCCATTACCCGCTCACCCCACCGATTTGGTTTCCCCCGCAAGCGCGGGGATCGACCTCCCATACCGTGTCTTGGTAGAGTCCAGAGTGGGTTTCCCCCGCAAGCGCGGGGATCGACCCCAAACCGACTGGACGCGCTGCTCTGGCAACCGGTTTCCCCCGCAAGCGCGGGGATCGACCTCACGCAAGGTGGACATCGGAGATACGATCTGGGTTTCCCCCGCAAGCGCGGGGATCGACCGTTGCTAAGAGTTTTGTCTGGTTCATGCGAGATGAAGGAGGTTGCGGGGATGTTTTGGCGAGGCTTTTTCGATTGGCATGTGCTGTTGATTGGCGTCTGGGGTGCGGGACTCTATGGGCTAAATGGGGCAGGCTGGGCGAAGATCCAGTCGTGGCCGTGGGGCGTGTTTTGGGTGGTGTTGGGCTTTTCATTATGGACGCCGTATCCGTATCGATGGGTGTGGCTTTTATATCCTTTAGGGGGTATTATAGCGATTCGTCGACGGTCTGCCAAGCGCTCCGTCGGGGGGCTTCGATGAGCGCGGCGGCGATGGGGGTGTTGGCCGCTCGGGTGATCGGCGGGATCCTCATCGTGATTGGCGCAGGGCAACTCTATGGCTTGGCGTTGCGCAGGCTCAAGCCGCCGCAATTGGCGTGGTTTTGGATTGTCGGTAGTTTTGTGGTCTTATATTGGATGCTGGCGTTTTTGGGGTTGGCGCTGGGCCTCATCGGATGGCCTCTTGGGCTGTGGCTTTATCGGGGGGCGCGGTCGCGTCCGCAGTAATCGGAGGCCGTCTGCGTCCCTCCCATGGGCATCGGGGACGCAGGCGGGATGAAGGGGGGGAGTCGGTTTGCCATCCATTTGGCGTCCCCAGACGCCCAGTTGTTTCCCCCGCAAGCGCGGGGATCGACCCCTCACCATCACGCTGGGAAGCAGCGCCACCGCGTTTCCCCCGCAAGCGCGGGGACCGACCTCGGGCATCATATCGAATAGCAACTGGGGTCGAGTAATAGCACTGCGCTTGTCGGCTCACTAGGTGCTGTGTGATCCCAACTCTCTTGCTGGCACGGTTGCAACCACCCTATGCAAGCGTAGATGCGAGCGACGTTCCATCATTGCCGAGCGGATGATCCGGGAAAAGTGGGCCCAGGCGAAGCGGGCCAGGCTGTTCATGAGATTTATTTCGGGCGTATGGTATAATATAGTCCTAGATTTTGAGGCCATTTGAACCGTAGAGGAGAGTCACATGACCAATCGGTGGGTACGCGGCATCTTGACGGCAATCTTTGCAGTGTTATTGATTTCGACATTATGGGAGCTTACCACGAGTCCGAATGGAGCTGTGGTACAGGAATCCTATACGCGTTTGGTGACGATGGCTAAAAGTGGTCAAGTCGCGACCGCCGAGATTAATCCCGAAACGAATACGGTGACCGCGGTCACGGTTAACCACAAGCAATTTCAAACCATCTATGCCAGTTCAGGTGCCGGGGCTTTAGCGAACCAACTGGTGAAGGACAATGTCACGGTCACTATCGAACACCCGTCCACGTCATCGTTCTGGCTGTCGCTTTTGGAAAATCTGCTCCCATTCTTGGCGATTCTCTTTATGTTTTACTTCTTCTTCAGTCAAACCCAAGGGGGCGGAGGTCGTGTCATGCAGTTTGGGAAGTCCCGTGCCCGGCTACATTCGGCCGACGACCGACGGCGTGTTACGTTTGACGATGTGGCCGGGGTAGAAGAGGAAAAGCAGGAATTGGCGGAAGTAGTGGACTTCCTGCGCTATCCCAAGAAATATTTGGAATTGGGGGCCAAAATCCCTAAGGGCCTTTTGTTGTCGGGAGCTCCTGGGACCGGCAAAACGTTGCTAGCGCGGGCTGTGGCCGGTGAGGCGGGCGTACCGTTCTTTTCCGATAGCGGTTCGGACTTCGTGGAGATGTTTGTCGGGGTCGGAGCGTCGCGGGTGCGCGATCTGTTTGATCAAGCCAAGAAAAATGCACCGTGCATTATTTTTATTGACGAAATCGATGCCGTCGGGCGCATGCGCGGCGCCGGATACGGCGGTGGTCATGATGAACGTGAACAAACACTCAATCAGTTGTTAGTCGAGATGGACGGGTTTGGCCCCAATGAAGGCATTATTGTGATCGCAGCCACGAATCGGCCGGATGTGTTAGATCCGGCGCTTCTACGGCCGGGACGTTTTGACCGCCAGATTGTCGTGCATCGGCCCGATGTTCGCGGACGCTCAGAAATCTTAAAGGTGCACACGCGCGGCAAACCGCTGGATGCCGACGTCGACTTGGAGACGATTGCTCGGCGCACTCCGGGTTACACGGGGGCGGACTTGGCGAATTTGGCTAACGAGGCGGCACTTTTGGCGGCGCGAGCGCATCAGCGCACGATTCACATGCGCGACTTTGAGGAAGCTGCGGAGCGCGTGATGGCAGGTCCACAAAAGCGGACGCGCGTTATTTCTGAAAAAGAAAAACGCGCGGTGGCATTTCACGAATCGGGTCACACCTTGGTGGGGATGCTGGTGGAGCATGGGGATCCCGTGCATAAGGTGACGATTATTCCACGAGGAATGGCGATGGGATATACGCTGCCTCTGCCGGCCGAAGACCGTTATTTGGTTACGCGTTCACAAATTTTGGACCAAGTGGCGATGGCGCTGGGCGGTCGAGCGGCGGAGGAACTGGTCTTCGGAGAGGTTTCGACCGGGGCGCAGAACGATTTGGAAAAGTCGACGGCAATGGTTCGGCAAATGATTACAGAATACGGCATGTCGGATGAGCTGGGTCCGATGACCTATGGGCAGCGGCAGGATCAGGTATTCTTGGGACGCGATTTAGCTCGGGAGCCGGATTATTCGGAGGAAGTCGCGTCAGCGATTGACCGCGAGGTCCGCGACATCGTGACCGACCAATATCAACGCGCCCAGGAATTGTTAAAAGGTCATCGTGGGATTTTGAATCGACTGGCGCTAGCTCTGATGGAACGTGAAACCCTTTTGGCGGATGAGCTGAAGACAATTGTCTGGGGCGGAACCGGTATTCCCGTGTAGTAGGAATGGACCGAAGAGGGAATAGTAGCCAGAGGGGGAGTGGGTAATTGGCCTGGTCAAACGCCCAAGACCGATTTGTAGGGGAATGGAAAGACGGCGTTGCTTTTTATGTGTATCCCACGCGCCGTTTTAAGACCGTCACGATACACGCGACCTGGATTCGAGATTTGTCGACCGTCGACCGGTCTAAAGGGGCTACCTTAGCCCAAGTGATGCGTCAAGGGACTCGTTCCTGGCCGACTCGCCAACTCATGGCGGCGCGGTTAGAAGATCTGTATGGGGCCAGCTTTCGTGCCGATATCGCCAAGCTCGGCGATAAGCAACTGCTGTCGTTTCACATCACCGTCACCAATGGGCGTTTTTTGCCAGGCCAACCGGATACGGTGCGCGAGGCGTTGGATTTTCTAACCCAAGTGCTGGACCGCCCCTATTTGGTGGATGGCGTTTTCCCCCGGACCGTGGTCGAACAAGAAAAAACGCTCGTGAAGCGTCAGATTGCGGCCATCATTAATGATAAAGGGCAATACGCGATGTCGCGCCTGATCGAGTTGGTGGCCGATGGCCAGCCCTTCGGTTTAAGAAAATTGGGTACTGAGCAAGAGGTCGATCAGATCACGGAGAGGGATTTGACGACCTTCTATCAGGAAGTTCACCGAGGGGCACCGTTCGTGTTTACGGTGGTCGGGGACGTTGATGCCGACGTATTATACCAACACGTGAAAGAGCGCTGGGGGACATCTCGCCAGGAATTCTCGGCGGTTGTGCCATATCAAGGGCGGCATCAGAATCAGACCGTGGTTGAAGCCCAAGATGTCCGCCAAGGCAAGCTGAATTTGGCATATAGAACCGGTCGCACCGCAAAGTCGGCGGATTTTCCGGCCTTGGTTATGTACTCTGGAATTTTAGGTGGATTTTCTCACTCTAAATTGTTTATTAATGTGCGGGAAAAGGCGAGTTTAGCCTATTACGCTTATTCGCGCGTAGACCCGGCTTTGGGACTTTTGATGATTGGAGCGGGTATTGAATTCAATGATTATCAGGCATGCCGATCCATTATTGAAGACCAAGTCGCGGCCATGCGGCGGGGCGATTTCACGGACGATGAACTGGCCTTTACCTTGAAGGCCTACGAGAATGACATCCTATCCGAAGAAGATAGTCCAGGCCAATTGATCGGTCGCCATCTCGAATATTTGCTGGTGGGGGGTGGGCACCAGGGACCCGATCTCATCGCCGCGCTGGCTCAGGTCACCCGGGATGATGTGGTGAATGTTGCCCAAGCAATAGATTTGGATACCGTCTATTTTCTCACCAGTAAAGAGGTGCATGAGTCATGACGCATAGGACATCGCCATGGGAATTGATTGGCGAAATGCCGGTTAGAGAAACCCTGGAGTCTGGATTAGAGATAGTGGTGTTGCCTAAGCCCGGACTGAAACGTACCTATGCGACGTATGCGACCCATTATGGGTCGATTGATAGCCATTTTCGCCCGGATGGATCGGATGCCGTTGTGGACGTCCCCGACGGGATTGCCCATTTTCTCGAACATAAAATGTACGAGAAACCTCAAGGACACGACGTCTTTGAACGCTTCGCGGAGCTCGGGGCGTACACCAATGCGTATACGGAATATACGTCGACAACTTTTCTGTTTTCGGCTACCAGTGCCGTCGGCGAGTGTATTGATACCCTTTTGCGCCTCGTGGAAGAACCGTATTTCACGCATGACAACGTCGAAAAAGAAAAGGGCATTATCGAACAAGAGATTCGCATGTATCTGGACATGCCGGGAGAGCGGTTGCGCTCCAATCTGATGCACGCCCTGTATCAGAAAAATCCAGTCCGCTTGGACATTGCAGGAACCGTGGAATCGATTCGCACGATTACCCCCGATGACTTGTACGTGTGTTATCGAACTTTTTATCATCCCAGCAACATGGTTATTTTTCTGGCTGGTGACGTTAATCCCGATGCTGTGATAGGGCAGATCGCCGATCATGAGCGCACGCGACAATTGGCGCCACATGCTGCGATTGAGCGAATTTATCCTCAAGAGCCGGCGGCAGTGGCGCAAAAACGGGTCGAACAGCGCATGCCCGTCGCCACTCCGCTCTGGATGATGGGATACAAAGATGACCGGGTCGGACTCGTCGGTAGAGATCTTTTGCGTCGCGACCTGACGATAAGTCTTATGTGGAGCCTTCTATTAGGGCCGAGTGCGCCACTTTTTAATGATTTGTACGAAGAGGGGTTAATCAACGAGCGGTTTTCCGCACACTACAGTTCAGCTACGACCTATGGCCTGTCGCAAATGGGCGGAGAAACGCCAGATCCAGAGCGGCTAGAAGCCGTATTGTTGCAGAGATTGGGCAGTGAACCGCTCTTGCCGCGAAGTTTTGAACGACTTAAGCGAAAAGAAATCGGGGAATTCGTGGCACTTTTTGAGAATCTCGAAGAACTGGCATTTGCCTTCACCGCCTTTCATTTTCGAGGCATTGATTTGGCGGACGTACCGGCCGTTCTAGAAGACATCTCGCTGGCGGAAGTCGAGCAGTTGCGGCAAGAGCACCTTCGGGACTCAATGCGGGCGACTTCCATTGTGCTACCGTTGGCGACAAACCGCTGAGAAAGGAGATGTGTGGTGGATCCCCTGGCTATTACGGGTCAACACCTTACCGTGGACACGGTTGTAGAGGTGGCTGAAAATAGACGAGCGGTAATGCTTCCCCGAGAGGTCGCCGACAGACTGGCGGCCTCTCGCTTTATGGTGACGCGCTACCTTGATGAAGCGCGGCCCGTTTATGGTGTGACGACCGGTTTTGGCCGCTTTTCCGATGTTGTCATCCCCGACAGCGAACGCCTGCAGTTACAGTTGAACTTAGTTCGAAGCCACGCAGCAGGGGTGGGAATCCCTTTTACCCCGGCCATCGCACGAGCCATGGTGTTGCTACGCGCCAATGCTCTAGCCCAGGGCTTCTCGGCCGTGCGGACCATCGTGGTCGAACGCTTGCTTGATTTATTGACGCATGATGTAGTGCCGGTCATCCCGTCACAAGGATCGGTGGGGGCAAGCGGTGATTTGGCGCCATTGGCTCATTTGGCCTTGGTTCTCATTGGGGAGGGTGAGGCCTGGTACACCGGGCGGCGCTTGCCAGGTGGGCAGGCGCTGCGAGAGGCGGGACTGGCTCCGCTGCGTTTGGAGGCGAAAGAAGGGCTCGCCTTAATTAACGGCACCCAAGCGATGACGGCCTTGGGGGCTTTTGGCGTATATCGCGCGCAACGCCTGGCTGATTGGGCCGACATTGCCAGCTCGTTGTCGTTTCAAGTGCTGCGCGGAATACCACAAGCCTTTATGCCGGAAGTATTTGCGGTGCGACCGCACCCAGGGATTATTGAGAGTGCGCGCAATTTGCGACATCTTTTGCAGGATAGCCGACTGACGACAGCACCGGGAGAACTGCGCGTGCAAGACGCCTATTCACTTCGATGTATACCGCAGGTCCACGGTGCCAGCCGAGAGGGACTCCGCCACGTTGAAGAGGTCGTTACGCGCGAGATGAACAGTGTCACGGATAATCCGCTGTTTTTCCCCAAGACCAATGAAGTGGTTTCGGCAGGGAATTTTCATGGCGAGCCGGTTGCATTGGTGTTAGACTATCTTGCCATCATTGCCGCCGAATGGGCGAGCATTAGTGAGCGTCGCACGGAGCGGCTGGTTAATCCAGCGCTGTCCGGTCTGCCGCCATTTTTGGTTGCGCAGGGCGGTTTGAACTCCGGGTTGATGTTAGCGCAATACACAGCAGCCAGTCTGGTCTCAGAGAACAAGGTGTGGGCGCATCCCAGCAGTGTTGACTCAATTCCCACCTCGGCCAATCAGGAGGACCATGTCTCCATGGGGACAACGGCGGGGCGCAAAGCTGTCACGGTGTTAGAGAATTTGTCGCGCGTGCTTGCGGTTGAACTAATCTGCGGGGCGCAGGCGGCCGATCTGTTGGGGCCGGAATTATTGTCTTCGTCGGGCCAAAAGGTGTGGGCGTTTGTGCGCCAGTATGTGGATGAATGGCAGGACGATCGCGTGCTGGGACCAGATATTGAGCGTCTCGCAGATGCACTTTTGAGTAGCTCGGGGCTAAAGTTAGTTGAGACGGTCTTGCGCTGAAGGGAGAGGCGTGGTCGCGCTTTTTTTCCTCTGGTAGCATGCGTGATGAATTCTTCGTGGGTGCAGGAGAGATTTATCTGGGATCCGTCTGGTTGGAGACTGAAAAATTCCCCCCGGTCGGGGTCCTGGAACGTACGCCTCCGGGTTGGCTGCAGGTGATTGTCGATCGGTCGGTAAGTGCGGCGCTTAGGTCATAGACCTCTTCGGCGTTGGTGATCTAACCTGTCTGGTTTACGATGAGGCAAGATCTACATTGGGAGGTCCGGATGAAACTACATATTGGCATGCCCACGGCGATTCACCAACACTGGCTTGGGCGGATGCAATCGCTTTCGTCAACTGGGCAGCCGTGGCCGACGGTCATTGTGCCCGATGCCCGGTTGGCTCGTTGGCTGTTAGAGCTGGGGCCGCCTGGTTTGTCGGTCATGGCTATCGAGGATTGGTGGGAGCAATGCGTGCCCGCTCACCTCACCTGGGCGCCTCAGGGAACATGGGAGATATTAACCTCGTTGGTGCCTGAGACTTTGTTGCCGCGTCGCTACGCATCGGTTCCTGGCATTAGTGCGGCCGTGGCGGATCTGGTGCGGCGAGGAAGGCGGATTGGCATTCGGACCCTTGTGTCCCATCCTTCCGATCGGTTGCCCTGGCCGGCGCTGTGGAATTGGTACGATCGACATCTCAGTTCGCCGATGGTCGATGAACTCGGGTTGTACGACTATACGGTATCCCAGTCGAGTTGGCCTATGCTGCCGCGATCTGGACCCATCTACGTGTACGGATTTACGGCCATAACACCGCTTCTGGTTGACTTGATCAAGGCCTGGCATGTGCAACAACCGGTGGAAATTTGGGCGCTTGAGGGAAGCCCTGCGGCACAGGCGGCGATTTGGGGCGATATGGAGATTACGGTGGAGGCGTTGGAACCGCGTGCCCAGGTGGCGTCGACGCTTTGGATTCGACCATCGCCCGCAATGGATTTGCTCGATGCGGCCGTAGTCTGGGTGAAACAGCACGATGAGCATTTGCGGCATACCATTGCAGTGGAAACGGACGAGGTGCCGGCCGTGGCCTGGAAACGGGCGTTTGTCCGCCATCAGCTTATCGCGTCAACGGAGAGGCTGCATGACCGTGAAGAGACGTTATGGCAATTGTTTGTCGCGATCTTAATTCAGGGGTCCGTGCGCGAGTCGATGGTCACGCGCTGGCTAGAAGAAGCCGGATCATTAGCGAGCGTGAGTTGGAAGACAGACTGGTGGCAACGCGTGCTAAACATACAAGAATGGGCGGACCTGTCTGATCTCGTGCGGGAGGCAGCCAGTGTGCACAATGTCAAGTGGAGGCAAATTATTGAGTGGGCCGAGAGCCTTCGGGCCTGGGATGCTTTTGCAGGTCATCCGACTCCGTCGATGGTGTCCTTCCAACTAGCCCATTTCGCTTTAACCCCGAGTCTTGGCGAGAACAGCCCGATTATGCCTTTGGAGTTGGCGGTCTGGGTGCCTACGCAACATGTGGTGTTGGCTGGCACTGATCCGGATCGGTGGCTTTGCCGCATGACGCCCACCCCGTTTGATGGTGACGGCGCGATTAAGCCCTGGGTACGCATGAGTGATCCGGGTGCGCATGACCGCTTCCTGCTCGATCAATTGAGATCAGACCATGGCTGGGTGCGATGGATGGTCAGCACGAGTCCCCAACCCGGACCGGTTGATGAACTAACAGTTGACGCGGTGCTACTTGGCGATCAAACGTCTGCTCCCTTCATTCGCGCCTGGTATCAATCGTGGCGCGACGCGAACAGGCATTCATCGTATACGGGGTGGGTTGATGCCTCGTTGGCTCGATCGTTAATGCCCACACAATTGTCTCCGTCAGCGCTCGAGGACTTTGGACGGTGCCCGTTAAGTTTCTTATTGAGCCGTATTTTGCATATTAGCGGAATAGAGGATGAGACCCCCGACATCACGCCGCAAATGATTGGTATGTGGGCGCATCGGGCCTTGGAACTCACCGTGCGCCGAGGATTGCCATTAACGTTGAACGCAATGCGGGCGTGTGTTGATGCGGCCATTGCCGAGTATCCAGCTCCCACTACAGTGCCCTCTTTTTTGTTGAAATACGCGGCTGACGGTCTTGCTGCCGAACTATATGAGGCGCTGGTGCGGGATGATTGGCACCCCCAGGGTCAGACCGCCGTTGAAGTGAGCCTGGCCTGGGAGTGGGTCTGGCCCATGCAAGGGCGTGTTGACCGGATCGACTGGATGGATGATGGCAGTATGCGGTTGGTGGACTATAAGACCGGCGCGGTTGCGAATCCGTCCGTCCCGAGCCCGGCTAATATGCAGTTGTTGCTGTACCAGCAGGCTTTAGCCGACAAATATGGTGTGGCGGTCGAGGCGGAGTTGTATGGAATTAGCCAAAAGTCGCGCTTTCTCCACCGGCGGGTGACGCACGCCCAGGCGGTAGCCCAGCGCTCTGCAGTGCGGTCGATTGCCGAAGGCATGCGGGCGCGCATGCACGATGGAAAGTTTTGGCCGGTTCCCGACGGTAAGATTCAGCCGTGCCGGTTTTGTACCTATCGCCTCTTGTGTCCGGCGCGGGTAGTCGAGGCTGCAGCCCAGAAGAATGCGGCCGATGCGGAGTTTCTGGCACTTTGGGCTGCGGAGGAGGGCGGTACGCATGATGCTGACTGACGCAGGGCAGCGCGATGAGGTGCGCTATAGTGCTGTCAATCTGTTAGTGGAGGCCGGGGCAGGCACGGGAAAGACGACACTTCTCATTGACCGGGTGATCGATGCAATCGTGCGCCGTCGCATTCCTTTGTCGCGCATGCTGTTGATTACCTTTATGGATAAAGCGCAGGAGGAGATGCGACAGCGGCTGAAGTCGCGTCTGGAGGAGTTGCTAGCCGCTGATGGGCAAAGTTCTGACGAGCGGCAGCTACTATCAGCGGCGCTTGCGAATCTTGCCGATGCGGCCATTACCACTATTCATGGATTTTGTCATCGACTGTTGACCGAATTCGGGATTGACTTCGGCATACCTGCCGGCTTTCGGGTCATGGACGACATAGAGACGGAGCATTTGTGGAATGAGACATTTGGCCAGTGGGTGCAACAAATTGAGACCACCGTGCATGCCGAGACGTTCGTGCGTTTGCTGCACGCCGGGATTGACTGGAGGCATTTGCGACAGTGGGCGTGGCAAATTTCGCACTGGCCCGAGGTGCCGCCAGTCGTGGCAGAGTTTCCCGATGTGACGCGGTTTGTTGGTAATTACGCGCGCGCTGCGGCGGGCTATTGGCATCGTGCGGAAGAGGATGCGCTTGAGAGCGACCGTGGACGGCAGCAAATTTTTGCCATTAGAGACGAATTCCGATGGCTAAGCCGCATGCCCGAGTCACAGTGGCCGCGCATGCTGGCACAGTGGACGACGGGACTGAGTCCTCGCGGCAGCAAGAAAAACTGGGCACACCCCGAGTGGCTGGTTGCACAAAAGGAGTGGGTGCAGCAACTCAAAGACGATCTCGCCCGACTGCGTCAGCAACTGTCGGATGCCTATCTTGCAGACTGGGTTAATCTGATCGGCCGCGAGTTTTTGCCCTATTGGCGCAGAACCCGATTTGAAGGGTTGACCCTCACGTACGATGATCTCTTGTGGGAGGCCAATCGCGTTTCCCGCGATCCCGGGGTGTGGTCTCGCATTCGCACTCGCTATCAATTAATCCTGGTCGACGAATTTCAGGATACCGACGGCATCCAGGCAGCGATTATTCGGCGCCTGGTGGCCCCAGTGGGAAGTGATCAACTAAGCCGCGAAGATCAAGGCCGACTATTTTTGGTGGGAGATCCCAAACAATCCATTTATCGGTTTCGTGGCGCAGACGTGGAAACCTATGCCGCGGTCCGACAAGAGTTACTCAATACGGGTGGACAGGTTGTGCCGATCTTTCAAAACTTTCGGTCGCAAGCGGCAATCTTGCACTATGTGAACGAGTTGTTCGCTCGGCGTTGGCCCTCTAGTCCGGATGCCACCAAGCCGTTTGTGCCGGTTTTTTACCCCTTGATGCCGACCGTGCCCGCAGATGAGCGGGTTCGTCTAAGAGTAGTGCGGTTGGCCGACGGAGAATCGGCCCATGCCAAACGGGAGGCGGAGGCCTACGCGATTGCGAATTTGGTGAAACAGGCGGTGCAAGAAGGTTGGCCGGTCCGCGTCGGAACGACGGTGCGCCCCCTTGCTTACAGTGATATCGCAGTGATCGTGCCGCAACGCACCGAGCTTGACGTGTATCGGCAGGCGTTGCGGGCACAGTCAATCCCCGTCTCTAATCAAACGGGGCGACGATTCTTTCAGCAAGATGAAATTCGAGGGTTAAGCCATCTGTTTCGGGCCCTGGAAAATCCCCAAGATGGATTGGCGGCCGCTGCCTGGCTGTTATCACCCTGGGTGGGGCTGTCCTATGACATCCTCTTAGGACATCGCAACGCCGGTGGTTCGTGGAACTATCTGCAATCGGATCGGGGAGATCCGCTGGTGCTGACGTGGTGGGAAAGGCTGGCCTGTTGGCATGACCAATATTGGCGGGTTGATGCGGAGACGGTCTTGGATTGGGCGCTACAAACCAGTTCATTGTTGCAGGTGCTACAAGAGCGCGAGGATTGGGCCGCTTTGGCTAATCTAGCCGAGATGCGTCGTCTGTGCCGCGACCTCGGCGATCGCTGGGGCGTGTGGGAGTTCTCCCGCTGGTTTTGTTCGCAAGTCAACGAAGGGAACCCTTTCGAAGAAGGACCGGTACCGGGGGTGGCTGATGCAGTGCTGATATCGACCGTGCATCAAGCGAAGGGACTGGAGTGGCCAATGGTGATCGTCGCCAATTGGACGCCCAAGAAGACCGCGTTGGAGCCCGGCATTCATTACAATGCTCGCCTCAACCAAGTTGCGCTTCATCACGATCCTTGGGAGAGTCAGAACTGGCATGCATTGGATCACGATCATCGTGAGCGCGAGGTGGCAGAAGCCGATCGTCTTTTGTATGTGGCGCTGACGCGAGCTCGTGACTATCTCTGGTTTTACGCCTCGTTTTTGGATGACGAAGTCTTGCTGGACGAATAGGGGAATTTGGGGCGGTTGGTGCGTGTGACGCGCCTGAGCGTGAAAAGCGAGGAGGGCGGTCGGTGTGTGGGAATGGGACTGCTCAACTGTCCGCGGAGTTTCTCGTCGGTCAAACTAAGAAGTGCAAAATCGTCGTGCCTTCGCCTCGGGACTGATGGGAAAACATATTTGCTGCGCATGCATCGGCAGAAAATTGGCACCGAATGTGTTGCGGTGAATCACAAGCCGATCTATTAGTTACTTACCTTAAATTCTAGGCAACATCGAACGTATGGGATTTGTCGCGACATCGCACCAGTCTGACCCAAGACAATCGGCGCGGACTGGCCTTGAGCATTAATTCGTTAAGCATGCGTCTTGGGTCTGCCGCGGGACCGACCGTGGGGGGCTACCTGCTGCAAGAAGGGGTGGGTTTTGTGCCCTTCGTTGCAGCGGCCGTCTTACACCTCGGATCGACTATTTTGTATGGACGGTTCTTTCGCGAGTTCGATGCGTCGGGAACGAATTCGCCACCATCCCAAACGTTTTAAGAGCGTGTCCTCGCCTGGATGCGGGTTAGTGACAAGAGACAGCCTGAAACGGTAAAGACTACTCGACCTTTGTTACAGGTTCCGATCTGGAAGCCAAACGAGTGGTGGACGCTGGAGATTTAGTGCAGACGTCCGCGTTTTGAACGCCATGTCTAGGCTGAACTTGCCCGCATACTGTGAACCGAGGGGGGCGTATGTATGCGCGGGCGAAGGCCCATTATCGTCATGGCGACGCTGTTCGCGTTGATTTTGGTAGGCATTTCAGGATTTCGGCAAATTACGCTAACGAGATTTAAGAAGGGGCCGTGGCTTGTTGTGGTACCCTTGGGCAATAAAGCGGATGATGCGGGCCGGGCCACGGGCATCGACGGTCGGACTTATGGCCCTTTAACATTTGCCACCAATGGGATGATGACAGTCGTGTCCGACACCTATCACCAGCGTCTGCTGTATTTTCGGCGGGGGCGTATGACCAGCGTGGCGATTAATGGCGCGATGATCGAGGATATGGTCATGGATAGCACAGGTCATGTGTTAGCGGCCGACAATCGATCGTTAACACTATGGTCTATCACTGCGGGCGGTGTTCAACGCATTATGCAAATGCCGCACCAGCGTGGGTACAGCGAAGCCTTGTGGCACCTTGGGGTGGGCGATAACGGAAATATTCTTGTGGATTGGGTCAAAGTCGGCCATGGCACGTTTGTGACGGAACTCAACGAGTATACTCCCCAGGGCCAATTTATTCGCTCGGTTGCGTCCTCTCAAGTAGGCCAGCCGGTGCTGCAAGCGAGCGATCGGCAAACGACGGCAGCACCCATCCGCAACTTTCAGGTGGCCCCCAACGGCAATATCTATGTTCAATTGGAGCAGACATCACGGCAGCGGCGCGTAATTCGTATCTATCGGCCGAACGGTCTTTTTATTGGCCGTGTCGCAATCCAGTCCCCAGAACCGATTAATCGGGCAGACTTTCTGGGGGTCTCTGGAAACGGTTGGATTTACTTCGCTATTAACATCAACATACCTGACCAATCGCGCGTGCTGGTCGTGGACCAACAAGGAAGGACGATTGCAGACATTCCTGTGGCAACGGTGCCTTTGTATGCGGCAACGTACGGATGCGTTACAAAATCTGGCGTACTCTTTGTGAATCAGTCGACTGCATCTTCATATCGCATTCGCGAATATCAGTTGGTGCGCTATCGTGTCTGGCGTTGGACTGGATTTTGATCGTGTTCAGCCAGGAGGCTTGTTCGTTAACCGTGGGAAACTTGCATTTGGGAGAAGGATTAGGTGATCGGGACAGAATCTGGTGTTGAAGGATGAGTTGCATGAGCCGATTCAAATGCTAGCCATTTGCGCTGAATGATCCCCGCTGTTTATCATTTCAGGGTGACTCAAACCCGGCGTCCAATTAGTCCGCTCTGGTCGATTGCGCTACCTAGGCGCCAGTCGGTCATAGATCCTACACCCGCCCCGGAATTGTCTAATCGGTGACGTCGCAAAAAGCTATCAGGGCCAGCGCACGCCTGCCCTTCTCGAAATAGCCTTGCCCCGGCGCTTGACGGCCTTGAGATCCGCCCTGGTTCAAGACGACGACCTCACAGTGCTTGTGCAAACATGGGGCGGATGACGGTCATGACAACCGCGCAATACTAACGCGTCTCGTGCTGGCACTGCCCGCGACCCCAAGCCTCAGGATACCGCCGACTTCACGGGGTTTATTCTGAAGCGTACGGTGGGAGCCACGTGTCAATTGACACGTGTGTTGCAGCACTCTGCCAGGGGTTAGGAATGTCCCGGCCGCAATCTGGGCAATGACGCGCTCCCCCGGCCCGGAACTAGAGGACGCCGAGGTGTGAGGGTCAGCTTCCTGATGCAGCCGCGAACAATTCAAAGGTTGATTGCGGTGTGGTGTATTGCGAGGACACTCACACTCTTTTTTCGGAGGATCGCCAAAACCGTTTTAGCCGGATGCTGTGGGAGCGCCCACGATCCTCTGGGGAATCGTGGCGACACTCGGTGAACGACCGATTTACAGCCGATTACATCCCTGTGGTTAGGTCGGTTTCAAGTGTTAGGGCCCCGATCCAAGGTCCGTCTCCTGAAAATGGCGAGGGGCTGATGTTGCGACTTTGGATGCCGCCTTGCCGTTTTCCCCTGCAGTGTCTGGACGGGATGTCGATCATTGTACGCACCGGTGTCGCGCATGCCCTGTCTAACACCTCTCGCCGACGTCCGCTGTGTAGTTCTTCTCTGGATTGAGAAAAGGATGGTATGCTGGAGGCAAAGGAGGCTCATCGGCATCGTGACAGGTAGTTCGGGCACAGTAGAGCGATCACGTCAGTACAGTGTTTTTCACCCTAGCGTCGGTGCGTGCGGGTGCCCTGTGCTGCGCACGGGTGTTGCAGATTCATGACGACATCAAACCGCGTGTTTAAGTTTCGGCAAGGAGAATGGGTTTTAGGGCACAAGACGTATATTCTCGGGATCTTGAATGTCACGCCGGATTCTTTTTCAGATGGATCGCCCGCCAATGGTGACCCAGCCGTTCAAGTGGCACGCGCGGAACGCTTGTTGGCAGACGGGGCTGACGGTCTCGATTTAGGAGCCGAATCGACGCGCCCGGGCCATCGCCCCATATCGGAAGAAGAAGAGTGGGCCCGGCTCGGGCCCGTGTTAAAGGCGGTACGGGCGGCATTCCCGCGAGTTCCTCTCTCTGTTGATACATCGAAACGGGTTGTAGCGGAACGGTCCTTGAGCGAGGGTTGCGATATCATCAACGATATTTGGGGGTTGTCTCGCGATCCGGGGATTGCGGTTTTAGCGGGTCAGGCGAAAGCCGGGTTGATTTTGATGTTTAATGCGGATGAGGATCCCCGAACCCCGGTTGCCATACCCGAGATGCGAAACTTTTTTGTCTCCGCTTTAGCGAGAGCCGACGAGGCAGGTGTTGATACAGAGCATGTCCTCATTGATCCGGGCATTGGATTTCGCGTGCAAGGCGACTCTATATGGCACACATTGACCCACTTGTCCCAATTCTCACAGTTAGGATCGGGCATTCTCATAGGACACAGTCGCAAGCGCTTTGTCGGTACCGTGGCCGAGGTGCCCGCGGCAGCCGAACGGGACTTGGCCACGGCGGTCATTTCTGCCTTCGTAGGCGTAAGTGGCGCCGATGTCGTGCGCGTGCATGATGCCCGCTCGACGAGACAGGCGCTGGCTGTTGCATATCGATGGAGGATGGCGCGTGGGGACTATTAGAATCAACCGCATGCAATTTCACACTTGCCATGGCGCCCTGCCACACGAGAAGCATGTCGCTCAGGAGTTTTGGGTCGATTTGACGCTCCAAGTGAATCTAGCGCGCGCGGGCCAGACCGACCGTTTGCGTGACACGGTTAATTACGCCATGGTGGTCTCATCGGTAGCAGAGATTATGATGGGACCGTCCGTCAAGTTGCTGGAGACGTTGGCATTTCGCATTTACGAGACAGTCCGAGGCCTGGATGACCGAATTGAGCATCTGGAGGTGCGCGTCACCAAGGTTGATCCTCCGATTGGCGTACCCTCTGCCGGTGTGGTAGTGACGATTGCCGATGGCGAATAGAGTGTTTGTGGGCCTTGGATCAAATCTCGGCGATCCGGCGGCCACGGTGGTCACCGCGGCAGCGCAGGTGGCTACACTGGGATTTGGCTCACGCCTGTCGCCACTCTATCGCACCGAGCCGCAGGGCGGCCCAGCCCAGTCGGCGTTTTGCAATGCGGTGCTCGTGTTCGAGACGTCCTGGACGGCAACTGGGCTCATGGTCGCGCTGCAGCGGATTGAACAACGCTTTGGACGCAGTCGGCGGATTCATTGGGGCCCTCGTACGTTGGATCTTGACCTCTTGTTATTTGGCGACTATGTGATAAAAAATGCCTTGTTAACTCTGCCCCATCCCCGCATGCGCGATCGTCGCTTTGTCCTGGAACCGCTTAGCGAATTGGCTCCCGATCTCAGCATGCCCGACGGGCAGCCAATTCTCCGGTTGCTCGAAAAGACTCGTCATCAAAAAGTGGAGCGTTGGACATGACCAGACTTTCACACCGTATGCAACACATCCAGTCGGAGTTGTCAAGCAAGTGGTGTGGCCATCCCACCGTGGTGCTGGAGGTGGTGCCGTCCACCAATCGCTGGCTCAAGGAAGAATGGGCGTTAGGCCGGATCGATCACGGAACTGCCGTGTGGGCCGATGGCCAGACGGACGGTCGCGGGCGGTTGGGACGGCAATGGGATTCTCCATCAGGGGAAAATATCTACACGTCTGTTCTGGTTACACCGCCTCCCACCCGGGTCGGCGGAATTGTGAGCCTTTTGGCGGGGGTGGCGGTGGTTCAAGCGGTGAGAGCCGCCACGGGGTTGGATGCCCGTTTGAAATGGCCGAACGACGTCCTGATTTACGGGAAAAAGTTTAGCGGCATTTTAGTGGAAGCCGGAATGTACCCGCGCCCTTGGGTGGTTATCGGCATCGGCATTAACGTTGGGGGCACGGTGGACCAAGAAGAAGCGCACCGGGTGACGTTAGAACGGGTGTTGGATCATCCGCTCAGCCGAGAAGATTTGTGGATAACCTTGATTGAACGGCTTGAGGACGTTTATGAAGCCTGGCTTGCATGTGGCGACCAGTGGGTTGTCCAAGCATGGACGGCCGCCAACGCAACCTTGGGAAAACAGGTTCGCGTTGAGCGGCCGGGCCACCGTCCATGGGTGGGGCTGGCAGAACGCATTGACGACGATGGGGGACTCTGGGTGACAAATCCCGAGCGCCGCGAAAAGGTCATTTCTGGGGATGTCCGCATTCGCGCCGCGGACGGCTCCTATGCGCCGGACAGTTCTTGATATAGCGTAATCATTTCGACTGCGGCCAATGCGGCTTCGCTGCCCTTGTTACCGGCCTTGCCGCCCGCCCGTGCCTGTGCTTCCTCCACGGTATTGCACGTCAACACCCCGAAAATGACTGGTTTCTCGCCGAGTTTTGCCAAATCAGCAATGCCATTGGCCACTGCGGACGCGACGTACTCAAAGTGTGGGGTTTCCCCGCGAATCACGGCACCTAGCGCTATGAGCGCATCGTATCGCCCTAGTATGCGCCTTGCTATACCAGGAATTTCAAACGCCCCCGGAACCCAGACCACATCGATGGCGGCGGCGGGCCAGTTCAGGTGCGCTAAGGTGTCCAAGGCACCCTGTAATAGAAGGCGGGTAATGGAATCGTTGAATCGGCTCACGACAATGGCGATCCGCGCTGGCGACTTGGGGACGAGCCAATGACCTTCAAATACAGACATGACGATGCTCCTCACTCCTGGGCCGACTAAATCCAGTGCCCCATTTTTTGTCTTTTTACGGTTAGGTACGCGTCATTTTCGGGCCGGCTTTTGATGCGAATCGGCACCCGGTCGACGATGGTTAATCCATAGCCCTTAAGGGCATAGTATTTGTCCGGGTTGTTGGTTAAGAGGCGAATGCTGCGAATTCCCAAATCCCGCAGTATTTGCGCGCCCACCCCATAATCACGCATGTCGGGCGGGAATCCTAGGGCGAGATTGGCGGCCACGGTGTCCATCCCGCGTTCTTGCAGGGCATAGGCCTTGATTTTATTGGCCAGGCCGATGCCCCGTCCTTCCTGGCGCATGTACAGGAGACAACCGCGGCCCTCGTCGGCAATTTGGCGCAAGGCTTGATCTAATTGTTCCCCGCAATCACAGCGAAATGACCCAAAGACATCACCGGTTAGACACTCCGAATGGACACGTACCAATACAGGGTTTCCGTCGGCCACGTCTCCCATGACCAGGGCTAGATGTGTGGCATCATTGATTTTTTCAGTATAGGCAATCGCGCGGAAGGTGCCATAGCGCGTGGGGAGGGAGGCCTCAGATTCGCGAACAAACAGTTGCTCGTCGCGCAAACGATAGCGCACCAGATCTTGGATGCTGATGAGCGGTAGATGATGGGTTTCATGAAACGCCACCAGATCCGGAAAGCGGGCCATAGTTCCGTCCGGTTTCATAATTTCACAGATGACGGCGACCGGTTCACACCCTGCCAGGACGGCGAGGTCGACACTGGCTTCGGTGTGGCCTGGACGGCGCAGGACTCCGCCTGGTTTAGCGCGCAGGGGGAACATGTGACCCGGCCGGACGAGATCGTCGGGCTGGGAATCGGGGTCACATAAAACGCGCACGGTTTGGGCGCGGTCCTGTGCGGAAATTCCGGTTGTCACGTGATAGCGGGCGTCGACCGACACGCTAAACGCGGTTTTCATAGAATCTTCGGGGACCTCGACCATGGGCGGGAGTTTGAGCCGGTCGAGCCATTCCGCCGCCATGGGGACACAGACCAGACCGCGTCCGTACTGAGTCATAAAATTAATGGCGTCCGCCGTCGCGAAACGGCCGGCGATTACCAAATCCCCCTCATTCTCGCGTGATTCGTCGTCGACCACTATGACCATTTTGCCTTGAGCGATCGCGGCAATGGCTTCGTCGATGCTGTTTAATGAGCGATCACTCACGCTCACCGCCCCCCTTTCCCTATCTGATACGGTTGCAAAAGGCGTTCCACGTATTTTCCTAACACATCAAATTCCAGGTTGACCGCAAGTCCCACCCGCCAGTTTTGAACCGTGGTATGGCTCCAGGTGTGCGGAATGACGGTGACGGTCAATTGGCCTGGTGAAAGCCTGACGATGGTTAGACTGATGCCATCCAGAGTAATTGAACCTTGGGGCAATACCCAACGATCGTACTCGTTCGCGTAGGTGACGGTGATATGATGGCTTTCCCCATCGGGCACAATGGTCTGCACGGTACCGCGGGTATCTACATGTCCGAGCACCCAGTGGCCGCCAAGTCGCGTGGCCGGGGTGACGGATCGCTCCAAGTTCACCTGTTCCTCGCGTGCAAGATGACCCAAGGTGGTGAATGCCAAGGTGGTGGAACTCACTTGCACCCAAAAGCTGTGTGAGTTCGATGCCACGACTGTTAGACAGGTGCCGTTCACGGAAATTGACTCCCCTAGCGTCAGGTCTGACGAGAATGGCACTGCGATTTGCAAACGTTGGCCCACCTGATCGCGATCCGGTTCAGAGGCTATGACCGTGCCTATCGCTTCGACTAATCCGGTGAACATCTAATGCACCTCCATCCTGCTCACGTGGCTGGGGACGGCCGCCGCAGCGTGAGTCCACAAGAATTGCGCATCGATGACGACATCGGGGCCATGTCGGGCGACCGTTTCAATGTGCAGCCGGGGCGCGCCGTCGAGCGAGAATCCCGTGCCGGCAACCGCTGATGGGGCCCCCACCCCGCCGACAATGACGGGGGCCAGATAACCGACCCAGCGATCGGCCAGGTGGTGAGCAATAAAGGCGGCGTGAATGCTAGGGCCCCCTTCGACCAGAACCGAAAGAATACGCCGTTCAGCCAAATGAGATAGTACATGGGGTATCGAAAGATGGCCGTCGGACCCCGGGGAGAGGCGAATCACTTCTGCGCCCACAGCGAAAAGCTCGCGTTCCCATTCGATGGACGTGTCTTCTCGCGTGAACACCAACGTCGGGGCCGGGGATTCGGATTGAAATACCGCCGCCTCGGCAGATACTCGACCGCGGGAATCCAAGATTACGCGCACGGGGTCAGAGCCTTGCCGCCGACCACGATATGTCAAGTGCGGATCGTCCGTTAGGATCGTGCCGGAACCGACTAAGATTGCATCGTGTTGGCGTCGCAGTTCATGCGCATGTTGCAGTGCCTGCGCCGAGGTGAGATATTTTGATTCGCCGGTCGTGGTTGCCACTTTTCCATCTAAAGACAGAGCTATTTTCAACGTCACCCAGGGCCGCCCAACCACACTCCAGGTAAAAAATGGTCGATTCAGCATCCGCGCTTCGTCGGCTCCGTCGCCGACTACGACCTCAATGCCGGATTGGCGCAACCGCTCGATACCGCCTTTGGGTACGTGTGGATTGGGATCAGCGGTCGCGATAATCACTCGGCGGATGCCGGATTGGATAATCGCGTCGGTGCAAGGGGGCGTTCTTCCGGTATGATTGCAAGGTTCTAATGTGACGTATAGGGTACAGCCTCTTGCCGCTTGACCTGCTCGACCCAATGCCACCACTTCAGCGTGCGGTCCGCCCGCCTTTTTGTGATATCCCTCCGCCACCACATGCCCATGAGGATCGACGATAACCGCGCCGACCATGGGGTTCGGTGAGGTCGTGCCGAGCCCTCGACGAGCTAAGACGAGAGCTCTTTTCATATAGCGACTAGTCATCTCGGTGCGCTCCCATTAAAAAACCCCCAATCGGGGGATGGGGAAACAAAGACAAACTCTCAACCTGAGTTGTCTACCTTCTCCCATCCAGACTATACTGTCGGCGCCGGATTCTCACCGGACTCCTGCCTATTGGCTCGCGGGCTACTCGTATACGAGATCACCGCCGGTCGGGAATTGGTTCCAAGGAACCGCACCACGCCCCGAAGGTATTCACTATGACAGGTACACTTCGTGCCGTTGGGCACATGAACCGTACGACACTCCTGTTGCGTTCACAAAGACTCGTGCCACTGCGTCTTGGCGTACCCTGTTTACAACGCTCATTATACGGTAAGTTTCTGACTGAAATCAAGCGAAGGACGGATGACGACTTGCTCAAGAACACGGCAACGTCGCAAGTTAGGTCATGCTCCAGCCATACCGCTTGCCGTCGATTTGTCTTGCCGTGGTTATCCCAGGAATTACGTTCTCCGGGTACCTTGGCAGCGGTGTGACGCCCCCAAGGCGGAGGCCTTAATGCAATCTTTACGAGACGATCTCAAAACGATCGTGGCCAGCCTTTATGCTCAAGCTGTCAGCAGCGCGGCTAGAATGCCGAAACAAGATTAGAGGAGGATGGACTCATCATATGGATAGTGAGACGCGGCAATCATCCGAGATCCGCGACGCGGTTTTAAGACCGCTTGAAGAAACGGGTCTGTCAGGGTTTCATTGGCGAATTTGGATTACAGCGGGGATGGGATTTTTCACGGACGCCTACGATCTCTTCATTATTGGGGTGGTGACGTCGCTGCTGACGCCGATCTGGCATCTAACCACCTTAGACTTAATGCTCTTGAACAGTACAGCGCTCTTTGCCGCCGTGTTAGGCGCTTTAGTATTCGGGCGCCTCATGGACCGATTAGGCCGGAAACGAGTATATGGGATTGAAGCATTGTTGCTAATGGGCGGGGCAATTCTCTCGGCGTTTGCACCCAACCTTTGGCTTCTTTTGGTTTTTCGCTTTATCGTGGGTATCGGCGTGGGTGGTGATTATCCGATGAGCGGCATTATCATGAGTGAATACTCCAATCGCAAACGCCGCGGATTTTTGGTCCAGGCGGTGTTCGCCATGCAGGGGTTTGGTCTCTTAATTGGCCCGGCCGTAGCGGCTGCGCTATTGGCCAGCGGCGTATCGGATGCTACGGCCTGGCGTCTCATGTTAGGGTTGGGAGCGATTCCAGCGGGGGTAGTAGTGCTGTTGCGGCGACGCATTGCGGAGACCCCCCATTTTCTCTTGGGGGCGCGGGGCGACGCGCAAGGTGCAGCGCGCGTGGTGGGCGATTTAACGGCAACCCCGACAAGCGCTATCCCATCCGTGAAGCCGTTGTCCAGCTCGGTGCGGGTTTTGTTCAAAAATCGCCGCTTTCTCCTCACGTTAATCGGGACCGCTTTTTCTTGGATGTTTTTGGACATGGCTTTTTACGGGAACAGCGTCTCGTCGTCGCTGATTATGAAGGCTTTGTCGCCAACAGGAACCCTATTGACGCATACACTCACCTCGATGCTGATTTTCTTGGTGGCGGCAGTGCCGGGATATTGGGTGTCGGCGCTGACTATCGATCGGCTGGGACGCAAGTTCATTCAAGTGATGGGGTTTGCTGTGATGGCCGTGGCATACGGGCTGTTGTGGCTGGTGCCGGGCATTGCTCACCAAACCACGGAATTTCTCTTGATCTACGCTATTAGTTACTTTTTTATTGAGTTTGGACCCAACAGCACAACCTTTGTCTTTCCTTCCGAGGTCTTTCCAGTGACTGTGCGCGGCATGGGATTTGGCATTTCGGCGTCGACTGGAAAGTTTGGGGCTGCCATTGCCGCCTTCTTATTCCCGGTACTTTTGATCTCACTGGGTCTATCCGGCACTATGGCGCTTTTGGCCGGCATCTCGATGCTGGGGGTCATCCTAACGTTAATTGCGCTGCATGAATCTAAGGGACTGACGTTGCGCGAGGCCTCGCAGGAAGCACTCTTGGAGGCGGACGCACCCTCCCTTGCTCAATCGGCGAGCCACTGAGGACACGTGTTGGCCGATCGATGGCAGGAGAAATGGTCTGGCATAC
Source organism: Sulfobacillus acidophilus (assembly GCA_003023745.1). Lineage (GTDB taxonomy): Bacteria > Bacillota > Sulfobacillia > Sulfobacillales > Sulfobacillaceae > Sulfobacillus_B > Sulfobacillus_B acidophilus_A. The sequence goes on along the minus strand of PXYV01000037.1, from coordinate 12,422 downwards.
ACAAAATGGAGAGACTCTCTGCACGCGGCAATATTGCGGGCTGACACCCACGATAGTATTGAGGCGATGCAACAAAGAGACTTCAGCTCGGGTTGGAGAACACCAGCCTGGGCTGATTCCATTCGTAGGCCGTTTTGATCGCGCTATGCTATATGGGAAAGGGACAGCAAAAGCGTGTCCAGCTCTTCGCCTGCCCGATGCGGACCCGTATGCTCGGGCACAATCATTAACGCATCGACGTCTTGCCACGAGGACTGGACGGCCGACCCTTGGTTGAGATGCGGCTTGAGCACGAGATGCTGTGCCTCGACTAACAGTCGACACCGCACATACTGCCGTCGGTCTTCGACGGCGGTATAGTCTTCGGCCAAGGGTAGGCGCATGCAAGGCCTTGGCCAGTGGCTGTCGCCCAGCATCACGCGTATCGTTGGCCGAACAAAAAGTTCAAACGTGACTAACGCCGAGACGGGATTCCCGGGCAATCCAATAATGGGCACGCCGCGGACGTCGCCAAACGCCAAGGGTTTTCCGGGTTTGACATTGACGCGCCACAGGGTTAAGTGTCCCGACGCTTCAATGACAGATTTGACGAAGTCAAAATCACCAACGGAGACCCCGCCTGAGCTGACAAGGAGGTCGCATTCTTCGGCGGCGCGTTGAAAAAGGGCGTTAATGGCCTTGGGATCGTCTGCTACCGGCGGGTATAATACTGGTTCACCGCCAGCTTCCACAATGGCCCCGTAAAGCGCATAACTGTTGGAGTTGCGAATGCTGCCGAGCGGCAACGGCTCATCGGGCGCACGCAATTCATCGCCGGTTGCGAGAATAGCTACGCGGGGCGCTTGCACAATGGGTACGGGTTGCAGGCCGATGGTGGCCAGCATGCCGAGAACCGGGGGAGTAATCAAACTCCCTTGCGATATCACGATCTGCCCTTGGACCATGTCTTCGCCGCGTGGCCGGATATGGGCATTGGGCATGACTGGGCGAAGAATTTGCACATGACCGGCATCGGCACCGGGCTTGGTCCATTCGGTGGGAACCACGGCATCTGCAGTGTCGGGCACTGCCGCCCCCGTCATAATTTTATAACAGTGTCCGGGGACTACGGGCTCCGTTTGCGGATGCCCCGCGCGAATGACGCCGTCGATCGCCAAGGTGACCGGGGAAGAATCGCTGGCGTTGCTGACGTCACGCGACAAGACGGCATAGCCGTCCATCGAGCTGTTGGTGAAAGGCGGAACATCGGTGTCGGCATGTGCATCGACCGCCAGGATGTGGTTGTACGCTTGTGTCAAGGGAACTCTGGCGATGCGATTAAGGGGATGCACCGACCCTAATATGATTTTTTGTGCTTCTTCGACCGAAAGCAACATCATTGCCTCCTAACAATGCCCGATGAGTCTCATTGTATCAAGTCTTTTGTGACGACTGCCACTCCGATCCTTTCGGTGTGAAAAGTTTTATAGCATAAAGCCCCAAATGTGTTAGCATTAGGCTGATTTCTCTCGGGGAGGCTGGCTGTGTCGAGATTACTCGCAATCGACATCGGGAACACTCACATTAAAATTGGTCTGTGCAGTCACGAGCGCTGGGTGGAAGAGTGGCGCCTGGCGACCGATATGCGTCGAACGCCGGATGAATACCGGTTGTTTGTGCGGGGGCTTTTGTTGGAGTCCAACATTGAGACGGTGGACCGTGCCATCGTGGCTTCGGTTGTCCCTATTCTAACGCCGTTTTTTCTGCGGGTGCTGGAAAGTGTCAGTTTATCTCGCCCGCAAGAAGTGGTGCCGCCGGGCTATGGGCTAGAAGTGGACTATCCTCCAGCCAATTTGGGGTCCGATCGGTTTGTGAATGCATTGGCGGCGTGGCAACTCACGCGCCGCTCGGTGGTGGTCGTCGATGTGGGGACGACCGCGACGGTGGACGCCGTGGTGGACGGGGTGTTCATTGGCGGAGCCATAGCCCCGGGCCCCCACTTTTTGACCCAGGCACTGGCGGAGGGCACCGCGCGATTACCCCACGTTACTCCGGTGATCGAACCCTGGTCAATTGGCAAGAATACCGAGCAGGCTATACGGGCTGGCGTCGGTCAAGGATTTGTGGGGATGGTTAAGGGATTGATTGAGAACACGCGCGATGTCATCGGCGCCGATGCTGAAGTGGTTTTGACCGGCGGGTGGTCACAGCGTTTGCAGCCGTATCTCGGATTTCCGGTTCGTTTAGAGCCGCGGCTGACGTTGGAAGGTCTGCGTTACGCTGATGAATGGTTGCTGGCTAAGAGAATTTAACGAGTCGGTCCGGTCAAACCTGATGATGCATACCGGGCGGGGGGTGGCGATTTGCCAGACACTGACGACGCGAAAAGGCGCTTGGGGATCATGGCGGCGCAGCGAATTTCTTCCGGCACGCGCCTTGGCATTGGCTCGGGCACGACGGCCCGAGCCTTTATCGAAGCCTTGGGAAGGCGGGTGGCGGAAGAGGGTTTGGATGTGACCTGTACGGCCGCGTCCAGCGTAAGCGAGCGGTTAGCAGCGCATTATGGGATGACAGTCATACCATTGACTGAGGCGCGCGACCTGGATTTGGCGGTGGATGGTGCCGACGCGATTGGAACGGAAGGCGTATTGATCAAAGGGGGCGGGGCGGCTTTAGTGCGCGAACGGCTCGTTATTGCTTCAGCGCGTCACCGCCTGATATTGGTTGATGATAGTAAGCCCATTGGGCCGTTGCACAATGTGAGCGTGCCGATTGCGGTGATACCGTTCGGCTGGACGTACGTTATGGCCCAGGTGCTGACATTCGCGGCACAAGTGACGCTGAGAACGCTCGAGGCAAAACCGATCGTGACGGATGATGGCCTGTACGTGCTGGATGCGCAGTTTGCAAATCTGTCTGACCCTCTAGCTATGCATCAGTCGTTGAAATTAATCGAGGGGGTAGCGGACACCGGGATTTTTGCTGGGTACAATCCGGAAATCTGGGTCGGCAACGCGCAAACCGAGTGGCCGCTTCAATCCTTCTGAGCACCTCTTCCTATTCCCGGCACTCGATGGTGAATGTGTTTTGCTAGCGATACCGCATCAGGGATGGGACGCGATGTGCGGGTTTCGACTCCATCACGATGACAACGCAATCCGGAAATTTTTATTTAAGCCATTTCAGGAAGGTTAGCCTGGCGCAGAGTTTGTTGCATACCTTAGTCCCGAGGAGGGATTGGGGTGCCGCAAGAGATGACCGAGGCCAAGCGTCGTGTCGAGGAAAAATTTTGGTCACTGTTGGCGAGCCGATATCCGTTAACCTGGTGGTGGTGGACCCGAGATCAGGATAAAGTGAACTTGTTTCCGGAATGGTCGGCGGCTGCGTTTACGCGTGAGGCCCACGATTGGCGGCGGCTTTCCCAAGAAACGGTCAATGTGAATGACCGGGAGGTACAGCATTGGGGACGTTACGCGCGCTGGGCTGCGGTTCGATTGTCTGCGGGCGCCTATCAAGACGCTGCCGAGCCGCTGATGTTGGCGAATTCGGTCTTACGGGTGGTCGAACTCTTGGATCCGGACAGGAATCGTTATCCGCGTGATCAACTAATCAATGCCTTAGGCACATGGATAGGCCGTGTTTCCGGGGTCAATGCCTCCGATTATTGGCGAAAAGTGCGCGTGCAGTCCGAAGCAATGCGCCTAGTGCAGCAAATCTTCCGTCTAAAGCCTGCGCCGGACCGTCAAGTTGCTGAAATTGCGGATCAGCAGCAACTAGCCAAAGGTCTTATTGAGCAATACGTAGGACGGATGCTTGATGTTCAGAGTGATGAAGACGAACCAGTTCCTTGGGCGCTAAGCGCTCAGATGGATGTAGAACAGTGGCGGCTTTTTCGCCACCGCGTTGGTCAGGAAACGCCTTTGGTGATTGAGCATCCGGAGTTGGGAGCGCAGGTGTTACACCCACAACTGGATCATGCTCCTCGCATCCAAGAAGTTGTCGTCCCCGGCCTATCCCAATGGTGGGTGCAACCCGACTCTGAGCGTAGCCTGATTTATCACGGTGACCAACGGGATTTCACTTTGCCCTTGGCCTTGGTCTTAGCCTTGTGGTATGCGCAGAGTTCGGCAAAGCACCTCAGTTGGGCTTTGACCCCAATGTCCCAGATCGAGGGAGGGCTTATGGCGTTAAGCCGGTTATTGGAAACCCTATGGCCGACCTGGACGCCCGTGAAGACGCGGATCATGGCTCAATGGAGTCAACGTCGGCGGGCGCTGGCAGCGGGGGATGCCTGGCTTTGGCTGGAAGATGGGGACGCCGATGAGGTGCTCAAATGGCTATGCCGGTTTGTTCCTAAATCTCAGGCCATCTCTGTCATTCCCTGGATGAAGAGTCATCCTGGCCATTACGTCATGGCGCAGCAGACCTCTGATATTCTTTTAGCGGTTGATCCTGCGCTCGACTGGACTCATTGGGTTTTCCGCAATGGTCCCGTCATGCCGGCTGAACTTTTCATCTAATCTGGCCTGCGGCAATTGGGCCGGCTTTGGCCCTGCATGAAGCCGCAGGATGTGTGGTACAATGTTTAGGCAAATTTTGAGAGGAGAGGGTAGGCTATGAAAATTGGCGACATTGTGATTGATCCGCCGATTTTGCTCGCCCCTATGGCAGGCGTGTCCAACCGCGCGTTTCGTGCCATCGCGCGAAGCCAAGGCGCTACCCTCTGTACGACCGAAATGATAAACGCTAAGGCCCTGGCCTATCATAGTGCGAAGAGTACTTGGCTGATGGAGCTTGATCCCGGGGAAACACCGGTTGGGATCCAGATTGCGGGCAGTGATCCGGACCTGATGGCACAGGCCGCACGAGAAGCCGAGCGGCACGGCGCCGATGTCGTCGATATTAACATGGGCTGTCCAGTGCGCAAGGTGGTGAACAACGGTGACGGGTCTGCGTTGCTCAATGACGAAGAAGCCGCGGTGCGTGTCGTCAAAGCGGTCGTTGAAGCGGTGTCAGTGCCTGTGACGGTAAAAATGCGTGCGGGGTGGGATCACGACGCGATTACCGCGCCACGCTTGGCCGAGCGATTTGAGGCTGTGGGCGTGCAAGCGATCGCGCTGCATGCGCGCACGCGATCCGATCAGTATGTGAGGCCTGCGGATTGGCGTTTTATCCGTCAGGTGCGTGAGCGCATTGCCATTCCGTTGATTGGTAATGGCGACGTTCAAACGCCGGAAGATGCGGCGCGCATGTTGGAAACAACCGGCGCGGACGCGGTTATGGTGGGCCGCGCGTCGTTTGGTGATCCCTGGATCTTTCGGCGTATTGCCCACTATTTGCAAACGGGCCAAGAACTTCCGCCGCCGACTGCTCGGGACCGGGCGCAAATGGGGTTGTGGCATTTGGAGCGCATGGTCACGATTAAGGGCGAGGCAGTGGCTATTCCTGAAATGCGAAAGCAGTTAGGCTGGTATCTTAAGGGGACACCTCGGTCAGCCGAATACCGTCGGCGGGCCCAGACGCTGAGAACCAAGGACGAAGCGCAGGCCTTGGTGGAGGAGTGGTTGGACCATGCTCGCAATGAGGAATTGTCATGGACCTAGTCCGCATCGGCGACAAGTTGATCAGCCTGCAAAAAATCCACACGATGGTTGAAGAAATTTTTGAGGCGCGCGCCAAGGGTCTTTCGCAAACGGAGGTGTCGGCGCAATTCGGATTGGACCGCACGTTTGTCTCGCGCTTGGAAACATTGGGAGAGGTGCGGCGAGGTCGGTCAATTGCCGTCATTGGCATGCCGGTCGCCAATAAGGAGGAATTGTCTAGACTGTGCGAAAGACTGGGCGTGGATTTCGTGTGGCTGATGACCGACCAAGAACGTCGCCATTTTGCCCAGTCGCGCAACGGCGTGGAGTTGGTAAACGAGATCTTTCGGCTGGCGCAAAAGGTTCGTTCATACGATACGGTGATCTTGATGGCATCCAATGCGCGGGTGCGCCTGTTGACGGCGCTCTTGGGCGTTCATGCCGTCATTCCGCTGGTTTTAGGTGAAACACCGCTGTACCGGGATGTTGTAGTCGAGGTCAACGTGTTAGAATCCATCATTAAGGAAGTGCAGTTGCGCGGATCGGCAGCCTCGCCCGGAATGCTGTGACAGTTGATAGGGTGCTGATCATACTGACAAACGCCATGTTGTTAGGGCATTTGTCAAGACGGTTAGTGTAAAGAGAGGGATATCCAATGCCAGATAAGGAATTGCTGGTGTCACCGGAAGGCTTGAAGAAATTGGAAGCAGAATTAGAACATTTGACAACGGTGAAACGTCGGGAAGTGGCGGAACGGATTAAAACGGCACGGGAGTTTGGAGACATATCGGAGAATTCCGAGTACGAGGATGCTAAGAATGAGCAGGCCTTTATTGAGGGGCGCATCCAAACGCTAGAACAGATGTTGCGTCAAGCGCGGGTGGTTGATGCCGTCAACGAAGATCCGACTGTCGTACACATTGGATCGCGGGTGACGGTGAGGGACCTGGAAGAAAATCTGGAAGAGGACTACATTATTGTCGGTGCCACCGAAGCGGATCCCATCAAAAACAAGATTTCTACCGAGTCGCCGGTTGGCAAGGCTTTGCTGCGGGCCAAGGTGGGTGACCAGGTCGAGGTCAGCGCGCCCGTTGGAAAAATTCGCCTTGAAGTACTTAAGATCTCATAACTAAAGATGCAGGTGGAGGGCTGGCGTGGGCGAGCAGGAGGAACGTTTTGATCCGCGAGAGGTAAGAATTGCCAAACTTCGGCGCCTGCGTGAAGCGGACATTGATCCTTTTCTTACCACTCGCTTTGAGGTAACGGCGTTGAGTCGGGATATCGTCGAGGATTTTGAACAGTATGACGGCCGTGAGGTTTCGGTGGCGGGGCGGATTGTGGCAATGCGCCGTCATGGACGCGCGGCGTTCTTGGATATTTTGGATACGGCCGGACGGATTCAAACCCATTGGCGCGAGGATGTGTTGGGACCCGCTGCCTTTAATCTGTTGGACAACTTGGATCTTGGCGATTTCGTGGGAATCCAGGGCGAGGTGTTTAAAACCCGCCGGCAAGAGATTACGGTGAAGGCGCAGACGGTCACAGTCTTGGCCAAGAGTTTGCGTGATTTGCCGGACAAGCGCCATGGTCTCGCCAACGTGGACTTGCGCTATCGCCAACGCTACTTGGATTTGATTGCCAATCCTGACGTGCGGCAGGTATTTATGATCCGGGCCCAGACTCTGGCGTTTATCCGTCAATTTCTTTTGGGTCGAAGTTTTATTGAGGTTGAAACGCCGGTGTTGCAGACCATTGCCGGAGGGACGGAGGCACGTCCATTTCAGACGTATCACAACGCGCTTGGTCTCCCACTGTATTTGCGGATCGCGTTGGAGTTGCATTTAAAGCGCTTGATTGTGGCGGGTTTGGACCGCGTTTATGAAATCGGGCGCGTATTTCGCAATGAAGGGATTTCAACGCGCCACAATCCGGAATTTACTATGTTGGAGCTATATCAGGCTTATACGGACTACCGCGGTATGATGGAGTTGACCGAATCACTGTTGGCGGAATTGACCCAGCATCTGTTCGGGACGACGGAACTTGTCTACCAAGGGCAACCTCTCGATTTTGCCCCGCCTTACCCCCGCGTTGATTTAGTGGAGCGTTTGTGTGAGAAGACCGGCGTTCTCTGGAGCGACGTCAAGACCCAGGACGATGCCCGTGCGCTGGCGCGCCGATTGGGGGTAACGGTCGAGCGCGCCTCTGATCGATCGCAAATTATGGACAAGATTGTCGGGGCGGTGGTAGAGCCCGATTTGGTTCAGCCTACGTTTCTTTGGCATCATCCGGCCGACATTTCGCCGTTAGCAAAAAGGGATCCCAACAACCCCATGCTGACCGAACGCTTTGAGCTGTTCGTGGCCGGCCGCGAATTGGCCAATGCCTTCTCCGAACTGAACGATCCTCTCGATCAGCGGGATCGGTTTGTGGAACAACAACAGGCGCGTGCTGCAGGAAATGACGAAATTCCACCGCTCGATGAAGATTTTCTTTTGGCTCTTGAGCATGGAATGCCCCCGACGGGGGGGTTGGGACTGGGTATTGATCGACTGATTATGCTGCTCACCGATAGTCCGTCCATTCGAGATGTCATTTTGTTCCCGACCTTGCGGCCATTGGCGTAATCCGTCAGGTAGCCAATCCCACGGACTTTGCCTATAATGGCTGTGTACAATCTTGTGCACAAGGCGCCGGGAGATCTGGGGGCTGGCCCAAGTCTACGGTAGTGCGACTTGGTGTCTAGCAGGCGGCACAATCCATGCACCGACATAAAGGGGGAGAAGTCGCTATGAGCTTTCTTGGTGCGAGGTGGAGGCTTGGGCGGCGGCGAATCTCATGAAGCAGGTTGTCAGCGTGAGCCTTGGCAGTCATCAACGCGACCATGAGGCCGAGCTCACGATACTGGGCGAACGCGTCGCTGTGTCACGCCGCGGAACCGATGGGGATTTGGATCGGGCGGCGGCGATGATTCGCGCGTTGGACGGCACCGTGGACGCCATTGGTCTGGGTGGCATCGATCGTTATCTTATCGTGCGCGATCGGCGCTACGAGATTGAAGACGCCCGTCGTTTGGCGCAATGTGCGACGAAGACCCCCGTTGTCGATGGTAGTGGTGTCAAAAACACGCTGGAGCGCGACCTCGTTCAGCAGTTGCATGATGAGGGCATCATCCGGCGTAGCCAAACCGTTCTCATGGTTTCGGCCATGGATCGCTTTGGTATGGCGGAAGCCTTTGAGGCCTTGGGCTATACGTTGGTGGCTGGCGACCTGATTTTTTCCAGCCGCATCAACTATCCCATTGGTTCTGTGGACGAGCTGGCCGAATTGGCGCGTAAGTTGTTGCCCGAATTGGCGCGCTTGCCCTTTCAGCAATTGTATCCGGTGGGAGAAGACCAAATAACACAAAGCGATCCGCGTTTTTCGCACTATTTTGCGCAGGCAGACATTGTCGCGGGAGACTTTCACTATATTCGCCGCTATATGCCGGATGATTTGACGAACAAAGTGGTCATTACCAACACGACAACAGGCGGGGATGTTGACCGCTTGGAAGAAGCGGGTGTGCGCCTGTTGGTGACAACGACCCCGGTGGTGAGGGGCAGAAGTTTTGGAACCAATGTAATAGAGGCGGCATTGGTGGCTGTCACGGGCTTTTTATCCGATCATCCGGATTGGGGACAGGTCGTCAGGCAAGCGAATCTAAAGGGCACGCGTATCGCATTGAGACCATCACGACAGGAGTCGAGGCCATGACGTTGCTGGAAGCTTTGACCCAGTTTGCCTATGAATGTAACCATAACGATCGGCTGCAGGCAATGAATCGCGATTGGACGCGGCGTATTCAGTTGGATCCAGACGACACCCATCTCCCTCATTATATTATCAGTGACAGCGGTCAATTATCGGTTGGAGCGGGTGCTGTAGACAACCCGGATCTGCTCATTACCTCATCCGAAGAAATATTGACGGCTGTGTTTTCGGGACAGATGACCCCAACGGAGCCGTACAATGCCGGCGACCTTATGGTAAAAGGGCGGCAGGACGATGTGATGCGGTTAGACATTTTGACACTCTTAATTTGGGGAGAATAATGGCACAAAGCACATTGTCGCGGGTGTTGCCGCTACGGACGGCGGTTTCGACCAGCGCCGGTTTGGCCTCGGCAGCCGTGAACTTTTTAGCAGCGGTGGAAGTCGCAGAATATGCAGGCGGGCAGTCGGCGTGGTTGGCAATCTTGGTAGCCGGGATTTTGATTGTGTTTGCAGGCGCGAACTTTTCGGAGTTGAATGCGCTTTTCCCATCGGCGGCGGCTATTCGGGTGTGGATTCGGCGGGGCATCAACGACCGATTTTCTTTAGTGAGTTCGATGGTGTATATGCTCACGGTGGTCTTCGTCATCGCTGCCGACGCCTTTGTGCTAGGTCATACGTTTTCTCGGGCGGTGCCTGCGATCCCGGCGCTGTTATGGATTTTCGTGTTGTTAGCGCTCGTAACCTGGAGCAATTCGCGGGGTATCAAAGTGGCCGGAACCGTACAAGATAGCAATGCATTTGTATTGCTAGGCACCTTGATTCTGTTTTCTTTGATCGCGTTGGGACGGACACCTGACCTCGGGCAGTTTCACTATTTCGACCTCGGTCGCCATTGGTTTGAAGCGGTGGCACTGGGAATTTTTATCTTTGTCGGGTTTGAATGGGTGACGCCGCTGGCGGAAGAATTTCAAGATTCCCGGCAGATCCCTAGAGGCATGTTTATCGCATTGGGGCTCATCGCCATTGCATTTGGGCTTTTTTCTCTGGCGTTAACGGTGGCGTTTCCGCACGGTCACGGACTTGTGCATAGTTTTGTGCCGCAACTCTTAGTAGGAATGCGGGCCTTAGGGCCGTTGGGCTTTTGGTGGATGGCATTTATCACGCTGACCACCGCGATGACCACCTTTAATGGCGGACTGTTGGCGGCTAGCCGCTTTGTCTATGCGCTGGCTCGGGAACGGGCGTTGCCTGTATGGTTTGCACGGTTGAATCGGCGGTTGGTGCCCCAAAATGCATTGATGCTGCTAGCGGCCTGTGCTTTTGTGCTGGCGGTCTTGGTCTATCGAACCGGTCAGTATTTGCTCCTGATTAATGCGGGTGCCGGAGTCGAATCGTTGATGTATGCGCTGTCGTCGATTTTGGTCATATCGCTACGCCGACGCGAACCGTCGCGCCCGAGGTCCTTTCGCGTCTTTGGCTATCCGCTGGCGCCCGGTTTGGTGGCGGTGTTGTTTTTGGGACTGGGTGTTGAAGCGTTATTGACGCCCACGGGCCCAAGTGGGTTTCCCGGGGCGCTCGTCTTCTTTTTAGGCATAGTGGTTGTCATGACTGCTTACGTGTTAGCAGTGGTGCCGCGGCTCAAGAAACGTCGCAAGGGCGAACAGGGGGTCTCGACGCCGCGCTAGGTGTGCGATCGATGGTCTAGCCTCAGCCTGCCCAGCATATCCTGGGTGTGCGGAGGGATCCCGGTGGGATTAGAGAAGGTTTGGGTAGAGAGGGGACGAGTTGTCCGGCTGCGATGGGTTCTTTTGCCCGTAGTGCTCATGATGGTGGTGGTCTTCTCGGTTAGGCTGTGGAAACCGGTGGTATGGAGCCTGGATCGGGCGTTGTTAGGAGATGGTGGCGGCACGGTTCGCGTCCGCGTTCATCAGGTGGTGCGATCGCCAGCGCGTGCCAACCATGCGGTCGTTTCGCTACCGCCGTTGCCGTCTGGGATGGTTCTGGGATATTTCTATGACCCGGATAACGAACCGGCTCCGGTGGCCATGCTCAAGCACTATCTAGCGGTGTTGACAGGGATTATTCCATTTTGGTATCAAATTAATGCCAATGGGTCGATAACGGGCGCGACGGATCCCGCCGTGTTGCAGTTAGCGGAACAGCATCATCTATGGACGTTTGCTCTGGTTCAAAACATGGCGGGCCAATCGGTGTTTGGCCCGCTGCTCAACTCACCCGTGGCCCGCGCCCGCGCCGTGAACAATATGCTGACATTGGTGGAGTCCAACGGTTACAATGGCGTCAACTTGGACTGGGAAGGGATCGCCCCGCAAGAGCGTCAGCACTTTACAACCTTTGTGCAAGAGTTATCCAATACCTTTCATCGGCACGGATACTATGTGACATTATCACTGCCGGCGGAAACATCGAGTCAACCGGATAACAGTTGGACAGGCGCGTATAACTACCGAGCTTTGGGGCAATCGGCCAATTTGCTGATGATCATGGCCTATGACGAGCATTATGCTGATGGCAGTCCGGGCCCGATTGCATCGCCGACTTGGGTGAAAGAGGTTTTGGACTACACGATTGCCGTTGTACCGCCCTCTAAAGTGATTTTAGGCATTCCCGGATATGGCTATGACTGGTCTGGCAATGGACCGGCGGCAGCCCTGACCTATAGTCAAGCGGAAGCGTTGGCCCACCAGTACGGAGCGTCGCCCAATGCCAACCATTTTGTGTACATGCAAGACGGACAATTGCATTCGGTGTGGTTTGACAACACGAGTGGATTATTGAGCAAGATTCAATTGGTTTCCGGATATGAACTGCGTGGCGTTGCCTTATGGCGCTTAGGGATTGAGGACCCGAAGATATGGGATTTCCTTCAGTAATTTTGAGTCGGATGGCTTGATTTTGTGATTTGGCGGTGCTATGATAACAAAGCTGTCGCGAGACAGTGCCGGTCCTTGAAAACTATATCATCATGCCACATGAACGCCAAGACGAGAGCAGTACAGTAGCGGACGAGTCATGGAGAGTTTGATCCTGGCTCAGGACGAACGCTGGCGGCGTGCTTAATACATGCAAGTCGAGCGGCTCGCAA
>PXYV01000036.1 GCA_003023745.1 Sulfobacillus acidophilus | reverse complement strand
TGCATGCTTTCACGGTATCAGACGATCGAAAAAAAGTCCAGTCTTAGATCAGGCGTTGAGGATTATCAAGGATTTCCGCTACTTTGACGAGATCTTGGGTCTTCCCCCACATGTTGGACCAGCGCTTGCTGCACGCACCCAGCATGTACCGTCACGCCACCATAATCATAGTGGCCCGTCTAGTGTTCATCGCAGCATCTCACTTCTTGACAGGCCGGAGCTCTTCACGCGTCAGAGCGAAAAATACGACATGGTGTCAGCGTCCTGCGTGTTCCCTGGCCCCTTTCCATGCCACTTGTGGCTTCGCATCGCGATCTCGCGAATAGAGATTTGGTCGGCGCTCTGGATATATCCGATGGGACCCCCAGCGGATCGGATGTTACACCTTCTCGATCGAATCGGCTTAACTTCTCGCGAATTTTCGTTAAGATAGAGAGGTGCTGAATAAAGGAGGGGCATATCATGCCCAAAAATGATCCGGTGGCCTATGTGCAAGATTTCTACGCCGACCAGTTTGCGTGGTGTTATGGCTGTGGGCGCTTCAACAAGGATGGCCATCACTTTCGCACCCGTTGGGATGGAGACAACACCTTGACCGAATATACTCCGCGTCCCGAACACATTGCTATCCCGGGATTCGTTTACGGCGGTCTATTGGCGTCGTTGATTGACTGCCACAGCACGGGGTCTGCCGCGCTGGCACTCTACCATCGCGACGGGCATCAGTTAGGAGACGATGCACCCGTCCCCCGTTGCATGACCGCATCGCTCAAGGTCGACTACCTCAAGCCAACTCCGCTGGGACCTGTTCTGACCGTGCGGGGCAACATCGCGGAGATTGGAACACGCAAAGTAGTCGTGAAAAGTGGCGTATACGTCGGCGATGAACTGTGCGTCAAAGGGGAAGTGGTTGCCGTCGTTGCTCGCATCGGCCAAGAGCATCAGCGTTAAAGCCGCCGCCCTATCATCGCTTCCATCAAGCTTCACCAACGCTCTAGTGCCGAGACGATGGTCGCATCAGCACCGAGTGCGAGACAGAAGAGAGGATGTTCGTGCCGCATATTATCGTGTATGGGCCCGGGGACTTGGGCGAACGCATCATCTACCAGCTCATGCCTCACTTACAAAACGGCGACTGCATAACAGTGGCGGGCAGGAATGGAGAGGTGCTGCAAGATATTGTTAATATGGCCCAAATGCAGAGCCGGGCACTCGGCGCTCAAATTCTCGTGCGCGCCCAACCAGGCGATTTATACGATCACCATTTTTGGACGCAGTGGCTTATCCATAATCCTGCCGATATTGCGATTTTTACGGCCAGCGAGTTGACCTGGTGGAAACTCCCCTCGCTAACGCCAACCCACGAGTCGCTTTTGGCTCAAACGGGATTTGGTGTGTGGCTGCCGTTTCAGGCTACTCTCTTGCTGCGATTCGCGCGCATCTTAGGCGAGTTGCCCCATCCACCTTGGCTTGTCATTGGGCCATACCCCGATGCGACTGCTCCCCTGGTGAAGGCACAGGGGTTAACCCGTATGGTCGGATTTGGCAATGTCGACGAGTTGGCCTTAATGGCAGGGCCCGGCGATATCCGTCTGGTGGCCCATCACAGCGTTGAGTCAGCTCTGTTTCACGGTCGCGATCTCCCTCCGTACCGCCTCTATGCCCGCGTAGCCGATGGCCATTGGCAAACCCATACCTTGTTGCGGCCTTTTCCTTGGCCGCGAGGCACCCGCAGCCATGTATGGACTGCGGCTAGTGCAGTTCGGACGGTGCGAGCCTTGCTATCGGACACACCATGTCTTATCCATGTGCCGGGCGCATTAGGGCTTCCAGGAGGATACCCAGCCCTGCTATCGCGCCACGGCGTGGATGTGGCGTTGCCTGATGTGCTCACACTAACGGAAGCGATTGCCATCAACCAAAGTGCAGCAACCGCCGATGGGATCCAGGGGATTGAGGCCGACGGGCGGGTACGCTTGACTGCCCAGTGCCAGGCTGCGATACGCGGTATTTTCGGCGTAGATGTTGAAACGTGGGGTCCAACCGTCGAAGACTGGGATCGCATAACACGCCACTTGCGCGCACGACTGGAGGAATGGTCTCAAAATGGCAAACATTAAACGGCTAAACACTGACGGATCGCGCGAAGCCTTCGTCCGGGCCCAGAAAGCCTTAGTGGAAGGGGTGAGTTCTCCTTCGCGCGGCCCTGCCAATTTTGGTGACTACCCTATTTTTTTGGTGCAGGGCGAAGGTGCCTATGTCAAAGACGTTGACGGCAATCGGTACGTCGATCTCATGATGGCCTACGGCGCCTTATTGCTAGGACACAGCCACCCAACCATCGTCCATGCGATTCAGGAGGCAGCCAGCCAAGCCACTTTGTTTGCAGCGGCGTCTCCAATCGAAACCGACGTAGCCCAACTCATTTTTCAACGCGTGCCGCAAGCGCAACGGGTCCGATTTGCCAACACCGGCACCGAGGCTACGATGGCAGCATTGCGGCTGGCGCGGGGACTGTCCGGCAAAGAACGATTCATTAAATTTGAAGGCCACTATCACGGATGGTACGACGACTATCTTGTTTCCGCACATCCTCACCCGTATATAGACTTAGGATTACCCAGCCATCCCGTCGCCATCGCCGAAAGCTCCGGATTGCCGCAAGATGCGTTACGACATGCTGTCCTGGTGCCCTGGAATGATCTCGAGCTCTTGGAACGTGCGCTCAAAGCCCATCAGCATGAATTAGCGTGTGTCATTACAGAAGGCGTGATGGCAAACATGGGCGTCATCCCGCCCAATCCCGGATATCTTGAGAGTGTGCAAGAATTGTGTCGGCAATATGGCGTGTTGTTTGTGCTCGACGAAACCGTGACAGGCTTTAGACTGGCTCCCGGCGGGGCGGCGGAGCGCTATGGCCTAGACCCGGATCTCTTAACGTACGGCAAAGGGTTGGGGGCAGGCCTGCCGGTCGCCGCCCTCGCCGGGAAGGCTGAATATATGGAAGGGCTGCGGTGGGGCGGCGTTCTCCACTACGGCACGCAAAATGCGTCCTACCTTGGTCTAAGTGTAGCCAAGGCTAACCTGAAGGCCTTAGATCACACGGTTTATGCCCGATTGGAAAGCATGGGGTTGCGCCTACAGCAAGGGTTGACCACACTGTTAAAGTCCCACCACATTGTCGGCCGCGTACAACGGGTCGGCGGTATGCTCCAACTCTTTTTTGGCACGGAAGCTCCCATCACAGACTTTCGCGACTTCTGCCGCTCGGTCGACCGACAAGCGTTCAATCGCTTTGCTATCGAAGTGATCCGCCACGGCGTCTATCTCTCTCCCTCTGCCTCGTTGCATTCCGTGCTTTCGGCCCAGCATGGCCCCAACGAAATTGATCGGGTACTCGAGGTGGCAGACTACGTGATGGATCTGATGAAAGGACGGTTGCCATAATGGGCAAATACCCAGAACTTCATGGTCAGCGAGTTTTAATAACAGGAGCCGCGAGCGGCATTGGCAAGGCCACTCTCGAGCGTTTCGCCGCGGAAGGCGCACGGGTCGCAGCCTTAGACCGGGACTCCCAGGCTCTAAGTGTTCTAACCCATGAAATTCCCTCTGCGTTAACGCTGACCGCCGATGTAAGTGTACCGGAAGAGGTTCAGTCGGTTTTTAGCCGCATCGACCAGGCCTGGGGTGGCTTAGACATTCTCATCGCCAATGCAGGCATCAGTCTGCGCCATAGTTTGCTTGACATCACCGTCGCCGAGTGGCAGCAAGTCTTGGCCGTCAATCTGACCGGTGTTTTCTTGTGTGCGCAGCAAGCGCTGAAGCGGATGGTAGCCGCGCACAGCGGCCGCATCTTGCTGACCGCGTCAACTAACGGGTATCGCGGCCATGCCTTTTACGCCGATTACAATGCCAGCAAAGCCGGTGTCATTTTGCTTGCCAAAACCATCGCGGTCGAGTATGCACCCCACGTATTGGCCAACGCCGTGTGTCCCGGATATGTTTTGACCCCGATGCAAAAACGCGAGTATACGGCCGAGATGCTCCAACAAGTCAACGCGAATCTTCCATTGAAGCGGCACGCCGAGCCATCCGAAGTCGCCAGTTTGTTTGCTTTTTTGGCCAGCGACGACGCACGCTATATCACCGGCCAATGCGTCACCATCGACGGCGGAGAAACCATTTGATAAGTGAGGGAATTATATGTCGATCGAAATATCGTTAGAAGGTCAAGTCGCTTTAATCACGGGCGGTGCCTCCGGCATTGGTCATGCCGCCGCTCTGAGACTTGGACAAGCCGGCGCACGTGTGGTCGTGATGGATCGCAAGGCCGAGGCCGACGAGTGCCTCTCCGATTTTGCGACACATCATGTCGACGGACGCTATATTGAAGCCGACGTGACATCGGCGGCGGATGCCCAACGGGCGGTGCGTTATACAATCGAACAGTATGGCCGCCTCGATGTGTTGTTCAACAATGCCGGCATCATCCGTCGACGCACCGTGCTAACATTGGATGAGAGCGACTGGGATTTAGTCATGGCGGTTAACGTAAAATCCATCTATCTTATGAGCAAGGAGGCCATCCCGGCTATGGTCCAGACTGCAGGCGGCGGCAGCATCATTAACACGGCGTCAGGGTGGGGAGTTGTGGCTGGAACGGACGCTGTCGCCTATTGCGCGTCCAAGGCCGCCGTGATCAACATGACCCGAGCCATGGCTCTAGATCATGGCCGACAAAACATTCGGGTGAACTCCATCAGCCCTGGCGACACTGACACGGCTATGTTGCGTGGGGAGGCCGCTGAACTCGGACAACCCTGGAATTCGTTCCGGCAGTCGGCTGCTTCGCGACCGCTGGCCCGTATCGGAGAGCCGCGGGACATAGCTGATGCGGTGGTGTTTTTAGCGTCATCGCTATCCGCCTGGGTGACGGGCAGCAATGTGGTCGTTGATGGCGGAGGACTGGCGGGAACCATTTAGGAGTGTTTGCCATCAGGCGGGTGCATCACATCAGGGCGCCCCGCCCGTGACCCACCATCGATCACAGTGACACTCCCGACCATAAAGTCAGATCGGGGCGACACCAAAAATGCTACCAACTCAGCCGTATCGCGCGCAGTCCCCAAGCGCTGGCGCGGGGGCAGTGTCCAGCCCAAATAATCGTCTGCTGCACGCTCCGACTCGCCCGGACGCAAAAGGTATCGCATGCCCGGGACCGTATCGCCCGGGCACACCACATTAACCCGCACCTGAGGCGCTAAATCCAACGCCATCATGCGCCCCAGCATATTCAGCGCGGCTTTGCTGACCGAATACGCGCCTAACGCTTGCTCCCCGTCAATCCCAGCATCCGACGAGATAAGGACCACACTGCTCGGATTGGCCAACCTCGGCCGCAAAACCTCCACGAGATACAAAGGGGCAGCGACGTTGACGGACATAATCTCCAAAAATGTGGCGGGATCGGTGTCGGTTACGTGAGCTTGCAAGCCAAACGCCGCCGAGGCGACCACCGCATGAACCTGTCGGCCACGCACCATCTCTGCCAGTTTCCCGTAGTCGGACCAGGACGTGCTCTGAAGGGCCAGAAATGCCGCATTCTGGTTCTCGTGACAGGACCTGAGTTGGTTAATCGCCTGTGCCCCGCGCTCCTCATTGCGCCCCGTCACGATGACGTCGTACCCGTCTTCCATCAATCGGCTGGCAACAGCCAACCCAATGCCCGAAGTACCACCCGTTATAATCGCTAGTGGTGGGGGCTCAGCATCCGCCATCCCGTATCGCCTCAGTGAATAAAGTGTATAGACAGAAAACCGCAAGTAGCCTGTGCGCCATGTCTTCATTTAACCACAGCGCTACACCCGGGTCTATGGGACAGCACCACGTCCATGAACGCATTCTGCGCGGTCGGGAGATAACGTGATCGTCAACACCCCCCGGCTCGCAAGTTAACGCGGCATTTCGTCCAACAACTCTTTCGCAATAATCGTCTTCATGATTTCATTGGTCCCCGCATAGATGGGCATGACAGCAATGTCTCGATAGCGCCGCGCAATTTCGAAATCCTCCATGTAACCATTGCCGCCGTGCAGTTGCAAACACTCGCTGATCACCGCCTTGGCCGTATCGGTCGCCCACAACTTGGCCATCGAGGCTTCCGACACCGACATCCGACCGGCCATGTGATGCACAATAGCCGCATCCACAAACGCCCGACTAACCCGGACCCGGGTTGCCAACTCCGCCATGGTAAATCGCACCGATTGCAAACTCGATAGCGGGTGCCCGAATTGCACCCGCGCTTTAACATAGTCGCGCGTGATCTCCAGTGACCGTTCCATACTGGCCTGCGCCGCAATAGCCACCATAACCCGCTCTTGCCTCAGTTTTTCTGTGAGATAGAGAAAACCTTCGCCTTCGCGCCCCAAAAGGTTCTCCGCGGGGACTCGACAGTGGTCAAAAAATAATTCCGCCGTATCTTGGCTGTGTTGTCCAATCTTTGAAAACACGCGCCCGCGCGAAAATCCAGGTGCACCGTTTTCCACGACAATAAGGCTTATGCCGCGATGGGGTGGGCGAGCTGCTACGTCCGTTTTCACCGCCACGACAATCAAATCGGCCTGACCTCCATTGGTAATAAAGGTCTTTTGCCCCGAAATAACGTAGGTATCCCCGTCACGCACGGCCCGGGTCCGCATCGCTGCCAAATCGGACCCTGCCTCCGGTTCGGTCATCGCAAGCGCCGTAATGGTATCGCCACGCACACACCCAGACAGCCACCGGGCCTTTTGCGCCGACGATCCGTATTGCACGAGATAGGGTACAACAATGTCATTGTGCAGTCCAATGCCAAGAAGTCCCGAGCCTACTCTCTCTAGTTCTTCCGTGATCACGACAGCCGATCCGAAGTCTGCTCCGGCTCCCCCATAGCGCTCATCGACCATCGGGCACAGAAATCCTTGGGCACCCAGCTTTCGCCAAAAACTGCGCGGCACCCGCTGTTCTTTTTCCCACGCGGAGAAGTACGGCACCGCCTCTTGCTCTAGAAATTGCCGCAAAGCCTCACGCAAGGCCACGTGCTCCGGTTTCAAATACGCGTGATCCATCCCCGACCTCTAGCGCGGTGCCATCCGAATGGCACCATCTAAGCGAATGACTTCTCCATTCAACATCGGATTTTCCACAATATGGCGTGCCAGCAGAGCATACTCGCGAGGCGAGCCCAAGCGCGGCGGGAATGGTACCTGCGCCCCCAGAGATTCGCGTGCCGCCTGCGGCAACATACCCAACATGGGCGTGTCGAATATACCGGGCGCAATCGCCATGACCCGAATCCCATATTGGGCTAGTTCGCGCGCCAGCGGCAGCGTCATTCCCACAATTGCACCCTTCGATGCGGAATACGCCGCTTGGCCTATCTGCCCTTCAAACGCAGCGATCGAAGCCGTCTGAATAATCACCCCACGCTCGCCGCCCGACCCGATCGGCTGCCCTTTCATGGCCCACGCAACCCACCGCGAAACGTTGAAGGTTCCCACCACATTGACGGACAACACCTGTTGAAATGCGCTTAACGAGTGAGGTCCCTCTTTACCCAAGACTTTCGCCGCAATGCCGATGCCAGCGCAGTTCACCACTCCATTTAAACGACCGAACTGATTCACCACCGATTGGACCGCTTGCTTGACCGCCTCATCATCGGTGACGTCCAGCGGGAACCATTGCACATGCAAGTCGTGCGCCACCTGTTCCGCGCGCTCGGCGTCACGGTCGAATATAGCGACGCGTGCGCCGAATTCTACAAACTCGGCGGCCGTGGCGGCACCCAGTCCGGACCCCCCGCCCGTTACAATAAATACCTGATCATGTATGTGCATCACAAAGCCTCCCTATTCGAGACGTTCGAGAATGACGGAATTGGCCATTCCCCCACCTTCACAAATTGCAATTAATCCATAGCGGCCCTGGCGTATTTCGAGCGCGTTGAGCAACGTGGCCACCAGGCGTGTCCCTGTCGCGCCCAACGGATGACCCAACGCTACCGCTCCCCCATGAACGTTGACGCGATCCCACGACATTCCAAGCTCGCGTTGCCAGGCGAGCACCACAGAAGCAAAGGCCTCGTTGACCTCGGCCAGATCGATCTGATCGATGCGAAGGCCGGCGCGCTCCAGCGCCTTTCGGCTGGCGGGAATAGGTCCCGTCAACATGGTCACCGGATTGACACCGACCACCGCGAACGAAACAAATCGGGCCCGGGGCCTCATTCCCCATTGTTCCGCCAAGTCTCGCCGCACCACCAAGGCAGCGCTGGCACCATCGGAGATTTGACTAGCGTTGCCAGCGGTAATCAGTTTCAAATCAGCAAAAGCCGGCGGTAACCCTAACATCTTTTCCAACGAGGTATCCGGACGAATGCCTTCATCACGCTCAAACACCTCGCCGTCCGGCAGCCTCACCCCGACTATTTCTGCGTCAAACTGTCCTCTTTGCTGCGCCGCATGTGCACGTCGGTGGCTTTCCAAGCTAAACCGATCTAAATCCTCACGCGTCAACCGCCATTGCTGTGCTACCAGTTCGGCACCCAAGGCTTGGTCAAAAAATTGCCGGCCATAACGTTCTAACTGATAACGTTTGTGCAGCGCTTCCGTCATAGGGAAGCCATGCCCCTCAACCGTACTCATCATCGGGACGCGCGACATGGATTCCACTCCGGCGGCAATTGCCACATCGTAGGCTCCGGCCATGATGCCCTGCGCCGCAAAATGCAGCGCCTGCAAACTCGATCCGCACTGCCGATCAATCGTGACGGCGGGGACTGATTCGGGCAACCCCGCCGAGAGCCAGGCGTTACGCGCAATATTAACCGCCTGGTCGCCGGCCTGGTCGACACAACCCACGATGACATCATCCACTAATTCCGGTGACAAATGGTTGCGTTGAACGATTGTCCCTAGAACGCCCGCCAACAGATCGATGGGATGGACGTTCGCTAGACGGCCGCGACGGCGGCCAATCGGCGTGCGAATCGCATCAATGATTACTGCTTCATACACGCAAATCAGCCTCCTAATTCATACTTCCTGTGCCCTGGCGGCACATGCCCGATGCACCTCTCTTGGCACGCAATTTGTGCGATAGTCAGCCTAAACAAGTCCGTTCCTCCGGCAATCCTGCCGTGGCGCACAGACCGGTCGGCATTCCGGCTGTGATGAAAATCGGCGCCCCCGCCACCAACATTGTCGGTAGACACTGCTACCGTACAAGATATAATATAAACCAAACGCTTGATGGGACTCACAGTTATCAACTGCAGAATTTTACCTACGCAATTAGTGAGTGTCCGCGGCATCTTTGGAGCCGGTCGCCAACACCTCCCACGAGGCGAGAAGGAGCTGTGACACAGATGATGCAGACCCCTTTGAATTTATATAGTATCTACGACTATTCCCAACACATGTACCCGACTAAATGGATCGTCACCCGAACGGCCACCGGCACCCATCGCCATCAGTATCGTGACTTTGGCCAACGCGTCCGGCAGCTTTCCCAAGCCTTGCGCCACTTGGGCGTTCAGCCCGGCGATCGAGTGGGCACGTTGGCGTGGAATGATTACCGCCATCTGGAAATTTATTTTGCCGTCCCGCTTTCAGGAAGCGTGCTGCACACCATCAATCTGCGGTTACCAGTCGAACACGTTCGTTATATCATCAATCATGCGCAAGACCGGGTGCTCTTTGTCGACGAAACCCTCTTGCCACTCCTGGCCCCGATCAAAAACGAACTATCCTCCGTACAACACGTAATTGTGCTCGGAGATCATCCCGATGTAAGCCAAAGTCCGGTGCAGCCAGCGCTCGCCTACGAAGAGCTGTTGCACAATTTTACCGGCGACGTGGAGTATGACGCGAATCTGTCCGAAGAGAGCCTGCTCGGGTTGTGCTATACGTCGGCCACCACGGGCAATCCCAAAGGGGTTGCATATAGCCATCGCGGCATCGTGCTGCACAGTCTGGCGATGGGGTTAGCGAACACCACAGCCCTGGCGGAAAGTGACACCGTGCTCCCCGTCGTGCCCATGTTTCATGCCAATGCCTGGGGCCTCCCATTTGCCGCTGTGTGGTTTGGGGCCAACATCGTGTTGCCGGGAGCCGCGCCGACGCCGCGCGACCTCGTACAACTTATGGCCGAGGAAGCGGTGACGGTGGCCGCAGGCGTGCCCACGGTTTGGCTGGGAGTCGCGCGTGAGTTGTCTCAGCATCCCGTCGAACTCTCCTTACGCATGGCGTTATGCGGCGGTTCGGCAGCGCCCCCAGCTTTGATTCAAACCTTTGAGGAGACGTTTCACGTGCCCTTTGCACACGCCTATGGCATGACCGAAACCAGTCCGCTCGCCACGTTTTCGCGATTAAAGAGCGCGCTGGCAGAGCGTCCCGCGGCAGAGCGACTGGCCATTCGAGCAACGCAGGGACTCCTAGTGCCGGGACTTTCTATGCGCTTGGTCCGAGATGGCATCGATGTACCCTGGGATGGGGTCTCCATGGGCGAACTGTGGCTGCGAGGGCCTTGGGTTGCCGACGAATACTACCACGGCGATGGAGGCGGGGATCATTTCGAGAAAGGCTGGCTAAAAACCGGCGATGTGGCCACCATTGACCCTGAAGGCTATGTCCGGCTTGTGGACCGCACCAAAGATTTGGTGAAAAGCGGCGGCGAATGGATCTCCTCGGTCGATTTGGAAAACACGCTAATGGCGCATGACGCGGTGTTTGAAGCGGCCGTAGTGGGCGTGACGCATCCCAAGTGGGATGAGCGACCCCTTGCCTTTGTCGTATTCAAGGAAGGAAAAACCGCCACCCCCGAGGAACTTAAAGCCCATTTGTCACAAGCCTTTCCCAAATGGTGGCTACCCGACGCCATCATCGTCGTCGACGAAATCCCAAAAACCTCCGTCGGCAAGTTTATGAAACGCGCGTTGCGGGACCAATACCATGACTACTTGATGCCACAGAATGATGGAGCACCGACATAATGCCGAGCATCGGCGAAAAATTCAACGTGCCGCACGCCGTACCTCGTTGGGTCTAGCGTGTGGCACCCGGTCGATGACGCGTTGCCACGCGCCCTTTGCATGGTATGTAAGATCCCGGCCGTCAAACCACACCAGAGCACGATACAAAACCCGACTGACGATGCTCTAATATTGACACATCGTCCCGATGTGCCCATAATACACGCCATGCCAGTCATGGCGTGTATTATCGTGCATCTATGAAACATCTTGCCACAAAAGACCCGTAGACGCACAAACCCCCGTATAGGTTTAGCGTTGTAGATTTTGTCGGTGCTCGCTCTGCTCTCTAAACACGGACATCACAGGAGGCCTTAACCCATGAAGCATCCATTCGCAACACTAGCATCCGCGACACTGCTCGTGACAGCTCTCGCCGGTTGCGGAGTGACCTCCAGTTCTACCGCCGCGACAAGCCAAAGTTCCAGGTCTGGTGGTGTTGGGGTTTACGCGCTTCAGCCGCAAACATCCCCCAATTGGTTTTTCCCATTGCGCTCATTAGTGGCCGATACCGTGATCAATGCCCAGACCTCGTCCATGCTTTACAAGCCGTTACTATATTTCAACAAGGACGACCAACTCGACTATCAACACTCCCTGGCCGACTCGGTGACGTGGAACCATAATGGCACGATTTATACGATCAAGCTAAACCCCAAATGGCATTGGTCAAACGGCCACCCGGTCACAGCAAAGGACGTAGTATTCACGTGGAGCATCATGAAAGCCGCCTCACTCCCCAATAGTCACTACGACTGGACTTTTGCAGGTCAAGGGTTTGGCGGCATCCCGAACGACTGGAAGAGTGTCGTCGCCAAAGGCAAATACACCGTACAAGTAACCACCACCACACCCCGCAATCCGCAGTGGTTTATTCGCAACGGGTTAGACGAAATCATTCCGGTTCCGGAATCCGTGTGGAACAAGTATCCGCACAATATGACGCGGGAGATGGCCTTCATCAATTCCGTCGCCAATTCTCCCCTGAACCCAGTCTATCGGGTAGTTGATGGTCCATATCGGATATCGGCTTATCAAGCCAATAATTATTGGGATTTTGTTCCCAACCCCCATTACGATGGCCACAAATCCTACCTCAAAAAAGTGGTGTTCCAATATCAAACCTCTACCACTGAACAGTTCGCTTCATTGAAGGCAGGGACGGTTAATGTTGGCTACTTGGGTGTATCGCTGCTGTCGTCAAAGCGGCTGCTAACGCACGATACCATGACAGTGGCCTACCCAATGGGATTCAACTACATCATGCTGAATCTGAATCCCGATGCACCAGGTGGAACGCACATTGGGTCCGCCTTTCAAGAGTTGCCGGTGCGCCAGGCGCTGCAATACGGCGTCGACCAAGCCGGAATTATCAAGACAATTTTCCATGGTTATGGAAGCATTGACGATGGCCCCTTGGCACCCGAGCCTAAAACCAGTTATGTCGATCCGGCTTTACGCCATCAGCCTTATCCTTTTAATATCAAGCGGGGCAAAGAGCTTTTGCTGAAAAATGGCTGGCATGAGGTCAACGGTGTGATGACCAAAGGCAACATGAAATTGGAATTTACGCTCGATTACGCATCCGGCAGTCAAAGCGGCGCCGACGAAATGCAACTTTTAAAGAGTGACTGGGCCCAGGAAGGCATTGTCGTCAACCTGGCGGAGCAACCGTTTGACACAGTCGCTAGTGATAGCCAAGAGAATTCTACCAAGTGGGCTGCGGCGTATTGGGGTCAGGGCAATATTGGTGGGTGGACCTACGGGAACCCGTATCCTAGCGGTGGTGGTTTATTTGCCACTAATGGCGCAGAAAACGGAGGCGGCTATAATAACCGGACGATGGATGCGCTAATCCAAAAGACTTACGAGCCGGGCGCCCCAGCGCAAACGCTGAAAGCCCTCTATCACTATGAAGAATATGCGGCGAAACAGTTACCCGGAGCCATTTTTGTCCCCTGGGAACCGCTCTTCAATGTTCACGCCAACGATATCCATGGAACCGTTTCGACCTTTAACCCGATTGGGGACGTCATCTTCCCAAATTATTGGTGGATTGGCCGGTAGCCAGGAGGCGGGGCTGCTCTGAGAGACGACAGCCCCGCTTGCAGCCAAGGTGTTCTTGGTTTGGCGAGTCGCCATGAAGCACCTTGTGGTTTAGCGTGCAATCGTAGCGAGCCCCTAGGAAGCCCAGTGTCTGCAGCATTCTTAGGCCCAACAAACGGGTCGTTGCGATGCAAAGTATTGTTTCCGTCTGGGTGTGTAGGGAGTCTTGGCGTCGCGCATAGGCTATCCGTAATCATATTGTCTGCTGCTGCACAAATCTAAAGCGCCGGTTCGTAACCGATTTCATCTTGGCAGTTCTATTCGCGTGCGCTCTGGGACCCTTGCGAGAGTCGAACCCAGCCAGCGTCCGCTGGAATCATATCGGGTGCACTAACGTCGGCAGCGAAAGTCTCCAGAAGTTGTTTCGATGTGCAATCCACATACACGCCAACAACAAAAAGGGGAGGGGGCAGAAAATTTTTGACATAGGCGAGGCGACAGCATGCGCCGGGGCTCACGTCTGTTCCATCCAAGGCCCTCGTGCAGCATGCATCCCGTTGAGAAAAGCAAGGTGGCAGGATAGAATTAAAAGGTGTGTCATCTGGCCCGTAGAATTTCTGCGCCGCTGACGTCCTGAGGAATCCCGAATTTATTGTTCGGTGCACACTTTAGGGCTTCTCTTCGGCCTATGTCGATCCCGTGCCGCATGGTGTAACAAGATGGAGGACGGCAGCATGAGCGAAACATTATTTCCGGTCGGCGGGGAAACCCGACTTTCCACCCCGGATTCCGATCCGACGGCGTCTGGCGGACAGTCAGTGACATCGACAAGCCGTACTTCACAAACCCGCCCTCTTCTCATCATCGCCATTATTTTGACAGCTGCCAATTTGCGTCCGACCATTACCGGCGTGGGTCCGCTCATCGCAGCCATTGCTCACGGCACGGGGCTACCCATCGCGTTGTCTGGCATGGTTACAACATTACCGTTGGTGGCGTTCGGGCTCATTTCACCTATTGCCCCCAAAATAGCTCAACGTGTGGGCATTGAACGCAGTTTGCTCTTCGGCCTGGCTATCATGGCACTCGGCACGCTGTTGCGCTCGCAAGGGTCGGCGGCGGCGCTTTTGTGCGGCATGGCGTTACTTGGCAGTGGCGTCGCCATTGCCAATGTGCTGTTGCCGAGTCTCGTCAAACGAGACTTTCCAACACAAATCGGCGTGATGACCGGGACCTATGTCACCGTGATGAATGTATTTGCTGGTCTCGGCTCAGGCTTAAGCGTGCCGTTGGCCCACGTGGCGCATTGGGGATGGCGCGGGTCGCTTCTCATCTGGCTCGTATTGATTCTCTTGGGATTGGCCGCCTGGGCATTTTTATTAACGCCTCACGCACGCTCCTCGGGTCTGACGGAACGCGGATTTTGGAGGTCCTCTATAGCCTGGCAAATCACGCTGTTTATGGGATTTCAATCGCTCTTGTTTTACGTCAGTATTGCCTGGCTGCCCACCTTGTTGCATGATCGCGGGTTAAGTCTAGCCCTGTCGGGATGGCTCGTCTTTCTCATGCAGATGGTTAGCCTGCCGGCTACTTTTGTGATGCCCATTTGGGCCACCCGTCGCCGCACCCAACATCATTTGGTGCTAGCGGTAGCCGCCTCTTTTGTCCTTGGCTACATGGGACTTTTGCTAACCCGCGGCGAAGTATGGTCCATCATTTCGCTCATGCTGGTTGGATTAGGGGCCGGTGCGAGCATCAGCTTAGCTCTTGCATTTTTCAGCCTGAGAACCCATCATCACCAAAATGCCGGACAAATATCCGGGATGGCCCAGTCGGTGGGCTACCTACTGGCGGCAGTCGGCCCGATCACCGTTGGTTATCTCTATGCAGCCACTGGGACCTGGAGCGATCCCTTGCTCCTGCTTGTCGTGGTGTCCATTCTGATGACGCTGGCGGGATTAGGCGCTGCACGCGACGTCTTCATTGATGATGACAGCCAAAATGTTGAAATGAAATCGCCGTCATGAAAAATACGACGCCGGGGAAAGTGCTCACGCCAATCAACAAGCGAAAACGCCCTAGGTGACGCGTCAATAACAGTTGTCAGAACGGTCGAAATGATCCTGATTCAACTTAGTGTGCTGTGGTATACCAAGGCGATGAAGCGAAAGCTCCGCGGAGAGACGTAGCTGGCGGCCACCGAAAGGAGCGGGCCCTGTGACCCATCTCGGGTAAGCGCCACCCTCCCGCTAGCGGCTCGCGGTTACCGCATTTAGCCGAGCCCAGGCAATGAGGCTGGGGCCGCGCAACACAACCCAATCCTTCCCCACGACAGCTTGTGGAAATGGCAGTATCACGTCCCGCATGGTTTCAAGATTGACAATGAGAGACTTGTCGCCCATGGCGTTAATACTAAGCCACGCCCCCGCAACGGTTCCGGCCCGGCCTGGGGCAACACGCTCAGTTAGCTGCAAAACGCGATGACGTGCGACCTCATCAGCGTACACAGGAAATGGAGGGGGGTTGGTTGAAGAGCTCGGTCGCGGCCCATAATCGGCAGAAAAGACAACCGCTGCATTTGTCGCCCCGTACAACAGAGTCGGCGCATGCCACACCGACACGCGTGTGGTAAAGGTGTCCCCGGTCCAAGGCAAATACCACAATGCCCCCGGTTGATGGGCCGCCACAGTGCCGGTGGCGGCGACGGACACCCATAAACCGTTGGGCCCCGCCGTCATGGCCAGCATCAGACGATGCTGGCGACTATCGTTGACTTGGGCCAAAATCTTGAATTGGCCCGTTCCCAAGTTGTCTCTGTATACCCGACTTACTAAGCCGCTCGGTGTGAGCAAATTAGACAGCCAATAGGCGCGAGTGCCATGAATGGTCAATCCTTGTACATTGCCTGCACTATAGGTTTGACGCGGCAGCTTAAAAATCGGATAACTTTTCCCGGTCAACACATTGTGGCCGACAATCATGCGATAGCTGTCTGAACCTGTGCGACCATCTTCATAGACCACCCAATTCCCGGCTGTTGCAGCGGCGGGAGTGTCTTCACCGGCGGGGACACGCACGACATTTTTTAACTTCCCTGTTGCTAGGTTAAGCAAATCCAGTCCAGCTGGCCACGCCCCGCTTGCCGGGGCAAACACGTCAATCAGCGCAACATGAGCCGTTACCTCCTGTACTTGGGCGTCAATGGGCACCTTCTTCAATATATGCCACGCTCGGCCTTGGACGCCAACCGCAACCGCATGTTGCGCCAATTTCTGAGACCAATTGGACACAGGAAACTCTACACTTGCTGAGGTGTTCGCGTGTTGAACGGCGGCCTCCGCCACGCCCCCGCCACCAAAGCAAGCAATCAGCGCGATCATTGCCGTGTGCTTGATCCACTTGCCCATTGCTGTCCACCCCCAGCCCCTATCATAGC
Source organism: Sulfobacillus acidophilus (assembly GCA_003023745.1). Taxonomy (GTDB): domain Bacteria; phylum Bacillota; class Sulfobacillia; order Sulfobacillales; family Sulfobacillaceae; genus Sulfobacillus_B; species Sulfobacillus_B acidophilus_A. The sequence goes on along the minus strand of PXYV01000036.1, from coordinate 20,035 downwards.
GTCTTTGCGACGTTAACCCAATGTCCACCTAACCATGTCAGCTATTCGCCGCCACGTCCCGTGTCTTGACATCCCGCCATGTTAAGGCGCGCGCTCTGAACAAGCTGTAACCTTCCTGTCGCCAATGCGTTATTATAGAAGAACGCAGTGGCATGAACCACTCTAAGGGGGAGCTGATGCATGACAAGCCTGCTTCTTTTTACAGTCGCCGGGGTAACATGCGTCGTACTGGATTCCGGCGCTGTTGCCAAGCATTACTCAGCACAGCGACTCGACCGTCCGTGCTTGTCCTTGAACACCCAGATGCCAGCCGGACTGTGGCGTCGAGCGCGCGACATCCCGCTCTAATTCCGTTTTGAATACCCGCGTTGCGTATGGGCCCGATGGCGTGATTTTCGGAGTTACTATGACTGCGCTTTTTTAATTCAGTACACATCTTCACCTACGGGGTTAGTTAATCCTCCGTTCTTGACAGCGGCAAAATACAGTGCATCGCGCCCCTGCAGGAACAAATGGAACACGTCACTAAGCGGGGATAAAGGATGGTTCATCATTGCCCCTCGCCGGTCTATCCCAGTCGAGGAAGTTTTCAACATCATGCCACACAGTCAACAAGGGGGAACGTGCGTGACATCACGACGGCGGTTAGGCATTGGCTTAGGCTTTACTCTGCTCTTTTGGATCGTAGCGCCAGCCATCACTCAGGCTCAGTCGGTATCATTTCCCGACAACCCGATCGTGTCTGACAGCTTTAGCTCCGGCACGCTCTTGCCGTTTCTTGCGAACAATGACGATCAAGCCGGGGGCTCGTGGAGCATTAGTCACGGCGCCTTATTAGCAACAAACTACGGGATAGACAACCATTTGCCCGAGCAAATTGCCTCAATTCCGCGCATCGGCAAAAATGTGATCCTGACCACCTCATTCACCATTAATCAAGTCAACTCGGCTCAACCGTATCGCATTGGCCTTTTCGGGCGTGGCAGTGCGCCTGCAACAGGCATCTCTCAATGGGATATCGTACTCAGCAACGGCAAATTGACCTTGATTAATCAAGGAATCGGCGTCGTGAACAGCACCCCCTTCACGATTCAAGCCGGTCAATCCTACACAATGGTGGCGGTGATTGACGGGAATTGGGTTGGGGCGCAACTGTGGGCCCAAGGTTCTCCTCAACCCAGCCAGTGGACCATTTCAGGAACCTTTTCCAATACCGGAAAATTTACTGGCGTGGGCGTGGTAGCTGGTGATGCTGATGTTACCTTTCAAAATTTTGCTGCGTATGTCGCACCGCCTACCTTGTCGATTGCGCCGACACAACCGAGTGCCGTGTATCAAGCCGGCCAACCGACGACCTATTCTGTCACCTTGGGAGCCAACACATCAAGCGAAGGCGGGTTGTATGACGTCAATTACGTCCTCACCAATCTTAACGGCCAGGCCATCGGACAAGGCACTGTGCCGGTCATGCTGCCCAATGGCAAGACCGCTACCGCCACAATTTCACTTCCGGCGAGCAACAATGGCTATTATGAGGCAACGTTCAGTTTAAGCGGCAATGGACCGTTTGTGCCGAACCTTGCAGAACCTAATGTCCCGTCCCAAAACGCAGGCCATCGTACCCCCAAGGCCGATTCGACATCGTCACAGTCCGATCAAAGTGTTTCCACCGACATGGTGGAAACGACAACCGCAAGTTTAGCAGTCGTGCCCCATGTGTCTGACCCATCGACAGGCAATTCGTTTTTTGGGATCAACGGGCCCGGCAATCAGTATGGTCCCATCACGCCCACTCTGGAGAAGCGTTGGATTAACGTCTATCAGCTGTTTAAAAAGCAAGGCATCCAGTGGGTTCGCACGCAATTTATGTGGAATTACGTAGAACCATCATCCGGTACATACACGTGGGACACATCCGACGGGCTCGTCGAAGCCGCGCACGCTGCCAATGTCAATCTGCTCGGTTTGGTGGACTACTGGGGCAACTACGCCAATCCATTCAATGTTGACGGGGGTCCACAAGTCAGTTTCGCAACGGCTGTCCAAGACTATGACCAGTATCTTCAAGCCCTCGTGGAACGATATATGCCCGGAGGTACGCTCGCACAGCAAATGGGTTGGCAAAACTACGGCATCACGACCTGGGAAATCTGGAATGAGCCCTCTGCACAAGAGTATTGGCCATCGCAAAATCCTACACAATACGCCGAACTGGTGCAGTCTGCATCAGCCGCCATTAAGGCAGTCGATCCGTACGCGACCATTTTAGCGTATAACTGGCAGGGACCGACGCTCTTGCAAACAGCGGGTTCCGACAGCTTTACCGGTGTGTCGATTCATGAATATCCCGGTCCCGTGTATCCGAGCCAATCGATCTATTATCAAGGCATCCTCGACATTCGCCAATTTTTGACCGAAAATGGCCTGAGCAACGATCCGATCTGGATGACAGAAACCGGCTGGAGTACCAACCAAGTCAGCCCCGTGCAGCAGGCCGAATATTTGCAGCGTGCCGCGATTCAGAGTTTGGCGGCCTCGCTCAACAAGTTCTTTGTTTTTACGTGGAGCTACCCTAGTGCCGGATATGGCGAATTAAGCGGCTCCCTCCAGCCATTGCCTGCCTATCCGGCCCTGGCGGCAGTCAGTGACGAACTCGAAGGCTATACTCCTGTGACAAGCTTGAATCCAGTCACCATGGGTTCTTCGATTCGCGCTTTTGTCTTTCAAAATGGCCCAACCACGCTCGTAGCCCTGTGGTCCCCTACTGCCAGCGGCACGCTCACCTTGAATGATGCCAGCAATCTGAGCGCCCAAGACTGGATGGGAAATCCCATCAGCGGTACAGGGTCTAGCCTTACCGTCCCGTTAAACGGGCAGCCCGTCTTCGTGACCGCCAATATGCCACCCCAACAACTCGTCTCGATCATCCAAAGCGGCACCGTCACGGGAATTGCTCCGGTTTCTGTCAAAATTGCTCCGGTCTCGCAGCTCCCCAGCGCGTTGCCGACGATTACTGTAACCGTCACGAATCAAACGACAGCGACGGATTCAGGTACGCTCACGCTCAATCTCCCTAACGGTTGGGCCGGATCCTCCGCAAGTGCCACCACGACAGCGGCCAGTGCATCGCCTTCGGTCAGTTTTGGGCCGCTGGCACCGGGCGCATCAATTCAAGAAACATTTAATTTAACACGTTTTGAAGCAACGCCCACCAATCAGTATGTCATTTCGGCCGCGGCAACGGTAACGGCGGCAGCGCCCATCGGTTCGGTCGCCCCTAGCGCGCCCCCCGCCACCGTCACCACAACGCTGACACTTAACCCGCCACTAGTGGTCTCAGGGACGGCAGGACTCACGGGCACGTTTAGCGATTGGGCATCAGCCCTGCCGCTTTATGTCGACACCGACCGGCAACGCGTCCATATACCGGATTGGAGCCCGGCGTTGGCCTCGGCCACGGCGTATGCCATGTGGAACAGCCAGTATCTGTATTTCGCAATGAAGGTCACGGATAGTGAGCCGTTTTCCGAGCCCTATACAGGCAGCAACTATTGGGAAGGTGACAGCGTGCAACTTTATATTGATCCGACAGGCACACCGTCCCCTCGCTATGATGGGGCCGCCGGCGATACCCTGTGGGGATTGGCGCGCACCCCCGAAGGCAACCTGGCATACGAGCGCTATCCCTTGCGCGGCGCCCAAACCAACGTTAAATTGACCATCGTGCCGGGAAGCAGCAACGGCGATATGTGGTACGAAGCCGCAATCCCGGTGTCGGATTTACCAGATTGGACAGCGCAAAACGGGCAGGAAATTCGCATGAACTTTTTGGTGAATTACAACTTTGGCAATGGACGCGTCGGCTGGATGGAGTTTGCTCCGGGAGTCGGCAACGCCTTTGATCCCAACCATTTCCCAACGTTTACCTTGGTCGCTTCGGCTCCCCTAGCCAGTCTTACATTAAATCCCAATGCAGAATTTGGCAATGTCACCTTTACACCGAATGAGCAAGGCGCCCTGCTCACCGTCAACAATGACGGGCTGAACACGATTACGATCTCCCTCTCCAACGGCACCACGCTGACGCTCAACGCATCGGCCAGCGCCAGTGCAAGCATCACGCCAACCGGCAGCAACCCCACAGTTCCAATCTTGCCCAATGGGACCACTACCATCAATCTCGCTAATTATGTGACATCCGGAACGTTGACAACGCTCACCGCCCAAGCGCTCCCTCAATCCAACGCCTCGGCACTCATCACCGTGGATAACGGCATTAGCCCATAGCACCTCGACTGCCGCTGAGCCTTAGCACGTTGGACGCAGTGGATGCAGCGATCGAGCCCACTGGCAACATCGAATGCGAACACCACCGCCCTAGCGGCGACGATCGGATTCGCGCACACTGAGTGAATGCCATTGCTGCAAGAGCCGTTGCACCTCTCGCCGCGGCAACCCCGGCACCCAATGACCATCGCGGCCAACCATGGTCTCGCTGGCTGTCAGGGAATTCAACACCGCTTCCTCAACCGCCTGCACCACCGCGGCGTAAAACGGATTTAAGTAGCCCCAGGGGATAAAGGTCAAAGAGTCATAGCGCGGGGGAAGCGCTTGAGATCGCACTGGCGCGCCCACCGTCACGCCACCTGCATTCGCCGTGGAGAAAGCCAAGAACAAATCGCCGGAAAAATGTGATCCGGTAGTCCCTGTGCGCGCCAATCCCAACGTTACACGGCGAGCCAAGGCTTGGCACTGAGGCGGCATGAGGGGCGCATCGGTGGCAACGATCGCGATGATGGACCCCGATCCGGACGGCATGGGGGAAGACTTGGCCATGGGATTTTCCACATCGAGCAAACGGCCCATAGGAATCCCCGCGATGATGAGCTCTTCGCGCGATCCAAAGTTCGCTTGCACAAAAACTCCGACGGCGTAGTCCCGCCCCCCGTAGTTCACGACGCGCGACGCGGTACCGGAACCCGCCTTGAATTCGTAACAAGTCATACCGGTCCCGCCGCCTACTGAACCCTCCTCCAGCGGACCGTTGCGGGCCGAGTCTAAAGCCTCCACCACCGATTCCTCGGTGACATGATGCCCGTTGCTGTCATTGAGATAGCCGTCCCAAGTTTCGGCCGCGACCGGCAACAGCCAGGTTTCAGTCAAAGCCGGATGCCGACGTTGCATCCATGTCAGAATTCCTGCATGACCAATGCCCACCGCATGGGTGTTAGTAATCGCAATCGGCCCCGAAAACACCCCGGATTCTTGAATCCAGGACACCCCGGTCATTTCCCCGTTGCCATTTTGATTGTGAAATCCAGCAACCACGGGATCGCCCGGATTGGCTGCGCCACGAGGATGGATGGCTGTCACACCGGTGCGGACCTCATCGCCGCGGACAAGGGTGCAATAGCCCACCTCAACACCAGGAACATCGGTAATCGCATTATAAGGCCCTGGCGATCCGTCCAAGGGAATGCCCAATCCCCGCGCCCTAGGGTTTCCCGACGGGGTATTGTGATGAAAGTGAGGCATGTCCTTCTCCTTTGCTGCTCTATCAACGATTCATCATCAAGCCGCCCTGCCTTCTTGCGTATTCTCGCGTCGGTACTTGGGGCATTCTGGCATCTGGTCCGGTACCTGCCAGAGTCCCGCGAGAACCATCAAGGGGAAATCCCTTACGGCGCAGCATGCGCGGGTATCAACCTACCACAAATCCCGCATCCCGCAAAACCTGCCAACTGGGCTCCAAAAGAGCACGACACACCCCGTTTGAGCAATGCCAATCATTCTGTCTCGTCTCCGTCATCATCATCGTCCCAAGTCGGATACTGAGGTGGAGGAGAGCCTTCACACGCCACCAAAGTCGGATTAACGTTGGGTTCATCGGGAAGATAATCCAACACTTCCAAATTAAATTGCCATTGGTCGCCAAAGTCAAACAAATAAGAAAAACTTTGGCCCACTGTCAACCGTATTCCACCGAGGGTTGTCTCATCAGCGTTGAATGGGAGGTCATCCACCTCGTCCGGTCCAACCCCAGCTAACGAGTTCCCGGGCCCGCCAACTAACGAGAACATCCATTAGTGGTCATCATCAAAATCGACCGCATCAATTAAGGCATAATGCAAATCACTAAAGGTAGCTTCCGCCGCGATTTTAATCACTCGGGTTACGGCATGCTCGGCCATCTCCGCCTTGATGACGTAATTCCCCGCAATGATCGGTGGGTCAGGTTTGCAGGACGGGGTGGAAATGGGAAGCCCACCGCTGTACCACTGATATTCCTCTTGAGCAATCGCCCAGTCACAATCTTGGCTCTGCAATAACGCCATGACCTGCGCCGGCATAGGCGGCATCAAAAAAAAACCGGACCACGCTGCCCGAATTATCGGCTCTGGGTCAAAGAGGACCTGGATCAACGAGTGCGGTGCCGTATTGCTGTGGTAGACGCTGGATGTCATCACGTCTTGTGCAATGTCTTCGATTCGGATTGGTCCGTGGTGGCGCGCGATAAATGATGTTGCTGTTCTCCGCAAAATGTTGTCAGCCTCGTTGCGGTCAACCTCGTCCAAATGTGTTCCGTGCATGTCAAAAATTCTCCGTAGGCCATCGACACACCGAATATCGAACGCATCATACCCGAAATCGGCCACGTAGTGGTGCATCCAGGAGGCCCACTCTTGTGAAACCGATGGTCCCCTCCAAAAACTCTCGTGCCATCTGACCCGAAATTCCTTCTGACTGGCGGCGCGAACCGTTATCGAACCCTTGCCGGTCTGCGTCGGATTGAAAAACACCATCACTTCCGGAAGCCACTGGACACTGCCTTCGACCACTGGTTGCAACACATGCGCGCCCGTTAAATATTGAGGCAAATACACCCATACCTTGTTAAGAGCGCAGACACACCCGGGAATGGATCGCAATCGGCGACCCAAATGCTGCTTCAATTGAGCGGAAGATCCCTCGAACTGTGCCGAAAAGTGCCGGGCCAGCACGGATATGGAAGCAGGTCCTTGTTTGAGCACGTTCACGATAGATTCAGGAGCAATCGAAGTCGCCATCATTAGACACCTGACAGATCAATTTAAAAGGCTGAAAATCATACCAACACCATACCCTTTTGTACGCCACCTAGCAATCTTAACCTGCATCCTACAGTGCTCAGCTGGCCCGAACCCGCCCAAACCAGCGCGAACTGCAGCACGGGAGCACTGTGTTCGGCCCCACACCTTAACCCCTCGGACCCACCTCAAGGACCGCACCCACACAATGGCCTTGGGCAGTGGGCACCAATAAACACATGCACTGAAGGTGCCTCCAATATCACCCGCGTGAATCGCCCCTCACTTCAGGCGATTTTTTCCAACTCTGTGCTCGGCAGGATTTTCCGCCGAAAAGTGGAACACTCTATCCGGCACGATGATTCCACGGATCGCTGATCCGTTCGTAGGAGGTTATGACATGAGCGTCTCCACCGTTTCGACCAAACAGCGAGGATTCCTGGCAGTACCCGGCACTGACATCCAGCTACCCTATACGGATATCCGCGGGACTGGCTCAGGCCCCACCCTATTAATTACGGGGGGCGTGCACGGAGGCGAATATCCCGGTATTGAATCGGCAATTCGGTTTGCGACATCGCTCGACCCCAGTCGTTTAAATGGTCGCGTCAAAGTCATTCACATGACCAATCCCCCCGCCTTTTACGCCAAACGGCAATATGTCAGCCCTCTTGACGAAAAGAACCTAAACCGCGTCTTTCCCGGGAATATGACCGGTACACCCACCGAACGCGTGGCCGCCGTGATCATTGAAGCTCTGCGCGAGGCTGACTTTTGGGTAGATTTGCATGGTGGCGACATTCATGAGGCCTTGGTTCCCTTTACAATCTTTTCCGATCGTGGCCCCCAAGAGGTGGTACACCAGGCAGAAGCAATGGCCCGCGCCTACGGCATCTCGCATATCTTGAGGTCCTCCTCCATCGCTGGCGGAAGCTACGCCACAGCTGCGGAAATGGGCATTCCCGCCATCTTAACCGAATCGGGTCAGGTTGGACAGTTGGAAGAAACGGCTGTGACCATTCATCTTAACGGGCTTGAACAGTTACTGCGGCATTTAGGCATGGTCCCACAATCGCCTGTCCCTCCAGTGGGTGCGCCGCTTCTCACCCAGTTTATTTGGGTTTCCGCTCCGTCAACCGGGCTATATTATAGTGCTTTGAAGCCGGGGCAACACGTTCGTCAGGGAGAAACAGGCGGTGTGGTTAAAGATGTATTCGGCGACATCATCTCGCACGTACCAGTCCCGCAAGACGGGGTTGTTTTGTTTACCGTCACATCGCTCGCAATTAATACCGGTGAACCACTCTTCGCCGTAGCGGCACCTTGAGAAGTCGTTATCAAGGAGTGCTCAAAGCGAGGCGGGTCACCATTTAGACTTACTCATGGCCACAACACGTGGACATAGGAACCATTCCAACTGTATTGACACGAGGGCATTAGAGCGGATTCTGTACCGCGTCCACCCTAACGCCCTCGCCTGTGGACTCCATCCACCGGCGAATACCTAAAGGCCAAGGCGAGCAAAACGGGAACTGCCAAGGCTGGTAAGATCAGTCTTGTCAGAAATCTTGACACGGGACAAATTCAAAGCGTATCCACTCGCATCTTGCGTATTTGACGCCTCACTTCCCAGATTCCTCGCTGTCAATAACAAACATTGCAACATGCAATAAAAACAGGTAAAACAATCATAGAAAGGAATATCTCATGATTTAAGGAGGCGTTTAGATGAGTAAAGGCTTAGCGCTGCTAGGTACCGCAGGGATTTTAGGGTTCGCGTTGGCGGGTACTCTGACCGCCGCATCCGCGCCTTCGGCGGCCGCTACCACTAAAGCTGGCGGAACCGTCGTAGTGGCGCTCGCGCCAGACTCTCCCCCTAATTGGTTTGTCCCGATCGTCAGTGCTGCAGCTTACACGGAAATTAACGCGCAAATCGAGTTTCTTATGTATCGACCTTTGATCTACCTGAATAGCAAGAGTCAGGTTGACTATGCTCGGTCTTTGGCCAGCAAAATCGCAGTGAGCAATAACGATACCACGTATACCATTACTTTAGGTCACAAGTATAAATGGTCTAACGGAACTTCCGTGACAGCCCAAGACGTGGTGTTTACCTGGGAGATTATCAAAGATGCGACCAGCCCGCACGCGCCTTGGACGTATGGCGCCTCAGGCAGCGGAGGGGTGCCGACCGACTGGAAAAGTGTTGTCGCCAAGGGCAAAAATACGGTCGTCGTGACGCTCACAAAGCCCGTCAATCCCGATTGGTTCATTCACAACGGGCTCAGTCAAATTAGTCCGATTCCCGAGTCGGTGTGGAATCGGTATCCGACCAATCCCCAAAAAGAACTTTCATTTATCGAGTCGGTAGCTAATTCACCGACCAATCCCGTCTACGATGTAGTTGACGGGCCTTTCAAGTTTCAGAGCTGGCAAGCCGACAACTATTGGTCGCTAGTGCCCAATCCGCACTACGGTGGCCATAAGGCGAGCATTAGCAAGCTGACGTTTGAATATGAAACGTCATCTGCCGAGGAGTTCAGCGCCCTCAAGGAGGGCGATGTCAGTGTCGGTTACTTGCCGCCTTCCATGTACGCCGATCGCGGCGAACTCACTCAAGACCGACTGACTTCCAGCTATCTGTTCGGCATGAATTACATGGTGCCTAATCTGAGCCCCAAAGCGCCTGACGGCACCGGCACCATCTTTTCCAACCTGTACGTGCGTCAAGCCATGCAAATGGGGATCAATCAACAGGGCATCATCAAAACCCTGTACCACGGATCAGGCATTGCCACCGATGGCCCGATCCCGTCTAAGCCACCGACAATCTATATTGACTCCGCGCTCAATAAGGCGCCTTACCCGTTCAACCCGACAGCAGGAAAGAAACTATTAGAAAAGCACGGTTGGCACGAAGTTAATGGCGTCATGACCAAAGACGGCAAGAAACTCTCGTTTACCATTCTCTACGCATCTGGCTCCATTACCGAGACGAGTATGTTGGAACTAATCAAGTCGGACTGGGCTCGCGAGGGTATCCAAGTCAGCTTAGAAGCCTTGCCAATCAATGAAGTGCTGGCCGAGGATTCGCAATCGGACGCAAATAAATGGCAAATGATTTATTGGGGTGCGGGCTGGACTTACCAACTAGACTACTACCCCACCGGCGGCAACTTGTTTAAGACCGACGCCGGAGAAAATGGGGGGGGATATAGCAGCCCCACGCTGGACACTCTCATTGCTGACACATACGAACCAGGACCTGCCGCCCAAATTCAATCGCGGATGGACGCCTACCAAGAGTTCATGGCGAAGAATCTTCCGGTATTGTGGATGCCGTGGTTCCCGATGGGATATGCGCGCGTCATTGGCTATTCGGTAACGGCTAAAAATGTTCATGGTCCAATTAGCACCTTTAACCCGGTAACCGACTTTCTGTACGCCAACTACTGGACCGTCAGTTAGTCGCCGTACGAAGAGTCTTAACCTGAAGAAGCACTTGAAGACGGTCGAAACCTCTTTCGGCCGTCTTCATATTGCCGGAATTTGTGAGGTCCAAGATGGTATAAGGACGCCCGGAAAGTCTGGACGAAACAACAAGAGATCAGACCCTCGAATTTATCCGCGGCAAACCTCGGCCGATGTACTCTGCCGCCAAACCTTCGTGAATTGCAGTGGAGATCTGCGGCAGCGCTTCTTGCAGTTCCTGATTGACCGACTGCTACGCTGGGCTAGTCAGCGTTATGTGCATCTAATGGTGGTACTCCGCCAGCGTGACGATAAAGGATTTCGGCCCGCTGTCCGAACGATTGCCCCATCGGTAATCTCTCGCCCTACGGGGTAGCCTGTTTGAGCTCATTTGCCCTATCCACCGTACAAGGGGAATGAACGGCCGTTATGTTCAAATTCAATCTGTCTGGCAGGGAGTCATCCCGGCCCGACCAGTTTTGGCTCGACAACCGCCTCGACTTAGGCTCTGCCGTTGTCGATGCCCTGTTGATTCGAAAACTGATGTGATACAATAAGCTTACTTATTGATAGCCTAAGCTTGAAGGAGGACGAAGACTTGCCCACTCTACTTGTTGTCATTGCCAGCACCCGTCCGGGCCGAGTCGGATTACCTGTTGGACAGTGGTTTATACAATTTGCTCAGCAGCACGGGACATTTAGCGTGAACACGGCAGATTTGCTCAAGTTAGACCTGCCGTTGATGAATGAGCCAAACCATCCACGCTTTCGCAACTACACGCTTTCCCACACCAAAGAGTGGAGTCGCGTGGTTGACGCCGCCGATGCGGTGGTCTTCGTGATGCCGGAATACAATTACTCGATGACTGCTCCTCTCAAGAATGCTTTAGACTACTTGTACGTCGAGTGGCAGTACAAACCGGTCGGACTCTTAAGCTATGGCGGCATCTCCGGGGGTCTTCGGGCGGCCCAAATGTTGAAACAAGTCGTCACCACCCTCAAAATGATGCCTATTCCGGAAGGAATCTCCATCCCATTTGTGCGTGAGTTTATCAAAGACGGTGTGTTCCAACCGAACGAGTTAATGGTTCAGTCCGCCCAGATGATGTTGGACGAACTTGCGCGTTGGGAAGAAGCTCTGCGCCCGTTACGCTACGCCGTGCGGCAAAACAGCACAACTTGAGAGGATCCTTGAAAGCCCGCCGACCACTGTGCCGCCGGCGGGACAACGCTAGCGTGGCCTTCAATGCCAGCGTGTGGTGCTTCGCTGTTTGGTACCTCCGCAGGCGAGTGGCAGCACTAATCCCAGCACGAGAGAAATCGCGCGACACGCTCACCGTAAAATCGGTCAGACGAATCCTATGGAGCCGCCAACATTACTACGCATCTAGGTTGGTCGCGGCCACTTGTTCGTTGCGCGTGATCAGATTAGTAAATACCATGAATCGTGCCTGTGTCGTCCACGGTTACGCGATAGGCGGCGGGATCTGGCGGAAGGCCAGGCATACGAATCATCGAACCGGCCAATGGGACGACATAGCCGGCACCGCGCGCGACTTCGATATCGCGAATATGCAAGGTGAAGTGCTCGGGCCGGCCGATCCAGGCTGGATTGTCGCTGAGCGAATATTGCGTCTTGGCCACACACACCTTGAGGTGTTCCAGACCCCAACGTTTCAAGCGGGTCAGGGCAATTTGTGCGGCCGGGCTATACTCCACTGCGTCAGCTCCGTAGATCTTGCCAGCAATCGTAGCAATTTTCTCGTCAATTGCCATGCTTGCGCCGTATAGCGGTGCGTAGCCGGATTTCGTCGAACTCAACTGGTCATGCACTAATTGTGCCAACTCTGATCCTCCAGCGCCTCCGTGCGAAAAAACGTCGGCTGCCGCGACGGAAACGCCGACTTCCTGCAGTTGCCGCTGAAGCCATTGAATTTCCTCCGCCGTGTCAGTGTCAAACTGGTTAATAGCCACAACCGACGGCACCCCAAACCGGTCAAGATTTTCAAGATGCTTGAAGAGATTGGACATGCCGCGGTGCAACGCCTCACGATTAGGTTGTTCCGCCTCCTGCACTGGCTGCCCTCCGTGATATCGCAAGGCCCGGAGGGTGACTACCACACACGCTAAGTCCGGTCTCAGATCGGCCGCCGGAGCCTTAATGTCCAAAAACTTCTCTGCACCCAAATCAGCACCAAATCCCGCTTCTGTAATGACCACATCGGAAAGACGCAACCCAGCTTCCGTGGCGACAATACTGTTGCATCCATGCGCAATGTTGGCAAACGGGCCTCCATGAATAATCGCCGGGGTGCCTTCTGTCGTTTGCACCAAGTTGGGCAGGATGGCCTCGGTCAAAAGTGCTGCGAGCGCATCTTGAACTTTAAGATCAGCCACACTCACAAAATGCGCACCTGATCGCGCAACAATCATTTGTCCCAACCGCTCTTTTAGCTCTGCGAAGTCCTTGGAGAGCGTCAAGACCGCCATCACCTCAGAGGCTGCGGTGATATCAAACCCGCTTTCGCGAACGACGCCCTGACTGGCACCACCCAGCCCTATGACGACGTGGCGCAATGCGCGGTCGTTGACGTCTAGTACGCGTTTCCAAGTGACGTGTGCAGGATTCACGGCGATGCGAGATCCATGGTACAATTCATTATCAATAAGCGCTGCTAATAAATTGTGGGCAGCAGTAATAGCGTGAAAGTCCCCTGTAAAGTGCAGATTAATATCGGTGGCTGGCTGAACTTGTGCGTTTCCGCCCCCGGTTGCGCCCCCTTTCATCCCGAAGGTCGGTCCCAAGGAGGGTTCGCGCAAGACTGCTGTGGCGTGCACCCCGAGTCGGTTCATAGCCTCGGCCAGCCCAATCGACATGGTGGTTTTACCTTCTCCCGCAGGCGTCGGGTTGATGGCCGTCATCAACACGAGTTTGGCGCGGCGAGGATTTTGGTAGACAACGTCCAGAGGAATTTTAGCTTTATACGGCCCCAGTTGAATAATATCAGATGCGCGCAGGCCAAGTTGTTCGGCTACATCACCGATGCGTCTAAGGATTACACTCGACATAAGGGTCCCCTCCACTCCATGGTAAAAACCACCTCATATGATAGATCAACCTGCCCGACCGTCCCATCGAAAACCGGTCAATCCCGTCTAAAGCCTCCGAGATCGATGCGATTAGGTTATAATCAGTGTGCAAATCGCACGCTGGAACGCTTCTTTGTTGGTTGTTCCGGCTTGATCAAGCGAGGTGACGCATGGAGTTTTATGGATTCCTCTCAAACGGCCAGACCGCAGCCCTGGTCAGTCCTGATGGCTCGATTGACTGGTTGGCCTTTCCCCGTTTTGATAGTCCTGCCGTATTTGCCAAGATTTTAGGTACAGCTGGAAACGGCTATTTTCGTGTCTATCCCGAAGAGACGGCCCAATCCGTATCCCAAGAATATGTCGAAGACACCAACATTGTGAAAACCACGTGGCAATTTGAGTACGGCAAGGCAGTGGTCCACGATTATCTGACAGTCGGTCGACCGGAATTGCGTCGCCTCATCCGCACCATGGTGCCCATGGTGGTCGAATTTTGTCCCCGATTCCGCTACGGCCTGGTACAACCCGCACCAAAGGCTGTCAATACCGGGGCAATATTCCGAAATCCGTTGGAACGGGAAGCCTTGGTGTTTGCGATTAACGCTAATCCCCGCGCGCTGCTTCAGAAAATTGATACGTCCTTGAGTCACGGAACCTGGCGGCTACCACCTGGCCATTACGAACTCATCACCCAATATGTGGCTGATGACGAAGACCGCTTGATCGAAGCAGCCGATGCTATTGAAGACCAGATGGTAGACTTGGAACACGACTTGGAACGCGAGTCTCTCAATCAAACCTTAAAGCAAAACATCGCCTTTTGGCGCCATCGTCTCGCCATGCTTCCACAATTCCACGGTCCGCATCAAGAAGCCTATCGACGCTCGGTCTTAGTACTGTACGGCCTAACCTATCATATTGACGGCGCCATCATCGCAGCGCCCACAACGTCCCTGCCGGAAACCGTCGGCGAATCCCGCCAATGGGATTATCGCTACGCGTGGGTCCGTGACGGCTCTTATGCGTCAGAAGCTCTGCTCATGGCCGGAGATCATGTGGGGTCACGGCGGTTTCTCGACTTTTTGTTCAATTGCATTGACGTACAAGGGAAACCCTTCGCCGCCCCATTCTTTCATGTTGATGGTGGCCTCATTCGCGGTGAACACGAACTAGGCTGGCTGCCTGGATATAAAGACTCAGTTCCCTGCCGGGAGGGAAACGCCGCTACCCGCCAATCCCAGCTCGACATCGAGGGTGACTTTTTGTGGACTGTTTGGCGCTATTATGAGTCCACCCACGACCGCGAATTTCTACGATTTTATTGGTTTCGCATTCAACTTTTGGTCAATTGGGTCGAACTCAATCATCATAACAAGGATGCCAGCTTATGGGAGTTTCGAGATCAAGACGACTATTACACCCACTCCCAACTCATGTGTTGGGTAGCCCTGACGTACGGAGCAAAGATGGCAGAAGCCCTCGGTGAAAAAGACATAGCCCAACGCTGGCAGAAGTCCGCGCAAAAGATTCACCACCTGATCGATAACGAAGCATACAACGACAAATTGGGATCGTACACCCAAGCGTTCCATGGCCAGGCCGTCGATGCTGCGCTGTTGGTCATGCCTCTGTATGGATACTGCCAAACATCGGACCCGCGGTTTTTGGGGACTCTAAAACAAATTGAACAGCAATTGGTCTCCGGGCATTGGGTCTATCGATACGCTGGAGACATGTTGGGCACCGCTGCGCATCCCTTTGTGTTGGCAACGTTTTGGTTGGCCCGAGTCTATATTCGTCTGGGGCGCATCGCCGACGCGGAAAAGCTTTTAGACGGTATGCTCAAGTATCGCACCAATCTAGGACTTTTAGGCGAGCACGCTGATCAAACAACCGGTGAACCACGAGGAAATTTTCCTCAAGGATTTTCTCATTTGGGGTTGGTTATGACGCTGTTGGAGATGGCAGAGCCGCGTACAGTAAGTAATTCATTCTCGTAGTGCGTATTCCTGTTCATGGAGGCGCCATATGACCACTGAGACGCAACCTAGGCAAATGTGGCAAGTCTTCAGGTGCCATCACAGGAGCCACTCGATCCAGAGTTGGCTTGCGAAGGTCTGCCGCGAAAGAGGGGATCCCATGTGGGGCTGGTAGCGCTTGCGGTTTGGGTTTTGGCCGTTGCGCTGATCGCAGCGCGCATTGGGCTTTTGCATATTCAGGGCCTTCACCCGTTAAGATTTGGCAACGAAGACAAAAGGAACTGGGCCATTATCCCTTTTGCGTTGTTCTATGCGTACGTGATAGTGTCCGGTGCCTTTGCTCTTCCCCATATGGGCACCGTATTATTTCGCAGCGAGGCCGTTAGTCTTTTGGGCATCATCGTATGTACCTTGGCCCTCGGGATGTTGGCGTGGAGCCTCATCTCGTTTGGTCAAAGTTTTCGTGTAGGTATTGATTCGGACCAGCCCGGCAAACTCGTGACGTCCGGCGTCTTTGCCCTAAGCCGCAATCCGATGTACACCGCCTTGGACGCAATTTTAGTCGGAGTATTTCTAATCAGTCCCAATTGGATCTTGTTGCTATTCGTCATCCTTGGATTCTGGATGTATAACCGCGAGATCCAGCACGAAGAAACCGCCTTACAGAAAATCTACGGCGCCCAATACCGGGAGTATCGCCAAAAAGTCCGCCGATACCTATAAGGGATGCCATGCGCACCTCTGCGCTCGCATCGCACCCGACTGGCTCGGCAGTTAGTGCCTTACGCGACGCCGATAAACCTAACGACACGCAGAACCCGCACTGTGCGGAGGACTTCCCCGACAGCGCGGGATCGGCCAATACAACCCCCCAAATTACTTGACGGTCCAGTAATTTGGGTAATATAGATCCTCGATGGGATTAAAACTTTTCGCAATCCCGCCCAGGTACTTACTATACTCGCTCAACATCGGATCGTACGGCAGCCAAATGACGGGAAGGTCAATCGCTGCATACTTTTCGTATGCGTACAGCCGCGATTGTGTTTGCGCTGTCGTAGCGGGACCATCCAGTGCCGCCAATAACTTGTTCATGGTGGGGCTGTTATATAGGCCCGGATTGTTCGCCGCGCCCGTATTAAAGAGGCCAGTCCCGGTTGGAAAGTAGTCGGGCTCATAGGTCCAGCTCCACGACAAAGCGCCACCCCAATTCAGCATTACCCACTTGGTGGGATCGGACGGCACCGCCTCCCCCACAACGTTGTCAAACGGCATGGAGTCGAGTGTCACATCGATGCCTTCCTGTGCCCAACTGCTCTTCAATAATTGCACAATGCTCTCGTACGTATCGCTGCCACTCGTATACGTCAAGGTAAATGCAAGCTTTTGGCCGTCACGTGTCATCACTCCGTTGACTTCGTGCCACCCATGATCCTCCAAAAGTTTCTTTCCTTGTGCAGGGTTGTAGGGGTAGACCGGTGTGTTTAACGCCGGGTCGTAAAAAGACGTTTTGGGCTCGGGAGGAATCGGCCCGTTTTCCACTACCCCTTGTCCATGAAACAAGGTCTTGATAATCCCCGGTTGATTAACCCCCATTTGTAAGGCCTGACGCACATACAGATTCGACAAAATCGTTCCCATATTTCCAGGAGCTTTTGGACTAAAGTTCAACTGCAAAAAATTGAATCCCCAAACGTAGGATGAAACCATGCGATCCCCCGTCAACTGCTTGCGCACCTTCCATAACGAAGGCGGCAAGAACCCAACATTCACAGTGCCGCTCTTTAACTGATCAAATTCCGACGTGGACGATGCCTCATACTGAAGGACCACTTTCTTTAAAGTGGACCGATGTCCATCAAAATGAGGGTTCGGGACAAAGTCCCAATAATTATTCGGGGACATGCTGGAAAACTGATATGGCCCGTCAACGACGCGATACGCAGGATTACTAGGGGAGTTGGCAATAGACTCAATGTATCGCAGTTCCCGCACCATATTTGTAGGATATTTATTCCAGGCTGAAGCCGGAGCCGGCATGATTTGGCTTAGTCCATTCAACTCGAATTCCGTCGGGTTAGCCGGTTTTGTCAAGGTCACAACAACGGTATATTTTCCTTGGGCTGTCACACTCTTCCAACCAGACGGCACCCCACCAATGCCGACACCGCCGTAGAGCCACGGTGAATTCGACAAAGTACTCGCAGCCTTACTGATGTTCCACGTAAAAACAACATCTTGCGCCGTAACCGGGTCGCCGTTGGACCATTTCCACTGGTGTCCGAGACGAATTGTGTACACCGTATCGTCGTGACTGACGCTAATCCCAGAGGCTAAGGAACGGCTAAACTGCACCTGGTCCTGGCCGTTGATATAAAGTAGCGGCATATACATTAACGATTCCACCTGCGTATTCAAATCCGTGTAATCCTGCACGGACAATACCGGGAAAAACCAATTCGGAGAAGACTGCGGTGACAACCCAATGACGGCCGTATTCACGGTCGTCTTGGAAGTGCTTGCGCTAGTGCTGTGCGTGGTGGTTGAACCACACGCAGCCAAAAATCCCGACAAAAACAAGGAGCCCACCAGTATACTGGCGCTTCGGACTCTCATGAACACCATCCTTTCGCATTCGACTTAATTCCTATTCCCGCTATCTTGCCAAACTCCTTCCATAAGCGCTCCATTTCCAGAAAAAATCGAAAGGGCGCTCTCAGGGTCTTGCCATATGCACGGTTGACATTGATTCAACTAAATGCAATTGGCCTGACATAACCACAGCCCGATGCGCGGCACGAGAGCGACGAATATTCGTGCAGAACGGCTATCCCGCGAGAATCGTTCGACAGCACTCGGGACTTTTCTTGACCGTTTTCGCCTGTTCTCCTATTCTTTTAGTGAAACATATGTTTGTAGATTCGAGGAGGCGGGGTAGTCATGGAGGTGTTCATACCGTTTCATGCCCGGGATATCATTCAAAAAATGCTTGCCGACCAATTTCCCCAAGCCTGGGCAACGTGGCTTCATCTATCCGATGTAGAAATCGTGGGAACTGTCTCGGCTGATGTATCGACGCTCGCGTTTGGCAACAAAATACTAGACCACGTGTTTGCAACACGTTCAAATGGGTTGATTGATTTGGAGTTTCAATCACAAGCAGAGCCTGACCTGTATCGGTTTCTGAGCTACGGTGTGGCCTTAGCGTTGGCTCATCGCAAACCAGTGCATACGGTCGTGCTATATCTCACTCCCGTACCAAGCCGCCCGACAACGCTCGATCTGGGTTCTTTGCAGTTCACCGTAACTAATGTTCATATTGCAAACAAGCCGGGACAAGCTGTCTGGCAAAGGCTGTCCACACTTGATGCCAACGCCTGGACCCAGACCGACATTCTGGACTTAGCCTTTTTCCCATTCATGGAACACACGGTACCGCTCAAAGATCGAGCGATTGCGGCTGCCGAGTTGTCGCGAAAAATTTCCGGATTCGAAGGGCGGTTGGCAGGAGCTGCGATTGTCGCGCTCACGAGTTCCTTCGTCGACAAGAACGTATTAAAATACCTGATAGGGGTGATTCGGTTGAACAATTTGATTGAAGAGCTAGAGCGAGAAGCCATTGCCAGAGGTCTGCAAAAAGGGATTGAACGAGGACTGGCGGAGGGGATTGAGCAAGGGCTGGCGCGGGGTCTAGCACAAGGGCTCGAACAAGGGTTGCAGCAAGGGTTGCAGCAAGGGTTGCAGCAAGGCCGAGAACAAGCCATACTCTTCGAGCGTGAACATGTGGTCCGGTCGTTATTAAAGGCCGACATTCAAAGTGGGCTGCCGGAAAATCTAGGACACAAGCTCCTAAATCTGGATGACATGCGCTGGGATGAGTTATTGCGAAAGCTGCCATCAATCACCTCACAACAAGAACTAAATGATTTTTTGAAGTAAGAGACTTTCGTACCTAAAGCCGCAACGGCTAAAAATACGCCCAAACGCCAATTCAAGCGCGTTTGGGCGTAGTTGTTGTGCACGGACAAACAAGGACACGATAACAGGCCTAGCGTAGCTACAGACCAAACGGGCTTGGTGATCTACCCTTGTGGTGACGCGTAAGTCTGTTGGGCTTGCTGGTACGCCGTGTGCATGGCCTGCGCAGGCGTCATTTTGTGATCCAATACTGCTGTCACATCGTTCATCAGGTCCGTGGAAAACTGGGGCCACCACGCCACCTTAGGCGACATGTGCGAGCGCCCCAACACGGAGAGCGCGACGCGTTGGGCCACATGCGTCGCCAAGAATTTCTTGGCCGACGGCACCGTGGCCACATCGCTGCGCACCGGCAAGTATCCCTCGCTATCCTGCATCCAGATGGTTTGCCCCTCCCGCGACGTCAGGAACTTCAAAAATTGTTCCGCCGCGGTCTTTTGGGCCGCGCTC
>PXYV01000035.1 GCA_003023745.1 Sulfobacillus acidophilus | reverse complement strand
TCTCGACGCTGTCCACTAACGGCTGCTCCGAATCTTCAAAGATAGCATTGAGAAACGCCAGCAACACGTCTTGATTGTCTTCCGTGCCAAAAATGCGTTTAAACACAAAATCGACTGTGGGGCTGAGCAACGTCTCCACGGTCCCATCCTCCCCGATCATTATACCCCGGGTTGTCAGAAATGGATCGTAAGCATGCGCAGCGATTGTGGTTCCTGATGACGCCCCACTACCCTGCTTTTGGGGTGGTCTGACCATACCCTGTTGCCACTTTGGACTCGCTCGATTGCCTAGCCGGGTCAAGCGGCGGTCGGCCATATGCGATGCGCCCCGCTAAAATTTGGATAACGTGGTTCTGTCATTGTTGAACCGTCATGAAAAAGATGTTCGGTTATCCCGACGTTTGACCACTGGCCGTGGCGGCTGGCCGGACTAGCTGCCCTGTCAGGAACGCCAGCAGGGATGATTGAGGGTCTGGCTAAGTGTTGGATGACAGTAACGAGGTCGCATGCGGTTAGTTGAATTGTGGGAGATCGAACGCCTGAATCGGCCAGGGCTATCGTACAAGCTTGATTGGGAAGAGGCACGAGTTGGAGCAACAAGGCCTGCCGGAATTTTCCATACGAGTTATTCTGCTTGTCCCAACTCCGGACCAGGGCATCTTTCGATTGTCGCCCCACAGTGGTTGCATTTGAGTAATCAACGGGTGCGGTCGCGCTTACGCGCTGTGTGGTAACGGGGAGCCAATTCACGCCTAATGGCTTGGTGTTTGGATAGCGACAACGGCATCAGGGATCCCGCACGTAATGCCGGGGATTTCGAGCGGCCATCACTACCCCTTTCCGTGCGTTTTTATGCGTCGAATCGTGGCCTTGACAGTGGCAGGTAGGGCTGATACCATTCGAACGAAGCCCAAGACGACGGGTGCTGAAAGTTGGCTTAATATCCCGTCTAGGTAGAAGTTTTGTCTCGGTCGTGCAGGCCGTGTCTTCTCCCTGAGGGCGGGGGGATTTTTTTTGTGGAGGTGAATGAATGCCAACAGCGGAAAAGGCGTTAGTGATCGCTCAAACCCGAGAAGAATTAGAGTCCTCGCAAGGGACCGTTTTAGCCGACTATCGCGGACTGACGGTTAAACAGATGGGGCAATTGCGCGAGCGGCTGGCCCAATCCGGCGTGACCTTGCGCGTGGTAAAAAACACATTGATTAAACGGGCAGCCGATGAAGCAGGCATTGAGGGTCTCGATCCATATCTGACAGGGCCTACGGCGGTTGCCTGCAGCCCGGATGATCCGGTGGCGGCGGCTCGGGTATTGGCCCAAGCGCAACGTGAATTTCGCAAGATGGAGATCAAGGCCGGCATTTTAGAAAAGCGCGCCATCTCTGCTGACGGAGTGCGAGAGTTAGCCGACTTGCCGTCCAAAGAGGTGTTGCTCGGTCGTGTGGTTGGTACTCTGAATGCTCCGATTCAGCGACTGGCGTGGGTGCTCAATGCCCCAATGGCAAATCTCGCGCGCGCACTTGATCAAATCCGGTTGCAGCGGGAGTCCCAAGATTAGGATCACAGCTTTTTTCAGACTTGAGGAGGTAAATTGATGGCGAAGGTCGAAGAAGTTATTGAGATTGTCAAAGAGTTAAATGTGCTTGAGCTCTCGCAGTTGGTCAAGGCGTTAGAAGAGGAGTTTGGAGTGACCGCGCAAGCTCCTGTGGCCGTGGCCGCTGCCGCCCCGGCAGCGGGGGTGGGTGCCGCCGGAGTTGCCGAGGAAGTGGAGCAGACGGAATTTGACGTGGTATTGACGGCAGCGGGAGATAAGAAGGTTCAGGTTATCAAAGCCGTTCGCGAGTTGACGAGTTTGTCACTGACAGAGGCCAAAGCCTTGGTCGATGGGGCACCGAAAGCGATCAAGGAAAAGATCTCGAAAGCGGATGCAGAGGCGGCGAAGGCCAAACTTGAGGAAGCTGGCGGAACGGTCGAAATTCGATAGAGTTTGGCGGTAAGGGTGGGGGAACAAGCCCTCCTCCAGGTGTACTTGACCTGGGGGTGGGCTTGTGATACTGTTTTATATTGCGATATTTCATCGTCCCAATTCATTCCTTCGGCTCGCAGGGGTGAGCCTGTCTAAACATGCGTGACCCGCCAAAAAAGGAGTTGAACCTGAATGGCCCTTCGTCTCCCAGTTGAGCAGCCTGCCGAGCGCAAGAGTTTTGCCCGCATCAATGAAGTACTCGACATGCCGAACCTTATCGAGATTCAGCAAAATTCCTATCGCTGGTTCTTACGAGAAGGACTGCGCGAGATGTTTCGCGACATTTCTCCGATTCAAGACTTTACGGGGAACCTGGTACTAGAGTTTGTGGATTATACTCTCAAGCAGCCTAAGTATTCGGTGGAGGAATGCAAGGCGCGGGATGTGACCTACTCTGCCCCGTTACACGTACGGGTGCGATTGTTGAACAAAGAGACCGGAGAAGTCAAAGAACAAGATGTGTTCATGGGTGATTTCCCGCTCATGACCGACAAGGGGACCTTCATTATCAATGGGGCTGAGCGCGTCATTGTGAGTCAATTGGTACGCTCGCCAGGTGTCTATTTTGGCGAACAACTCGATGCGTCGGGTAAGCGACTCTTTTTTGCCACGATTATTCCAAACCGTGGTGCCTGGTTGGAATTCGAATCGGACAGCAATGACGTCCTATCAGTGCGTGTAGACCGTACCCGCAAGCTGCCGGCTACGGTGTTGATGCGCGCCATTGGGTACAGCACAGACGCCACGATTTTAGAATCACTGGGTGATGACGAACGGGTTCAAAATACGCTGTCGAAGGATACCAGTAAGACCCACGAAGATGCGTTAATTGAAATTTACAAGCGGCTGAGGCCGGGTGAACCGCCGACCGTGGAAAGTTCGCAAAACCTTCTGCAGTCGCTGTTCTTTGAGCCCAAGCGGTACGATTTAGCCGGCGTTGGCCGCTACAAAATCAATAAAAAGCTGGGATTGCGTAAGCGCGTCGTGGGAACAACCGCCAAAGAGACTGTGGTGCATCCCAACACAGGCGAGATCATCGTGCGCGACGGGGAGCACGTAGATCGAGCTATCGCTCAAGCTCTGGATGAGGCGCGCGTGCTCAGCATTCGGGTAGAACTGCCAAATGGTCGCGAAGTGCTGGTTGTATCGAACGGGCAGCCCGATCCCGACGCCAAGACCATTACCCATCAAGATATTGTGGCGTGCCTCAATTATATGACGACCTTGCACGAAGGCATTGGCACCACTGATGACATCGATCATTTAGGGAATCGGCGCCTGCGTTCGGTGGGAGAGTTGTTGCAAAATCAGTTCCGTATCGGGTTGTCGCGGATGGAGCGCGTCGTGCGCGAGCGCATGACAATTCAAGATATGGAATCTATTACGCCCCAGGCGCTGATAAACATCCGTCCTGTGGTCGCTGCCGTCAAGGAGTTTTTTGGATCGTCCCAACTCTCGCAGTTTATGGATCAGACCAATCCTTTGGCGGAATTGACGCACAAACGGCGGCTTTCGGCTTTGGGTCCGGGCGGATTGTCGCGTGAGCGCGCGGGATTTGAGGTCCGTGATGTCCACCATTCGCACTATGGCCGTATGTGTCCGATTGAGACGCCGGAAGGCCCAAACATTGGCCTGATCGGCTCTTTGTCGACTTATGCCCGCATCAACGAGTTTGGGTTTATCGAAACCCCCTATCGCAAAGTCGACAAAGACACCAAAGTGGTGACGTCGGATATCGTGTATCTAACGGCTGACGAAGAAGACGACGCCGTTATCGCGCAAGCGAACGAACCGTTGACGGCCGACGGCCACTTTGAGGATGAACGCGTAACCGCCCGTTCACGTCATGAAATATTGGAAGAATCACCGGCGCGGGTCGATTACATGGATGTATCGCCTAAGCAGGTGGTATCCATCGCGACGGCGCTCATTCCCTTTTTAGAGCATGATGACGCGAACCGAGCTCTCATGGGGGCGAACATGCAGCGCCAGGCCGTACCTTTGTTAGTGACGGACGCTCCGATTGTCGGGACCGGCATGGAAGCGAAAGCCGCACGAGATTCGGGCGTTGTGGTGATTAGTGAAAAAGACGGCACGGTGGACCGTGTTGCGGCCAACCAGATTGTGGTGAAAAATGTGGACCATACCGTCAGCACCTACCAGCTGCAGAAGTTCACGCGATCAAATCAAGGCACGTGCATCAATCAAAAGCCTATCGTGCGAAAAGGCGATCTTGTCAAGGTCGGTCAGATTATTGCCGATGGCCCGTCCACCGACCAGGGCGAGTTGGCGTTGGGCCGCAACGTGCTCGTCGCGTTCATGCCGTGGGAAGGGTACAACTACGAAGACGCTATCTTGTTGAGTGAAAAACTGGTCAAGGATGATGTGTTTACGTCCATACACATTGAGGAGTACGAATGTGATGCGCGCGATACCAAGTTAGGGCCAGAGGAGATCACGCGTGACATTCCCAACGTCGGCGAGGAGGTTTTGCGCGACCTGGACGATCGCGGCATTATCCGCATTGGAGCAGAAGTGCGGCCCGGCGACATTCTTGTCGGCAAAGTGACTCCCAAGGGAGAAACCGAGTTGACGGCGGAGGAGCGCCTGCTGCGAGCCATATTCGGCGAGAAGGCTCGGGAGGTGAGAGATACATCTCTGCGCGTGCCGCACGGCGAGTCCGGCATTGTGGTTGATGTAAAAGTCTTCAACCGTGAACAGGGAGATGAACTCTCACCCGGTGTGAATCAACTGGTGCAGGTGTACATTGCACAAAAACGCAAGATTTCCGAGGGAGACAAGATGGCCGGACGCCATGGCAATAAGGGCGTTATCTCCCGGATTTTGCCGGAGGAGGATATGCCGTTCTTGCCGGACGGGACTCCGGTTGAGATTGTGTTAAATCCATTAGGCGTGCCAAGCCGGATGAACATTGGCCAGGTACTAGAAACGCATTTGGGATGGGCCGCTCGAGCACTGGGTATGAAAGTGGCGACGCCCGTCTTTGACGGCGCTCATGAGAACGACTTGCAGGAATGGCTAAAAATGGCGGGACTGCCGCCATCCGGTAAAACGGTATTGTACGATGGCCGCACCGGGGAAGCGTTTGACCGGGAAATCACCGTGGGCATCGTGTACATGCTGAAACTGGCGCATTTGGTTGATGACAAGATTCATGCGCGTTCGACGGGACCATACTCCCTCGTTACCCAGCAGCCGCTTGGTGGGAAAGCCCAATTTGGCGGCCAGCGTTTTGGGGAGATGGAGGTGTGGGCGCTGGAAGCATATGGTGCGGCTTACACATTGCAAGAACTGTTGACGGTGAAATCCGATGATGTGGTGGGCCGGGTCAAAACCTACGAAGCCATCGTCAAAGGCGAAAACGTTCCCGAGCCTGGGGTTCCTGAGTCGTTCAAAGTCTTGATTAAAGAGCTACAAAGTTTAGGGTTAGACGTAAAAGTTCTCAATGAGCTCAACGAAGAAATTGAGATACGCGAGTTGGATGACGAGCCATTGCGTGAACCGCAAGGATTGGAGTTGCTGCCGGAAGGGGTGGACGACGCGGACGGACAAGATTTGCACCGGTTGATGGAAGACGCCGCCGGGGCAGGCGGGGAATTGTTCGAACCGGGTCGGGGCATGGACTTCGATCAAGAAGCGGAGACCGCCTACGCGATTTTGCGCAGAGGTACCCAACTGCCGGCTGATGACGATCTCTCTGACGATGAATCGCCCGATGAAGACGACGACCAAGACGATGAGGACGACTATTAAATCTAGGGGAGGATTGGCGGAATGTTGGACGTGAACAACTTTGATTCCATGCGGATTGCGCTCGCCTCACCGGAACAAATTCGCGAGTGGTCCAAGGGCGAGGTAAAAAAGCCGGAAACTATCAACTACCGGACGCTCAAGCCGGAACGCGAAGGGCTCTTTTGTGAAAAGATTTTTGGACCAACCAAGGACTGGGAATGCCATTGTGGAAAATATAAGCGGGTGCGGTACAAGGGAGTTGTGTGCGACCGCTGCGGCGTTGAAGTGACCCGCTCCAAAGTCCGGCGTGAACGTATGGGTCATATCGAGCTGGCTGCTCCGGTGTCTCACATCTGGTATTTCAAAGGAATCCCATCGCGCATGGGACTGATTTTGGATATGTCTCCGCGGGCGTTGGAAAAAGTGTTGTATTTTGCGGCGTACGTGGTCATTGAACCAGGAACCACTCCGCTGATGAAAAAGCAGTTGTTGGTGGAATCCGAGTACCGTGAATACCGCGAGAAATACGGCCAGCATTTTCGTGCACTGATGGGTGCCGAAGCGATTAAGGAACTCCTGCTGGAATTAGATCTCGATCACTTGGCGGAGGAGCTTCGGGAAGAACTGAACTCCTCCACCGGTCAGCGGCGCATCCGTGCGATCCGCCGCTTAGAAGTGGTCGAAGCGTTCAGGAACTCAGGCAATCGCCCAGAGTGGATGATTATTGATGTCATTCCCGTGATCCCCCCCGATCTGCGACCGATGGTGCAACTGGATGGCGGCCGCTTTGCCACCTCTGATTTGAATGATCTCTATCGCCGTGTCATTAATCGCAACAATCGGCTTAAGCGATTACTCGATCTTGGGGCTCCGGACATTATCGTGCGTAACGAGAAACGCATGTTGCAAGAAGCGGTGGACGCCTTGATTGATAATGGACGGCGCGGGCGGCCTGTGACAGGACCAGGCAATCGGCCCTTGAAGTCGCTCTCGGACATGCTGAAAGGCAAGCAGGGACGGTTTCGTCAGAATCTATTGGGCAAGCGTGTGGACTATTCTGGCCGTTCCGTGATCGTAGTCGGGCCGAAGTTGAAAATGCATCAATGTGGATTGCCTAAGGAAATGGCACTGGAGCTATTTAAGCCATTTGTGATGAAAAAGCTGGTCAACGAAGGTTACGCTCACAATATCAAGTCTGCGAAGCGCATGGTGGAGCGGGTTCGCGACGAGGTATGGGATGTATTGGAGGACGTGATTAAAGAGCATCCGGTCTTGCTGAACCGGGCTCCGACCTTGCACCGACTGGGCATTCAAGCGTTTGAGCCGGTATTGGTGGAAGGTCGGGCGATTCAGATCCATCCCTTGGTGTGTACCGCGTATAACGCAGACTTTGACGGCGACCAAATGGCGGTGCACGTGCCGCTGTCGGCTGAAGCCCAAGCCGAGGCCCGGATCTTAATGTTGTCTTCACAAAACATTTTGAATCCTAAAGATGGGCGCCCGGTCGTCACGCCGACCCAGGACATGGTGCTGGGTTCATACTATTTGACCATGGAGCAAGCTGGAGTCCGTGGTGAAGGCATGATTTTGGCTGACCTGAAAGAAGGCGAGATGGCCTACAGCGAGGGCGTGCTCGATTTACACGCGCGCGTTACGATGCGATATGACGGTGAACGGCGCGAGTCCACTCTGGGTCGTTTCTTGTTTAACGATGCGTTACCGAAAGAGCTGCGCTTTATTGATAAAGTGGTGGATCGAAAAATTTTGGGCGGATTGGTGGCCGATCTGTTTCGCCTGTTTGGAAATCAAACCACGGCAGAAGTACTGGACCGGGTGAAATCGCTTGGGTTTAGCTACGCGACCCGTGCCGGAATTACCATTTCTGTGGCCGATATCAATATTCCTGCACAGAAGAAGGCTATTTTGGAAGAAGCTGAAGAAGAAGTGGCGCAAGTGGCACGTCAATACCGCCGAGGACTCATTACGGCCGATGAGCGCTACGAGCGCGTCATTGAAATCTGGACGCGGGCAAAGGAGCGGGTGACGCAAGCGCTGATGGACAACATGGACCCGACCAATTCCGTATACATGATGGCCACATCGGGGGCCCGCGGAAACGTCCAGCAGATTTCACAGCTGGCGGGAATGCGCGGGCTGATGGCTGACCCGTCGGGGCGGATTATTGAGTTGCCGATTCGCGCCAATTTCCGCGAAGGGTTAACGGTACTGGAATATTTTACGTCGACGCATGGCGCGCGCAAGGGTCTGGCGGATACCGCACTGCGCACGGCGGATTCCGGATATTTGACCCGTCGGCTGGTGGATGTCGCGCAAGATGTGATCGTGCGAGAGGTTGACTGCGGCACCACGGAAGGCACATTGGTGCGTGAAATTCGCGATGGCGGTCAGGAAATAGAGGGCTTTGAAGAACGGTTGGTTGGCCGGGTAGCGGCGGAAACGATTGCAAATCCGGCAACGGGGGCCGTTATCGTTGAAGCCAATCACCTCATTGATGAGGATACGGCGCGCGAGATTGTGGCTTGCGGCATCACCGAAGCTACTGTGCGCAGTGTGCTCACCTGTCAGTCCCGCTATGGCGTGTGTGTGGCTTGTTATGGGCGCAACTTGGCGACGGGCCGGATTGTGGAAGTCGGCGAGGCGGTGGGCATTATCGCCGCGCAATCCATTGGAGAGCCCGGGACTCAGCTCACCATGCGGACATTTCACATGGGAGGGGTTGCGGGAGATGACATTACGCAAGGTCTTCCCCGCGTTGAAGAGTTGTTCGAGGCCCGTAAACCCAAGGGGCAGGCGATCATTGCCGAAACGGCAGGGGTGGTGCACTTGGGCGAAAACCGAGCGCGGCGTGAGATTACAGTCACGTCCGAGACTGAAGCCGATACGCATGTGTATGTGGTTCCCTTTGGATCCCGCCTCAAGGTGCACGAGGGAGACGTGGTTCGCGAAGGCCAAGAACTCACCGAGGGGTCGGTAAATCCTCACGATCTGCTGCGGGTCTTAGGGCCTCGCGGCGTGCAGGAATACCTCTTGCATGAGGTGCAGCGCGTCTATCGCGTGCAAGGGGTGGATATCAACGACAAGCATATTGAGGTCATGGTGCGACAAATGATGCGCAAAATCAAAGTGGAGGAAGCTGGCGATACCAGCATGTTGCCGGGATCGTTGGTCGACCGGTTTGAATTTGAAGACGAAAATGCCGAGGTTTTGATGGAAGGAAAAAGCCCGGCTGTCGCCAAGCCGGTGGTCTTGGGCATTACGAAGGCGTCGCTGGCAACCGATTCGTTTCTATCGGCCGCCTCGTTTCAGGAGACGACGCGGGTGTTGACCGAGGCTTCCATTAAGGGAAAGCGGGATCCTTTGCTGGGGCTGAAAGAAAATGTCATTATCGGCAAACTGGTTCCGGCCGGCACGGGCATGTCGCGATACCGCAACGCTACCGTGATTGCAGAGGAAGAACCCAGTGACGCCGAACTGTATCAACAATAGTGTGATGGCAAGGGGCGTGCCGCGCCGCGTTGTTTGTGCGTGCGTTGACACGCCCTGAGCCCGGTGATAGAATACCGGAGTGTGTCTTAGCGAGTATGGCCGGGAGGAACAACCGTGGATAGGGCCGCGCTCAAGGATTTTCGGCGTCGGGTGGTAGGGCGCCGGGAAACGGTGAAGCGAATTCAGCGAGGGGCGGCGTCAGAGGTTTATATAGCCCAGGACGCAGATAGAGCCATTGTGTCGGAGATTGAAGAGCAGTGCCGAATTCATCAGGTACCGATTCATGCGATTGACACGATGCAGGAATTAGGCAGGCTGTGTGGCATTGAAGTATCCGCCGCATGTGCGGCCTTGGTTTCTGATCGCGAGGCTTACAATAGCGGGCAAGGGGGTCGAACGGGTGCCAACCATTAATCAGTTGATTCGCAATGGGCGCAACCGCGCCAAAAAGAAGTCTGCGGCGCCAGCTTTGCATAAAAATCCGCAAAAGCGTGGGGTTTGCATCAGTGTGAAAACCGTCACGCCTAAGAAGCCGAATTCGGCTTTGCGCAAGGTGGCTCGAGTCCGTTTGACCAATGGCGAAGAAGTGACGGCGTACATTCCGGGGGTCGGGCACAATCTGCAAGAACACAGCGTGGTGTTGGTTCGAGGTGGCCGCGTTAGAGATTTGCCCGGGGTTCGCTATCATGTCATCCGGGGGACATTGGACACGGGTGGGGTTCAAAAGCGTGAACAAGGCCGATCCAAGTACGGGGCGAAGAAAAGCCAAGTCGGCGCCAAGAAGTAGGGGGGAGACGTATGCCGAGGCGTGGAAACGTTGTGCCACGCGAGATTGAGGTGGACCCGGTGTATCAGAGCCCACTGGTTTCCAAGTTTATCAACAAAGTCATGATGAGTGGCAAAAAGAGCTTGGCTGAGCGCATCGTTTATGGTGCTTTCGATATTGTGTCGGAGAAGACCGATAAAGATGCGTTGGATGTCTTTGAAACGGCTGTCAAGAATGCCACGCCTTTGTTGGAAGTGCGCCCCCGGCGTGTGGGCGGAGCGACGTACCAAGTGCCGATGGAAGTGCGGCCGAGCCGCCGTACCTCGTTAGCTATTCGTTGGTTGGTACAGTATGCCCGGCAGCGTGGCGAGCGTACCATGCCGGAACGGCTGGCCCAGGAATTGATCGATGCCTCCCAAAATGCGGGTGGCGCAGTCAAGAAGCGTGATGAGACGCATCGTATGGCAGAAGCGAATAAGGCGTTCGCGCATTATCGCTGGTAGGAGGGAGTTCGCCGGTTATGGCTCGTCAATTTAGCTTGGAGCGAACCCGTAATATTGGGATTATGGCGCACATCGACGCAGGCAAGACCACGACGACAGAGCGTATCCTCTTTTATACGGGGCGTGTGCATAAATTAGGAGAGGTGCATGAAGGCACGGCCACGATGGACTGGATGGCGCAAGAGCAAGAGCGAGGCATTACCATCACGTCTGCGGCGACGACTGCTCAGTGGCGGGAACATCGCATTAACATTATCGACACGCCCGGCCACGTGGACTTCACGGTTGAAGTGGAGCGGTCGCTTCGGGTCCTGGATGGAGCTATTGCGGTGTTTGACGCCAAAGGCGGGGTTGAACCTCAATCTGAGACGGTCTGGCGCCAAGCCGATAAGTATGGTGTGCCGCGCATGGCCTACATCAACAAGATGGACATTGTGGGTGCGGACTTTACGATGTGCGTCGACCAAATTCGCAATCGCCTCGGAGCCAATCCCGTGGCAATTCAGTGGCCCGTGGGGGTTGAAGATACGTTTCGCGGGTTAGTCGACTTGGTGCGCATGCAGGCTTATTTTTATCTGGACGACTTGGGTACCCGCGGCGAATATCAGCCGATCCCTGATGACCTGCAAGAAATTTGCATGCAACGCCATCAAATGCTTTTGGAGGCGTGCGCCGATATCGATGACGCGCTGATGGAAAAATATCTGGATGGCCAGACCATATCTGAGGACGAGATTCGAGCCGCGTTACGCCAAGGCACCATCCAAAATCAATTGGTTCCGGTGCTTTGTGGTTCATCGTATCGCAACAAAGGGGTACAGCCGCTCTTAGATGCGGTTGTCGATTATCTGCCATCCCCCTTGGATGTTGGCTCCCCGCGCGGTGTCGACCCGAATACCGATGAGGAAGCAACGCGTCCGGTGTCAGATGATGCACCGTTCTCGGCGCTGGCGTTTAAAATCATGAGCGATCCATTTGTGGGAAAGCTTGCCTTCTTTCGCGTGTACTCAGGGACGTTAAGCTCGGGGTCGTATGTCTATAACGTGACCAAAGGACGGCGCGAACGGATCGGCCGCATTTTGCAAATGCATGCCAACCACCGTGCTGAAATTGACACCGTCTATAGCGGCGATATTGCTGCCGCCGTCGGATTGAAGGACACCGGTACGGGTGATACGCTGGCTGACGAATCCCACCCCATCTTGCTCGAATCGATGGTCTTTCCAGAACCCGTAATTTCGGTGGCGATCGAGCCTAAGACCAAGGCCGACCAAGACAAGATGGGCACTGCGCTGTCGAAGCTGGCGGAAGAAGACCCGACATTTCGCATGTACACGGATCAAGAAACAGGCCAGACAATTATTTCGGGGATGGGTGAATTACATCTGGAAATTATTGTCGATCGGCTCTTGCGCGAATTCAAGGTGCAAGCAAATGTGGGCAAGCCTCAAGTGGCGTATAAGGAGACCATCCGCAAGGCCACCGAGGCAGAAGGCAAATTTATCCGGCAAAGCGGTGGGCGTGGTCAGTATGGTCACGTCTGGCTCAAGCTAGAACCCCGGGAGCCAGGGGAGGGCTTTGAGTTCGTGAACAAAATTGTCGGGGGTGTCGTGCCGCGCGAGTACATTCCGGCGGTGGAAAGCGGGGTCAAAGAAGCCATGCAGTCTGGCGTGCTGGCGGGCTATCCGACCATTGACGTGCGTGTCACCATCTATGATGGGTCGTACCACGAAGTCGACTCCAGTGAAATGGCCTTTAAGATCGCGGGGTCGATCGGGTTTAAGGAGGGAGCCAAAAAGGCTAATCCGGTTCTCTTAGAGCCCATTATGTCGGTGGAAGTGGTGGTCCCTGAGGACTATATGGGGGACATCATTGGCGATCTGAATGCCCGACGAGGACGCATCGAGGGGATGGAACCCAGACCCGGCGGGGTTCAGGCAATTCGCGGATTTGTTCCTCTTGCGGAGATGTTTGGGTATGCTACCGACTTGCGGTCGCGTACACAGGGACGCGGCACATACACGATGCAGTTTGCCCACTATGAAGAAGCACCCCGGCATGTCACCGAACAGGTGATAAAGGCCAAGCAGTAAGCGAGTAAAAACAGTGGAACTGGAGTCCTTAGAGGAGGGTACCAAGAAACATGGCGAAGAAAAAGTATGAGCGCACCAAGCCCCACGTGAACGTGGGCACCATCGGTCACGTGGACCACGGCAAGACCACTTTGACGGCTGCCATCACGCGGGTGTTGGCGACGCAGGGGAAGGCAGAATTCACCGCCTACGACCAGATTGACAAGGCGCCCGAGGAGCGTGAGCGCGGGATTACGATTGCCACCGCGCACGTGGAGTACGAGACGGAAAAGCGTCACTACGCCCACGTGGACTGCCCGGGGCATGCTGACTATGTCAAAAACATGATTACTGGCGCGGCTCAGATGGACGGTGCGATTTTGGTGGTTTCGGCTGCAGACGGTCCCATGCCGCAAACTCGCGAGCACATTCTGTTAGCGCGCCAGGTCGGTGTGCCCAACATTGTCGTGTTTTTGAACAAAGCCGATATGGTGGATGATGCCGAGCTCATGGAACTGGTCGAGATCGAGGTGCGCGACCTGTTATCGAGCTACGAGTTTCCCGGCGATGAAATCCCGATCGTGGCGGGTTCGGCCTTAAAAGCTTTGGAATGTGGCTGTGGCAAACGCGACTGTGAATGGTGCGGAAAGATTTGGGAGTTGATGGATGCCGTTGACGAGTATATCCCGACCCCGGAGCGCGATACCGACAAGCCCTTTTTGATGCCCGTGGAAGACACGCATTCCATTACCGGACGAGGTACTGTGGTGACGGGACGCGTCGAGCGTGGGCAAATCAAAGTGGGTGAGGAAGTAGAAATTGTCGGGCTGTCTGAGAGCGCCAAGAAGTCGGTGGTCACCGGCGTTGAAATGTTCCGCAAGACATTGGATGTCGCCGTTGCTGGTGACAACATCGGTTGCCTTTTGCGGGGTATTGACAAGGAAGAGGTTGAGCGCGGCCAAGTGCTGGCCAAACCCGGATCGATCAAGCCGCACACCAAGTACAGTGCGGAGGTCTACGTACTAACGAAAGAAGAAGGAGGTCGGCACACGCCCTTTTTCAACGGCTATCGGCCCCAATTTTATTTCCGCACGACCGACGTGACCGGGGTAGTCAATCTTCCCGAAGGTGTGGAAATGGTGGTGCCGGGCGACAACGTTCAGATGGAAGTGGAGCTTATCTCCCCAATCGCCATGGAAGAGGGCCTTCGGTTCGCCATTCGTGAGGGTGGCCGCACAGTGGGTGCCGGCGTTGTGACGGCGATTAAGGCGTAACCACAGGTAGGAGGAGTAATTCAGTGGCCCAGCAGAAGATTCGCATTCGACTGAAGGCTTATGATCACGAGGTGTTGGATCAGTCTGCGGTAAGGATTGTGGAGACGGCGAAACGCAATGGCGCCGCCGTCTCCGGACCGATCCCACTGCCGACGGAAAAGACGATCTACACAATCTTGACCGCGCCCAACGGAGAAAAGGACATTCGTGAACAGTTCGAGCGCCGCATCCATAAACGCCTTATCGATATCATGGATCCGAGCCAAAAAACTGTAAATGCACTAATGCGCCTTGACCTGCCTGCCGGCGTGGACATCGAGATTAAGCTGTAGGCAGGGGGACATCATGAAGGGAATTATGGGAGTCAAGCTGGGGATGACCTCAGTCTTTGATGAGGAAGGCCAGGCTATTCCGGTGACCGTGATCCATGCGGAACCGAATCAGGTTTTGCGGATTCGCACAAAAGAGCGCGATGGTTATGAAGCGGTGCAAATGGGTGTGGGCGCCATTAAAGAACGCAAGGTGGCCTATGCCCAGCGCATGGACTATCAGGCTCGGGGATTGACGCTAGCACGCTATGTTCGTGAGTTTCGTTTGCCCGGGGCGACTGAGTTGGAGCCCGGACAATATGTGACAGTGGGCGATGCTTTTGCGCCGGGAGATATTGTGGACGTCATAGGAACGAGCAAGGGTAAGGGGTTTGCCGGGGTCATCAAGCGGTGGGGGTTTCATCGCGGACCCACTAGCCACGGTTCAAAGTATCATCGCCGCGTCGGTTCGTTAGGCTCGCGAACATCGGGCGGGGGTGGCCGGGTGCATCCGGGCCGGAAGTTGCCGGGGCGGATGGGCCATCGGCGGGTTACCACCTTGCGTCTGCGGGTTGTGCGGGTGGATGGTGACCGCAACCTTTTATTGATTCGCGGATCGGTGCCAGGACCCAAGGGTTCGTTGGTGATGGTGCGTGAATCGGTTCGCAACCGGAAGGGGGCCGTGTGATGCCGACAGTCACTGTTTATAATTTGCAAGGAGATGCGGTCGGCGAAGCGGAGCTGTCTGACAAAGTGTTTGGTGTACCCGCCAACCTGGCGCTTTTGCACCAGGCGGTGGTCGTGCACCAGGCTAACCAGCGCAGCGGGCGAGCCGAGACCAAAACTCGTAGCCGCGTGCGCGGGGGCGGTCGCAAGCCATGGCGGCAAAAGGGCACCGGCCGCGCTCGTGCGGGCAGTACGCGAGCCCCTCACTGGCGGCACGGCGGGGTTGTGTTTGGCCCCCATCCCCGCGATTACAGCATGCGCTTTCCGCGCAAGATGCGCCGCGCCGCGATTCGCCAAGCGTTGTCGGCGAAGCTCCGCGAGCAGGAACTGACGGTGGTGGACTCGCTGAACCTGGCGGAAGTGAAGACCCGCTTTATGGCCGACGTGATGGACCGCCTGAATTTGGGGCGAAACGTGCTGTTTGTGACCGCCCACCCCGAAGACACGTTAAAGTTATCGGTGCGAAACTTTAAGGATGTACATGCCACCACGACGGATAGCTTGGATGCATACAGCCTGTTGAAGTATCACCGTTTGGTGATGGACCGCGAAGCGGTGCAGGCGGTGGAGGGAGTGTTTTCGGTATGAGTCCTTATGACGTGTTGAAGCGGCCGATTGTGACGGAGGCAAGCACCGATGCGATGCAACTGAACAAATACACGTTCGAAGTGGATGGGCGCGCCAACAAAATCGAGATTCGCAAGGCAGTAGAGGAGATTTTCAAGGTACACGTCATCAAGGTGAATACGATGTGGGTGCCCGGCAAGACGAAACGCCGCGGCTATTCTGTAGGAAAGACTCCGGATCGCAAAAAGGCCATCGTGACATTGGCCGAGGGCGAAAGTATTGAACTGTTCGAAGGTGTCTAAAGCAGGGAGGAGGATATCATGCCAGTACGCAAAATGAAACCGACCTCCCCCGGAGTTCGGCAGATGACCGTGTCGACGTTTGAAGAGATTACAAAGTCTAAGCCGGAAAAGTCCTTAACCCAGGGCATGCATCGGAAGGCCGGGCGAAACCATTACGGGCGCATCACAGTGCGCCATCGCGGCGGCGGCACCAAACGTTTATATCGTCTCATTGACTTTAAACGGCAGAAATTGAATGTGCCGGCCACGGTCAGCGCCATTGAGTACGATCCGTTCCGCACGGCCCGCATTGCGCTGTTGCAATACGAAGATGGGGACAAGGCCTATATTTTGGCGCCGCTTGGACTGAAAGTGGGCGATCAAGTACAAGCCGGGCCCGGAGCGGATATTAAACCCGGGAACGCCTTGGCTTTGGCCGATATTCCGGTCGGCACCATTGTTCATGCGGTGGAGATGCATCCGGGCCGCGGAGCCCAACTGGCGCGATCGGCCGGCACATCGGCGCAGTTGGCGGCTAAGGAAGGTCGCTATGCGTTGTTGCGCTTGCCATCGGGTGAACTGCGCCGGGTTCCGGTGCAGTGTATGGCGACAGTCGGGCAAGTCGGCAATGTTGAACACGAAAACATTAGCATCGGCAAGGCGGGCCGCAGTCGATGGGCGGGTCGCCGTCCCTCCGTGCGTGGAGTCGTGATGAACCCGGTGGACCACCCGCACGGTGGTGGGGAAGGAAAAGCACCGATTGGTCGCAAGCATCCGGTGACACCCTGGGGTAAGCCGGCGCTCGGCAAGAAAACGCGAAAGAAGCGCAAGGCCTCGGATCGGTTGATTGTCCGACGGCGAAAGTAGGAGGCGAAGCATGGGGCGGTCAGTAAAGAAGGGCCCGTACGTCGAAGCCAGCCTCTTGAAGAAAATCGAGGGGCAAAACCAGCGGCGGGAGAAAAAGGTCATAAAGACTTGGTCACGAGCTTCGACGATTGTTCCCGACATGGTGGGCCATACGATTGCGGTCCATGACGGACGGCGGCATGTGCCTATCTATATTAGTGAAGAAATGGTCGGTCATAAGCTTGGCGAGTTCGCGCCCACCCGGACATTCAGGGGACATGCGGACAAATCTGAGCGCTCGACCGGCATGCGCTAGGGGGTGCAATCAATGGCTGAGGTAGGTGAGGCGCGTGCGCACGTGCGCCATGTGCGGATTGCTCCACGCAAAGTAAGAATTGTCGTCAATTTGGTTCGGGGAAAGAATCTACGGGATGCTCAGGCCATCTTGCGGCACACTCCCAAGCGAGCGTCTAAGGTGATCGCCAAACTGATTGAGAGCGCGGCGGCTAATGCCCAAAACAATCACGATTTGGATGCGAGGGATTTGTACGTGGCGGAAATCTGGGTTGACGGCGGACCAATTTTGAAGCGCATTCATCCGCGCAGTCGTGGACAAGCGTTTTCGATTATGAAGCGCACCAGCCATATTTCCGTGGTGCTGCGACCACGGCACGGGAGTTAGGGGGCAGAGTATGGGTCAAAAGATACATCCCAAGGGACTTAGACTAGGGATCGTTAAAAGCTGGGATTCGCGCTGGTACGGGACCGAGAAAACGACGCCGGAACTGTTAGGCGAGGATTATAAGATTCGCCGCTATGTGAAGAAGCGCCACTACAACTCAGGCATTTCCCGGGTAGAAATTGAGCGTAGCGCAGCGAACAAGTTGAAAATCACGGTGCATACCGGGAAACCAGGCATGGTTATTGGCAAGGGTGGGGTTGGCGTCGAGCAGCTCAAAAAGGATCTCGAAGCGCTGACATCCAAGCAAGTCAACTTAAATATTGTCGAAGTCAAGTCTCCCGAGACCGATGCCCAACTCGTCGCTGAATCGGTGGCGAGCCAATTGGAAAGGCGCATTGCTTTTAAACGGGCTATGAAGCAGGCAGTGGGCCGGGCGATGCGGCAAAACGCCAAAGGGATCAAAATCATGGTCAGCGGCCGCCTCGGCGGAGCCGAAATTGCACGGCGCGAGTGGACATGGGAAGGGTCAATTCCGCTGCATACGTTGCGCGCGGATATTGATTACGGTTTTGCCGAGGCGCACACCACGTACGGGATCATTGGGGTAAAAGTGTGGGTGTATAAGGGACAGGTTTTACCAGGTAAAGATCGCCGGTCTGTCGTTGCATCGGAAGGAGGGCACTAAGATGCTGCAACCGAAACGCACCAAATACCGCAAGATGCACCGGGGCCGGATGAAGGGTCGTGCTCATCGCGGCAATGCCCTGGCGTTTGGGGAATACGGACTGCAAGCATTGGAACCAGCCTGGATCACGGATCGTCAGATTGAAGCGGCCCGTGTGGCGTTGACTCGTTATATCCGGCGTGGCGGCAAGGTGTGGATTACTATCTTTCCGGATAAGCCGGTGACGAAAAAACCTGCGGAAACGCGACAAGGATCGGGCAAAGGCAACGTTGAGTTCTGGGTGGCGGTGGTTAAGCCTGATCGGATTTTGTTTGAACTGAGCGGGGTACCTGAGGATGTGGCCCGGGAAGCGATGCGGTTGGCCCAGCACAAACTGCCTATCAAAACCCGATTTGTGAAGCGAGAAGAGTCAGGAGAGAATGCGCATGAAGCCTAAGGAACTGCGAGCGATGAGCCAGGATGAGCTAAATGCCCAACTGAAGTCTCTCAAAGAGCAGTTGTTTCGCCTGCGCTTTCAGTTGGCCACGGCCCAGTTGGAAAACCCCATGATGATCCGCCAGGTTCGCAAGGACATTGCGCGGGTCCATACCATTCTACGTGAGCGCGAGCTTCAAGAGAATGCGAGATAGGGGGGGAGAAGATGGCAGAAATTCAAGGAAAACGAAAAGTGCGTGAGGGTGTCGTCGTG
Organism: Sulfobacillus acidophilus; assembly: GCA_003023745.1. Taxonomy (GTDB): domain Bacteria; phylum Bacillota; class Sulfobacillia; order Sulfobacillales; family Sulfobacillaceae; genus Sulfobacillus_B; species Sulfobacillus_B acidophilus_A. The sequence goes on along the minus strand of PXYV01000035.1, from coordinate 18,778 downwards.
AGCGACAAAATGAACAAGACGGTTGTGGTTGCGGTCGAGTCATTGGTGAAGCATCCCATTTATGGACGGCGGATGCGCCGGACCAAGCGCTATAAAGCTCACGATGAGGATAACCGGTGCCGCACGGGTGATCGTGTGCGCATCGAAGAGACCCGGCCTCTCTCAAAGGAAAAGAATTGGCGCGTCATTGAGATTTTAGGGCATCAGAAGGACTAGCAACAAGTCTAGAGGAGAGGAGGGCCACCGATGATTCAGCCACAGACGCGCTTGGCGGTTGCGGACAACACCGGAGCCAAGGAGTTAATGTGCATTCGGGTTTTAGGGGGTTCCTACCGCAAGTACGGCAATATTGGCGACGTGATTGTAGCTTCTGTCAAATCCGCTTCGCCCGGGGGCGTGGTCAAGAAGGGCGATGTCGTCAAAGCAGTGATTGTGCGCACAAAGACGGGTTGTCGGCGCCTTGACGGATCGCACATCAAGTTTGACGAAAATGCCGCCGTGATTTTGCGCGGGGATGAAAAGGAGCCGCGCGGCACGCGTATTTTCGGGCCCGTGGCCCGCGAATTGCGGGAGCGCGATTACATGAAGATTATTTCGTTAGCGCCAGAAGTGTTGTAACCAGCCCAACATCCGAGATTAAGAGAAAGGGGGTGCAGCTGTGCATGTCAAAAAGGGCGATCTAGTGAAGGTTTTGGCCGGACGGGATAAAGGCAAGGAAGGACACATTGTGCAAGCTTTTCCCAAGGAAAATCGCGTGGTGGTAGAAAAGGTGAACCTGGTCAAGCGGCATCAGCGGCCGACTGCGGAAAATCCCGAGGGCGGAATTATCACGAAAGAAGCGCCCATCCACGTGTCCAATGTGATGAAGGTATGCACGTCGTGTCGCAAGCCCACGCGGATTGCTCATAAGTTTTTGGACGATGGCAAGAAGGTGCGGGCTTGCAAACATTGTGGAGCGACGCTTGATTAAGAGCGGAAAGGATAATAAGACGATGGCAATTGAGTCGGCACTGAAAGAGCGCTATCAGACTGAGATTATCCCGGCGCTGATGGAGCGATTTCATTACAGAAATCCCATGGAAGTGCCTAAGGTCGCGAAGATAGTGGTGAATATGGGAGTAGGCGACGCGGTGGGCAATGCCAAGGCCTTGGATGCCGCTGTCGATGACCTTTCCACCATCACTGGTCAAAAGCCGATGGTGACTCGGGCGAAAAAGTCGATTGCAAGTTTTAAGATTCGGGAAGGCATGCCCATCGGCGCCAAAGTGACTTTGCGCGGTCAGCGTATGTACGATTTTCTGGAGAAGTTATTTTACATTGCCCTACCGCGCGTTCGTGACTTTCGGGGGCTGTCGACGAGAGGTTTTGACGGGCGGGGCAGCTATACCCTTGGGATCAAGGAGCAATTGATTTTCCCGGAGATAAGCTACGACAAGGTCGACAAACTGCGCGGCATGGACGTAACCTTAGTGACGACCGCCAATACGGATGAAGAGGCGCAAGTGCTATTAACGATGTTGGGCATGCCACTGCAGCCCGACCGATAACGGAGAGTAAAGGGAGGTCGATTATGGCCAAAAAGTCATTGATTGCCAAGGCTAAGCGCAAGCCGAAATACGCGGTGCGCAAATACCACCGCTGTCAGTTGTGTGGGCGTCCGCATGGCTATCTGCGGGATTTTGGGCTGTGTCGGTTATGTTTTCGCGAGCTTGCGCATCAGGGAGCGATTCCTGGGGTACGCAAGGCTAGCTGGTAAAGGAGGGGGGATCGTCGTGACTGATCCAATTGCGGACATGTTGACACGGATTCGCAACGCGAACATTGTCTACCGCGAAGTGGTCGATGTGCCCTCTTCGCGGATGAAACGCGCATTGGCGCAAATTCTTAAACAAGAAGGCTACGTGCGCGAGGTGGAACTGGTTGAAGACGGCAAGCAAGGCGTATTGCGGTTGCATTTGAAATACGGGCCCAATCGCGAACGGGTGATTAGCGGGTTAAAGCGCATCAGCCGTCCGGGTCTTAGAGTGTACGCCGGCCACGACCAATTGCCGCGGGTTTTAGGCGGATTAGGCATTGCGATCTTGTCGACGTCGCGGGGCATTATGACCGAAAAACGCGCCCGCGAGGAGCATATCGGGGGCGAAGTGCTGTGTTACGTATGGTAAAATGGCCGGCTGAGGGAGGAGTGTATCGATGTCACGCATAGGTAAGCAGCCCATCGCCATCCCGGCCGGCGTCGAAGTGGCAATCGACGGGCAGACCGTGAGGGTCAAGGGCAGTCGAGGCTCGTTGGAGCGAACGCTTCAGCCCGAGGTTCGCGTGGAAATCCAAGGCAATGAGGTGCGGGTGCTGCCGGTAGACGATAGCGGTCGGGCACGTGCGCAGTGGGGTCTGTCGCGCACATTGATTGCCAATATGGTTGAGGGAGTTTCCAAAGGCTTTGAAAAGCACTTAGAATTGGCGGGGGTTGGATACCGCGCGTCTAAGCAGGGACAGCGACTGGTGTTGGCGGTGGGCTTTTCTCACCCGGTTCATGTTGACCCGCCAGACGGCATTGATTTCGATGTGCCCAATCCCACAAACATCTTGGTGAGAGGGTATGATCGCGAGCAGGTAGGCGAAATCGCGGCTAAGATTCGCGGTGTGCGTCCGCCTGAGCCCTATAAGGGCAAGGGTATCCATTATCGGGGCGAACGCATTCGCCGCAAGGTCGGAAAGACCGGAAAGAAGTGAGGGATTAAGCGTGTATAAACGATTTGACAGGAACGCGGCGCGCAAAAAGCGGCATTATCGGATTCGTGCCAAGGTGCACGGAACGCCAGAGCGTCCGCGCCTTAATGTCTTTCGGTCCAACCTCAATATGTATGCCCAGATTATCGATGATACCAAAGGGCACACCATTGCTGCGGCTTCCACACTCGAGGCTCAAGTAAAGACTGAACCCGGGCGTTTGACTATCGCCAAGGCGGCAGTCGTCGGGCGGTTGGTTGCGGAGCGGGCGTTGGCACAGGGGATAACCAAAGTGGTTTTTGATCGGGGCGGCTATCGCTACCATGGTCGCGTCAAGGCGTTGGCGGATGCGGCGCGGGAAGCCGGTTTGGAATTTTAGACAAGGGGGCACCTATGGCACGTGGACAAAATCCGTCGCCCGATGAGCGACGGGCGGGGGAATATAAGGAAAGGGTTGTCTCCATCAATCGAGTGGCCAAAGTGGTGAAGGGCGGTCGGCGCTTCAGCTTTAGTGCACTGGTGGTTGTAGGCGACGAAGAGGGGAAAGTGGGGGTGGGATTGGGCAAGGCCGCAGAAATTCCTGAAGCCATCCGCAAGGGGATCGAAGATGCTAAAAAGCATATGGTGGTCGTCCCGCGCTTAGGTACAACCATTCCCCATCAGGTCGTCGGAACATTTGGGGCTGGCCGGGTGTTGTTGAAGCCGGCTGCGGAAGGAACTGGCGTGATTGCCGGCGGACCCGTGCGGGCCGTTCTGGAAGCTGCAGGGGTGCGGGATGTTCTGACCAAGTCTTTGGGTACCGCGAACCCTAATAACGTGGTCGCGGCGACGATGAACGGTCTTTCCCAGCTAAAGAGTGCCCGGCACGTGGCAAAGCTCAGAGGATTGACCCTGCAGCAGGTTTTAGGAGGGGCGCACCATGGCTAGACTTCGTATAACGCTGGTCAAAAGTCCCATCGGATATGCCAAGGACCAGAAAGCGACGGTGAAGTCGCTGGGTTTGGGTAAGATGTGGCGCACGGTGGAGCACGAAGATAATCCGTCTATCCGTGGCATGATTCACAAGGTGCGACACCTGGTGCGCGTGGAAGAGTTGGAGGAAGGAGGCGAGTAAATGCGACTCAACGATTTGAGGCCAGCAGAGGGTTCGCATCAAAAGAAGACGCGTCGGGGCCGTGGTCTGGGATCAGGCCTTGGCAAGACGGCGGGGAGGGGACACAAAGGCCAAAAAGCGCGTGCGGGTGGGCGAATTCGCCCCGGTTTCGAAGGCGGACAAATGCCGTTGCAGAGGCGACTACCTAAACGGGGATTCAAAAATCCGTTTCGGGTCGAGTTTGAGGTCGTTAACCTGCAACAATTGAACGGATTTGAGGCCGACACGGTGGTGACGATTGATTTGATGCGCCAGCACCGTCTGATTCGTCGCAATTTGCCCGTCAAAATTCTGGGCGACGGCTCCCTTGATCGGGCATTAGTGGTCCAGGCCAACGCATTTTCCAAGTCAGCCAAAGAGAAAATCGAGGCGGCTTCGGGACGGGCCGAGGTGGTTTAAGTGGCGCAAAATGCGATCCTGGGGTCATTGCGTGGCTCGCAACTGACAAAACGCGTTTTGTTTACGTTAGCCATGCTGGTCGTGTTTCGTCTTGGTGTGCATGTGCCCATTCCAGGCGTCAATGCCAGTGTTATTCAACATCTATTTACGTCCGGAGCAAGCATTTTTGCGTTGTTGAATCTCTTTAGCGGGGGCGCGACGGCGACGCTCTCGGTATTTGCGCTGAGCATCATCCCGTATATTAACGCGAGCATTATCATGCAGTTAATGACGGTTGTGATTCCCCAAGTCGAAGAATGGAGCAAAGAGGGCGAGGAAGGCCAGAAGAAAATGACCCAGTGGACGCGGTGGTTGTCGCTGGGACTGGGGTCGTTGCAGTCGGTCGGTGTGGCCTACTATTTATATCGCTATACCTCGTCCAGCGGACAGTATGTCTATGTCCACCACACGGTCTGGATGATATTTTTTACCGCGTTCATGCTGCTTGCGGGTTCGACGTTCCTGATGTGGATTGGGGAGCGCCTGAGCGAGCACGGGATTGGCAATGGCATTTCCCTGCTCGTGATGTTCGGGATTGTCTCGCGCTTACCGTACGGGCTTGAAGTGCTGGCGAAATACGTGACGGCGGGTGTCTTAACGGTGCCCAAGCTTGTCATCTTTTTAGTGGTAGCTCTCATTATTGTGGCGGCGGTAGTGTATGTAAATGAAGGCCAGCGGAAAGTGCCGGTGCAATACCCCAAACGGGTGGTGGGGCGTCGCATCTATCAAGGACAGAATACACATTTGCCGATTCGCGTAAACCAGGCGGGTGTTATCCCGGTGATTTTCGCCATTTCTCTCTTGATTCTGCCGTATACGATCTCCCAGTTTTTTCACGGTAATTGGGTCACGTTGTTTGAACAGTATTTTGGCTTTACCAGCCCAATCTACATTGTGTTGGAGTTCCTTCTGGTTGTTGTCTTTACGTTCTTTTATACACAGGTGGTCTTTAAAGTGGATGATGTGGCTGACAATCTGAAGAAGGCGGGAGGCCATATTCCGGGCATTCGACCGGGAAAGCCTACGGCCGAATACTTAGCGCGCGTCAGCGGGCGCCTGACGGCCGTAGGAGCGGTGTTCTTGGGATTGGTGGCCATTTTGCCAAGCCTGATTAGTATCGGCATGGGACACATTAACCTTTATTTTGGTGGAACATCGCTACTTATCATTGTCGGCGTCTCCCTCGACACGTTAAAGCAGATGCAGGCGCAAATGATTATGCACCAGTATCAGGGATTCATGAAATAGGGGGAAGATGCATGCAAATCGTCCTGCTGGGACCGCCCGGGTCCGGGAAGGGGACTCAGGCGAAGATTTTGGCCCGACAGTTGGGCGTTCCTCATATCTCAACTGGGGATCTGTTTCGTCAACACTTGCATGAGGGCACACCGCTGGGGGTAGCAGCTCGTCGGTATCTGGATGCGGGCACCCTGGTGCCTGATGATGTCACGGAGTCCATGGTCCGGGCGCGCATCCAGGAGCCCGATGCGCGCGTGGGATTCATCCTCGATGGATTTCCACGCAATTTAAGTCAAGCCCAGCACTTTGAAACAATCTTGAGCGATCTTGAGCGTGCCCTCAGCGTTGTGATTTATCTTGCCGTGCAGCGGCACACCTTGATGATGCGCTTGACTGGACGTCGGGTGTGTCCTCAATGCGGGGCACTGTACCATGTGCAATTCAACCCGCCGCTTACGCAAGGCCTTTGCAACGTATGCGGGGCGCAATTGGCGCAGAGGCCCGACGACCGCGAAGACACGGTTGCCACTCGTCTCTCCGTGTACGACGCTGAGACCAAGCCTCTCATCGACTTTTATCGCCAGCGCGGTCTATTGCAGGAGATTGATGGAGAGTTGCCCGTGGATGCAGTGACCCAGTCTATCGGGGGAGCCCTGGCGATGTCTCATGATTGAACTGAAGAGTCGTCGTGACCGCGAGAAAATGCGGCGGGCGGGCCATGTGGTGGCAGAGGTGCTGGAAATTTTACGCGATGCAATCGTGCCCGGCATGGTCACACGGGAATTGGATCGTATTGCTGACCGCGAAATTAAGCGTCGCGGTGCCATTCCGGTCTTCAAGGGCTACCAAGGCTATCCCGCCAGTGTCTGCATTTCCATTAACGACCAAGTGGTGCATGGCATCCCTGGCGATCGCGTGATCAAGCCAGGCGACCTGGTCAGTATTGATTTGGGGGCAACGGTTGAAGGGTTTGTGGGCGACAGTGCGCTAAGTCTCTTCGTCGGTTCTCCCCCTGATGACCGCGCCCGGGAACTATTGCGCGTGACGGAGGAGTCGCTGCGCGAGGGTATTGCGGCCGCACGGGTGGGGGGACACCTGGGCGACATCGGAGCGGCGGTGCAACGTCATGTCGAGTCGCACGGATTCAGCGTTGTCCGCGATTTTGTGGGGCACGGAATCGGCCGGCAGATGCACGAGGACCCGCAAGTGCCGAATTACGGCGAGGCGGGACGCGGACTTCTGCTCAAAGCCGGGCTGGCGATTGCCATTGAACCGATGGTCAATCAAGGGGGATATGAGGTTGACGTGGGGGACGACGGATGGACCGTGACAACACGAGACCATAGTTTATCCGCGCATTTCGAGCACACCATTTTTCTCGATGAAGACGGCCCCGAGATTTTGACTGCAATTTCGTGAGAAATCGGGTATAATGGATCGGATACTGTTCCGGATACCGTTGAACCCCACTGGGACAAATTGTCAGTGTTCGTAGCAGGGGTGAAAGGAGGGGGGAGTTTGTCGAAGGAAGATGCCATCGAAGTCGAGGGCACCGTAGTCGAGCCTTTGCCCAACGCGATGTTCCGTGTCGAGTTGTCAAACGGTCATAAGGTGTTGGCGCATGTCTCGGGGAAGATTCGCATGCATTTTATTAAAATCTTGCCAGGAGATAAAGTGACGGTACAATTGTCACCTTACGATTTGACGCGCGGCCGCATTACCTATCGGTTCAAATAGCGCGTTGGGTGATGGCAGCACTTGTTGGAGGAGGTTTGACCTCAGATGAAGGTTCGCGCATCAGTAAAGCCGATCTGCGAGAAGTGCAAGGTGATTAAGCGCCATGGGCGCGTCATGATTATCTGTGAAAATCCCAAGCACAAGCAAGCACAAGGGTAGCGGAAGGGGGATATCGAGTGGCTCGTATTTCAGGGATTGACTTGCCGCGGGACAAGCGCGTGGAGGCGGCTCTCCCGTATATTTACGGAATCGGTTGGCCCGCGTCTCGGCAAATTTTGGCTCAAAGTCAAGTCGATCCGGATACGCGTGTGCGCGATCTCACAGAAGACGAAGTGAGCCGCATTCGCGAGATCATCGACCGAGAGTGGCGTGTCGAAGGGGATTTGCGGCGCGAGGTGCAGATGAACATCAAACGGTTGAGTGACATTGGTTCGTATCGTGGGTTGCGCCACCGCCGGGGTCTTCCGGTGCGGGGCCAACGAACGAAGACCAATGCGCGTACCCGAAAGGGTCCGCGAAGGACTGTAGGAGCCAAGAAGAAGCGATAACAAGGAGGGGTTTTCCGCTATATGCCACCGCGTCGGACTACACGAAGTAAGCGTCGCGATCGTCGTCATGTCGATCGAGGCGTGGCGCATATCCGTTCCACGTTTAACAATACCATTGTGACCATTACGGATCCTCAGGGCAATACCCTGTCATGGGCTTCTGCAGGTCAGTCGGGGTTTAAGGGGTCACGCAAGAGCACGCCGTTTGCGGCACAGTTGGCCGCGGAGACAGCTGCTAAGGGAGCCATGGAGTATGGCCTGAAAGAGGTTGAAGTGCTCGTCAAGGGCCCTGGGTCCGGGCGAGAAGCCGCGATTCGATCGTTGCAGTCGGCGGGTCTTGAGGTCAGCATGATTAAAGATGTGACGCCGATTCCGCATAACGGCTGTCGGCCGCCTAAGCGGCGTCGGGTTTAGTGAACAGAAAGGAAGGAGGCGCGAGACATGGCACGTTATACCGGACCCGTTTGCAAGTTGTGCCGACGGGAGGGAACCAAACTCTATCTCAAGGGTGAAAAGTGTTTTACCGACAAGTGTCCAGTCGCCCGGCGGCCGGTGCCGCCTGGCCAACACGGACAAGGGCGCCGTAAACTTTCTGAGTACGGGGTACAGTTGCGTGAAAAGCAAAAGGCACGCCGGACCTACGGGGTCATGGAGGGCCAGTTTGCCCGGTACTTCGAGAAAGCGTCCAAGAAAAAGCAAGGGGTTACCGGTGAAATATTGCTGCAGGCGCTGGAGCGCCGCCTGGATAACGTGGTGTATCGCCTAGGACTGGCGTCTTCGCGCGCCGAGGCACGGCAGTTGGTGCGGCATAACCACTTTCAGGTTAACGGCCGACGGGTGAATATTCCCTCGTTTTCGGTAAAGCCCGGTGACGTTATCGAAGTGCGCGAGTCTAGTCGGCAAAAGCCCCGGTTCAAGCAGATGGCTCAGGTTACGTCGCGCCTGGTCCCGGCTTGGCTGGAAGTGAACTCGGAGGCCTTGCGTGGCACAGTGCTGCGGTTGCCGAACCGCGATGAGATTGATGCGCCGGTGCAAGAGCAGCTGATTGTGGAGTGGTATTCACGTTAGTTGGGATCGGGGAGTTCGCGAAAGGGGGCAAGGCCTGCGCATGCGGGCCGGTGGAATGACCGAAATCGAGAAGCCGGAAATTCGGCGGGTAGATGATGGCAGTGAGGCCAATTATGGACAATTCGTAGTGGAGCCGCTGGACAGAGGGTACGGCATTACCCTGGGTAATTCGCTAAGGAGGATATTACTCTCTTCACTTCCTGGCACGGCAGTGACATCCGTTCGGATCGAGGGCGTTCTTCATGAATTTTCGGTCATTCCGGGCGTTCTCGAGGATACGGCGGATATCATCTTGAACTTGAAGCGTCTGGCGCTGAAGTTGTGGTCTGATGAGTCTAAGACTCTGCGCATCGACAAGGAAGGGCCATCGGAGGTCACCGCGGCCGATATTATGGCGGATGCCGACGTGGACATTTTGAATCCTGAGCAGCATATTGCCTATGTCGATGAAGGGGCGCGCCTGTCGATGGAGATGACTATTGAGCGCGGGCGTGGCTATGTTCCTGCCGAAAAGAATAAACGAGCGGATCAGGCAATTGGCGCCATTCCGGTTGATTCGATTTTTAGTCCCGTGCTGAAGGCTAATTGGCGCGTTGAAGACACGCGGGTGGGCCACATTACAGACTACGATCGGCTGACCCTGGAAGTGTGGACGGATGGTTCGATTTCGCCGGAGGAAGCGGTGTCAATGGGCAGCAAAATTTTGTCCGATCATCTGCGCCTCTTTGTGAATCTCACGGACGGTGTGCCGGGCGTGGAAATTGGCGTCGAACGCGAAGAGGACAAGCGCGATCGATTATTGGAAATGCCCATTGAAGAATTGGACTTGTCGGTTCGCTCCTTTAACTGCTTGAAGCGAGCGGGCATCAACACGGTGGGGGAACTGACGGCGAAGTCCGACGAAGACATGATGAAAGTGCGGAATTTGGGCAAGAAGTCCTTAGAAGAGGTCAAGGAAAAATTAGCCAGTCTGGGGTTGTCGCTTCGACCGTCGGAAGAATAAGAAGGCCAAGCGATTAGTCGGGGTGTGCCTTACCAGACTCGTATTTTGAGAGGAGACAGAACGATGCCTGGACATCATCGCAAATTGGGCCGCAACGGTGGTCACCGCCGGGCCATGATGCGAAATCTGGTGACGTCGCTCTTGCGCGAAGAACGCATTCAGACGACGGTGACGCGCGCCCGAGAAGTGAATCGAGTGGCGGAGCACATGATCACGTTGGGCAAACGCGGAGATCTGGCAGCGCGGCGTCAGGCGTTGGCGTACATTCTGGATGAGGATGTTGTCACCAAATTGTTTTCGACTTTGGCACCGCGTTATGAGGATCGCAATGGCGGCTACACACGGATCATGCGGACGGGGTTTCGCCACGGTGACGCGGCACCGATGGCAATCCTGGAATTGGTGTAAAAGAACGGATGGTTGATGAGTACACGGCACCCTGGATTGCTCGGGGTGCCGTGCTTTCATGGGATGACCGACCAGACTTGTGTTTAGTTGTGCGTTACGATGGGACGGACTATCATGGATTTCAGAAGCAGGCAGCCGGCGCGACCATTCAGGGGGAGCTTGAGCGCGTATTGACGGCTCTGCTCGGTGCGGGTGAGATTGTGGGGGCCAGCCGTACGGATGCGGGCGTACATGCCTGCGGACAAGTGGTGGTGTGGCGCGGACCGGTTCAAGTGCCCATCGAGCGAATTGCGATGGTGGCCAACCGCAAGCTTCCGCGGGCCATCCAAATCGTCCAGGCGTGGTGGGTGCCCAGTGGTTGGGATCCGCGTAGGGCGGCGCGGGCTAAGCAGTACAGCTATCGGCTCTGGCGTGCGCCAGGTCCGCCTGACCTTCACTGGCATCGGTTTGTCCAGCCAAGCGGCGCCGCCCTCTCGTGGCAACGCTTACAGCGGGCGGCTGCGCTCTTTGAGGGAACCCACGATTTTTGGGCGTTTCGGACGGAGGGGGCAGGGGTGCAGTCCACGATTCGCACAATTTTCGCGAGCCGTTGGATAATTGAAGAGAAGGGCAATATTTGGCGGTACCAAGTTGTCGGCAACGGCTTCTTGTACCGTATGGTTCGACACATGGTGGGAAGTATGATTTGCGCGGCTGAGCCGCAGGGCTCCCTTAAGGAGATCGAATCGAGTCTTGGCCGCGGGACGCATAAAGTGGCGCCGTTGGCACCGGCCCGCGGGTTAATGTTGGACTGGATTGATTTCGGGAATGAGGAGGGATTCGGACATGTTTCGGGAAGTCGTGTTGGGACTCGGGGATAATCCCGTGGTAGAAGGGGTGCTCAAGCGTTATGGAATGCAACTCGGCGCCTCTCGTTTTGTCGCGGGCAGCACCTTGCCAGAGGCTATCGAGCATATCCGTCGTATCAACAAGCGGGGCATCAAAGTCACCCTCGATCACCTCGGTGAGTTCGTGCGGCAGGAGGCAGAAGCCGTTGATGCCAAGGAAAGTTATCTCGCGATGCTGGACGCCATCCATCAAAGTGGGGTTGATGCGAACGTATCTTTGAAGTTAAGTATGATGGGGCTCGATCTGAGCCGTGATCTGGCTAAGACAAACGTGGCGCAGATTGTGCAAAAAGCCGCTGAATACCAAAGTTTTGTCCGGATTGATATGGAAGATAGCGCGCATACGCAGTCGACGCTTGAACTTTATGAGGAGTTGCATCGAGAATATCCGCAACACGTGGGCGTGGTCTTGCAAGCGTATTTGTACCGCACCATGGACGATTTGCGCCGACTGTCAACGCCGAATAGCAACTTTCGGATTGTCAAGGGGGCGTACATGGAACCGGTGGCGGTGGCCTTTCCGTCCAAGGCAGATGTTGACGAGAATTATGTCAGATTAGTGCAGGAATCGTTACGGTTAGGCAATTACACGGCTGTGGCGACACACGATGAACACCTGATCGGGCGGGTTTTAAAGTATGTCTATGAAAATGGCGTGCCCAAAGATCAATTCGAATTTCAGATGTTGTATGGGGTTCGCTTTAATCTTATTGAGAGTTTGGCCCAGCAGGGATTTACGACCCGTATTTACGTTCCCTACGGCCGCGATTGGTACGCGTATTACGTTCGCCGCGTAGCTGAACGACCGGCCAACCTGCTGTTTTTTGCTCGGGCATTGATCGACCGTACGTAGGAACATTGAGCGTTGTCGCACAGACGAGGCGCATTGTAGACGGTGGTGGGAAGGAAGGACGAATGACAGATCAAGATAACCAAGAGTTGGCCATTGATCGCTTAGATTCAATTTTTTCTCGGATTGGTCGCCTGGCCCGACGTCGCATGCCCGAGGACACCTTGACGTTTGGACAATTTGCGGTGCTTCGTATTTTGTTTCGGGAAGAACCCTTAGCCATGGGTGCCATTGCCGAACGGTTAAACATTTCTTTGGCCGGTGCGACTGGCATTATCGATCGTCTGGTCAATCAAGGCGTCGTGGAGCGCAAACGCTCGCGTGAGGATCGGCGGGTGGTCTGGGTTGGCTTGAGTGAGGCGGGACGACAGCGTATGATGCGGTTAAACGAAGATCGCCGCCAGCACATGCAGGCCTTGCTAAAGCCTTTGAACCCGGACGAAGTCGACACACTTTTGGGGCTTTTGGAGCGCATCGCCGATGGCGCGGAACAACAATCCCCGGATTGATGCAGAGCGGGGTACAAATGGGGGGACGCGCTCATGCGGGTCGTGGTAACGGGGGCGAGTGGGTACGTCGGATCGGCGACCGTCGCAAAGCTTTGTCGCAGTGGCCATAGCGTTGTGGCGATTGCGCGCCATAAGCCGGCTGAGCCCATGGCGTCGGGGGTCACCTGGGTGCCGGGAGACATTCGCCATATGGATTTGGTGCGAGCCTTTGACGGTGCGCAGGCGGTTGTTCATCTCATCGGAATTATTCGCGAGGTGCCGCAGAGTGGCATAACGTTTGAATGGATGCATGTGGGTGCGACCGAACGGGTATTGGTGGCAATGCGCGCTGCCGGCATCTCACGCTTGATTCATATGTCGGCCCTGGGGACGCGTCGGGCAGCCGCTTCGCAATATCATCGCACCAAGTGGGAGGCAGAGCAGCTGGTGCGATCCCAAGCCGGCGTGAAGTCAACCATTCTGCGGCCATCGTTGATGTTTGGCGGGGCACCGCCATTTTTTGAGATGTTAAAGAGTTTGGCCCAATTGCCGCGCGTGCCGGTCCCCGGGGATGGACGGACATTGTTTCAGCCGGTGTCGGTTCACGATGTGGCGACCCTCATCCTGGAGACGTTGCCGGATAACTCTTCTTTTGACTTAACTTTGGAAGTCGGGGGCCCAGAACGCTTTACCTTAAATCAATTATTCGATGGCATGGCGAGGCGCATCGGGCGCCCGCACCCGCCCAAAATTCATCTGCCGTTAGGGATGGTAGGCGCGGTGGCCCGCCTGAGCAGTATTTTGCCGGTGCCAATTACCCCCGACCAACTGGCAATGCTCACCGAACCTAATGTGACGGACGACGATACCTGGCACCGTTGGGTGCCGGCGCCTGAATCATTCTCTTCATGGAACGCGAAAGAGGATCCGCACCGTTGAGCTTGAAACATAACTGAAGTGTGGAAAGCTCGCTTGATAGTCGCGTTTGGCCGTCTGCCACTCGTCCTCGCAGATGAGACCGCGCGCCATCATCAACGGTAACGCTTGACCAACGCGCTCCACGTCAAACTGGACGGAGAGGTCGTCCCAGGTGGTCCAGCCAGCTTGTACCACGGGGTTTAGGGTGATGTCTTCTACCTGTAAACCGCTGCGGCGCCCTGCATCGGCAAGCTTGCGACCGACATAGCGGTCACCTTCGCTGCCGCTTTGATAGTCCCGAAACGCATCGACGACACGCTGCCACGCAAGTGGCGGCTTAGGATATTCGATGATATAGCCGTCATCAATGTCTTCCAGGACGATATACCCCCCTGAGCGCACGTGACTTTTCATCCGCGCGAAAAATAGCTCCAGACTGGGCGCATATTGTGCCACAAAGCGCGCACAGGCGGCATCGGCAAGACCCGCCCCATCCTTCGTTAAAATATCGGATTGATCAAACTCGACGCTGTCGGATAGCTGCAACAAGCGGCTGAGAGTGCGCGCCAAGCCTAACACCACCGCGTCTCGGTCCAGTCCCATGACCCGGCACGCTTTTAACGTTGCAATTTCATGCGACACAATACCAGGGCCGCAACCGACATCAACCACGAGCCCGTTCACCACTGTGGGCCATGATTCAATCCAGCGTCGGCGCGAGTTGGCGGTGGCCAAGGTTTGCAAAAATAGCCAGCGGTATTGCGGTAATGTACGGTTCCAGTACTGCAAAAGCCATTGATCAAGCCGGGCCAAAGATTCGTCGATGACATTGTCCATAGATTGATTGTAGCGCCACACGGCCCCTTACGCCAATTTTTACTATGGCTCCCCGGGTCCCCGAGGGGCGGATAAGTTGCTAGAATAATAGGTGAAATTGCACCAAAGGGGGGACACCCAGTGAAGAGCCAGATTCGGACGTATTACTTCCGCAAGTTTGTCAATGCCATTGTGGACTCCACCTTAGTCAGCCCCAGCCTCGCGGAGATGGTGCGGCATCATTTGTGGGTGGAGTGGATACGCGAGCGACGGCCCCCATATCTCGCCCTCTATAAAGTCTATGACGATCAGGAATCATACTTGGAATTATGCGTCACGGATGCCCGCGGATATGGGGATTCTGTGTACGAACGGGCGTTGGCGCTGTTGAAGATCGGGGTCAATGGCGCATTAGTGTCATCCGATGACGAGTCATACGCAGCACAGGCATTTGCCGGAAGACCTTTTCGCACCTGCCCGTACTGCCACACGCCCTATGCCCGCTGGCTTGATTACTATGGCCACATTAAGACGAGCCACTGGGAGGACAAAGCCATCAGTTAATTGTGGGTCAATGCCGTGACATGGGTCCGTTGGACTCCTGTTCACGTCGGCTGCGATTGTATCAAGTCGGCACGATTGGGAAATGCTTACCTCGGGGAGAAAGCCGGGGGAGTGAGCCCATGATCCTGCCGATGGTTTGGTTTGTTCTCATTGCGATCCTGTTTGTCGGATACTTCGTCTTAGAGGGATTTGATTATGGCGTCGGCATGTTGGTGCCCTGGATTGGCCATACCGATCAGGAGCGGCGTGCCGTCATCGCCACCATTGGTCCGGTGTGGGACGCCAATGAGGTGTGGTTAATTACGGCGGGCGGCGCCATGTTCGCGGCGTTTCCCGACTGGTATGCGACCGTCTTTAGCGGCTTCTATCTCGGCCTGGCGTTGTTGCTGGCTGCTCTTATTGTCCGCGGGGTGGCGCTTGAGTTTCGCAGCAAGGGGTCCAGCCCTCGTTGGAGAAAGCGCTGGGATGCGCTGATTGCTGTTGCCAGCATGGTTCCCCCGCTTGTA
This sequence comes from Sulfobacillus acidophilus, assembly GCA_003023745.1. Taxonomy (GTDB): domain Bacteria; phylum Bacillota; class Sulfobacillia; order Sulfobacillales; family Sulfobacillaceae; genus Sulfobacillus_B; species Sulfobacillus_B acidophilus_A. The sequence goes on along the minus strand of PXYV01000035.1, from coordinate 3,425 downwards.
TGGGGCCTGGCAATGGGCAATTTGTTGCGGGGAGTCCCTATAGACAAGCATATGAACTACGTCGGCAATTTTCTAACCCTATTCAATCCGTATGCTCTCGTCGGAGCCATCGCCACGGTGTCTCTATTCTTGTTGCACGGAGCTTTATACATAGACCTCAAAGCGCCTGCACCATTGTCTGATCGCGCCCACAAAGTGGCGTATTGGGTGGGACGGTGGACCACCGTCTTATATTTTGCCTTCGTGGTCATGAGCTACTTTTATGCGCACCTTGCCCGTCATCTAGGCTTGGATCCGGGACCGATTCCCATTTTGGCGGGACTTAGCATCATCGCCGTGCGGTTTTTGCTGCCCGGTAAGCACCGCGCTTGGGCCTTTTTTGCGGTGGTGTTCACCATTGTGCTATCGACTTTCAGCGTTTTTCTCGCGATGTTCCCGCGCCTGATGATTTCGAGCCTCAATCCGCACTGGAGTCTGACCATTTATAATGCGTCCTCCAATCCATACAGCCTTCAAGTGATGACCATTGTGGCGATTACCGTGCTGCCGCTCGTTCTCGCATACCAAGCGTGGACCTATTGGGTCTTTCGAAAGCGCGTGTCGTTTCAAGATACCTGGCACTACTAGACCAAGCCGCGGGCGATGGGAGTGCAGCAAATCCGATGACAGACTTAGGTGTAGCGCGATTGCAATTTGGCACCATGACGATTTATCACTTCTTGTTTGTGCCCATTACGATCGGCCTGGCATTTTTGTTGGCAATTTTGGAAACGCGCTACTGGCGTCATCAGCAGGAGGATGATCGTCAGGTTCTGGACTTTTTTGGGCGGCTGTTCTTGATAAATTTTGCTGTAGGCGTGGTGACCGGGATCTTGCAAGAATTCCAGTTCGGCATGAACTGGTCTAATTACTCGCGATTTGTCGGGGACGTTTTTGGTGCTCCGCTCGCGGTTGAAGCCCTCGCTGCATTTTTCCTCGAGTCCACATTTGTTGGCCTATGGATTTTCGGATGGGATCGACTACCCCCACGCCTGCATGCCTGGTCTATGTGGCTGGTGGCTATAGGTACGAGCCTTTCGGCATTTTGGATTCTCACGGCCAATTCGTTTATGCAAGAACCGGTAGGGTATCGGCTCATCCATGGGCATGCCGAAATGGTCAACTTTTTTGCGTTGTTGGCCAATCCTCAACTTTGGGTAGAATTTCCGCATGTGGAAGTCGCGGCTCTGACCACCGGCGGCTTTTTTATGGCCAGTATCTGCGCGTACGGACTAAGGTTCAAGAGGTCCTACCAACAGGCGTTCCTTCCTGCATTTCAGATTTCTTTGATTGTCGCTGCGGTGGGCAGCATCTTAGTGATTGTGATTGGGCATGAGCAAGCTCAGCATCTGATTGTGGCGCAACCGATGAAAATGGCCGCATCAGAAGCGCTGTGGCACACGAGTGGACGGCATGCAGCCTGGAGCATTATCTCGATCTTCAACCCCGTCACTCACCACACTTGGTTTGCTCTGCCCATTCCCGACATGCTGTCGATTCTGGCGTACAACCGCTTGACAGGCCGCGTCTTGGGAATTATGACCCTGCAGCACGTGTATGCGCATCGTTATGGCGCCGGATACTATGTGCCGCCCATTTTGGCCACCTACTGGAGTTTTCGCTATATGATTCTAGTAGGCTTTGTCATGGCCGGATTGGCGTGTTACGGGCTGTGGACCGTGCAAAAAGGCCAGTGGGAGCGTCACCCTGCGTACCTTAAATTCATGACGTGGTCGATTTTCTTGCCCTCCACCGCGAATATCGCCGGGTGGGTTATGACAGAGGTGGGGCGCCAGCCCTGGATTGTGTTCGGGTTGCAAAAAACCGCTCAAGGCGTGTCGCCCACGGTACCCCTGTATGAAGTGGCAATCACGGTGATGGGGTTTAGTCTTTTGTATCTCGTCATGGGTGTCATTGAGGTCAGCCTGCTCGTGAAGTTCATCAAGTTGGGCCCTGGTGTCCAAGAACATTATTTAAATCCCGCCGAAGATGGCATTATTCCGCGGAACACGTAAAGAATTTGGACGGGGAGCGTGGTCGATGACTGATGCCATAGTTGGTGATCCCTCACGAATGGTTGGGGGCCCACGAAAGCAGGGCTGAGCGCGTACTGGCAGGCTGTGTCCACTGTTCGCGATGATTTTCCAGCCATTGTGAGAGTTTTACCTGCGCTTGGGGATTGTCTTGTATCTTTAGCCGGTGGGTGAGCATGGAGAGCACTTGGGCTGGGTCGCGAAATTGTGGCCCATGACTCTCCTCGATGATTTGGACGTCAGTCACAATACCTGCTTCGAGAAGTTTCGGATAGAGGTTGGAAAACACAGGCATCAACGGCGGGGTGGGTATGTCAGGAAATTCTTCCCACAACGGGGCAAATTGACTAAACAGCGCATCCACGTGAATTGCGAGGATGCAGCGACGGGTGCAAGATTGTTCCATGGCGCGAACAAATGCAATCGGATCTGGCGCAAATTGGATGACGAAAGCCGCCAAGGCTACCTCAGCAGTCAGCGGTGTCGACGTAGGCCAAGCCTGGTCGATGATGTGGACGCGATCAAACTGGTTGGTGTCGCGCAGGGCTTGACTTAAACGGGTACGCATTTCCTCGGAGGGCTCTACCGCCGTGATGCGGCAAGAATCCTGCGCGAGCGGAACAGAAAAGCGTCCGACGCCGGCACCAATGTCGAGCACCGTGCGATTGGGCCCTAGATGTCGCACCACTTCTTGGTAAATGGGTGACTGATGGACATCATGCTCAGAACTGGATCGCTGAAGACCCTCTGCCATCATCTTAAATGTGTCGTCTGATGCCACAACAAAAGACCAAGGCGATTGATCGTTCACAAGACACCTTCCTTGATAGTTTCAGTGATTCATGGGCCACCCTGTTAAACCGGACGCATCGCCTCCATCTGTCACCGTCCCGTGTTAAGGGCAAAACGCCTACACTTGCACGATGCGTCCGTTTGGGGCGCGGATGCTGGTTTAGTGGTATTGTGCACGAGGCAGCGCGAAGATGCAACGGGTGGTGGGCGGACCAGTTGCGTAGCGGATGCTTACGCGGCTTTTTGATTACGGTGTCAGGCTCATGAGCTCATGAGCTTTTTGCGTTGTGCCAGAGACCGCATTCTGATTGGGATTGAACCATGAGCGGAAAAAACTTTACCCCAACCTTGGACGGGATCATGCACCTTGCGACGCACCGTGCGGCTTGGATCATGGAATTTGACCCCGGTGGGGTCGATCGGGAGAAAATGGCATCAACACACCAAAAAACGGGCCAGCTCTGGTAAAATTGAGGTCGTACACCAATCAATTTCGAAGGAGCGTGCCCGTATGGCGATTATACCACAGATGCAGTTCTTTTCCTGGGAAGAGGTTCAACC
>PXYV01000034.1 GCA_003023745.1 Sulfobacillus acidophilus | reverse complement strand
CTTTTTGTCCTATCTGGCCACCGTACCCGAAGAAATTCAATCCCGTCTGGGCCGACTTCCCGAATAGCACCGGAAGAAATTAAGGAGCATTCATATAGTTGGCGCGGTCGATAGCGCCGCTAACACACCCAAACACTTTTGAGCCGTCGGTTCAAATGACCACTCCGCTAGAAGATCACCGGCACGGTTCACCACAAAAATAGATTATTAGTGCCAACCGTGCTTGTGGTGCAGACAGTGATGAAATGGTCATTTGTACCATCTTCCACGAACTCTGCTCGGTACTTGTGCGTGGCCGCAGGATCATGCCATCGTCGGTCTTCGTCAGAGCACTGCCGCCTCTGAAGGTTACAGTGTGTCCATCCTGTAGGAATCCCGACCTAATCAAGCAATTGAGAACATTGTACCGGAGTTCCGGCGGCACCAGTTCGCCCCAAAGCTCCCCGAGCGATCACAATGACTGGATTGGTTGGCGCACACTGTTCGAAATCAGTTGCTCAAAATTACGTTAATACGTAGGCCCCCCTTACCATTTTGGGACTCACCACACGCTTGCATCACGATCCCAAGCGCCGCAACAATTTCTTGACAGCCTTCGGGCCAATCCCTAGACTTCAGAATGAATTCGTCCTCGACCGAGCTGATAACGGCTCCCGCCGTCGGGGAAATTATAAGGAGGACACGTCGTGAAAGTGACGTATAGTGTCATCGCAGGACTTCTGGCCAGTAGCAGTCTCTTGATGGCGGCGGGCGTCACCCCGGCCCAGTCGACGGCGGGAGGCACTGCCGTTGTGGCCATGGCACCCCAAACAGAGCCGAACTGGTTTTTTCCGGTCGTCAGTGGCGCCGGATACAGCGCCATTAATTTTCAAGTCAACGCACTGATGTACCTGCCGCTGATAGCGGTATCGAAGAAGGATACCGTGAATTATGCGCAATCGCTGGCGTCTGCGATTACCGTCAACAAGACGGATACGCAATTTGTCATTCATTTGAGTCACCGCTATCGTTGGTCCAACGGTCAACCCGTGACCGCGCAAGATGTGGTGTTTACCTGGGATCTCATTAAGGCGGCTTGCGGTCCGCATTCCCCGTTGCCGTATGGAGATGCCCAAAGCGGCGGCGTGCCCTCGGACTTTAAGAGCGTGACCGCGACGAATGCGGATACGGTGGTCGTGACGCTGAACACCTCCGTCAATCCCTCGTGGTTTATTCTCAATGGCCTCAGTCAGATTAGCCCGGTGCCTAAGGCCGTGTGGGACCGCTACCCGACCAATATGCACAAAGAATTGCAGTTTATCGTTTCGGAATCCAACAACCCCACCTATAAAGGGTATGCGGTGGTGGATGGCGCGTTTAAATTTTTGTCATATCAACCTAACGGATCGTGGACCTTTGTGCCCAATCAGACATTTGGCGGCCACAAGGCATCCATTAGCCGTCTCATTTTAGAATACGAGACATCCGAGACCAGCGAATTTGCCCAGCTAGAAGAGGGGACCGTCAACGTCGGTTATCTCCCGTTAGACATGATTGCCGACAAAGGACGGCTGAAGAACGATCAGATCACGGAAACCTATCTCTCCGGGATGAATTTCGTCAACCCTGACTTCCAGGCCGGGGAACCCGATGGGGCCGGCGCATTTCTCAACCAGGCCTACATCCGCGAAGCCATGGAGATGGGCATTGATCAACCCGGCATCATCAAAACCTTGTTTCACGGGTACGGCATCCCCACGGACGGCCCCATTACCGCCCAGCCGCCGACCGTCTATTACGACAAAGCCTTAGCAAAGATGGTCTACCCTTACGATCCGGCCAAAGGTAAAAAGCTGCTGGAAGCTCATGGCTGGCATATGAAAAATGGCGTCATGGTGAAGGGCACGCAGAGTCTGAAAATGAGTCTATTGTACTCGTCCGGCAGTACCTTGGAGACCAGTCTGGTGCAACTGTTGAAGGCCGATTGGGCCCGAGAAGGAATTGATGTGAGCCTTGTCAGCCAGCCGTTGGGAGAACTGTTTACCACCATGGGCACAGACCATTGGGATCTGGCCTATTGGAATTCGGGCTACACCTATCAATTGGATTACTATCCTACCGCGGGATCGTTCTTCTTACCGGGGGGTGGAGAAAACGGGGGACATTACGCCAACAGCACGATGACAAAGTTAGTGCTGGCATACCGTCAAGGCGGGACCCCCGCACAAGAGCAACAGCGGCTCGATGCCTACGAAGTCTATGCCGCCAAGACCGTGCCTTTGCTGTGGATGCCCTGGGTGCCCCAAGGCTATGCCCGGGTTCCGGGTCTCAATGTCACTGCCAAGAATATCAAGGGACCCGTGTCGGACTTTAACCCGGTGACCGACTTTCTCAATGCCAACTACTGGACCATCCGCTAAGAACGCAAGAAGTCGGCCTGCGAAGGAATAACCGTCGCAGGCCGGGAAGGGAAACGAACGAGATCATGGACCTGGGGGAGCGTCTAGACGCAGCGATTGCAGCGCGTAATTCGGAATTGCAGGATCTGAGTCGGGCGATTCATGACCGTCCGGAAACGCGCTTTAGGGAAGTTCACGCCGCTGCGCTCTTGACCCAGTTTCTGAGCGAACAGCACTTTCGGGTGCAATCCGTTCCCGGGTTAGACACAGCTTTTGTCGCCCAGCACGGAGCAGCGCATCCGGTAGTGGCCTTTTTGGCCGAGTATGATGCGCTGCCGGACATTGGTCACGCGTGCGGGCACAATCTCATTGCAGCCATGGCGGTTGGCGCTGCACTCAGCCTAGTCGACGTCGGAGCGGATGGAGATGGCGGGTCGGTATGGGTGATTGGCTGTCCCGCGGAAGAGGGCGGAGGCGGAAAAATCCGGCTGATCGAGGCCGGGATTTTCACCGAGGTGGATGTGGCCTTGATGCTGCACCCGGCGGATAGCAACGAGGTCGATCCTCCGTATCTGGCCCGCGTGGGATACGACATTACCTTTCACGGACGGGCCTCACATGTGATTGCAGCGCCCGAACGCGGTATCAGTGCCCTGGAGGCGGTGCTCGGGTTTTTTCATTTAGTGAATAGCGTGCGCCCTTACCTGCGCTCCGACGCACATATTAACGCGATCATTACGCATGGAGGATCCGCCCCCAATGTCGTACCCGAGTTTGCAGCACTGCAGGTGGTCATCCGGACAAACGACCGCACATATCTGGCGGAGGTCGAATCACGCGTGTTGGAGATTGCCCGATCTGCCGCCAGTGCGGTTGGTTGTGAGGTTCAATGGACACAAACCGCGCCGCCGTACTGGGATGTGCGTCAAAATCCCGTCCTGGCAGAATTGGCGCGCAAGGAATTCGACCGAGTGGGCCGTGTGGTGACTCAGGCGCAGCGGGCCCGGGCGTCGACCGATCTGGGCAACGTCAGCTACGTTGTGCCAGCGTTTCATGGCAATATCCAACTAGGCCCCGGCCTCGACCCGCACACACGCGAGTTTGCCGCCGCCGCAGCCAGTCCATACGGGGAGCAAGCCGTACGCGATGGGGCGAGGGTGCTAGCAGGCGTGGGAGCGCGCCTCTTCAACGATCGCTCATTGATGAAACGCGTTCATGAACAGTTTGCTGCGCCAGCATCGAAAGACATGAACGCCGTGTCAAATCGGGGGGAGGGCAGGGCATGAGCACGGATGAAATGTGGGCAGGTGGGCACCCGGCCTATCTAGATATGGATCCGGGACAGGACGACGTCTGGGCATTAGCGACGGCGTTAGGTGTTCTGCAGGTCTTAGGTGTAACCACCGTGGCCGGTAATCATACGGTGGACAACACCTATCGCAACGCCGTGAATGTCTTAGATGTATTTGGCCGCAATGACATTCCGGTACATCGGGGATGCGCCGCGCCATTGTGGCACCCGTTGGTCACCGCGCCGGAAATCCATGGCCAGACAGGCTTGGACGGGTACGCGTTTCCCACTCGGGAGGTGACGGTCGCGGACGTTCATGCGGTGGAATGGCTAGCCTCCCAACTCTGCTCTTTATCCCGGTCCGTCTCCGTGATTGCAACCGGCCCACTCACGAACGTGGCCGCGCTCTTAATAGGGCATCCTTCGGTCAAACCGCATCTCTCTGGCATCACGGTCATGGGGGGCTCTCTGAGTGGCGGCAACGTAACCCCCCACGCAGAATTTAACTTCTACGTGGACCCAGATGCCGCAGACTGGGTCATGGGGTCGGGGGTCCCCATCAAAATGGTGGGGCTGGATGTGACGCGGCAAGCCACGGTGACGCGGGCCGAGGTCGAAGAGCGGCTGGGCTCCTCCTCGCGAGAGGCAGCGCGCATGTTGGTCGCGTTGTTTCGCTTTTACGCCCGCAGGCACCCCGATCCGCACCATCCGTTTCCGCTGCATGATGTGCTCGCGGTGGCGGCAGACGTAAAACCCGACCTCTTTGAATGGCGCTCTATCCCGCTGACCGTCGTGCGTTGCGATCCAGTACGGCGGGGACAATCCGCCATGATCGAGGAAGCGACGGATCGCCAACCGGTAGATGTTGCCGTTCAGATCGACGTCCTGCGATTTTTTGATTGGTTTTGGGAGGCTTTGCGCTTAAGTGGACTCTAAGGGTTTTTTCTATCAAGCGGAGGCGATCTAATGTGCGCGATGGCGGGGCGTGCCGGTTGGGTTCCGGCCGGGGTACACCCGACGGCGGTTCTGCACAATGTGCAAATGGTATCCGTGCTGACAGGCGCCATCGAAACGCTGGACATTGTGCTGGCGGGGTCGCGCATCGCGGCCCTTTGGCCGGTCGACACCGCCACCTCATGGCCAACGATAGATGGCGAAGGACGGTATGCCGTGCCCGGGTACATTGATGCCCACCTCCATATCGAGAGCTCCTTTGTCACCCCCGCAGCCTTTTCGCAAGCAGTGCTGGTCCATGGCACGACGACCTGCGCGGCCGATGCGCACGAAATTGCCAACGTCTTGGGCTATGAAGGGTTAGTCGCGTTTATGGACGTTGCCCAAGACCTGCCCTTGGATATCCGTTGGATGGTGCCATCGTCCGTACCGTCGGTGTTGGGACTAGAAACCACTGGAGGGCGCATCGATCCTTCAGACGTTGCAACGCTGCTGCAGCGCCCCGACGTGATTGGCTTGGGTGAAGTCATGGACGCGTACGGTATTGCTCACGGTGACACGCGGATGTTAGAGATTTTGCGAGTGGCTCGAGACGCCGGAGTGATCATTGAGGGTCACGCGCCAGACGTAACGGATGAAGCACTGACGTCGCTACTTTGGGAAGGCGTGAGTTCAGACCATTCCAAAAGCGCTACGGCACTTTTGCTAAAAAAGTTGCATCTAGGTATGTTTCTAGAGTTTCAGGCTAAAACCTTGCGACCCGAACTAATCGAGGCTTTGCAACAACTCCCTCTCATGCCGCCCTTTGCCCTGTGCACCGATGACGTCAGCGCCGACGTCTTGGCGGATGAAGGGCATTTGGACCGTATTGGGCGCCTGGCGGTAAAGGCCGGTTTAACGCCGCTGCAAGCCCTGCGAGCAATGACCTTTGATCCTGCTCAGCGCTTAGGTCTAGCAGACCGTGGTGTGTTGGCCCCGGGTCGGAGAGCGGACATCCTGCTGTTGGATGAGATCTCCCAATTCACGCCGAGCTTGGTAATGGCCGGCGGGAAGGTCGTGGCGCAATCGGGACATCTGACCGCCCTTGGCGAAACGCTTCATGACACCGCCGGCCGCGATACGCGCGAGGCCAGGCTCAACACCTTGCGGCATACGGTGCATCTCCTCTCCCATCAGGTGGACCAGTCGCGGTTTCGGTGGCCGGCACCAACAGCGAGCTTGCCTCTCACCTTGCGCGCCTTGTCGGTCAATCGTGACGACAATACATTGCAAGAGGTTGCAATTACAGCCACGGTTGTTGATGGCTTCGTGGCATTGCCGCAGGGAGTGGCGTTATTGACCGTGGTGGACCGATACACAGGGCGGGCTCAGCAAAGCTTTGCGCCGGTTGTGGGCCTTTCCCTGGGCACTGGGGCGGTAGCCAGCACATACTCCCATGACGCGCATAACCTGACCGTTTTAGGCACCCATGCGGAGGATATGGCCTTGGCGGCTGCCGCAGTAGTCGCCTTGGATGGGGGGATCGTGGTCGTCCAAAACCACCGGGTAACGGCGAAGATGGCGTTGCCCCTGGCTGGCGTCGTGTCGGCCGATTTATTGCACGAAGTTGTGGACCAAGCACGGTGTGTTCGTGCAGCCTTGACCGCATGGGGATATCGCCATGCCAACCCGTTTATGCACATCAGCACAATGGGCTTGTTAGTGAGTCCGGACATTCGCCTTTCCGACCAAGGACTGATCCAAGTGCGCACTCGCCAAAAAGTGTCGTCAACTATGAAAAACCCGTAAAACGTTGACCCGAGTAACGCGGCAATTGACGCCGCTCCGATATGGGCATCTCTTGCTGGCGCAGTGAATATTATCCTCGCTTCATGTAGGCTTTTGGTCGTTGGAAAATTTACTCCGGGTCACGTCACGACCGTTGTTTTTGATAGGACACAGAAACAGCTAAGTGTTGCGAAAGGCATACAGGTCGGGTAACCACACCTTTCCAAAACCTCCCTGGTAAAGCTTTCTTAATTATGACGTCAAATCTGGCCGCCAATGGAACACCAACGCCCAGCATTTGAGAGCATCGATAGGCAGGGCTGTTCTGCTGCGAATGACGCGAACGATTATCAACACCTTTGACGTTGGAGGCGGTTGTGGCTCTATCTCAATGCATAAATACGATCAACGGATTCTCGCTTTACGACTGCGGCCCAGCGACAACCGAGTCCACGTCGAGGCCCACACGAGGATTGACGCCTCACGCCCGTGATTTTGCTGGGACAAATTAGTCCATGAAACACGGAGGCCGGCGTCCGTTTCGTTGCACCCCTACTTTATGATATATGGGGAGTTCGGTAGGTGTTGGTAAGCAGGTGTTCAGAGTCTGGGCCCTGGTCCTCGACCCCAACCGATTCGCATGAGCCCTATGGTATAATCACGTCTGGTAAACAGCATGACTGGCCGACTGCATTCATCACTTTCCCTGTCAGCCACCGGATTAATCCAGGAATCGTAAATATGTAGAGTTAATCCGTTATCAGCTAAGCCGGGCAAATTAGAAGGGAGCAACGGATGCATCACCGCGTCGCCGACAAAATGTCGACCCACCCGATTTCTCCACGTTTTTTCTTTATTTTAGCAATTATGGCCGGGGCGACGGCAGCCAACCTGTATTACAACCAACCCTTGTTAGTTTTGATGGGAAAGACGTTTGGAGTGCCAGATGCACGCATGGGGCTTGTCACAACCTTTACGCAAGCCGGCTACGCAATAGGGCTCTTGGCTTTCGTACCCTTGGCTGACTATTTGGAGCGCCGTCGGCTGGTGATGGGGTTACTCCTCTTGGTGTCCGTGGCACTCTTAGCCGTTGGACTGTCCCAAAGCCTGGCATGGCTTGACATCTCGAGTTTCTTCGTGGGTTTATTCACCATCGTGCCACAAGTCTTGGTTCCCTTGGCGGCAGATCTAGCCGACAACACCAATCGAGGACGGGTCGTCGGTACGGTTATGAGTGGCCTATTGATTGGCATCTTAGTGGCCCGAACTTTTAGCGGTCTTATTGCCGGAGTATGGGGTTGGCGTACAGTTTACTTCATTGCCAGCGTGATGATGCTCATTGTATTGGCCTATGTATTCTGGCAGTTCCCACAACACCGCTCGTCCCATCCCGCTGAAAACTTCACAAGCCTGATGCGCTCACTGCTCGAGTTGGTCGCCCATGAACCAGAATTGCGGCGTGTGAGTCTTACCGGAGGGTTGATTTTTGCCGCCTTCTCGGCGGTTTGGACCACTCTTACCTTTCGACTGAGCGGGGTCCCGTATCACTATCCGGCCTCAACCATTGGCCTCTTTGGCCTAGTCGGCGTAGCCGGGGCCCTCATCGCTCCAGTAGCAGGACGCCTTGCAGACCGGCGCGACCCGCGCTTTGCCGTCATCGGGGCTCTAATACTCGCAGTCGTCGTCTATGTCTTACTCGGGGTTGCTTCGGCGATTTTGCCCCTTCTCATACTCGGTATTATTGGCGTGGATTTGGCCACTAACAGTGCACAAATTTCTAACCAAGCCCGTGTCTATGGCATTCGTCCCGAAGCGCGCGGGCGCTCCAATACCGTGTACATGGTCTGTTATTTCATCGGCGCATCGCTGGGATCAGCGCTAGGAAGCCTCTTGTGGACCGAGTTAGGCTGGGTCGGAGTGATGGGCTTATGCGTGGTCTTCATAGGGTTAGCAGGCGCAATCCACTATTGGAGCTATCGCATGCAACCATCGGACACCAACCCTAGCCTTCGTTGAGACTCTCGTGTCACTATTTCCGCAGGCCCAAGGTCCAAGAAGACTTGAACCGAGCCGTCGCAAGGGTTGCCACGACGCGACGATTTCCGTCGATGACATGAAGGGGTCCAAATCATCACACGGACACTCCATGTGCTTTAGATCAGGGCATGCGACATCCCCACATGACAATCCGCCGTTTGATAAAGGTCTGTCCGCGAACAATTTCCCACGGCGCGTCCTCTTGCAAAAAGCTCAGCGCACGGGCACCATCTTCGCTGTCCACACTTACGGGAGCCAGCCACTGGGCAAAACTCATAGGCTCTTCCATCAAGTGCAGCTCGATCCGGTGAAAGCCAATCGATACCAACTGTGCGTACCATTCATCCGGTGATAGGGCACGGTGGTGTGAAGGGTCACGCAACTGCTCTAAATGATTGAGCCACAAGATATGCTCCCCACTGGCCGTCATATCCGAAATGCCGATCCGCCCCTGATCCTTGAGCACACGAAATGCTTCGCGCAAAAAGCCGGGCACGTCATCAAAGTGGTGCGCAGCTCGCCGACACGTAACGACGTCAAACGTGCCATCCGTCCAGGGCAGCGACTCTGCACGAGCTTCGACCGCCTCTACCTGGAATCCCCCGGAATTAAGCCTATTAACCGTATCCACCAACATTGCGGGCGTTACATCGGCAACCGTTACCTGAAGTCCCTTTTCTGCCAATCGCAGTGCCGTGTGCCCGCCACCCGTGGCAACATCCAAGGCCGATTCCCCTTGCTGCACGCCTAAGCCCGTAAGCAAAACATCAAGATCTTGGCCCCGCGCATGCCCCGGACTGGTTCCATAGGCTTCATGATATTTCCCAAAAAACTCGCGCGGATCACGCCGGTCCGGCATCCCTTCAAACCTCCTTCGGTCTCGGGTCTCGTTCGTCAACGATGGGCTACACGTTCCCAACGAACTTCCTGCAACTCCTTGGTCTCCTTATTCACATGAACTATTGTTCAATTCCATACAGCCCGATTGCCGCCAGGGCACACGCCCCCACCCGCAATGCCGATTCATCGATGATCAAGCCTGCCGAATGCAAGCCCGTGGTAAACTGCGGCCCCACGATGCCTACGCTCACGCTCAGGGCTGGCACCCGTTCGGCCACATACGCAAAGTCTTCAACCCCTAACGTCGGGCGACCCGTCGTAATGCGATCTTCTCCCAGCTCACGCTGCAAAATCTGGTTGACCTCAAGGCTCCACGTCGGATCGGCAACGAGCGGCGGATATCCCCGGTCTATGGATACGTCGACCGATGTCTGGTAAGCCTTGGCTACGCTCGTGACCATATCGACAAAGCGTTCGACAATCCGCTGCCGTGTCGAGGAGGTCATCGAACGAATCGTTCCGGTTAATTCGACTCGATCAGCCAGAACGTTTTCGCGGTATCCTCCACGAATTGTGCCAAAGGTTACAACCAGCGGGTCAAATGGATCCTGTTCCCGACTTACCAAGGTCTGTACTGACTGCACGATAGCGGCTGCCACAACAATCGCATCGACGCCTAAATGTGGAGATGAACCGTGTCCGCCCCGTCCGTGCACGATAACGACGAAATCGTCGCAGGCCCCGTTGGACTGCCCCGATCTCAAACCAATCTGTCCCGCCCGAAGACGCGAGTTCACATGCACCATCGCGGCGCGCTGCACCGCCGGATTCGACAAGACACCCGCTTCAATCATTGGCTTAGCACCGCCCGGTCCCTCTTCAGCAGGCTGAAACATTAGGACAACCGGGTGACGCAATTGATCCGCACGCTGCTGCAAATAATAGGCCGCACCCAAGACCATCGCGGTGTGGGCATCGTGCCCGCAGGCATGCATGCGGCCAGAAATCTCGGACTTAAATGGCAGATCAGTCATCTCGTCAAGCGGCAGCGCGTCCATGTCGGCACGCAACAAGACTGCATGGCCTTGCGAGGGACCCATGACCGCTTTTATTCCGTTCGCAATGATACGTTCATGCGCGATCCCTAATTCGTGTAAAGCCGCCTCGACACGCTGTGCCGTTCGTGCCGTGTCAAGGCCCAATTCCGGATAGCGATGAATGTCGCGGCGAATGCCAATCATCCACGGCTCGATGCTGTCCCAAATCGGATCGTCAATTAACATCCTTCTCTACCCCCTTGCTATGCACCCTCGCCAGTGTCCCCTGGGATTTTCTCAAGGCGATCCGCATACCAGGCCCACGGAAGACATTTCATGAATGTATTAAGCCATAACCGCGCTGCACATGGAATAGGCGTCACGGCTCGCCCTTTAGACGGACACAAAAACTGAATGCCGGATTCCAGTCCATCTTTGCAGCATCGCCGCACGCACTTGTCGCCGCCCTTGTCCGATAGACCTGACAATTTCCCGGACCTGACAAAAGCTTATCCTCCACCGCCCGCTGGACATCCTTCAAGACGAGGACTCTTTGAGATGGTCGGCCATCAACACCTTCACCATGCCTTCCGCCTTACCAGCCGATTCAATATCAGACGAGCGCATGATGTCCATGAGTTCCGTCGGCAAAAACAATAGCGTGTTTTTATCCGACTTCACCGCTTCCAACAGCACATTGAGCCCACGCAAACGAAAAGCGACCTGCGATGTTTCATAAAGATGGGCCGCTTTTAGAAACTCCTCGGCCGCCACCACTTCGGCCTCACCATAGATGCGCCGCGCAGCTTTCTCCGCCTCAGCTTGCGCCTTGCGACTCAACACATCTTGCAAAGAGTCGGGGATTTCTAAGTCGCGAATCTCCACATTTTGTACTTCAATGCCCCATGATGTCGCCCGCTCGCGCATCTGCTCCAAAATTTCTTCGTCAATTCGGCGCTGGTCGGACAGCAATTGCTCTAAGTCACTGCGGCTGACGATGTCACGCAAGGTCGTCTGCGCTGCTAAATCAATAGTACCCTTGTAATTCTGCACCTCAACCAAGGCCCGTTTGACATCCACCACACGCCAAAACAAGACAGCCAATAGCGTGACCGGCACCTTGTCACGCGACAGAGTGCCTTCTGTTCGAAACTCCGTTGTGGTAATGCGTCGGTCCACCATGACGCCCCGCTGAAAACCCGCCGGAACAAAATGAAGACCTGGGGCACGCGTGCCAACATAACGCCCAAACGTAAAGACCAACATTTCATCCCACTGTTTAACAATTTTTACCGAAAGCACTCCGTAAATCGCAAGAAGCACCACAATAATCACAGCGATCAAACGCGCCACCCCCCTCGAAAACCCTTTGTTAAATCATCCAAGTTTTATTATATTCGCAATTTTATTTAAAAAGTGGTCCGTGTTCACGTGATTATAGCGCACGCTCAGAACGCAGGTTCTTCGTATTTCCTCGCACACGTTCAAGCATAACGAGATCCGAACCACCGTTGGACTCTTCCCCAAAAGCACCGATAGTTTCGACTTGGAAATCCGTGACATGCTTAAGACAAATGCGAGACCGGCCTGCTCACCAGCCCTTCGCCATCATGGTGGCCTCATGACAGACCCAACTCGCCCACATATGCCGGTCGAGTTCGCTTTCTGTCATTTTTCAATTCCGTGGGTCTTCCGCACCAGCGCATAGGCGCTTCCTCTAAGAACGGAAACATCCACTTTCAGGAGAACCGCGTCACACATCGCGGGCCTACCGTATTCCTATCGCGTGGCACTAAGTCCGTCTGCGTAGCCGGGCTTGAGTAAATCACGCCACCCTGACGGTCCATTCTGTCCGTCAGGCTACGTTTATCCAGCCAAGAGCCATCGTATTCTTACAGATTTCTGACTAGCGTGCTTTCATCGACCGCAGAATAGCAACCATGCAGTGCCTACTAAGCAATGGCAACCCAGCCGCAAATACACGCTCGCAACGCATAGTTCATGGGAATTACCTTGGTCGAAAAGGTTGAGCCAGAGAAGGCGACCCAAGCTCATCGTCGATACGAAACAATCGATTGTACTTGGCCAGCCTTTCCGAACGGGCAATCGCGCCAACTTTGATTTGTGCCGGGCCGACGGCAACCGCTAAATCGCTCATAAACGTATCTTCCGTTTCCCCCGACCGAGCCGAAACTACGGTCCGAAGGCCTGAATTTTGAGCGGTGCGCACTGCAGCTAGAGTTTCACTGATTGTTCCCACCTGATTCATCTTAATGAGCACCGCATTGGCTGCATTCCTGGCGATGCCAAGGGAAATACGTTCGGCATTGGTAACAAAAAGATCATCCCCCAAAATCTGCAAACGTTGACCCAGTCTACCGGTGAGTAGACACCAACCCGACCAGTCGTCTTCTGCCAGACCGTCTTCCAAACAGACTAGAGGGTACCGCTCCGCCCAATGGGTTAAAACCTCAACCATCCCGGACCCGTCAACATCTAAACCTCCTAAGCCCCATCGATAACGCCCCTCACGGTAGAAGTGACTAGCCGCCAAATCGACCGCGATCGCTCCACTGACGCCGGGCTTGAGTCCCGCCAACTCTATCGCTTCTGTAAGTAGAGATAGTCCTTCTTCGTTGCTGGCCAAGGGTGGTCCAAATCCGCCCTCGTCCGCAACCAACGCCGCAGAATAGCCGTGATGAATTAGCACCTCAACCAAGGCTCGTCGCACAGCGTCGACATGTAACATGGCTTCTCCATAAGTAGCCGAACCAATAGGTACAAACAAATAGTCTTGGACATCAATTTGCCCTCCGGCATGCAGACCTCCACTAATCATGTTCACCATAGGCATGGGCATAGAAAAATCAGTGGTACTATGAAATAAATTTGCGACATACCGGTACAGTGGAACCTGTCGCCTTAGTGCAGCGACCGTGGTCACAGCTCCAGATATCCCCAGAATGGCATTGGCACCGAGTCGTGATTTGTTATCCGTACCGTCGATTTGGCACAATAAGGTGTCAATTCCTTCTTGGTCCTCGGGATCCCATCCTTGAATGGCAGGGCCTAACAGCTCATTAACATGTCCGACTGCTCGGCTAACTCCTAGACCCGCAAACCGGGCGCGATCACCGTCCCGTAGTTCCACGGCCTCAAACCGACCCGTGGATGCACCCGAGGGAACCTGAAAACGACCCGTCACTCCATCAGCTTCAACCTCAACTTCCACCGTTGGATTGCCTCGCGAGTCCAAGATCTGCCGAGCATGCACTGAATTAATCGGCACTGCTGCCCAACTCCTCTCGTACGATGTCAGCCACTTGCACTACGGTTGACACTTCTCCCAGCACTAAGCGGCTACCGATCCGGCGTGCTATCTCACGCGCAGAAGCGTCCAAGTAGTCAACAGGCGATTTTCCATCAACCCGCGCCAGCATCAGGGCCCCAGTCGTGCGTATCACCTCAATCGTAAGAATGCTCGATACGGCCGAAAAATCCCCATAGGCACCATAGAATGCCTGTACCAATTCCCCATAGACGCGGGGTCTTTTAGAATAGATCGCCTTTAACCATAAATGGTGCATCATGAAAGCCAAGTCGAATGCCGGATGACCCAGATGAGCCACCTCCCAATCCAACACAATTGGATTTAGATGTACGCCTGACACGATGATGTTTTTAGGACTGAAGTCTCCGTGAACCAATACTGTCCCCTGCTGCATCAGAGTATCCACAATCTCTCGAATCGCACGTTGTTGTGGCACTGGATATTGAGCGTATAGCACCTCAAAGTAGGGTGCAATGCGCAACTGATAGAAGAGGGATTTATCCTCAAAAACGCTTAGAGGCCCCAAGTGGTTATGAGTGTCGTGGTGTACCTTCCCCAGGAATTGTCCCAAAGCCTTGGAAATAGACTTGTCGATCCGACCAGCTAACAACTCGGATTTCCACATTACACCGTTTACAAAATTCATTACGAGCACTCCGCCCTCGTTATCGTAGTATTCCACACAAGGGACGGAACCCGGGATCATGTCGGCGACAACCCGGAGTGCCTGGCGTTCGATCTGACCACGACGCACATCCGCCTGCCAATCTGCGGCTACTTTGAGTTTAGGAAGTACCTGCTTGATGACCCAACGGTGTTCACCCGAAATTGCTAGCACCACATCGCTGGAAATTCCACCGGACAACGGTACAACCTCTACCGTTTCGTCCTCACCAACAATGGCGCGGCGCTGCAACCAACCCGTGACCTGCTCAGCATCATAGAGATTCATGATTAAAAGCCAACAGATTAGGACAGCAAAGCTGCCATAATAGTTTCATCCATAACGAGACAACCCCCCACAAAGCTTTCAGCATGAATGATGAATCCAACGTTGCACAGGTCTTATCCTCTACTCGCCGTTAAGTCAGAACAGCGGCATACGTTTTTGGGATAGAGGAAAGCTTCAAGCCGGCGACAGTGTACCGACATATTGGCCATATCACATCCCGGCCCCCACATCTTTCACTGCGTAAGCCAGCCATCGCTCTTTTCGTCGTCGGGAAGGTCGACCACAACCAAGACGTCGGCATTTACCCCATAAGGTGCCCGTTCCACGACCTGTCCGTCCGGTCCCACCACCACAGAGGATCCAATGCAGTGCCAGCCATCCCAGGCACCACCGCGCAACACGCCCACGTTACTAACAGCCACGACGGTCATACGATAATTTTTCGCAAGATAGCGGTAAGACTCCAGCCAAAACGCCAAATACTCATCTTGGGACTGAATATTATCCGCAGAAACCGCCCACGCACAAGGAGAAAACAACCATCGAGTTCCCATCCAGCCCAATGCTTCGCCGAGAACACGCGACTGTACAAAATTATCTGCACAGATCGGAATTCCGGCTAGACCCCAAGGCGTCATCGCAGTCCCCAGTGACGTGCCGCGCGTATACAACTGCTGGCCTTCCACCAATTCGTTAATTTTATGGTGGACAAGCGTGATAATCCCATCCCGGTCAATTAGCACAGCCGTGTTGTAAATCCGAGCACCAACACGCTCGGTCAATCCAGCCACTATGAATATGCCAGCACGAGCAGCATCTTGCAATGCCTGGGTTCGCGGTCCGCCAAGCGGCTCGGCTTTCGTAGCCGCCTCGGGTGCCAACCAGCCCAAATCCATGCATTCCGGCAACACCACCAAGTCGGCATTTTGACGACGCGCTTCTGCTACAACACTAACCGCCCGACTCAAATTCACATCGGGATTCCCCCACTGCACCTCCATTTGGCCAAGCGCAATTCGTGGCACGTGACACACCTTCCTATCACGCTAATCTAGCTGAACAAAGCGTTGAATAGCCTCATAGGCCAACGCGACCGAGATATTCCCCTAGCCATCTTCGTTACATTTGTTACACACGTTCAACCCGAAATAAATGAAAAGACCTAAAAGCCGGACCATCCAACTGCATTCGTAAATCGGTGCACCACTCCGACAACACCGAGTCTCAAATAACAATCTTACTTAAGTCAAAAGCGTTTTATCTCCCCGCTAAACAATTGCCGTTCTACGGTTTCGCTACCCCATGAGAGACATCGAATAAGCCCGTTGTCAAGCCCCTTGCTTCACTGCCGAATTTCTCCTCGGCTGTTCGCCTCATAAATTATTCCATCACCCCTAAGTCACATAAGCCTCAGCTCTCTGCGCCCCATCATCCCGGCATGAACTCAAACCTCGTGAAAGAGTCGCCAAATCCGATTTCATAGTTCACCTTTACAATCGTAAGACTAACTTTGATTTCTATCAATAATTTATTTTCTCAAGATAATTTTTTTATTGAGCCTGTTTGATACAATGGCTATCGTTAGCATAGGAGGAGGATCTCTCATGGATCTCACGAACAAGGTGGCAATTATAACAGGAGCAGCCGGTAGTATTGGACGCGCTATCGGTGAGAAGTTTTTGGAAGCTAATGCGCACGTAGCATTTTTGGATATCAATTACGATGCCTTGACTCAACTAGCTAAAGATCTTGATGCGCGCGGCATCCCACAAGCACGCTGGATTGTTGCAAAAGTAGATGTCAGCATTCCCGAAAGTATCGCAGAGGCATTTGCAACGGTCGACCGTGAGTTAGGCTTGTGCGACGTTGCAGTCGCCAATGCTGGTGTCGCCGAAGCTGCTCCATTTTTAGACCTTACCGTAGCTAATTGGCAACGAACCGTCGACATCAATCTTACCGGCGTCTTCCTTACCTGCCAGGCGGCTGCACAACGGATGAAATTGAAGGGAGGCGGCACCCTGCTGACAATGTCTTCCACCAACGGACTTGTGGGAGAAAAAAACCTGGCGGCCTACAATGCCTCGAAAGCGGGTGTACTCTTGCTGACCAAAACCATCGCCATCGAGCTCGCTCCTTTTCATATTCGTGCCAACGCCCTGAACCCGGGAATGATTGACACCGGGCTAGCAAAACGTTCCGGACTAGATTCGTCATTTCTTGATCGCTATGTGGAGAAAATCCCCATGGGCCGACTGGGTTTACCGCATGAAGTCGCGTCTGCGGCTCTATTTCTGGTCAGTGATGCATCCCCATTTATAACGGGTGCCGCTCTTGTCATCGATGGAGGTCAACTCTCGGAGGAGTAGTGCGTTGTGCCATACATTATCCGTACGAGCAATCGGCTTCCACGTTTTTCTAAAAACGAAATCGTGGTTCAACCGCGGAGCCCGAAGCGACGATGTATTGCGAATCGTATGAGCAATGAGGCGATGTCGCATAGTGACCAAATATTGGATTTATCGCGGCAGCTTAAGAAGTTTTTACCCCGCAGTCGCGACGTAAGACGGAAGGCCACGCCAACCACCGCAAGAGGAAAGCTGGAGCGCGTCGTCGTCGAGCAGCGATAAAGCACGAAAAAAGGCCCCTGAGGAACGGACTGGACATCAAGCGTGATGAGAAGTAGCTAGGTAATTACGGCGAAACACCGATGGGAACTGTCTCAGAAGAGATGTCGACCGCGGCGCTTTCCCTAAAATCCGCTGATTTTACCCGTCGCAGAGGAGGTAGTTAGTCGCGTTTCTTCCCAGTGTTAGTTTTAGTTTAGGCGGCAAATTGGAGATTTTTTTGGCGTCAAAGCCTTTTGAGCGCCAAACTTTCAGTAAGCTAGGGAAGCGTTATCCCACTAACATGAGATGTCTTACCGTGTGTGGTAAATAATAGTTTTGTTACCACGCGAGCAGGCGCAATGATACTACCGTTTACAGGCTGTATGAACCATTGCACCGTACCTGTACGAATTCTGGAGGTGACACATGTTTGACTACGAATCAGCGATCGGGTTTTTGCAACAGACGGTGACTGCTTTGGCCCGAATGATGGGAGACAAGTGCGAAGTTGTTCTACACGACCTGCGTTCTCCCGAGTCATCCATCATTGCAATTGAGCACGGAAACATCACGGGCCGTAAAGTGGGGGACCCCTCTACTAATCTTGGTTTGCCTGTATTCGAGCATCCTTATGGCAATCATGACAAATTCAACTATCGTTCTACCACGCGGTCAGGAAAAATTCTGAAATCGTCTTCGGTATACTTGAAAGATCCGTCTGGGCGTGTGTTCGCCGCGCTATGCCTCAATTATGATATCTCCGAAATGGTAGCCGCGTCCAATCTCTTGCGTGAGTTTACCACGACGGACGAGCAGGTAGAGGAACATTTCGCAACCGACATCGACGATGTCATTACGAAAATTTTAGATGAAGCGCTGGGGTCCATGGGCAGCGCGGTT
The DNA here is from genome assembly GCA_003023745.1 of Sulfobacillus acidophilus. Taxonomy (GTDB): domain Bacteria; phylum Bacillota; class Sulfobacillia; order Sulfobacillales; family Sulfobacillaceae; genus Sulfobacillus_B; species Sulfobacillus_B acidophilus_A. Next base: position 19,634 of record PXYV01000034.1, on the reverse strand, counting down.
ATGTTCGGAGACAAGGATGAAAGGGTGAGATTGGTCCGCGTTTTGCACGAAAAGGGTGTATTTTCAGTTAAGGGGTCGGTAGACCGTGTCGCCAATCTATTTGGCGTGTCCCGCGTAACAGTTTATGGATATCTCAGCGAAGTACAGTCTCTGAAGCAACCAAAGTCCATGAGCTAATCACGGCGTATCAATGATTCCAATCAGACACGTCGCAACATGTGCTAGCCGAACCTCTACAACAACGCAGAATCCATTCATACCTACGCAAAAAAGCAAAAACAGGGGAAATGAACGTCAACAGTGGAAGAAGGGAATTTAATAATCATTACTGCAAAGCACAATGTAAACGACGGCTGTTTGTAGGTGAAACACAACATGGCGGACGCGCCGCGTTGTTCACGCGGTCGAAAACCACAGGAATGCATAGCGATCTAAATCCCTTGCCGCGACCCTCTAAGGGGCCGTCGAGCCCACGACGGGTCAAATCGTGCGGCCCAAAGCGGACAAAGCATCCGCCGCTACGTTCCAAGTCTACTTAGACACTTTCTCTCCTCGCTGCCTTTCCCGCCAAGACGGCCGGTCCTCGACCATGCGAAAATTCACTGCGCTAAGATCTTCGCGCCCTACTTGGCGAACCCCCACTAGAACCGGGTCTGCGTTCTTTATCACCGTCCCCCGAAGCCCACTAACACCGAACGGCTCGGAAAATGGCTGCGCCAAAAAATAATCCTCAAAACATACTGTCCCAACCCGAATGCGATTCGGGGGACCGTCGCCCGCTTTCTCCAATTTCTGACCAAGGTACCGGATGGAATCCGTTCGCACACAGCGCGTCCACTCGATTAAAATAGGCGGAAACTAACGTTCGCTTATATAATTTGATGCAATCCCTAGCCCTCTGACCAACCAACAGCTGACCGGGCTAGCCGGTTTTAGTGCGTTCCTTTGTGACAGACTCCTCGCAAAAGCCAGCGCAACTAATTTGCCGTATGTTCGAGTACAACTAACAGTTTGGACTTCACTGCCACGCGTTGTCCGGATATTCGGCAATAATCGAATACAACCTTTCGCCATAAGCCCCTTAAGCAAAACACTGCATGCATTCTCTCACTTCAGATATATTCCTCCATTTAGCCTTCTCCACTTCCATTTATTGGAGCTCGTCATACACAATGTGACCGTCCTTAATAGTTTGACGAATGTTAATGTGTCCTGCCTCATCTTCAAAAAGAACAATATCAGCTGGCGCTCCAACCGCCAGGCCGGCGCAAGTCGCTCGCCTCCAAAACGTGGAAGGGCGGCAACTCGCCAAGTCCCACATGGTTCCCATGTCACCCAGCCCACTCGACACCATTTGTGCGACCCCTCCCTTAAGCGGCGTTGCCGCACCCGCTAGTAATTCTGAATCTGCACTCAACGAAAGTTTGCCATTCTCATGCAAATACACCGATCCACCCACTGAAGTACGATGATGCCCCGGTTTGCTTCCAGTCAGAGCCACAGCGTCACTGATTAGATAGACCCGATTTTCTTTTGATCGCAATATCACTTTCATCACAGCATAAGGCAAGTGAAACCCATCGCCGATCACCGATGCCCAGAGTCGATCTTCAGCTAACTGGTCCCATAAATAATTCCGATGTCGCGGCAAGTAGATATGTGTGCCATTACCAAGGTGTGTAGACAGGGTAGCACCACTATTAACGGCTAGCCTAATTTGCGAGGAATTGGCGGTCGTGTGCCCAATAGAAACAGTAATTCCGAGACTTGTCACAGCTCTCACGAATTCAGCACTGCCCTCCCAATGCGGCGACATGGTAACCAATCGCACCATCCCACCCGACACTGTCTGGCACCGCTCGACAAGTTCCAAACGCGGCTCCGTAATCCATTGAGCATCATGCGCTCCTCGCGGTCCTTCTTCTGGGCTAATAAAAGGTCCTTCTAGGTGAAGACCCATTATACTGCTTGCAACAGTTGGCGGTAGACAACTAGCCCACGCACCCGCCAGATCCACAGTATCTTTCAATGAATGACTAACAATAGTAGGCATAAACGACGTCACACCGTCTCTCCACATTGCGTTTGTCGCCTCCACAATCTCATCTGGAGTCGGCGGTACGTCATTGAAGTCAATACCGCGGTACCCGTTGACCTGACAATCTACGAGCCCCGGAGCTACCCATCTTAGTGGATCAACACCTTTAACTGACTCCACTCCAACTATCATCGACCTATCGATAATCAGTCGCACAGGCTCACCCGTCCTGTAGTGCCGACCGATTATATGAGTCATTTTGACTACTGCACCTCCTATGCGTATGCACACTGACCATTTATCAGCATATCTAGGACAACAACACGATATTGGCGCGCCTACATACCGCTATACCCTCAATCCACAACAACGACTCATTTGAGAGTGCCAGCCATTATCCCGGCCGTCAATCGTCGTTGCAATACCAAAAACAGAACCAGTACAGGAATAGAAGCTACTAGCGATGCTCCCATGAGGTAATTCCACTGAATGTTGTACTCTCCTATGAAACTGTACACTCCTATGGGTAATGGCATTAGTGATTGAGAGGTAGCCAGCGTCAAGGCAAAAGCAAAATCATTCCAGCTCGATATAAACGCGTACACACCCGCCACCGCAATGACCGGAGCTGAGATAGGCGTGAAAATCGTCCATAACTTACGCCAGCTTGATGCACCGTCAATATCCACAGCTTCTTCTAGTTCTTGTGGTATTTGGCGCATAAAACCCGCAATAATCCAGACTACAAAAGGTAAACAATAAAACCCCGAATCCAACAAAATTAACCCAAAATACGTATCAGTGAGATGCAGTAAACTCATCACGTGATATGCTGAGACAATAATCATTGCCGGGGAGAACATCTGCGTTGCTAAGAAGACAAAAAGCCATATGCGCCGACCAAATACTTTGGTTCGCGATAGCGCAAATCCTGCAGGAATACCCACTAGAAGAGCTAGTAGAGTACTACCCAACGCAATTATAATGCTATTCAAGAGGAAGTGGGCAATTGGCAGGTAATGCCACATGCTGAGGTAATTTGCCAAGCGCGCGTGCTTCGGCCATAGATCAAAAAGAGCTGCCGCGAGGCCTTTGCTCGGAATTAATGACACCGCCACCATAATAAACAACGGGAATAGCGTGACGAGCCCAAACGCCCCCAAAACAATATAGGCGACCCAGAATTCCCCCCGCGAGTGCAACTGCAGTCGCTTCATCCGCCCACCGCGACTCAATTGTGCATTTTCAATCATAAAAGCCCCCCTTCCGTCTTCCTATATAACGCAACATAACCAAGTGCGACGCCAATAAGTACTATAAAAGCCAAAAGCGCGGCTGCTCCTGCGTAACCGAACTGACCATCCGTAAAGGCCAATTGATACACAAATGTGGTAACAGTAGCGGACGCATAAGCAGGCCCCCCCTCTGTCATGACCCATATAATAGGAAAGGAATTGAATATATAGGCCAGATTGATCAATACCACCAATTGAACCGAATTAGTAATTAAGGGGAGAACAATTCGAGAGAACCGCGAAAATCCTCGGGCGCCATCAATAGAACTGGCTTCTATGACATCACGAGGGATTGCTTGAATACCCCCGAGCAATGTCAACGTGGTAAAAGGGACAGACACCCAGATGCCAATTAGTATCATGACAGGCAAGGATGTCTTTCCATAGGCCAGCCATCCAATTCGATGGGAAATTAAATGCAGGTCAAGCAATACCGTATCGACCTGTCCATATAACGCATTAAACGCCATACTGCCCCAAATGGCCACGATGGTTAGTGGTATTGCCCAGGGGACGATGGAAATGGTTCGAAAAAATGGTTGCAATCGGATTGGAAGTGAAAGCGAATAGGCCATTGTCAAGGATAATAGAACCGTGGGGATGAGAATGCCTAAAGTCCAAATAACCGTATTGCGTATAACCACTGGAAATCCAGACTCCCACAGCCCACTAAAATTCTGAAATCCATTGGAGCCCATTATAGTTCCAAAAGTATTTACATTACCGAAGGCCATCTCTACAATATGCACAATCGGATATCCGACGGTCAACCCGATTAAAATTATCGCTGGCAACAAATATAAAATCCCGACATGTCGGGTAATAATGCGGCCTTGTCGTCTCTTCACGCCCCGCACTCCCCATCGGACGAGAACCGCCACCACAAAGCGGCGATTCTCGTCTGTGATTTAACCTTCTAACTCCTTTACTTTAACGCAGCTGTTATCTTGGGGACCGCCTGCTGGAGTGCCTGCTTTGGACTTAACGAACCACTATAGGCAGCCTCTACGGCATCGGTGTATGCCAGAGAAACAGCTTGAAAACCCGGGACGACAGGTTCAAATCGCGTTGGGCCGTTCAATGCCTTAAGATAAGGAGCAAACTCCGGAGAATTTCGGAAGAACGGCTCCTGACCCACGATCTTCATAGTTGGCAACATACCCTCAACTTTATCAAAGTACGTTCTCACAGGTTTGGTAAACATAAACTGCGTAAATTCCCACGCAGCTTTCAGTTGCGCTTTCGATGAATTTTTGAACATCACAAACGAGTCGGTAATCGCAACGTTCTTTGCAGGAACGCCAGGTTGACTGGGGACACTCGCAACACCAACTGGAAGCTTAGCAGCTAAGGCATCAGCCACCAACCACGGGCCATCGATCATCATGCCAATCTTACCTGCCGCAAAGACAGGTTCAAGCCCGGTTCGCGTCGCCGCTGTCACACTGGCTTCCGTACCCCCGTTATGAATCAGGTTAACCAAGAACTGCAAAGCCTTCACGTCGGCCGGACTGGCTGCCGCAGCCCCGCTTGCGCCGCTGAATATTTTCCCTCCGAATCCCCACATCGGGTACCAGTAGTCGAGTGAGGTTTCAACTTGCGAGCCCACTAAAGCATAACCGGACTGGCCAGTCTTTTTGTGTATTTTGATGGCATCGGCCGCCAACTGAGTCCATGTCTTGGGCGGGCCAGCGATACCTGCCTTTTTGAAAAGATTTTTGTTGTACACCAATAGCCGTACTGACATAGCCTCCGGAAGCGCATATACCGTTCCCTTATATTTGACCGAGTCCAGGGCGGCCGGATAAAATTCACGGGTAAACGACGGAGTCATATAAGAAGTCAGTGGCTGAATCAGTCCATCATTAACATACCCCGGAAGCCATCGGGTTCCGATAATCGCTACGTTTGGCGCGTGTCCTGCTCCAATCTCAGTATTCAGTACTTGTTCACCTGACGACCAGCTGATCACCCGAACATTCACTTTAATATTAGGGTGGGTAGCTTCAAATTCCTTGGCAAATCTGGGAAAGAACTTAAGCGCTGCGGCACTGTATTCCATTGCATCAAAGGTTATGGTCACTGGTTTCGCCGTCGCAGCTGGAACCCGGCCAAACGCCGTGGCAGTGCCACAAACCATCAGTAAGGCAGATATCCCGGTTACCGCCTTCAATTTACGCGCTTTGCTCATGATAATCCTCCCTCTTCTCCTCATAAACTAGCCGATTCGCTAGAATCCTTTGCACCATTCGACAGCTGTACAGGCTAACACCTTGCTCAACGTGACTAGGCTTTCTACCTGAACAAACTCGTCAGCACTATGGGCGTTACCTCCTTGTGGTCCCAAGATCACTAAAGGAGTCTGGCTGTGTCGATTGAACATCGCTCCGTCACATGCAAAAGGCGCCGTAATGACAGTGTCATCACCGTCCCAAAGGCGCATGGATTGCTGGACCACGGCGACCAGAGGATGATCTGACGCAATCTGGCTACCCCACAATGGCGGTATCACCGGAACCAGCTCATATGTGCCGGGATCGTACCGCCTATTTAAGTGGTCTGCCATTTGACCAAGAATATCCGGATTATCCTCAACCTGTCCTTCGACCCAAAACGTAACTGACGCACTAGGCGGAACTCGTGTTCCCATGAACTCCACACTGGGTCCTGCATGTATACGGTCTATTTCCCATGCGCTACCCGCTGGTTTACTCTCGTCGTAACCTCGTGATGTGAAAAATTCGCCTAACCACTGAACCATATTGATCAAAGTTTTTGCTGGATTAATCGTCAACTCTCCAGAAAACGAACGACCGGCATGCCCTCGAACTGCTAGGTTCCAAACACTTGTATTTAAGTGACCGTTCGCAATTCGAAGGTTTGTTGGTTCCATCAAAATAGCTCCGTCAATGTGGGGATAGCGAAGTCTTCCGGCCAACGTAGCGTTCGCTCCTCCATACTCCTCGTCCACTACGCTCTCAAAATATAATGAACCCGTCAATCTCACACCTAACTCCACAAGACATCGAATGGCCATCATGCCTGCCACCAATCCGCCCTTCATGTCGAAGGCTCCCAATCCAAAGATTGACTCGCCGTCAAAATCTCCAGCGAAGGGCCGATGCTGCCACAATTCATCTTCGCACAATCCAACCGTATCAATGTGTCCTGTGAAGAGCAGCGAAGGTCCTGCTCCGCCACCTTGAAGGCAGGCCATAACATTCGGCCTGTTGTCATAGTCACGCCCTAATTCACGCCACGCCGGATGTTCTCTAATACCCGGAACCAAATTAATATCATATTCGTCTACTGTAAGACCTAACTGTCGAAACCAATGGCCAAGGACGTTTTGGGCAGTCTTTTCACCTCCAGTCGGCGGTGAATTAATGGAGGACAACTGAATAAACTCCTGAACCATGCTAATTAACGCACCGCGATGACTATCCATCCACTGACCAATTCGAATGTCCAGATCTCGTGTATGTGTCAATTCGCTCGTAGGAATGTCACTTCTTTCTCACAACCATCCTCTCTTGACACACAAAGCAACAACTCAAGAGATTGGAGCTATAATACAGTACATTCGCGGAAATATCAATAAATTCTCCTGAGCACCTTAATAATTTTATGAGGTCCGACAATAAAATCTAAAACATATCGACGAACTGACGCAATCGAAAGTGTTCCGCCATGAAATCTAATTAGGACACCACATACAGACTATGGAGCGTTAGCGTCAGAAATATCTCTCTTTCATTCGTACATTATTCGATATATTGATTCATAATTGCCTTGTTCGTTATCGTTTCCGGTGTAAAACACTCACCACTACAACCGACCTGTGATTATATTAGCTTTTAGTCTATTCAAGACGCTAATCAGAAACGGCTTCCGAAAACCTGACCAAAGCTTCGATATGGTCTTCCCCAATTTCAAGGCCAAAAATAGGTGGCCAAATCCCTTTTCGGTGGCCAGCATGATCCCGTATGGGCTTTTGGAGCATTGGCACTTTTGGGGGAGATCTAAATGTGGAAAATCTGAGGTGCCCGGACGTCATAGGGGTCCTTCCCCTCTAATACAACCTTATAAGCCTATGGTCCCGCCCAATTCTGTCAAGGTGAACTCCCAGCTCGCGCCTTGCCGGATGGTCCAAACCGGACCACTCAGTCATTTGTTCTATTCACCTTCGCCCACTGCACCAGAACGCTGGCTCGAGGTCAACTAATCCGAACGCTCGTCGCGATACCGCCTAACCAATTGACGTGGCCTTTTGGCACGGTCATAGAAACCTCCAACCATTTGTGTGGAGCCCATGTCACGAAAAGATTCTGGGATGCCGTACTCGCCGTCTGCGTAATGGACGTGCCATACGTGTTAGGGCCCAAGTTCACCGTTGCTGAGGAAGGCTTGGCTGATACCACAGACAGCGTCACACGGTCAAGTCCATTGGTAGTTCCCCAACTCCACGATCCCGCGGACGCCCCTAAAGCATTATGCATGGCTGCTGGTAATCGCACCTCAAACTGCACATTCTGGTAACTCTCAACCTCGGGCGTCCAACTTGCAGACGAAGGCATGGAGCCAGGATAGGTTGTAGTGGTTGTCACCACCGGATGTAAAGAAGGAGGGACCTTGGCATGCGGCGCTCGCTTTGGCACGGATATAGGGTTAGGACTTGCAACCCTCTTCGGCAAACGCGCCAGTGTACTGGATTCATGATGTACCACATAGCCCGCCAACACGAGCGCCAATATCCCCACTAACGCCAACGGCCATTGCGGGAAATGACGGGGTTTGGACTCTTGGACAGAAGGCGTCTGCCTTACTTTAAGGCGTCGCCCGCAGTGAAAACAAAACTTGTCTTCCGGTAGTACGGTTTCCCCACATTGCGGACACGTAAGACGCGGTGACGCTGCCTTTTCAGCCATGCCCTTCCCCTCCATAAAAATCGCCCCTCTTCCCCTTATTGTACCAACCCTCGGAGCTATGTGGGATTGTCAGAGCACAATTCCCTGGGTTTTTATCCACTGTCGCAGCAATTCGGACACGCGGCGCGGTCAGCTGCGCCCTTGTCAGTCCAGGCCTTCTCTGTTACCCTAAGAATACATTTTTTACCATATCTGACAAAGGACGTGGACACGATGGAAACAGCCGTGAAAGAGCAAGTCTTGCGCCTCTTTACCTATGGCCTTTACAACTTAACTGCAACTCACGGTAACAATGACAGTCATGCTCACCCCCTTATCGACGGCAGCCAACAATTTGCCCTCAACGTGCTGGGAACTGATCAAAAATCGGTCGCGCAAGACTTCTTTCGCCCCAGCCAACGCCAAGGACAGTCTCTCAACGGTCACCCATTCACGCCGGGACCTCGAACCGGCGCACCATTGCCGACAGAATTGCCGGCTTGGGTTGAATGCCAAGTCACCGACACCGTCGCACGAGGCGATCACACCGTTTACGTAGCGGAGGTCATTGATGCCGGTGTACGTCAACCCGAGCCTCAGCCCTTGGATATGTGGAACACCGGATGGTTTTACACTGGTTAAATGGCCCCGGCGCGTCGACTTATGCCGACGCGCTTCGCGCTGCCAACCGCACCCGTTCCACTTCCCCATCGTCAATAGCACGCTCAAATCGACGAAATCCGGCCAATGAAAACCCGTGCTTCTCAGCCAACGCACGGATTTCGCGCACGCGCGCGACTTCAATGCGCGCTCCCAGCGTAAAGCACTCCAGTTGGCCTTCTAAAGCTAAAATCATTGTTTCGGCCATACAAGCCTCCACCATTTGCGGTGGAAAGCCAAAATCAAATCCCATGTCGGCCCGATCCCCTGGCACTTGAATCACGCCCCCATCGAGCACTAAAACATCTCGGCGTTGATCCATGACCGCGCGCGACAAATTGCGAGGACGCGCAACATCCGTGACGACGGCGCCCGGCTTCAAATCTTCCGGATCCACAATGACGCCCGTCGCCGACGATACCGCCAGCACGACGTCGGCGGAACGGACGGCACTAGCGATATCCGTCGTCCAGTCCACCAGCACCTCTGGATTCTCTCGTTGAAGCTCTGCCTGCAGGGTGCGCAAATCGTCTGGCGTGCGTGCCACCAATGTAATGTGCCGTACCTGTTCCGCCAACAGTTTGGTCGCGGCACGACCAATAGCACCCGTGGCACCGATCACAGCGGCCTGCACCTGCCTCAGATCCAGTTGCATGCGAGCCGCCGCCAACAGCGTCCCTTCCACCGCCGTCGCGGTCGTGTAAGAGTTGCCCGTGGTAACAGGAATCGACACCTTTTGGGATAGAGTTACCCCACGATCGCCGGCAATCTTGGTAAATGCCCCTAATCCTACAATTTCAGCACCCAGCTCTTCGGCCATCTTGACGGCCTGCAAGAGTTTGCCTAACACCCAGTCATAGGGAGATTGCAAAAGAATCTGCGGCGTGAGAGGAAGACCAATGAGCCACCCCTCCAATTCTTCTCCAGTGGGCGAACACACGCCTGTCACATGGCCTGCGTTTACTGGCCCCACCTGTTTAAACGCCCACTGTACCAGCTTTTCGGGCAAATGGCGTGTCATCGGATACTTACGCGCAAAATCGTCAAAACGCAATGGATGAATAATAAACGCAAATCGACGTATGGGGCCCACCTCCGTGCACAAAACTGTGCACATTGTATCACAGCCCGGAGTTGATCGATAGCGTCAAGACCAGCAAAACGCCTACCCGATTACCTCGGTGCCAGCTGTACCATCACAGCCCCGTCACATGTCATGACGCGAATGCCATCTTGGTTGACGACGTCAAAGTGTAAGGACACGATGCCGCGCTCAAGCCTTTCAGAACGGCGCGTTGTCGAAATCGTCACAGTCGTGTTCAATACATCGTCGGGCCGCACCGGGGCCAGCCATTTCACTTCATCCAACCCCGGTCCACCCATCGATTCATCACCCAGCACCCCTGCCTCAATCCATCTTTTCCAGACCGCCGCCAGTGTGTGATATCCGGACGCAATCAGACCTCCGAAGGGACCCTGCGCCGCAAAATTTGGATCAACATGAATGCGCTGCGGATCAAATTCGCGGGCAAATGCCACGATTTCGGCGGCCGAGAGCGTTACTGGCTGTAGCCGATACACAGCACCCGCCCGGAATGCCTCAAAGTACACAATTATGCCTTCCTTTCGCTTGCCCGTCCTTGTGTCTTTGACGTTCGCCAGGAGTAGCTAAGCCATATTGATCAGATGCGGCTGCAATCATCACGACTGTCCACGCCACTTCGTTCATCGAAGGCCCTTGCCTCACCCGCTGTTGCGCACTCCTAATGCAATGCCTTCCATGGTCATCGCCATTAGCGGCAACAATGCGTCATCCCCACTGGCGCGTCTACGCTTGAGCAACTGCACTTGCAAATGGTTCAGCGCGTCAACTTGCGGATTTCGCCAAGCAATGGCCCGTGCTAACCGCGGTTGCCCAGCTAAAAGCTCTTGGCTTGAGTTGATAGCAGTGAGGCTATCTTGCAATAAATGATATTCTTGTTGAATTTGCGGCCAAAATGTTTGAACTAGCTCTGTTTCCGCGAGTTCCTGGTATTCTCGAGCAGCATGAAGATCGGTCTTGACCAGCGCTAACTCCAGGTTATGCACCAATGTCGAGAAATACGGCCACGACTGCGCCAAATGTCTCGCCCCGTCTACGCCTAGCCGCTCAAGCAAATAGCGAAGGCCAGTCCCGGCTCCATACCAGGCCGGTATTCCCATTCGGTTTTGGGTCCAAGAAAAGACCCAGGGAATAGCGCGCAAGTCCTCAAACCGAAACTGTTCGCGCCATGACGGTCGCGAGCCCCAATTAAGCGCGGTCATTTCACGAATAGGAGTTACCGCCAAAAAATACTCCCAAAACCCCGGCGCTTGGATTAATGTCCGGTATCTCCGAACGGCCTCAGCCGCCGCATTATCCATCAATTCGGCGATATCTTGAGGCAGCACCTGCCCTTGGTATAGACCCGCCTCGACATGCGCCGTCAACATTAATTCCAAACTGCGAAACGCCACCTCGGGCAGCAACAACTTTTGTGACAACACTTCGCCTTGCTGCGTAATGCGAAACGGCCCTATCAGCGACCCGGGGGGCTGTGCCAAAATGGCCAGCGAGGTGGGGCCGCCCCCCCGTCCCAGGGCACCGCCGCGACCGTGAAAGAATGCCAACTGAATATGATGGTCCTCGCCCCACTGCAAAAGATGCCGCTGGGCCTGGTAAATCGCCCAGGAGGCGCCAAACACGCCCGCATCTTTGGTACTGTCCGAGTATCCCAACATTACTTCTTGCCGATTGTAATGGCGAGCCACATGATCACGCCAAAAAGGCACCCGATATAGGCGTTCGAGGACGTTGGTCGCCTGCACCAGATCATCCAATGTTTCGATAACCGGAACCACTTCGAGATCGAGCTCCGGGTCAACCACTCGCACCAGGGCCATCACTTCCAGAATGTCGCTGGCCGCATGCGCCATGCTGACAAGGAATCGCTGCACTGAGCCCGAGCCGAAGCGACGTCGAAAATCTGCGACAACTTGCAGTGTGGCTTGCAAGTCTTGTGTCGTCGGCGTTGTCGGCAACCACGGTAACGGAGCCGCCCAGAGGTCGATCAACGCCGCGATCTTCTCATCCTCGGTTAAGTCCTGATAGTTAGGGCCAACAATTTCACTGATAGCCTCTTCATGAATGCGACTATGTTGACGCAAATCTAATGTTGCCAAGTGAAACCCAAATGTCTCAATTTGTGTTATCAACCGCGTTAAATCGGCGGGCCAGTGCGCCGGATTAGGATCCCAAAACATCCCTAACTGACGGGCGTCTTGCATAAACGCATGGGCATTGGCGTACCCCCGGCGCTCATCTTGGATAGTGGCATCAAGTTTAGCGCCCATTAACGCCGCCATCTGCCGCAACGGTTCATCCGCGTACCGTGCCTTTAAGTCATCGGCGATTTCAGGAAACGCCGACCGCATATTTTCAATCCAATGCCAACACCGGTCAGCCTCCGATAGGACCTGCGAGGTCGCAGACAACACCTGCTCCAATTGTCGCAGTGGCTGGCGATACAACGACAACGCCGTTTCCCGCTGGCGACTCAGTGCGAAGCCCGTCACCTCAGCATCGACAAAGGGATGGCCGTCGCGATCTCCGCCAATCCACGAATCCACCTGCCAGGTGATGCGCGCCTCCGACCGCGTTCGTAACGCCCGATTCACCGCATTTTGCACATCCGGCAACGTGTCAAAGAGTGAGCCCGCCACATAAAAGATTCCCAACTCCACCTCATCGCGCACAGTTGGACGAATAGCGCGCTGTGCTGACGTACGCCAAAGCGCCCTTAAGTTTTCGCGGATGCTCGCTTCATACGATTCATGAGCGTGGTCATTCCAATCGCGTCGACCTTCCATCACCTCACTCAGCCGCCGTACATGCTGTAAGATGGTCCGCCGCGTACTCTCCGTCGGATGAAGCGTCAACACTAAATGGCCTTCGAGGTGTGCGTCGCCTGCAGGTGGCGCCTGGACGTCCAACCGCCGCGCCAACGCGTCAATCGAACCACGGAGCGGATTGGAAGAATTGCCGCGGCGCATCCTGACCAGTTCTACCCGCCCCAAATCCTCGGCCAGGTTTTGCATCCGCATCCGCTCCGCCAGCAACCGGATCAGAGGTCCGACCGCTGCTTCCTCGACCTCAGGAAAAGCGCCATCAATACCTAACCGCCCATTCTTGCCCCATTCAATCGCGGCATTGGCCAAAACGACAATAGGCGCGCCTTCCTCTTCTTCCACCACTTGATCTAACAAAGACCATAACAGTTGCACCCGAGGGCGCCAGGGGTCGCTGTGCCCTTTCGTTATCCCCATAACATCTCTCACCACCTAGAAACATTGGACCAAACGTGTGGTCTTAAAGTCTTTTCCCGACAATGCCACACTGTACCGATTCTGTCCAGTTCTCACGGTTTGGGCGCTAGGGGCAGCATACTAGCGTGCCTTAGTGATACCTAAAATGCCTACCCGCCCCTTTACAGGGCGTTGTTACACCGCAACAAGATTGTCCCACAGTAAACTCAGCATAATGGTTCCCGAAACAATCTAGCACCGGCAAAAATGCAAGCGTTTTTACGTAGCCGAAAGCATCCACATTTTACAAATTTCTTCTGAAAACGCATGCGCATGCTATGAACCATAGGAGAAAGTCGGTCAGCACGGATGCGGTTAAGCCCCATGGAATCGGACCTGCAACGTACCAAGAGCTGACTTAAGCGGGACACCCTGTCAATCCCACTCTCCATGCAACGCACGAAAATGACCAGCGTCTATTGGCCCCCACTGCAGCGTTGGCGACACCTGGCCCACCGTAAGGCACCATTCAATATTTCGGCACAGCCTCACTACCCAAGAAATAAAGACTAACAAAATACCAACCGTGCAGAACTCCGTCTATCGCCGCTAGACCGTAACGGAACGCCTCTTACCAAAGCCCGGACTGCAGCGACGATACATTGGCCGATAGTATATGGTCAAAGTCGTGAAGCCAAGCCGGCATGGTGTCCATTGGGGATCAGGCAAAACGCACAAAATCCCAGGAGAAAGAGCGGTAAAATTCCTGGCGTTTGAGCGGTTTCGGGATCTTTCACCATAAGTTCCACCTTCGATACCCAAGAAAAGACTTAGCCTAGCGCCAGTAACCGTCCCATTTTGACTGGTCGTAGGTCGCATTACTACGAGGTTTTAATCCCTATGTGCACAATCTTTTGCATGAACTTAGTGGCCTTAAGCAATTCCTTCCAATTCACGCACCAGCGTTGCCAACGAGTTCTTGGCGTCACCAAACAACATGCGCGTCTTCGGATCCTGGTAGAGCGGATTATCCACGCCCGCGAATCCCCGCCCCATCGAGCGCTTCAGCACGATCACAGTTCCGGCTTGATCTACGTTTAGGATGGGCATGCCGTACAAGGGGCTCCCCGCTGCGGTGCGGGCGGCAGGATTCGTGACATCGTTGGCGCCAATAACCAGAACGACATCGGTCTCGCGAAAACGTGGGTTTATCCGTTCCATTTCCCACAATCGATCATACGACACATTGGCCTCCGCCATCAGCACGTTCATATGGCCCGGCATCCGTCCAGCCACGGGATGTATGCCAAACAACACCTCCACGCCAAAACCCTCTAACAAATCACTCACTTGTTTTACTTCCAGTTGCGCACGCGCGACCGCCAGTCCGTACCCCGGAACAATAATCACCTTACGCGCATAACGCAACATCATGGCTACATCATCCGCCGTAATGGGGTGCACCGCCTCCGGCACGGTTGACATAGCCGTTTGTCCAACGTGAGAGCCCCAGATGACGGATCGCAACGATCGATGCATGGCGCGGCTCATTTGCTGCGTTAAAATTGTTCCCGATGCCCCCACCAGTGTTCCAGCAATAATCAAAAGCGGGTTTTGCAGCACAAACCCGGTGGCAGCCGCGGAAAGCCCTGTCAAGGCATTTAGCAAAGAGATCACCACCGGCATGTCGGCTCCTCCGATGGGCCACGCCAAGAGCGCGCCGGCTAATGCCGCCCCACCCATTGCCGTCACACCCGCCATAAGGTCCAATCGCGCCTGTACCCCTGCGTACAAGCACCACAGAACCGCCAATGTTAAGAAGGCTAGTCCGGCACCACGCCACAACCCGCCATATTTGCGGCCCGAAATCCACTCTTGCAGCTTCATAAACGCGACGGCACTGCCGCCAAAACTTAAAGACCCCAAGACCATGGTGAGCAGGGCTGGCCACTGAGTCAGATGAGACACACTGGGCAGACTTCCCGCCGCGACCAGCGCCGCAGCCCCTCCGCCCAGTCCGTTGAACAACGCCACCATCTGCGGCATCGCCGTCATCCGTACCCGGCGCCCGGACCACACACCCGCCACCACCCCGAGTCCCATCACGCCGAGGACCACCAGCATATGGTCAAAATGCGGCACAAAAACCACGGTAATCCCCAACGCCAACACCATGCCTACCGCTAAAAACCAGTTCCCCATCCTAGCCCGTGCCGGAGAACCCATGAGTCGAACGCCCAACACAAAGAGCGTGGCGGCCACCATATAGAACCCTTGTTCCAGCGCTGACCCATTCATTCACTGCGCCCTCCACCATCTGTGCGAAATAGACCCAAAATGCGGTCGGTCACCACGAATCCTCCAACCAAATTCATCGTCGCGAACAACACGGCACCTAAAGCAGTCCAAAACACGCCAGAATTGTGCGCCGAAAATACGACCAAGAGCGCTCCCACCAGAATAATGCCGTGAATCGCATTGGTAGCAGACATCAAAGGTGTATGCAAAATCGAAGGGACCTTCGAAATCACCTGGAAGCCGGCCAAGACCGCTAATACGAAAATATATGCCTCAGCTAGAAAGGACACCATATTCCCCTCCTTGGTCCAAGCGTTGTTGCACCGCAGGGTGCAACACGATGCCATCCTGTACAATTAGCGTGCGCGCTACCAGATCATCTGCGGGCATATCCAATCGGTGATGTATATCCCATCGCACCAAAAGACCGCTTAAGTACCCTATAAAGGCAGTCACATTCCGCGAGAACAATTGACTCGCGTCTTGCGCCAGTTGCCAAGCCAAGTTTACAGCTCCAATGATGCGCACGCCGTGATAATCCACCTCCGCATCGGCCTGTGTCACCTCGGTATTGCCACCCGAATCCGCCGCAAGGTCGACAACCACCGACCCCGGCTTCATGTGTTGCAGCATGGATTTTGTAATGAGGATGGGCGCGCGTTGACCGGGAATCTGCGCTGCGGTAATAATGACATCTGCTCGCGCCACCGGGTCCAAAAGCCCTGTTGTCTCGCGCCGGTGAGCATCTTCTACCAATTCGGCCGCGTAACCATCGGCTGTGCGCCCGCTCGTAACATCAAGGGTTAAAAAGGTCGCTCCGAGACTTTCCACCTGCTCGCGCACTTCAGGTCGCGTGTCAAACGCTTCCACCACAGCACCAAGCCGATGCGCCGTGGCAATCGCTTGGAGGCCCGCTACGCCTGCCCCTAAAACCAGCACGCGAGCGGGCGCAATGGTTCCAGCCGCAGTCATCAGCAGCGGGAAAAATCGTTTCAGGCGCTCGGCCGCCACAATCACAGCGCGATAGCCTGTGACCGTGCTCAGGGAGGACAAAACATCCATGCTTTGGGCGCGACTGATGCGAGGCAATGAATCCAAACTCATGGCCGATAATTTAGCTCCGGCCAAAGTCTGAAAGAATTCGAGTGGGGCTGTATATGGTTTCAGCATGCCAACGACCACGGTGCCCGGCCGGGCCCAGCTCCACCGCGCCAATTCGCCTTCGCCATCAACTGTCACAACGATATCCGCTGTCTGCATCATATCCGACACCTCGGACGTCACCGTGGCTTGCACGGCTCGATATTCATCATCTGACCAACCAGCCGCGCGTCCTGCATGCATTTGCACACTCACCTGGTGCCCCGCCGCGATCAGCCTCCGCACGCCGTCCGGCGTAACCGACACCATCGGATGATCTTCGGCTTCTCGCAATACCGCGATGTTCAGACTGGCTCCCCCCCAGAAGTTTTCATGATATTGTGGGCATCGGACGGCAAATTCGCAATTGGAGAGGAGTGAATAGTCGATTTAACGCCGTCGGCGGCAGGTATTGGCACATCAGTTGCATGGTTCTGGCATATAGCCGCCTATCTAACCCGTTCCTGGGACCGTCGCGAAAGATACTGAGATTGGTGAGCCAACACAATCGAAGCACGATTTATGGGAAGGAAGGCCCAAGACAGGAAACCACGAACCACTCTTGCGATAGCGACCGTACCTTGCGGACAAGGGTCCATACGAGCGTGCATCACGCTCTGGTCAGTCTAATAGGCAACAGGCATTGACAAAGGTGCATACTGGTATTTGGGAATTTGACATTAATATCCCCAGTTAGAAAGGCAGGCCCGACAGCGTATGATGGAATTTATCATTCAAACCCAACAACGCGACGAACTGCAAGAGATCACGTCATTGGTGCAGTCTGCCGTTTCGCAGTCGCGCGTTCGTGAGGGCATCGTCGTCGTTCAGTCACCACATACCACGCTTGCCATCACGGCTAACGAACACGTCGATGCTGACGTCGCCCGCGACCTCATCGGGCACCTGAAAGACCTCGTGCCTCAAAAATCCACATTTCGGCATCGGGAAAACAATTCCGACAGCCATATCAAAGTGAGCCTAGTGGGCCCCTCTTTGTCGCTAATCGTGCGCGACGGACAAATCTGTTTAGGCACGTGGCAAGGGATATTCGCGTGCGAGTTTGATGGACCGCGCCAGCGCCGCATTTGGGTTGAGGTAGTCGGCCGGTACTGACGCCTGTGTTATTGCTCCGCCTCGAGCACAAACACCCGGTCGTCGGCCTGGACGATCGGATCTTGCTCGACCCCCATAACCACACGCTTTTCATGCAAAAGCCCCAGCAACACGCCTTGATATGTTTGGCGTACCTGACTTAGGGTGCGCCCAATCCAATCCGTGTTGACCGGTTTTTCGCGCAGTTGATACCGGTCGTTGCCAATGATGCCGAGCAGCAGATCGGCCGCATGCGGTGTCTCCAAACTTTTAGCCAACGCATGGCCGACCAGGTCGTCCGTCGCGATGCAGTGTTCCACCCCCAAATCCTCAAGAGCTGCTGCCACTTTAGGTGACTGAACCAGCGCCGTTCGCGGCAATTGAGGCGCATAGTGATTCACAAGAACTGCGGTCATTAAGACGGCGGCGTCAGTCTCGCCGGCTAACAGCGCGCGACTGGCTCGATCCGGCCGTGACTGCTCTACCACCTCGGTTTTTGTTGGATCACCGGCATAGAGATGGACGCGTGCCGGAATGGTGGCGGGGTCGACATCCGCCACCAGCAAAACCGCTTGGTCGCCGGCGGCCAGATCCCCCAACATATGGGCCACAGTGGCATTATAGCCGTAAATGGCCAAATGGTTTTTCAATTCGGTGTGATGATCCATTCCTAATAACCTCCTGACTCGTGCGGACGCGAGTCCCGCCGACCATGTGGCAAACACCGCACCCAACAATGGAATCGCAGTCAGCATGACTCCCATCGCGACAATCCGCCCCACGGTATTGTGCGGGGTCACATCGCCATATCCGACCGTCGCAGCCGTGGTCACAGCCCAATAAAAACCTGTAAACACGCTAACTTTTTGCGTGATAGCAAACGCCAAAGCACCGAGTACGACCGCCAAGGCCGATAACCACAATAGATGGAGACTTGGGCGCCCCTTCAATTTCTTCCACAAAACGCCGACAAGAAACGTCATTTGCATCCCTCCATTCCCGGTCAAGCTGTCAAACCCATGATAGCATTGGTTAGGCATCCCATCGGCGCTCGTCACGGTCGGATGCCCTATTCACGCCAATTTGACCGAACAGCCCACATTGGTGAACGCCACGCCAACGGACAGCGCCTTGTCAGCACTCAATCGTTGAGATGGATGCACTTGCCGCGAAATAGACACGGCGTCGTCCTTCCAGTTGGCAGACTAGCCCAATTCCGTCTATCCTGACGCTATTGTATAATGCATGGAATTTAATGGATAGCCAGGCTCGACTATTTCAACAACCGGCCCTTCCATCAACAATGCGTGATTTCCATGGCAAAATTCAGTATTCTACCATCAGGACCGTAAAAATGGGATAGGGGAGTGTTTTCAACTGGATCAGAAGACTATCAAGCATCATTTTATTCAGCAGATTTTACAACACGAACACGGGATTGCAGAAGAAACACTGGTTCAAAAAACGGCGGAAAGCGCCGGGGTCGATGCCCACGAACATCGAGACAGTATTTTAGGGTGGATCGAGTATCTGGTAAAAACCGGGCACCTGAAGCGTTCCGAGCATGGCATCACTGCTGAAGAGGCGAGTCGTTTGGCCTTCATTCACATGGTGGACGAGCGTCGCCGTGATTTGGAAGGAGTCGCCGCCATGCCGCAGCTATGGGAATTCTTTCGCGACTAAGTCTAGCCTAAGGGCGATGTCTGAGTCGCTGTCACGGTGATCTCTGAGGTGGAGCCGACAACCCTATCCGACGACTGCGTAAGACTTGCAGAACTCATGGACTCACCTTTCGCACCCTTAGTAAGAGTGCCGTGAGTGATGAGACCTTCGGCTATCCGGACGGGATCTGAACAAATCGCCGAGAATCCATTCCTA